>CALVYQ010000003.1 GCA_944372335.1 uncultured Clostridia bacterium | reverse complement strand
ATTAAGGTTCTTGGTAACTAACAATTCAACTATTTAATTTAGAAAAATTCCACTGACTTAGGTCGGTGGATTTTTTTTATTGTGTTTTGTTTGTCTTTGGTGATTAAAAGTATGATTAGAAGATAAAGAGAAGTCTGCAGTCTTTCGAGACTGTCGGATAAATGATATTTGTTGCTGATTTCTTAAAATTCACTATTGACAACCATGGTGTTTGGGCGTATAATATAAGCAATCAGAGGGAGCAAATGAATTTTCAAGAATATTTAGCAATAAGAGGTATGGACAATCCACTCGACTTTGTCACCAGAATAATTGTCAAGTCTGTGTATCCAGAATATTATTCAATAAGTCCAAGTTTAAATAATGGTGTTGTTTTCGTAAAAGAAAAGTTTGATTCTGAGGGAGAGTATTTTGACATCTATGGCAATAGAGGGAATGAGGTGTTTTTAGATCCAGTGACGAACAATAGTATTGCTGTGGATTTAAAAGGGACTGTTGTGCCTGTCAAGAAACACTTAGAAAGCAAGCTAGAATATGTTGGTGACGAAAACATCGAAAAATTAAAAGATTATCTTCTTGTCTGCCCTATGCTCTTTACCACTTTTTCTGATAAGCTTATAAAAGAACATGGTGATGAATTGATGAGCGAAGCGGTTAGTTCTTTGAAAAAGCATTTTAAATTATTCTGTTGGAGAAGTTTAGATAGGGGTTATGGAGAAAGATTTGTTCATAACATTCATGGCTCTGCTTTAGCTAGTAATTTCACGGGTGGAGTAAACAAAATATATAGAAAATATTTAGAGGCTAACGGATTTTCAAAAGATAGAGTTGATGTTGAAATGCAGAAATTGAAAATGGGGACTTCGCATATTGAAAATTATGAAGCAAAATTAGAAAAGCGTTTTGCATCATGCAATCAAGTTAAAATCAAAGGAGGAAAACAATGAACGCATTTTTAGGAAAAATTATAACAGGTGTAAAGGAAAAGTTGTTCGGAGATAAGGAAACTATTGAACAAAAAAGGGCAGAGCGTTTTAAAGAGCGTCAATTTAAAAAATATGGCGTAAGAGAAGAATCCTTTATAGAGGATATGGCAAGAATACCTGTGTCTAGTAAAGGCAAGAGGATATATACTTCATATAACAGCGCTGATTGGTATTGGGTATTTGTAAATAGGAAAGGTGAAGTTTTACCGATGATATTTGAATATGCCAACGCCTTTAAAGATGGACTTGCACTTGTCGAGTTAAAAGGCGGAAAGGGTAGAATTTTAGATAAGACGGGTGCTTTGTGGCATCAAGATTCTCAAGAAGTAAAAATTTTGAAAAGACTATACACTGCTCCAAGCGAATTTAAAAGACTAGCAACTAAATATTTTAAAGATGAAAAATTTATCGCTTCTTGTCTATGCCAAATTGAAAATGGATTGAATGCAAAGATTGAAGCAGGAAAGACAGGAAAGAATTTTTATGAATATGTTTCTAATCTTAAAAAGGGAATAAAAGAAAAGCTTGCTCAAGAGAGAGAAAAGGCAAAAATATTAAAGGAAAAGGAAGAGCTTATAAAAGTACGTGATGCTATTATAGCTCAAAATATAGCAGCTCAAAAGGAAGAAAAAAAGGAATATATTCGTAAAGAATTTAGAGAAATATAAAGTATAATTTTTATACTTTATTTTTTTATTTTTCTGTTCGTAAATAAGTGACAAATAAATATTTGAAAAATATCTATAATTCGACATAATTAATAACAATTAAACAAAATACATTTTGGCGTTTTACCTCATATATTATATAATTTATTTGTTGTTAAAAAAGGAGGTATAAGCGATGAAAAATAACGACATTTTAAAGAACTTTGCACTGAGAGCAAAAAATAAATTACTAGGCAAAGATACCAAAGAAAATTTACATTCTAAGATAAAAATTATATCATTTAAAGACGATGCGTTTAAAGAAAAGGTGGAGTATCTATTGGATAGAGATGATGAAATTTTTAATCCTATTCATTTTTTGATGGATGATAAAGTTTTAAAATCTTTAGATAGCGAACAGAGAGAAAGATATCTATTAGCAACAATTGATAAATATAATCGTTTTAAAAATGAAATCATAATGGAGCGAAGTTGTTAACAAAATAGCTTTACTTTTCATATATCACTATATGGAAAATTTTATTGATAAAAACGTCAAAATTGTTGGTAATTGCACTATCGGTAAGGGAACTAAAATTCTAGGAAATTCTGTTATTGAAAATTCTGTGATAGGTGATAATGTGGAAATTAAAGATAGTTATATCATAGAGTGTACTATTGAAGATGATGTCAAAATTGGCCCTTATGTCAATTTAAGAAAGGGCTCTTACATCAAAAATGGAGCAAAGATTGGTGCTTTTGTAGAGATTAAAAATTCAACTATCGGCGAATTTTCAAAAGTTCCACACCTATCTTATGTTGGAGATGCGGATATAGGCAAGCGTGTCAATATCGGCTGTGGAGTTATTTTTGCAAATTATGATGGCAAGGTGAAGAGAAGAAGTAAAATTGGAGATGATGTCTTTATTGGTTGTAATGTCAATATTGTAGCACCGGTGACGATTGCTGATAAAACATATATCTGTGCTGGAACAACTGTCACAAAGGATACAGCTATAGGTGATTTTGTTATTGGCAGAGTTAGGCAAGAAAATAAAAAGAGATAACCTCTAAATATTGCAAATAAATCTAATAAAAAATCAATAAATTTACTTAAATTAAATAATGCATTATATTTACAGTTTTATACTTGTAAATATTTTTTGTTTTTGTTACAATATACATAAGAAGGTGATGATATGAAATCGATTTACAAATATTATAAAGAAAGATTAATTGAGATAAGCGGTAAAAACAGAAGCTTATATTCTAAGAACATCTCCAAAAAATATTCCTATGATTTAGGTGCAATAATAGGTAATGATAAAGTTGAAATGGACGAGTTTATGACCTTTTTGTGGAAAGGTAAACGAAGTAGTTATGCTCTTATTAAAAAGGAAGCGAAAGAGAGAATTTATCAAGCCTTTAATTTGGAAGCAAAATTAAAAACGCTTTATAAAGATACAAATGCAATGTCTAACGATGAAAAGCGATTGGAAAACCTTAGGCGTGAGAGATTGAAGCGGGAAGAAGGCAAAAAGATAATTTCTTCACAGGTTAGCGCATTAAAACTTTTGAAGAGAGAGATTGAAGAGTTTGCAAAGGAAACAGGTAGGTACGAGCTTTTCATTGGTTATCCTTTTGTTACGGGCTATCTAAATAAGGATATAACCATAAAAGCACCTCTTATTCTTTTTCCTGTGGTTATCAATGTTGAAAATGACAGCACTGTATCTATCGAAGCAAAACATGATGAATATGTTCAATTTAACAAAGTGCTTATGCTTGCCTATGCCAAAGAACATCGATTGAACAATGAGGGCATGATTATGGAGTTTGATAATCTTATAGATTACAAGCTCAAATCGGTCAAAGATGTTTTAGACTATCTATCTGCCTATGGATATAAGTTTGAAGTTGAGCGTAAATTTGACAATTCCTTTGTTAAATTTGATGATATAAAAGAGCAGAACTTTAGATATGATTCCATGAAGATTGTCAACACTTGCGTAATAGGAAGATTTCCGCTTGCAAATTCAATCTATAACGATTACACCCTTTTGGAGAAAAAACGTCTAACTTCCATGGCAATTGAGCAACTTTTGAAAGGGAAAGGAGCAAAAAAGAATAAAAAATATGATGAGAGAATTTATACGATAAACAATCTAGACTATGCACAGGAAAATGCCATTCAAAAATTAAACGAAAGCGGGAATATGGTCATATATGGGCCTCCGGGAACGGGTAAATCTCAGACGATTGTCAATATAATTTCAGATGCTCTCTGCAAGAACAAGCGAGTGCTAGTTGTATCGCAGAAAAAAGCGGCTCTCGATGTTGTTTTTAACCGTTTAAAAAATTTAAATTCTAAATGTATGTTCATCACTGACGCCGAGAAAAACAAAGTGGCTTTTTACGAAAGATGCAATCAGATGCATCAGGCAGTTATGGGAAGCGGAAAAGCGTTGGACGAAAAATCAGCGTTTGATCTAGTAGAGAACAACATAAAAGCTGAAACAAAAGAGCTTCAAACAATCTCTGACGCACTATTTAATAAAACTCCTTTTGGGCTATCGCTCCAAGAGATGTACACAAATTCAGCAAAGATTGGCAAAAAGAGCAATGACTATGTGCTTTATAAACTCATGCTCAAAAACAAAGAGTTGATGGCTATGGATTACAAGAGCCTATCTTCCACTTTAAGAGTGATTAAAGAAAAAAATAAGGCTAATTTATATTATCGTTACATTGAACTTAAAAAGAATAATCCACTTATTGACCATATCAAAGCAAAGGTGGAAATACATGTTATAAATCAAACAAAGACCTATTTAAAAGAATTGATTGCAAAAAATATTGTGCCGTTTGATACCGCAAAACACCCACACGCAAGACAACTTATGATTTATATGTTGGAAAACGGCGTGGAGACTACCGACCAGATGAGACCGCTTGTTAAAATGATTGCCGAAGTTGAGAACAAAAAGCTTCATACTGTACTTAATTGGTCAAAGGTGCTTTTCCCAGCCTATCCTTTTGTTAAACACGCAATGAATAAAAAGGAAGAAGAGATAGAAAAGAATTTTGATAGCACTATGAAGGATATTCAAAATTATATCAGCAATTATTCTCTTTTAAATAAAGTGCTAGACCGTAAAGGATATTTAATGACAATAGATAATATTATCAATGGAAATTCCATCTTTTTGCGTCTCCTATTAAATGCACTTGATGACTATATTGAAATACGTGATGTAAATGTTGCTCTTCAAGGCTTGACGGAAGAGGAAAAGACTATTCTCAATTTTGCTTACGAAAATTCTAAAACAGCTCGTCAATATCGTGATATCGTTGATAAGATTTTGGAAATAAGGATATATCATGAAACAATAAAATATGAGGAGCTAAATAAAGATAAACTTTCAAAGATTATTGATTTTGAAAATATAAGAAACAGAATTTTATCCTTAAAAAAAGAAGAGAAAGAGATATCAAAACGAATTTGTCTTGGCAAATTTAAAGATGAATATATCGATTACTATAATAACAGCGAAGAAAACAAAAACTATCTCTTTCAAATAACAAAACAACAGGGACTCCTTCCAATCAGAAAGATGATGGATTTATATGGTGAGTTTCTGTTAAGATTATTCCCTTGTTGGCTTTTGTCACCGGAGAGCGTCTCCACAATCTTCCCGCTTAAAAAGGAGATGTTTGATATAATCTTATTTGATGAGGCAAGTCAGGTATTTATTGAAAACACTCTGCCAACTATCTATCGTGGAAAGCATATTGTTGTTGCGGGAGACTCTAAACAGCTTCGCCCAACAGCCACCTTTGTTAAAAGATATATGGGCAATGACAGCGATGAAGATCTTGACCTTGCCACACAAGCGGCTCTTGAAGTGGAAAGTTTGCTTGATCTTGCCACTTCCCGATTTAACAGCACAAATCTTACTTATCACTATCGTAGTAAAAACGAAGAACTAATCAATTTTTCAAACTATGCTTTCTATGATAGAAAATTGCAAATTGCACCTAACATATCTAAAAATGTCGGCAATAAGCCAATTGAACGAATCAAGGTGAATGGAAAATGGCTTGGCAGGAAGAATGATGAAGAGGCAAAAGCGGTTGTTGTTCTTCTTAAAAAACTTTTAAAGAATAAGAAAAACAAATCGTCTATCGGTATCATCACTTTCAATACCGAACAGGAAAATGCTATCGAAGATGCCATTGATGCAGAATGTCAAAAGGATTCTGCTTTTCGTGATGCTTATTTAAGAGAACAAAACAGAAAAGAAGATAATGAGGATACCTCAATTTTCATTAAGAATCTTGAAAATGTCCAAGGAGATGAAAGAGATATCATCATATTCAGTATTGGCTATGCAAGAAATGAATATGGTAAAGTTGTGGCACATTTCGGGCCTCTCTCAATTGAAGGTGGAGAAAATAGATTGAACGTTGCAATAACACGTGCGAAAGAGAAAATTTATGTTATAACAAGTATCGAGCCAGAGGAATTGCAGGTCGAGGGAACGAAAAATGCCGGGCCTAAGATATTTAAAAGCTATTTGAAGTATGTCAGGGCGGTATCTAACAAAAAACCAAAAGAGGTTCAATATGTTCTTGACAGCTTTAAGCCTGCTCTTCCAGAGGTAAAAGAGGAAACGGTAATCAATCAATTGGAAGATGAGATAAAGGAAGAACTTACCAAACTTGGCTACAGTGTGGAAACCAATTTAGGAAACACGAATTATAAAATATCTCTAGCCATTTACGATAAACAGCTAGATAGGTATCTATTGGGCTTGGAGTGCGACTATATGGCTTATAAGAGCAGTGATTCGATCTTAGAGCGTGATGTATATCGCAATAAATTTTTGGAATCACGAGGTTGGAACATCATGCGTGTTTGGAGTCGGGATTGGTGGATGAATAAGGATAAAGTGATTGGAAATATTGTTAAAGCAATAAATGCGAATAAAAAGAAACTTTTGTAAGGTAGTAGTTTATGAGGATTGGTATAGACTTAGATGGAGTTATCTTTAACTCAGAGAATTATATATCAGCTTTTTTAGAATTGACTTATATGGATCAAATTGACGAAAGCAAGTTAAACTTTAAGTCAAATAGTTCAAAGAAACGCTATCATATTCCAGATGCAGATTTTAATGAGCTTTTAAAAAAGTATGAAGATTGCATAAAAAAATGTCCTTTAATGCCTTATGTTAAAGAGGTGATAGGCTATTTAAAAGAGCAAGGTCATAAATTATATATCATAACAGCAAGAGGCAGATATGGGAAAAGGCATATATCCTTAACCAAAAGGCGTCTTGTAAAGGAGCGAATTAAGGTTGATGGTTATTGCTTTTCACAAATAGATAAAGTGAATACCTGCAAGATGCTTGGAATTGATTTAATGATTGATGATGGTTATGAGGTGGTTGAAAGTCTTTCAAAAAATGGAATTAAATGTTTTCAATTTATTGCTGATAGAACCGAACTTATAAAAAATAAAAATGTTGAACCTGTATATAATTGGGGAGAAATAGCAAGAAAAATAAACAAATCATTCTAAAAAAGAATGATTTTTTATTAAAATTAAATAAAAATTAATTTTTTATTAAAAAAAATATGATTTTTTTATTAATTATTATAAATTTTAATAATATTAATTATTTTATAGTTGATTATATAATTAAAATATTTTGGCAAAAATCTTATAGTGGATTTTCTTATAATAGCGTTGATTTTAGTCTATGCCTTTTTAGGCTTCTATAAGGGAGCGTTGAAGATGTTAGTCTCTTTGTTTAGTGCAGTGCTCCTTTTTCTTTTAAGTTATTATGTGTCTATAGCTTTGGCAAATTCTTTACAGGGTAGCACTATCTATCAAAGTGTATATGATTTCCTACAAAATATTTTTGACAATATGCTTCCGGGAGAATTTGAATCAATGAGTGAGGTGCTTGCGGTGGTCGGTAGTATGTCAAATGCCATTTTGAGATTAGTTTTTCAAACCGTCCTTAAAAATATCACCTTTGAAGGCAGTCTAAGTTTTGGAGAAATAATAACACCAACTTTTACATTAATTTTTTTCAAAGTAATTCTTTTTATTCTTTGTTTTATTTTGTTGTCTATCGCATTTAAAATAATAAGCTTTCTTTTAAAAAAGTCCATAGAGTCTGCAGGGTTGGGCAAAATTAATCGTGTGGCGGGATTTTTGTTGGGTGGCTTAAAGGGCTTTGTCGTCTCTATGGTTGTGTTTATCTTTCTAAGTTTTTTATCAAGTCTAGGCATTAACAGCGGGCTGACAAGTTTTGTGGAAGATGGAGTCATTTCGTCCTATCTATATAATCAATATTTTTTAAAAATATTTGAGTTGTTTTATTAAAATACATCTTTGAAATCTATTGTATATAAATCTGGAAGTTTATTTTCTTCATAAACATATTCTAAGTTTGGTATATTATTGATATTTTCCTCAAGTTTGTTTATTTTATTATTTAAATTAATTATTATAACTAATTCAATGATAATTCCAATGATGAGTATTATAATTAAAATGCTTGAAAAAATACTAAAAAAAGATTTATTTTCTTTTTCCTGTTCTAATTTTAATTCTTTTTTTAGTTTTTCCTTTGATATTTTTATTTTCATTATTTTGCTCAATTTTATTATAACATAATTCGGTGTTTTTTGCAAGAATATTGCAGGATATAAATCGCTCAATAATAAAGGACAAGGTAAAGCAAAAAATTGTATAAAATCTAAATTGTCCATAATTAAATTTTAAATTTATTAAATAAAAAATAAAAATTGTTAAAAATACACCTAAAAATATTAAAAAATTAATAAAAAACTTAATTTTTATATGTTTTTTTAAAATATTTATAATATCAAAAATAAATCCAGAAAAAAATCCTGAAATAATTAGTATTAAAAATATGATAGGTTGGCTTAGTGTTTCATAGAGCATTATTTAAAAATCCTCTTAAGCAAGCCCACTTTTTCACGTTTGTCGGAAAACTTGAGATTGGTTATTATTCCGGAAAATTTTACTTCATGATTATCTAAGTCAAGTTTTGTTACTTCAAGATTATTGCCTGAAAGAATTACTGTACCGTTCTCTAGCTCGACAACTGCCTCCTTAGCAGTGGAAGCGACAACTCGTGTTGCTCCTGTTATTTCAATCATGTTTCTGTCTTGAATGTTTATTTTTTCGCTCATATAAACTCCTTAGTCTATTATATAAGGCTGTAAAAAATTTTAGAAGAATTGTTGAAATAATTTTTTAAATATTATAAAATTTAAGTATGAATAAAAAAGATTTTAATGTCGATAGTGCAAAAATGGTGATAGATGCCGTTATGGAACATGGATTTTCCTATAACGATGTGTTAAAAATGCTTCGTCTTAAAGATATTAGAGTGAATGGAGTTAAAATAAGTCAAAATCAAATGGTGACCGAAAATGACATTGTTGCCATCTTTTATCGTGAAGAGCCTAAATTTTTTGACGTTGTGTTTGACGGCGAGGAAACTTTAATAGTTTGCAAAAAGGCAGGTATAGAAACGGAGGAGTTAGCTAAGCGTTTAAACTTATATCCTGTGCATAGATTGGATAGAAATACTGAAGGGCTTGTGATTTTTGCAAAAACTACGATAGCTCAAAAATTGCTAGAAAAAGCCTTTAAAAGTCATCTCGTAAGAAAATTTTATTTAACAGAAGTGGTGGGCGAGTTTGAGGTTTATGATAAGCTCTTTACGGCGTATTTAGTTAAAGACGCAGAACGCTCTTTGGTTAAAATTTATGATAAAAAGAGAGAGAATTCAAAAAAGATTGAAACGAAGATTAGCACTTTGAAGCACTCTCCGACAAGTAGCCTTTTAAAAGTGGAAATAATTGGAGGTAAAACTCATCAAATTCGTGCACATCTAGCCCATCTTGGACATGCGATTATTGGCGATGGAAAGTATGGTAAGCGAGAAGATTATAAGAGATTTAAGTGTAAGCATCAAAAGCTTTTTGCCTATAAATTAATCTTTGGGAATGTTGGGATAGCAGAGCTTGACGGCAAAGAATTTAAGGTAATACCAGATTTTGTCAAAGATTTGAAGATAATGCTGTGACATATTTTCCGAAGAAATCATAGATAAGGATAGATGGTACATTTATTCAAGAATTCTTATTATGAAGGACTGTTGCAGGACTTATTTTGTGGAAAAGATGGCTTTTTTACAGTTTTTATGCATTTTTTCTATCAAAAAAATCAAATTTTTGAATATTATCCAGATTTTTACAAGGATTTTTGCGAACTTTTGGACTTTGAATTAAAGGCTTGTTCAAGACTATGTGAGCTTATCATTGAACTAGGTGGAGATGCAAAGTTTTATTCCTCTACAAAAAAATATCTTTCTGGAAGTGGCGTAGATTACGTCAAGAACCTTCATGCGATTTTGGAACTTGATATTGAACTTGTTGAAAAAGGAAGGATAGATTTAAAAAATGTCTATTCTAAGGTGGAAAATGCGAACCTTCGAGCATCTCTTAATGAAATTTTAATATTAAAAAATGAAGAGTTAAATATTCTAAAAAACGCCTATTTAAATCTAGAAAATCTTAATAAAAAATAAAAATCATAAAAATATCTAAAAAAATTTATAATTTATTGATTTTTTATTAATATTTTTTATTTTTTAAGCAAAAATGCTTTACTATATAGAAAAGGCTTTAAAATAAAAATATTGCTATTTTTTAAATAAATGCTTTTAATTTTCATCGTAAATATTTATAATATAAATATTTTATATTTTTTTATCTATTTTATTTGATAAATTTTTTCATTTAGTGGTAGAATATTCCTATACGAATTCACTAGTATTAAAGGTGAGGGGATTATGAAAAAGGTTTCATTTCTTTTTGTGGCAGTTTTTGCTCTCTGTTGTGGAGTGTTTCTTTCTGCCTGCAATTTCAAAACGCCAAGGCTAGAGTTTAGCGAAGATGTCGTCATGCTTTCTTTGGACGAAGAGATTAACCTTGATGATATGGTGACAACTAAAGACATAGACAAGGCCGATGTGGAGTATAAGTTTTCTTCTACATCATTTTTTGTGCGAGAGGGGAATCGTTTGACCTTTACAAGTTTTGGGCAAACAATGGTCTATGCCACATACGACGGTAACAGTATAGACAGTTTTCTTCTTGTTGTTAAAAAGCCATTTGAGCAAGTGGCAAATATTCAGATGGACGATCATGGGCTTGTAACTTGGAATGCTGTAGTTGATAAGTTTGATGAAACGGAAGATTTTGTTACAGCTTCAAATTATACCTTGAATATTCACTACATAAATGAGGACGAAAGTGAAGAGAGGTCATATACTGTTAACCTAGACACCAACTCCTATCAGCTAGAGGAAAACGGTAGATATACTTTGGAAATTTATGCCGAGGGAGAGGGGAAATTTGATCGCTCAATAGCTTCAACCGTCACGGTATATTTTGGATATATGCCAGAACTAAGCTATGATGACTTTACCTTTGATGAAAATAGTGGGAATATGACTTGGAATCAAGTTGGTAATGCCACATATTCCGCAACCTTTAATGGTGAAACTGTTTTAGATAGAAGTGAGATAGCTTCAGTAAATTTAAGTGAGGCACTTGCTAGCGTTGATGCTGGTTCGTATATTTTTACTGTAACTGTACATGACAAGGACGGCATAAAGATAAGTAGAATAAGTGAAGAAATTTCCATTGTTAAACTTGCCACTCCGACCATAGAAAACTCCTTTGACGAAGAAAATGGAGGAAGAATGAAAATCACTATGGCGGAAAATGCACAAAAAGCAGTTGCGTATGTAGATGAACTTTTCTTTGAGTTTGAAAATGTGGAAAACTATTCCTCTTTTGAAGGAATTGATGCTGGAGAAAATTTGGTAAGAGTACAGTCTCTTGCTGTTATAAGCAAGCGTGATGGAGTGTTCTATGCAAACAGTGATATAGTTGATGGAGCAAATATCTATAAACTAAATTCTCTCACACTTTCTGGGCGTGGAGATAATTTAGAGAACGCAGAATCTTTTAACGTCACAGCAACGACAAACGCTATGGCTACTGCAACCGCATTTAAG
Organism: uncultured Clostridia bacterium; assembly: GCA_944372335.1. Lineage (GTDB taxonomy): Bacteria > Bacillota > Clostridia > Christensenellales > UBA1242 > Caccovivens. Next base: position 159,771 of record CALVYQ010000003.1, on the reverse strand, counting down.
ACTGTGCTTAGCAAGGGAGATACGCTAATAGAAAATTTGGATTTAGACGGCTTTGAATCATCAGCGACATCGATAGATAAAGCTATCTCTCTAAGTGGTGCTGGCAATTATTCACTTGTGGCTTATAACTATGCTAAGACTGCAACCTTGCAAGAATTGTATTTAATAAACTCCAATGCAAGCAATACCTTAGATTTTGTGAAAATAGATATCCTTTCTTCTGTTACTCACGAGTATGCTGATGGTGTATCCAGCATAACATTTACCCTTGAAGATAATGCAGAGAGTTATCGTTTGGAGGTGTTAAATGCTGGCGAATATGAAAGCGTCAACGAAGAATATTATGAATATACTGAGGGCACATTCACGTTTGTCGATGAGATAGAAAATTTGTTTGATGAAAGCTATTTTACGCAAGGCACAATCACCTTTAAAATTGTGGCAGAGCGAGAGGACAAGACTCTTTCAGTATCCTCTGCAACATTAAAGAGTTTGACAAGACTATCCGCTCCAACAAGTGAAAGTGGAGATAATGGCGAGGTGAATTATTCGTGGACTGCCGTTAGTGGAGCTTCAGATTACACAATAAGCTATGCATATATTGATAAAGATACCTATGAAAGTGGAGTTTCAGGTGTAGATATCTCATCTTTTGACAACACAATTACAACAATGGACACTTACACTATCTTAGAAGCAGGGCATTATTATTATATTGAAATTTTTGCTTCACCATTAAATGAAGATGAGTACTTAAATTCCTACATATTCAATGATGTCTTTTTCATATCCAAGCAGTTGGAAACACCAGCTATCAGTTTTGGCTATGACGAAAGCAAGATTACCGGTGATTTTGTGGAGGCCACCGGCTATTATCTTGAAGTTAATAATGTGGAAAATATGTCAGGTATAACAGTGACGTTAGATAGTGTTCCTGTGACGTATAATTATGCTGGTGACGGAAAAACTCTCTTCCTATTTTCTAGTGAATTTTTGGGAACGAACAATAGTTTGATTGATGTGGTTGTTTCCTCTGATGACAGTACGCTCTTCCCTGACAGCCAGCCATATAGATTGACGGTCAGAAGACTAGATGCGTCATACGCTTCCATTAGGAATAATATTGAAATTAACGAATTTACCACTACTTTTACTATTAGACACGGACTTGAGGGGGTTTCAGAGATTTCTATTGTGGAAAACGAATCTAATTTTGGCACAGGCTCGGCAGAAAGAGATGCTGTTTTAAATATCTCAAATATAACAAACAGTGAAATAACTGTAAATCTTGTAGGTAGTACCTTTGATGAAGAAAACAAACTATATGAAACAACGTCAACAGATTCCGGAAATTTTGTCTATCTTGAAAGTGCCACTGCAACTTACACTCTGCAAAGATTGAGTGCTCCTACTGAGTTTACTTATTATGACGGCAACTTTACTTTTACCACAGATGTGACCTTTGGAGAGTATTTTGTGTTAAATATGCATATCGCAGATGTCAATGGACAAAATATTCTTATAAAGGTAGATTTAAGTGGAGCATCAAGCCCAACAAGATTGTCAATCTATGATGCTGACACCATGGAAAATTTGCTTAGCAGAGTGACTGTCGAGGGTGGAGAAAATATAGTTTCAAGCTCTGGAAATAATTATTCAATAGACTATCAAAGCCTACTAAATCTTTTGAAGGCAAATGAAACGTTTAATAGTTACTATTCGCAGGCCTCAGAGTTGACATTTACATTATATAACTATCAAAATTACTTCTTAAATAGAGTATTCACGCTCTCTTCTCTCAATGCGACTTGTCCTGATGGAGAAACTGAGCTTGTAGTTAAAAAGATGCCAACTCCAATTGTAACCTTTGATAAAACATCTAATATGCTTACTTGGACGCTTGACGAGAATAACTATGGCCATACTCAAGACACCACATACGGAGTCTATGGCTATAACAATGAAGAGGGAGCACGTGAACTTCTTTCAACAGTAAGCACTAGACAATATGATGTTCAAATTTCAAGTTTTGCTTTATCAACAGATTATAGATATGACGTGGTGGCACAAAACCCATACTATCTTGAATCTTCCTCTTCAGGGATAATAACTCTTCATGTGTTAAGCCCAATTGAAAAGGTGCAACTTTCTGACAACGCTCTAATAATAACACCAAATTCTCTTGATGTTGCATATATTTCTGGTGTGCAATATCAGATTGATGCGGGAGGGGTGACAAGCACTGCAGAAAAAGTTGAAAATTCCTTCCGACTTTCTAATCTTGAAGAGGGAAGTTATGCTCTTAACTATATTGGCACAGCAGATTATGAAGAAGAGGGAAGATATTATATCAATTCAAGCGTGACAACATATACTCTAGCCTCTGTAAATAGCATAGCTCCAGACAATACAACAATTACATATTCTGGAAATATGCTTTCCTTTGCTCCTCTTCAAGGCAATTTGCAAAGTTTGAGATATATGATTATCTTTGAGGATAGTCTTGGAAACATTGCTTCGGTGACAACCTTTACAAATTCTTACTCAGTTTCGCCAGACGGAGAACCATTCGTCAACCTTAACTCTGGCTCAATTTCCATAAATGTCTATGCGGTGCTATCTTCATATAGCGTTTCAGCAGGCGGAACGGTGTATTTTAACGATACTTTGACAAGTGTTGGTGAAGAAAGTTACTATAACGCCTATACATATCCACTTCCAATTTCTGTTTTGAAGTTGCCAACGCCAAGTATTAACGATATTGCCTTTGTTGGCGAAGACGCTGAAGCACTTCGACCATACTTGGAAATATTAGTATCCGGCGAGTATGGCGACAACGATGTCTTTGTGGTATATATTGGTAGTAACAGCGAAATCATCAAAGAATTTACAGCAAGCGAGGTGGAAGAAGCTGATGGAGAATACAAGCTGATGCTCAATTATGACGAATATATATCCTACTTCACAGCAGGCGAATTAAACGATGTCAAAGTGACGGTTGCAAGCAGTGAAAATATTCCATCTTCCATGAATTCTGTTAAAGTGTATTTTAATAATGAGCTTCTAAGTGTCACGCAAGGCACAGATGACTATGCGTTAGGAAAACAAGTGGAAATTTCATTTGCGTCAGACGAAGATATTGCGTATGCAAATGGCGGTATTATGCTGGAAGTTACTTATACTCCTAGAAACGGCGAAGAAAATAGAGAGTATATCTTGATTGAAAGCAGTAACTTCGTTGATACGGTTGTAACCTACGATTTGACTTCCTTTATAGAGGAATATCTCCCAGATGGCGGAACGCTGGAATACCGAGCATTTGTGAATAGTTATAGCGATGGCGAAAGCTATATCCTAGCTTCAAATAGCATCGAAAGTCAAACTTATGAAGTGCTTGCAACTCCTATATATGACGAATTAACACCAGAAAACAGCACCATTACTTTGACAAACGAGGGCGTAATTATTGGAGAATCAGGAAGCGGAAATATAAACGAAAATGCTAGCTATGCTGTCTCCTATACAGACGGACAAAACTATGTAACTAGAATAATTGGTGCTGATGATGATTATTCTTTTGAATATCCTGACGCTTGGGTGTCAAACACAAATTATACAATAAATATTATGGCGTTTGAGGAGGGTAAAATTTCTTCTGCGGTCACCACTCTCAACATCTTGCTACAACGCTTACCAAGAGTGGAAAATGTCAAACTTTCTCGTGATGGTGCTGACTTATCAAGCCTAATCTTATCTTGGGACGAAGCTTTGATTTCTGACGTTCACGCTGATATTTATAAAGTCCGTGCTTATATTCTAAACGGCGAAGAAAAAACTTATGTTGGTGCCGAAGTTGAGACAGCAAATTCTCAAATATACATCTATGAATTATTTGGAGATAATTATGAAAGTTTAGCTTCCTTTGTAAGCACAGGCGAAGAGATTAATATAGAGATTATATCCTCTTCAACAAACACCAGCTATCATAATTCTCAGGCTAGACTTGTTAGGACAACTTTATTAGGCACAGAGGCAAATGGGTTAGACAGTGGAGATATGAATATAACGGAAAGTGGAGAATTATATTTTAGCACCACTCCAGGACAAACATATCTCTATAGCATTGTCAGTGTTGACGGCTATACAATGTATATTCCTTGGACTTATGTGACGGCAAATTCTGACAGTGTGACAATAGATATATCCAACGTAGATGCGATAACAAGCGACATTAACTTCCGTGTGAGAGTGAGTGTCGCAGGAGATGCTACTACTGAGGGAGTTGTGTATAACGATGACACAATTTTGCTAAGACTAGACTCTCAATACATTCAAGGAAGTAGAGTATTCATGAAGTCTGTTGCTCCTACAGATATATCAGTTAACACGGTCGATAACAGCAAACTTTCCATAACTGTTCAAAGTGAGGTCGTTAAAGTTTTTGCAAGTTTAAATAGCACATTTGACGCAAGCGAGGCAGTGTTTATTGAAGGAATCTATGACAACTTTATGGCTGATGCAGGTATGTATATTTATAACTTAAATATGAGCCTACTTCAAGAGCAATTTAATTTAACAACCGATACAACTATCTATCTTTATGTTGTGCAAGAGTCTATAATAGATGAGATATATTATGTCGTTTCCGATGCGGTGGCATATAACTTTAGAGCTTTGAGTGCAGATAGTGTTTTTGATGTGCGAAAGATAACCGAAGGCCTTGATGCTGACCTTATGAGAACTTATATCGTCTTTAAACAACGCACAGATATTCCGCTCACAGGCTTCAATATTATTATAGATTATATCAATCCTCAAAACACTTCAGAAACACTTAGATTTAATGTTATGCTTCAAATTGACGGTACAACACATATAGATGGAGTGGAAGTTCCAAATTCTTATGCTACACTTTCGGGTGATGAAATTCTTATCGATGTTTATGGAATTTTAGAGGAGCTTGATACCGTGTTTAGTTATGAGGACATCTCGCAGGTATCTTTCCCAAATCTTAGCGGTGAGGGAAACTATATGTTCCGAATAAGTGAAGTTGGAACACTAGGAAATGAGATTTATTATAGTCCTTATATAGAAAAATTTAAAGACCGTGACTTAAACTTCACAAAGCTTCCAGAAGCTCTTTCAGTTGTGATTGAAAGTGGCAATGTGGAATGGAATATCGATGAAAACTATCTTGGATTGATGGAGAAATTTTATATTTTCTTATACGACAATGCAAATAGCGAACTATTTAATAGATATGAAACAGCGGACACAACAGAGAGAACCTTCAATGGAGATTTGTTTAAATGCTCTGGAAATGAATATAACATCTCTCTTGCTTGTGTTTCTAGTGACCCGTTCATTATCTCTTCAAGCGAAAGATATGTGCTTGACACAGCAAACAATGTCGCAGTGGTGGTTAAAAATCAATTTAACTCCGACTTAGTATTAAATGGTGGAACTCTTTCTATCAATTGGAATTCAGGCATAGATTGGGCAGATGATATAAATAGCAATCAAGATATTTATGAGTTATTTAGTGGTATAAGAGCGGGCGAAGACGTGACACAGCCACTCGTTTCTCAGCTTCTAAACAACACCTTCTACTATCCTTTCACTTTCACCTTAAGAGATTTAGTTAATGGTGATGTGAGAATTCGTTTCCGCTTTACCTCTTATGTCGATGAAGATAAATCGACAATAGATTTTAGAAGAGTTGCTGATATGGACGCACGATATATCTTCTCTGGTGACCTTTTAGGAACAAGTGATATCGACAGACTCAATGCATATTCTGACGCCTTTGTTGCAAACACAGCGAATAATTCTGATGGAGAACTAATTGTCAATTTCTTCAATATTCTAAAATATAGCGTTGGTGGAATAGGAAATTATAAAAATATCTTCGACTTTGCCTTTGAAGCAATCCAAGAGGGGAAATACGAAATAGAATATTGCTTGCTTGGTAATAATTCCACTCTGACAAGCGAATGGAAGATTTTAACAAGCGGAGATAGGCAAGACTACTTTGTCAATCCAACCGTTCATGTCGAGGCAGGCTTAGATGATGTTATTGTCGATGGCGAAGAGGATATTGTCAGTGCTTACTACATCAAAATCTATCGCACACAAATCTATTTGCAAGATGGCTCAAAAAATGACGCTACAACTTACTTTATGCAACTATACAACCAAAGTCAGGCAATGGCAGAAAAGTATGGTATTGAAATTTCTACCCTTGATGGCGGAACATCTTGGAATGCTAGACTTGTCGGCAATGACGGGACTTCATTCAGCGTGGAAAAGGTTGATGAGGATAGCGATGGAGAGTATGACTACTTAAAACTCTATCTAAATATAAGCGTGGACGAAAATGGCACGAAAGGTTATAACGCAATTTTGTCACAGTATTTAGATACCTTTGCAAAAGGAGCATACTATTTTGAGGTGTATGCACAAGGAAATAATTATTCAATTTCAAGTAAGTCAAGCATATTCTTTTTGATGCTTTATAGTGCCTGCGAAGACTTTAAGGTGACAAATGGAGTATTTTCATGGACGGCGTTTAGAGGCTTCCCTACAACTATCATATACAAGGCGGTATCAAACAGGAATCCTTCTTCTGCCACTGTAGATCCACAAGAGGCTTCAGTTTCTTACTTTAGCCTAGATAACCTTGCTGATGGTCAGTATGAATATATCAAATTTGCCACCCTTGGAAGTATCAGTGGAAATCAGATAAATATCGACAGTGAAGTTTATATCATTGAAAATGTCTATAAGCTATCAAGTCCGACCGTGACGACAGAGCTTAACGCCTTTGCACTTCAAGATAACAACAGAAATGTATATACAAATATCTATTCAGATGATAGAAGTGTTAAGTATGAGGTAAACAATAACGCAAACACCCAAAACACAAGCTTCATCTTCACCGCTCAAAACTATGACACAACAATAACAAAGTCTATCTATGAAGCGGGAACGACAAATTATTTGGCTGTAGCTGATGACCCTGATTATATTTACAAATTGACAGAATTAAATGCTGATGAATTTTCTTTCACAACTCTAGGCTCTACGGCAAACTATTCTGCTGTTCGTGATGGAATGGAGGTAAATGTCTATAATTTAGTTATAAGCAATCAGGGCACAGGTCTTTCCATGACTGCTGTTAAATCTAACACAGTAAATGTTGGAGGCAAGATGCTTCCATCAGTGCCTACGGCTTCAGCTAGTGATGGAATAGTATCTTGGGCTCCTATGAGTTTTGATAACCCAGAATTGGGACTAGGCAACGGCGTGGTTGTCTATGAAGTTGGTGTGCAGTTCTATGAAATAACAAACACAACGCAAGGCACAACAACATCAAATATCGGCACAGAGATTTTGGCATACACAACGTTCACTTCGTTTGATTTATCCAATATTGAAGATGCCTTCCCAGAAGTGGTTGGTGGAAGAGTTGAATATGTCAAAGTGACCATTCAAGCACAAGTTTTAAATGTTGTAGATGCTGAACCTGTTGGCAGAAACTATGTCACTCTTGTTGATGGCAGATATGCGTACGGAGATAATATCGCTTATACCTCTCTTGAGCCAACAGAAGAGACAATGCCATACATACTTCGCTCTAATGGTTATGTAATTCAGGGCTTGAGTCTTGCTAACGGCGTCTCCTCCCTTCAAGTGCTAGATGGACACTTAAGTTGGCAGTATCAGTCTGATGAAGATTTCACTTTCATAGTGACAGACGAGGAAGGGAATATCATAAATGGTGATGTTTCGACCACTGATAATTTAAACTATACTTTTATTGAAGATTCAGGCGAAATTGAAGCGGGGTTAAATACTCTCAATGTCTATGTAGTTTTAGATAGAGCTAACACTCTTAAATCAAGAAAGACGGCTTTAGAAATTTACAAACTTGCTCCGGTAACTCAATCGGTTGACGAAAATGGTGATTATACAATTGAAAGTATCACTATTGATTTAGGTGAAGATGTGGTGTCTGGCGAAGTGTTAGATTTTAGAAACTACTTCAATAAAAACAGTTCAATTTACACGGTAAATCTAAATATTAGGGGTGAAAGTGAATTCAACCTGACAAGCGAAAGTACTAGAATTTTAATACTTGCAAGCCAAGAAGACTATGACAACATAAACAGCTCTCTTCCTAGCGCATTTGACGGTTACAGCGAAGTTATTGTTGTGGCTGGCGAGTTTGATGTTAAGATTACAGCGATAAGTGTCGATGAAACCTATACGAATATTCTTTCCTCTGACGAATACAACCTAGTTTTGACTCGTCCAAAAGCTGAATATGACATTGTGTGGGATTATGACACAGGAACTTTCAGTTGGAGTTCGCTGGATCAGGTTGAAGATGAAAACACTCTCTTCATCCTTGATGTAACATATTCATATCGTAGTGACGGCAGAGTGGTCGAAGAAAACAGGCGCTATGAGATAGCCTATGCGGACGGCGAAATTATCAAAGAGTTTACGCCAACCATCGTCGGCAATGTTGAGTTCTCTCTCACCGTCAAATATGGCAAAGAGGGGCTTCAATCTCAAAGGAAGACTTATAGTGGCTCTGTAAACTTCAATCTATTTAGTTCTGGTGCTGGCACAGCAGAAAATCCTTATATAATTTCCAATAACCAGCAATTTCTCAATATAGGCTCAAGAATGAGTAAGTATGAATATCTTAATTCATATTTAAGTGGCGATGAAGAGGTAACAGATGGAAGCACACGTTATAGTTTCCGTCTGAACACTGACATTTTAAATCTAGACTTTGAAGGAATACTTTTCAGCGGAGAATTTGCCGGCAATCTTGATGGTGGAGATCACACGATTTCTTATACAGCCAATGCTCCTAGTGGCTACAATTTAACAACCGATCAGATAGTTAATGTAGGTCAGATAACTAGCTTAAATACCGGTGACAATGGTATAAGTTTCAGAAAAGGACTTGCACTATTTGAAAGGACAAGCGGAAATATCAGCAATTTGACGGTTAATGCAACATACAATTCAAGCACTGTGCTTAGAGATAATACGCTTTTTGCTGGACTTACTATTGAAAATTTATCCTCCGCTATCATCTCGGGAGTTTCAATCAGTGGTATGGCCTCGACAGTTGCGGTGCAAAATGCCACAGAAACTCAGACAGTCGCAGTCTATGCTGGTCTGGTTGCTTTCAACAATGGTAGAATGTCGAATAATAATGTTACCGGAGAGATAGAAGTTTCAGATAGAAACACAACCGGTGTGCAAAATATCTTTGTTGGAGGAATAACTTACACAAATTTGGGCATCGTTGAAAATTGTGTTCTCTCTGGTGATATCACGCTTGACCTTGTAAGTACTGGCAGTGGAAGATATCAGGTTGCAGGCATTGCAGTGACAACGGGAACAAGTGGCACTTTCCAAAACAACAACATAGATATTGACAGTAAGGTGACGGTAAGAGGTGTTGTTGGAAATTCTCACACGGTATATATTGGCGGACTTGCAGTATATGCAAGAGGAACGGTGAGTGGCAACACAACCATCTCTGGTTGTACGGTGACCGAAAATATTACGAATCCATCAAGAAATGACAATATATGTAATACCGGTGTGACCGGAAGTTAGTTTAAAGAATATAAAGAGGGAGTTTTGAATAGAATTTATCTATGAAAAAAATCCTTCTTTTATTTTTTGCCTTTGTTTTTTCACTTTCGTTTAGTTCTTTTGATGTAGCATCTGCTGAAAGCTCTCAAAATTCCTTTAAATTATTAAAAATAACAAATGGCACCACCATCTCCTTTGCCTATCTTTTTCCTGTCAATTCTTATGCGTTTGAAAATGTTGACAGTGTCTCTTATGAGGGCTTCAAATATTATCTAAAAAATACAGCATCTCTTTTGTCAGATAGCTATGAAGAAAAAGCTGAGGGAATAGATGGAACAAGCGTATCAAAGCCAAACTACTATTCTGATTATGACTCAGTTGGCTTTATACTTAAGTTTGATTGTATAGAGGCATTTAATGAATATTTTGATGTGGAAGATAGCGAACCTGTTGTGCCTAAAAAAACTGGTGTGTTTGTAAGAAAATCAACGTACAATATAGCTTTTCCGTTTTCCTCAAGTTCCGCCACAGCTTTAATAAATCTTATGAAAAACACAGTTATTATGTGGGGTACAACTTTTAATAAAGATGTCAGCACGATAGTGTCACTTTATGACCATTCTACTTTTGTGTATCAACTAGCCTCTACGACAAAGCAAGCACGCAGTGAAAATATGTCAGAAAGCGGAGGGTTATATTATAATACCTTTGAGCGTACTTTTGATGAGCTAGCAGCTGACGAGCCGATAACAATCTATTATCTTGAAATAAATCGAGCTTTTTGGTACTTAACAGCGATTGTTCTTGTGGTTGTAGCTATAACTATAGTTTTATTATGGCATAAGTTTTCCACAAAACACAAAAAACAAAATTAAAAGATAGAAAAAATAAATATAAAATTTAATTATAAGTGGCTAAAATAAAGGCAAAAAGCCACTTTTATTTCCACTTTTCCACATTTTTTCCATATTTTTTTATTTAATTCTTGTAAAATAGATGAAATTGTGATATAATCAATAAGTTATTTGAGAGGAAAATATGGAAAATAAAAACATAAGAAATGTGGCGATAATTGCCCACGTTGACCACGGCAAGACATCACTTGTCAATGAGATGTTAAAACAAGGAAATGTATTTAGAGAAAATCAGGTTGTTGCTGACCGTGTTATGGACAGTAACGCTCTTGAAAGAGAAAGAGGAATCACAATTCTATCCAAGAATACCTCTTGCTTTTATAACGGTGTTAAAATCAATGTGGTGGATACTCCGGGACACGCTGATTTTGGCGGAGAAGTGGAGCGTGTGCTTAAAATGGTCGATGGAGTACTCCTTGTTGTCGATGCTTTTGAGGGGCCTATGCCACAGACTCGCTTTGTGCTTGAAAAGGCACTTGCACTTAAGTTAAAAGTTATTGTTGTGATTAATAAGATAGACAGACCTGACGCACGCATCAGCGAAGTAATTGACGAAGTTTTGGAATTGTTTTTGGAGTTAGACGCAAACGAAGAACAATTAAATTCACCATTTGTTTTTGCTTCCGCTCGTCAAGGTATTGCTTCGACTGACAAAAACACTTTAGGCACAGATTTAAAGCCACTATTTGAAACTATTGTTGATTATATTCCCGCTCCAACCGGTGACGAAAAAGGTGCACTTCAAATGCTAGTATCCTCTTGCGAACAGAACGATTATGTGGGGAAGCTAGCTGTTGGTAAGATAGAAAATGGCGAAATAAGAGTTGGACAAAATGTTGTTGTATGCAATTGGCATGATGATACAAAAAGATTAAAATCAAAGATAGTCAGTCTATTCGTCTATGAAGGGCTTAAACGTGTCAATGTCGAAAAAGCAACAGTGGGGGAAATTGTCTGTGTGGCAGGCTTAGGTGATGTGACTATTGGTGACACTATTTGTGACGAGAGTGATGTGAGTCCTATTGAATTTGTCCAGATAGCAGAACCATCGGTAGAGATGACTTTTATGGTAAACGATAGTCCATTTGCCGGAAAGGAAGGTAAGTATGTAACTTCACGCCATCTCCGTGACAGACTTTATAAGGAAGCGGTTAAGGATTTATCACTTAAAGTTGAAGACGGCGATACTGCTGAAAAATTTAAAGTTTGTGGGCGTGGCGAGATGCATCTATCCATTCTTATTGAAAATATGCGTAGAGATGGCTATGAGTTTCAAGTTTCTCAGCCAAAAGTTTTAATTAAAGAGATAGACGGCGTCAAATGCGAACCTATCGACAGACTCTATCTTGATGTGCCTGAGGACTGCGTGGGAACAGTTATGAACAAGATGGGTGTGAGAAAAGGCGAACTTCAAGGTATGACCCCACATGGCTCTCGCATGAAGATGGATTTTTTGATTCCGTCACGTGGACTTTTTGGCTTTAAGTCAGAATTTTTGACGGATACACGTGGAGAAGGAATCATCAACTCAATTTTCTATGACTATGAACCTTATAAAGGCGAAATCAACCGCCGTGATTATGGCTCACTTGTTGCTCACGAAGAGGGCGAAGCTATCGTCTATGGACTTTTTAATGCTCAGGAGCGTGGAGAACTCTTTATCGGGCCAGGCACGCCTGTGTATGCAGGTATGGTTGTCGGTGCGAACCCTAAGGGTGGAGATATCGTTGTCAATGTTTGCAAGCGTAAACATCTATCAAACATGCGTGCTTCAGGAAGTGATGATGCTCTTCGTTTAACTCCTCCTAGAATTATGAGCCTTGAGGACTGTATTGAATTTTTGGGTGATGATGAGTATTTGGAAGTCACTCCAAAGTCCATAAGAATACGAAAGATTATTCTTGACCACAATATGCGTCTTAGAGAAAGAGGAAAGATGCTCCGTGGGGAGATTTGAGAGAAAGAACGAAAACTTAGGCGTGTTAAAAGTTTTAATAAAAATACTTGGGAGGCAAATATTTGCCTCCTTTTTTATAGCAAATAATTAAAATAGTTTGAAAAAAATGGAAGTTTCTTGACAAAAGGCGTATTTGTTGTTATACTTTCCTTATAGGATTATTATGAAAGTTTCGGAGAGAATGGTTTTAAAGGATAGGTTAAAAAAGTTGGGCATCTTTTGCCTGATTGTTTTTATTCCTGTTTTGGTGCTATCTGTGGTTATGATGAGCTACGGCGTTCCGCAAGTGGTGAACATCATAGTCACGGTTGTCATCTTATTCGTTCTCTTTTTTCTTTATCTCTACATTTGTTCGGTGATTGACAAAAAGCGGGAGAAAAAGCTAAAAGAAAGTGGCAAAAAGGATCCATTTTCAGAGGAATAAGAGGGGAGTATGGCTGATTATAAAGTTTTACCAAATAGTTTAGAGAGCGAACAGGCAGTGCTTGGGTGTGTGCTACTTGACCAAGAGGCACAGACTGATATTTTGTCATCACTCTCACCTGATGATTTTTATTCTGAATCGCATAGAAATATCTTTAAGGCTATGCAAACTATTTTCTCTAAATCTATACCTGTTGATTATGTCACTTTGACGAGTGAGCTTGAAGTGGAGAAAAAGTTGGATAGTGTTGGTGGAATTGACTACATAACATTTTTGACAAATGTTGTGCCGTCAGCTGCTAATTTCATGCATTATTGCGATATCGTTTCGTCAAATGCAATCAGAAGAAATTTGATTAAAAGCGGACAGAAGATAATTGAGAACGCTTTTAACAGCACTGACGAAAAAGAGGCTATGCAAAGTGCAGAGAAACTTATATTTGATTTGTCACAAAAGGATAATGGCAAGGGTGATTTGGAGCTTGTGGGAAAGCCGGGCGGAGCACTGACAAATGTGTTAAAAGAGCTAAATTATTTAGCTGAAAATCAAGGAAAAATGCGTGGCTTACCAACAGGCTTTAACGACTTTGATAAACTGACAAACGGCTTGCAGAAAAGTGCACTTATTATTTTGGCGGCACGTCCGGGCGTTGGAAAGACCTCTTTTGCTATGAATATTGCCACTCATGTAGCTATAGAGGAAGGAAAGAAGGTGGCAGTGTTTGCGCTTGAAATGAGTAAAGAGGAACTTATGAGACGTTCCTTAGCCTCTATTGCAAAGGTAAATTTGTCAAACGTACTTCGTGGCTCATTGGATCAAGAGGAATGGAAAAGAATTTGGACGGCAGAGAAAAAATTGGCACAAAGCCCGCTCTATTTATCAGATTCTTCCATGGTTACTCCTCTTGATATAATCTCTAAATGTCGCAAATTGAAAATGACGGAAGGACTTGACCTTGTTGTTATAGATTATCTTCAACTTATGACCTCAGGCAAGACAAGCCGTGAAAATAGAACTCAGGAAATAACGGAAATCACAAGAATGCTGAAGGTGACGGCTAAAGAGCTTGATGTTCCAATAATATTACTATCACAGCTCTCCCGTGATGTTGATAAGCGTGAGGATCATAAGCCTGTTCTTTCCGACCTTAGAGATTCGGGTTCTATTGAACAAGATGCGGATATTGTTATGTTTCTATATAATCCAGATTATTATAACGATGCCATTTCTCAAGATGAGGCTGGCACAGTCTATCTTTTGATTTCTAAGCATAGAAGCGGTTCTCCGGGTGAGGTTAAACTTAAATGGATTAAAGAGATTACAACTTACACTAATGCAGATCAGACGATAAAAACTCAGGAGGGAGAATAGATGAAAAAAGGAATAATTTTTACGGTTATCATACTCATCGTTGCTGCAATACTTACAGTTGTCTTTGTTACGCTCTTTAAAGAACGTGACACAGATGCTGTAGCAAACAGGGTAATTAGTGTTGTTGATGAAGGCTATTTATCTGAGAACTCTGAAAAAGAGACGATTGAAGACTATCTTGACTATATGCTTGAAAATGATGCTCAAAACGAGGAAATTGTCTTAGCTAAAACTCTATATCAAACCTATGACAATCTTGGAGATTTTTATAGAGAACATATCATTTTCACCTCTTATAACAGCACCTATAGAGCAAATCGAAGTGATGTGATAAATGGATTAAATACGGCAGGAGATAGAGCGGAAGATATGGCAAGTTATATCACCTCTCACACTGCTGGCAACAATCAGTCTTGGGAGATGAGAACATGGGACGATGTCAGGGTGATGATGCTTGAATTTATTGAAGCAAACAATCAAACCTTTGTCGCTCTTGGAAATATTTATCCAGCCTGTGGTAACTCTCAAATTGTCAATAATGACTTTACAACTGAAGTGCTTGGAGCAATTGTTGATCATCTATCTTCGTATGAAAATTTAGATGAACAGGGTAGATTGGCAACTGCAAGAAGTGTGTATATGATGACAACTAATTATTTAAAGACCGACCTAGTGTATGGTTATCTCTACGATAGTGTTTGGCAGGAACAGATTGAAGATATCAAAGAAAATGGCACAGCAAGTGCGTATTATTTGTCATTTATTACGGGCATACTGTAAGGAGGAGAGATGAAGAAAAAAATAGTTTCAATTTTGTCATTATGTGTAATTTCAATTGCCTGCGTGGTGGCTCTTGCAGGTTGTGGTTCAAGCACGAATGTCGAAGATGTAAAAACTTCTTATGATTCTATGACTGCTATTATGGCTACTTACGATAGGGTATTAAATAAAAGTGAATCGAGCAGAAACACAAGAGAATATTATCAAATTTCTTATGGAAATGTTGTCGATGGATACATCAGAAGTCAGCAAGAAGATTATTTGGAGTTGAGAGATTACTATAACAGTGTATTTTCCTTTGCCATGAGCTATGTTGATGAAAATATCACTGTAATAACCAATCTTGACGCTGATGAAGTCAACAGTGATACGAGAGGAACGCTTAAAGATTTAAAAGTTAGCATAGACGACTTTACTGAAAGTGTACAAAATTTTATCGATGCACGTGACAGGCTTGATGTTTACTTTACAAACTATGGAAATACAGCTGGAGATGCGGAAAAACTCTCTAGACTTCGCACTTTTAAAAGAGAATATGTTGATTTTGTGGATAAGAGCGTTCAGATGTCGCTAAATTTATCAAATTCGGTGGAAGCAACAGGCATTTTGGACAGCGTGGAGCACGTTGGGCTTACTAAAAACTATATTTGCAATAAAATTTTACGTGCTTATAACGAACTCTATATCTTGGATATAGGAACTTTTAATTTTAACGAAACAGATGATACTGCCGACCCGACCACCAAAAATAGGATTGAGGCAGTGCTTGATAAACTTCAAGATTTAATGGACGAATATTCATCTATCATGCAAATGACCTCATATAAGACGCTCACTGAAGAGGAACTTGATGCGATTAAAGAGATGATGAATAAGTTTATAACAGAGCTAGATGTCTATGTTGAGGCTTTGGAAATCTTGGATATTAGAACACTCTCCGTTGACTATAAGAATGATATGGCGGACTACTTACTTCATAATGATAGAGCTTTAATTTGTCTTGAAAGAGTGGAAAACTTTGTAAATATCTCACTGCCAGATTTTCTGACTTATCTTGATGAAGCGGTGAGAGGATAAAATTTAGTTGAACTAAAAAAGGAGAAAATATGGATAACAAAAAATTAGCAGATTTGCTATTTCCTAATAATGCTTTGACAGTAGAGGAGATTGAAAAAAGATATCCTGCAAGAACTTTAAAGAAAGATGCGGAGGTTACACGTTTTGCTCCAAGCCCAACAGGCTTTATGCATATTGGTGGATTTTTTCAGTGTATAATCGACAGAAATATTGCAAAAAAATCGGGCGGAGTTTTCTATTTGCGAATCGAAGACACTGATAAAAAACGAGAGCTTATCGGAGCAAGTACAATAATTTTGGAGACATTAAAACGTTATGGCTACTTGCCAGATGAATACGAAGAGAAAGGCGTCAAAATTGTAGGAAATTACGGCCCTTATTTTCAAAGTGAGCGTGAAGAGATATACAAAGCTTATGCAAAAAAATTGGTAGCAGAAGGTAAGGCTTTTCCATGTTTTTGTCGTAAAACTGAAGGCCTAAATGATGTTAAAGAGAAGCGTGAAAAGATGTTTGCTCTTGGCATCACAGAGGACAAAGATGTTTGCAGAAACTTGACGCTTGAACAGATTGAGGAATATATCAAAGCAGAAAAACCTTTTGCTATAAAGTTAAAGTCTGCTGGAAACGGGCAGAACAAGATTAAAGTTAAAGATGTTTTAAAAGGCGAGCTTGAAATTCAAGAAAATGGCGAAGACGCAGTTTTACTTAAAAGTGACTTTATGCCAACTTATGCCTTTGCACACGCTATTGATGACCATTTAATGGGAACAACAACCGTGGTGAGAGGGGAGGAGTGGATACCTTCCTATCCACTTCATATTGAAATTCATAAGACACTTGGATTTACTCTTCCAAAATATATTCACACACCTCTCATAAACAAATTGCGTGAAAATGGTGGAAAAACTAAGATTTCTAAACGAATTGATGTCGAAGCGGATATGCGTTTCTTTGCGAAAGAGGGATATGAACCAAAGGCTCTTATTGAATATCTAACCAATCTTGCAAATTCAAATTTTGAAATTTGGCGTAAAAATAATCCTCTTCTTGATGTCGATGAGTTTCCATTTGACGGCTTTAACATAACGGCAAATCGTCCTGTTTTTGATATTGTGAAATTAAATGATATTTCAAAAGATATGATTTCAAAGTATTCGGCTGAAACTTGCTATGAAAAACTGCTCGCTTGGGCAAAGGAATTTTCTGAAGAGAATGTTGACTATCTTGAGAAAGATAAGGAATATGTGCTTAAAGTTTTAAATATTGACAGAGAAAAATCAAAGCCACGAAAGGATATATATAAATGGAGCATGGTGCTTGACTACTTTGATTATATGTTCAGTGCTCCAAAATCATATCAAATTGATGAGCTTGATAGAAAGAAGTTTGAAGAGGTATTAAAGAATTATAAAAGATATATTGACTTGACAAGTAAAGATGCTTGGTTCGATAAAATTAAAGAGATGGCAGGAAAGCTTAACTATGCAACTGACAATAAGGAATATAAACTTAATCCAGATAAATTTAAAGGAAATGTAGCTAAGGTATGTGAGTTTTTACGTGTCGCAATAACCGGCCATAAAGATTCTCCAGATTTATATGAAATCATGAATATACTTGGAAAGGATAAAGTTTTGGAGAGAATTTCTTTAATAGTTTAATTTTTTAGATGCAAATTTTGCATCTTTTTTTATTTTAAATATAATTTATTTAATAAAAAAGAAATATTTTTTTGTTAGAAAATTTACTATAGAAAAATCTTTAAAAATAAAAAAATCAAAAAAAACACCTAAAAATTAATAAAAAAATTAAAAAATAATATTATTTTTTAATTTTTTAATAAAAATAAAATGTTTTTTAATTTTTAAATAAAAATAAAATGTTTTTTAATTTTTAAACAAAAAATTTTATTTTTTAAATTTGGCAAATAAAAGTTGCTATTATATATAAAATATATATTGTAGCAATTATTTATTAATTTATTTGCCTTTTTATGTTGTTTTTATGTATAATAAAAGTGTAAATAAAAATAGAAGAGGTTGATATGAAAGTAAAGAGTTTTTTATTATCGCTACTATTAATTTTAGGAGGTTCTGCCGGAGCGTTTGCT
The DNA here is from genome assembly GCA_944372335.1 of uncultured Clostridia bacterium. Classification (GTDB taxonomy): domain Bacteria; phylum Bacillota; class Clostridia; order Christensenellales; family UBA1242; genus Caccovivens. Next base: position 141,514 of record CALVYQ010000003.1, on the reverse strand, counting down.
ATATCTTTTGGAAGTTTAAGCACGCAAGCGGTCAGTGTAGATGCCAGCGTTTGGGACGGCACTTATGCTACAAGTGTCAATACAGATGATGTTGATATTTTAGGATATAATAGCTCTGGCAATGAAACGTCTCTGTCATCAGCAACAACAATAAGAATTTACACAGCCAAGGGCTTTTCCTATTTTGCTGGACAGGTGACCAGCGGAAATACCTATGCAAATAAAACGATATATCTTGAAAGCGATATCGACCTTGATAATAGAGTTTGGACGCCAATGGGTGGAACAAATACATATTTTATGGGGACTTTCGATGGAAACAACAACACAATCTACAACCTCACAAACAACAGCACTTATTCTACTTTTGGACTTTTCGCAAGAGTGGAAGGAACGGTTAGAAACATCAACCTTGTTTCAGTAAATATCTCCTACACAGGCACATTATCCTCTTCGCATTATGTCGGAGCTGTTGCTGGCGAGGTTCATGGGGGAACGATAAGTGGAGTGAGTGTTAAGGGGAACATCTCTTCAAGAGCGTACAATTCTGTGTCTTATGTCGGTGGACTCGTTGGTTATGCCTATGACGCAGGAGTAAATGACGATGACACATCAAGCCCTGCGACCATTAAGAATTCCTCAAACTATGCCACAGTCTCTGGCGTTTCTTGTGTTGGAGGCCTTATCGGTGCGACTGACGGCAATGTAGATATTGTCACATCGTTTAACAAAGGGACAATTTCAAACAATCAAAATTCTTCCACTCAAAATATAAGCGTTGGTGGACTTGTAGGTAAGGAGAGTGTGACAACAAGGAAATATCTAAATATCACAAATTCCTTCAACAATGGAGATATTTCTCTTATGGCAAGCACCAACAATGTCAATGTTAGGGCAGGAGGCTTGCTTGGTAGTGCTGACAGTGTTAGATCAGGCTCTTCTTATGTCAACTATTTTAAATTCCAATATGTATATAACGCTGGTGATTTTAGAATAAGTGGCTATTCAAGTGCATCTAATAGAGCAGTATATGTTTCCGGACTTGTCGGCTATGCAGATAGGCCTGTAAATGTGTTTACTAATGACAGCCTTATAAGCTATGCATTTAATGTGGGTGACCTTGTTTCCTTGGATAACTCAACAAATATCACAAATATTGGCAGTAACTTACATTTTAGAGAGATTATAGGCACTGATATATCCAACTACACGGCAACCGGCGTAAGCCAAAATGATGTTTATTATGACTATGACGCTCCATATCAAATTTTCTATAATTCATCGGCATATAATGACCTTAGAAATATGATAAGTGTGCCTCATCTTGACGGCAAGGCAACTTCTTACGAATTTTTGTCAACAAAGGCAAGTAAGGCTGAAGGTATCTATGGTATGGGTCTTGAATTCTATAACGGCTCAAGCGGATGCTGGATGCTCAGCGAAACTGTCAACAATGGACTTCCATATTTATATTTCAACAACGAGGACGCAAATGATGATTGGGATAACACTGTAAGTGGCACTTGGCAAGGCGAAGGCACGCTTAGTTCTCCATATCTCATCTATACAGCAGAAGATTTGTCTTTAATTGCTGATAGATACAATTCTGGTGTTTATAGCGAGACAAGTGTTACATATTTTTCTCTTCAAAATGATATTGATTTAAGTTCAAAGGCATGGGAGCCTATTGGTATCAACAATTATTCCTTTAGGTATGCTGTTTTTGATGGCAATGGACATACAATTTCTGGCATCAACTGTTCGCTTCAAGTGGATTATAACCAAAGCGTCGGCCTTTTCGGCACGATTGAAAATGCCGTTGTTCGTAATGTTATCATAGAAGACTTTAGATTTGTCGGAAGTGCAAACTATACATTAAACCGTGCGACTCTTGTAGGAAATGCAGTTCAGTCATATATCATCAACTGCCGGGATAACACAGGCTTTACAAATGACTATCTCACAGGTATAAGCGTCTATACAATTGCAAACGCTTCCGCTTCCTATCTCATTTATGGTTCAAACAATGTGGAGGGAGCCTCTTATACGGCAGGTATGGAAAATCTTTCAACAACCGCTCAATATCTCACAAGAGGTGTGGAAACATATCTAAATACCGAAGGTGGAGCGGTGTATGACGATGTTATTAGCACGGAGTCAAGAGAGATAACTCCTCACCTTGGTGACGGAAAATTTGTTGTTGTGAATGGTGATATCATAAGCGTAACTCTCAACGGCGGAAGTAAACTTTATGACAGAACATATATGACTACACTTCCTGTTGACACGATTGAGGCAGATAGCGACAACGATTTAGACAACAGTTTCTATATTGTTAGAGAAGGCTACAAAATTGATGAAGATGGTTATAATGTTAACGGCACGCTAGTATCTAACTTGCTAGGAGCAAGTGCCTATGTAAATTTAATAAACTTAGGAATTACAGCCGTTTGGCAAAAAGCGTCTGATGTTGAGTTTAAAGTATATTATAACACTTATGAGAAATATTGGAACACACAAAAAGGTCATTATGGAAATGTAAACTATGAAGGAATAGGCACTGACGAATCGGTTTCAACCTCTATGCCATATAACTCTTTCAATAGTTTGGCAGGGCTTAGAGAAAACATATTGAGTGCCGTTTCGCCGTTAAGCAGAGAAAATTTTGAGATAGTTGGCGTTTATTCTGATTTTAGCAAAGGAGAATATAGCGGACTGAATATTCTTGCGGACAATCAAGACACAACGGGCTATTTCTTTAATACAGATGATAACTATTATTTGAAATGGCAAGGAACAGACGATGAGGTTTACACCTTTACAATCAATTTCTCTGACACAGCACTTAAAGCAGGTGGATATGCTGATAGATATGAGTGGACAGAAGCGATAGATGAAGTTATAATATACTTTAATTCAAGACTTGCAAATGGCACGGTTGGCATGGTGGAAAGGGAAATCTATGACATCGACCAAACACCAATAGTTGATGATCAAATAATTTTCAACTATTCTACCGATGCTGTTGATGAATATTTTGAAAGCATAGAGATTAGTGTTAAATTAAAATTCGGCTTCACATTTGATATGGCATCATATTCAAATGCCTTTTTTGGGCTTTCAAATATGCTTGAAAATCAATATGTTGACACCTATGGAAGTGCTTTCTATACATATCCTTCTCCTTCATCAGTTGGTGAATGGAACGATACAGAATATGCTCAAGAAGTTGTCACATATACCTTTGGGCAAGCAATTGGAAATGCGGGTGTAAACTTAGAGATTGCACGCTCATCAAACACGTTTAAGTTAAATGTTGGAGCGGGTGTCTATTATGCTCTTACCTTGCCAGAAACTACTTTGAACTCCGGCTTCTTTGAGGTGTTTACAGGAGAGGGCGAAGATGGCTTTATCTCTTTGCAAGAATATAATTATGAATTCTTCTTATCTGTAAGCAATCAACTGTTTGGATTTAGGTTCGGTTTGAATATGTTTGATAACTATATGCTCTCTACTGTTCACGCTTTTGATATGGAAAATACTACAGGCTATGTTCACTTTAATGGTGATGAAAACTACAACGGGCTTCTAGTTCGTATGCGTTTCCCAGAAAATCCTCAAAACGAGCAATACAAATATTATCTATTTGAGTTTGGGGAAGTATTGAACGAAGGCGTTTCCACAATGACTCAAACTCTCTATCTTGTTGAAGAAGCACCTTCCACTCTTGCAAGGGTGACAGGCAATTATCGTAGTTATAACGGCTTCAACTTTGAAATTATCGACAGAATTGCAAGCATAGAACAGCCAAGAGATGCGACTGAAAATTCTGACGGAAGTATGGATTATAACGTCAATTTCTATACCAATCAAGAGTTTGGCTTAGTCTTCTCCACAGAGAGTGCCGATAACTACATGGTGGAGTATTCTGGAAACAAAGATAGCACCGACTATAGAGACGCTACGCTTGAAGTCTTAATGCCGGTCGAAAATATTTCAAATAACAATCTACAAAAGATTTACTATGACTTTGCTAAGGCGAAAGATAACGGAGAAAACTTCTATTCTGTTTCGGTATATCTTGGACTTTCTAGTGATTCTGAGGCGGATGAGCTTGTCACTGTTTCTCAAACGAGAATTACAGCAAAGGTAACTATTCAATTTGTTGATGAGAGTGGTAATATTTTAGAGGGAACGGAAGAAATGCCACTGCCTGTTATATATCTATCATTGAATGAAGATGATTCATTAATTCAAAATGTGGAAAAGTGGACAAGATACACACAAGGCTCGCAGATTACCATAAGTCCTTTAAGCTCACAATCTATGACGCTCAGAATTGTCAATAATGAGTATTATCAGTGGAATTATCGAAAGAGCTCCACAGAAGATAATACGGCTGTCGATTTTGGTGAGCTTACAGGTCAGTCAATTGATGGTGTATATAGCGATGATGATCCAGAAGAGGGCTTAGTAGAAGAAGGCTTAAATGATAATCTTTATTTAAATATAACGCAAAACGGCCGTATGTTTGATGAAAATGGCCCGTTTAAATATGAATCAGGTGAACTTAGTGATTACTTTGCGGTGGCTGCTCCAACAGATTCCAGCGGTGCTATTATGGGCACAACCGGAATGATATATGAAAGCGAAAAGACGGCTTTTGATTTCAATATGTACTATAACGAAGCGTGGGTGCCATCTGGCATAGGGCAACAGCAACGAGAACTAGAAGCTCTTCCAAACTATGACTTCACCTTGACCTTTGTTTTAAAAGATGTTGATTACAGTGTCAACATTGAAACTAAGTTTAAACAAACGGCAGAAAGCGAGCTTTATGATGATGACACAAATTTTAGTCAGGTATTTTCAGGCAGTGTTTCTGGAACTACTATTGATATAGGAGCTCATGACGGCTTTGGTATGCGTACGTTAAGTAATGTGGTATCAGCATCTAGCACTCGTGATAATTCTGCTAACGGCTATACTTTTGCCGGCTTCCAAATTGTCACAGACGGTGAGGAAGATACGATCATTAGTGAATATATCAGCCATGAAACAGAGAAGACATACCGTTCAATGGTTGCCTTCCTTGATGACTATAATGAATATTTAAATTACGAAAGTAGCGGAGATAGTTACGCAATCGACTTACAGGCGATATATATAAGTAACACAGTGGATTATGAGGCAAGTGGTAGCAATGACTTGACCAACATTACAGACGGTAGAACTATTGTCGAAAACTATAACGGCACCACCTCTTTAAGATATCTTTCTCAAGGTATTTCAGAATCACGAGGCTTGGGCTTAGGTACATACTATTATGGTAATAGCGGAACAGGCGAGAGTGATGACCTTGGCACCGGCGATTTTGAATTTGAAATGAATGAATACTATTCAAATCGTTACGATTTCACCGGAGTGGCACTCATGGACGAAACTTCTTACCTCTTAGCAAGCGGGAATTATGATGAGAGTATGTATCTTGCAAGCTTTGATGCTGATTCTTATAGTGACCAAATTACAATTGAAACAAATTTAAACAGGATAACCGTAGATGGTGATTTAATTAAAGATTACTTTAAAAATAATATTGGTTCACTTGCTGGTCAAAAAATCTATATTGTGCCAATCGTAGAGCAAAGAACTTTAATTATCTCTATAACCTCTGGCGGAAACGGAAATGAGCTAGTGTATGATAATATTGGCAATGAAACAACCTTTAATGAGGTTCAACTTCAATTCTATTATAATAACGCTACAAATATTGAATTTAATAAAGAATATCTAAAAAATAAAGAGGACGAGTATGAAAGCTACTATCTTGTAAGCACACAGGATAGCGTCATCTTAAATGATTACTTCAACAAAAAATCAGGCTATCAAACAAACGGCTGGCTTGTGTATAATAGCAATGAATCTGAAGCAACTCCAATATATATCAACTATTATAGAATTGACGAAAACTTCTTCGCTCCTGAATATATAGATGAGCAAGGGGTGGCAGACTATCGCATTCATATAGAACGTAACTATAGCTCAAATTCCTATTATATAAACTATTCAAGTGGTGATGAAAGAGTTGAAGGAAGCACTATTTTTGGAATTTCTACAGGCTCAACTTCAAGCACGCTTGCAAGTTATGGCGAAGAGACCGTAATAGCAGAAAACGGCTTTGTTTTAACCGGATATACTTTCCTAAATTGGAACACAAGTATTGATGGAAGCGGTGACAGCTTTGAAGCTGGAGAAACTATCACCGAAAGCCTTTGCACAGGTGAAAACGGTGACACTTCCATAACTCTTTACGCTCAGTGGACTGCCAAGGAATATGATGTTGAAGTCATCTTCAATGGTGGAACAGTGGAGGGCAGTGATGCGGAGAGTATGATAATTGAGAATGTTAGTTATAACACAAGATTGTCTATGCTTTCTAGTATAGTGCCAACAAGGGCTGGCTTCACATTTGATGGCTTCTACACAATGGCTCCATCAGGAACAAAATCAGATTACTATTTAGTAGATGAATATTCATATTTAAATAGTGCTATTTATGGCTTTAATGATGTTGAAGGTAATGTTGCAGTCACTATCTATGCAACATGGCGTCTTACCGGAGATGTAAACTATTCAGTAGAGGATAACACAAAGGAATTTACATACACCGGAGCGGATATATCTTCGCCGATAAGTGACTATGTGTTTGATGGCATAAATTTGACATTCTCTTTTAATGATTTTTCTGTCACATCTGCCTTTCCTAATGTAGAGGTGTCTTATGAGGTGACAGGGGCAACTTTTGATGGAAATAATATCATTCTTTCAAGGCCAAATGTTGGAAATTATTATGTCTATCTCAATTTAACTCTTTTAGACATCAGTGAGTTTTATCCAACAGGTGAGATTGCTTCAATCAGAGGAGAATTCATATTTATAATAAATCCTGCAGATATTGGCTTCTCATATTCTGACGATTATTCGCTATATTATGAAAATATAAAATACCTTGTTTCTCTTGTAGAGAGCGAGGCGGAAATTTCTAAGTTTGAAAGTTATGGCAGTTTCACCGTTATGATGAACAGCTTGAAGACAGACGGTGCTTTAAGTTCTACTGCCACTGTAAATAACACTTATGAATATCTCTTTATGAAGTATTATAACATGATCAACAACAGGATTTATAGTGCTGAGAGTTACGATATGTTTATCACCTACAGGAATTGGACTTATGATGAATATCTAACTTATTATGACAACACAAACTACTTTTCTTCTCAAGATGTAACAGGAGATGATGTTGCCGTAGATTTAACAGGCGTAAGAGCAACACGTGCAAGCGTGCTTCAATCTGCTTTCCTATTAAGTTATGATGTAAATAACAGAATAAGCACACAAATATTGTATAGCACCGACGCTTCAACTATATATAATGCTTCTCAATTTGTTTTAACTTCTCCTTCGGCAGTCAGCGTGACAAGTGATTTGTATATTGACACTATTGAAGTAATCTCCTCTTATGAAATGAGAACGAACTCCTCTTATGAGGTGAGAGCTTATCTAAGTGCTTCAAGTGGCGTTATGCTTGACAACTATAATTTGCAAATGCTCAATATTGATGGAGAGAATAAATACTATATAAATCTTCCAAATGCATATATGCTTTTGCAGATTTTAAAACTCGACAATAACAATCCGACAAATTCAAGATTTTATAACATCAATGCGACAGAGATTGAAGTCGAGTACATCGGCGAAAATCAAGATACTTATCTCCATGTTTTAGACCGACAATATTATACACAGCTTGAAGAAAATTCCACTTTCTATGTCAACGTGAACATCTATACATCAAACACCGGCAATAGCGAACAGGACACAATCTACAATTTCTACACACCAGAAAATCACTTTGATTTTTCAAGCTATCAGGTGCTTTCTGTGGTTGGAGATGTGACAACTAATGTGACAAGCGATGTCAATTTGCTACTTTCTGAAGAATTTTCATATATAATCTATAATGTTAAAAACACCGCTCAAATCACTCTCAACCCTGTCCTATTCACAAAAGTTGATGATTATAGAGAGGTTGTTAGTCTTGACGAACAATACTATGATAATCTTTTCAGTGTGACACGTTTCACATACTCTCTTGACGGAGTAAATGAAATTACTGTTGAAAACGATATCGGCTTAGAGGACGGAAGGTATTATTCAGAAGAAGGCGTGCTTCTATTTGAGATAACCGGAAACAATACCGGCTCACCTGTCATCATCAGCACCGACCCATTGACCTCCATTGTTATTCAAGTTCCAACGATATTAGATGAATATATACGACTGATAGATATAGGACAATATGAAGCTACCTCATTTGAAGGTGATGGCACAAGAACCTCTGGAGAATACGAGTTCGATTTAAGTGACGATTCCGAGGAAATTGCCTATGAAGAAGGCGTGGTGACAGAGGTTGATTATTACGCCACATATAGTGACCTTGTAAAATTCTTTATCGATTACAACTTACCAGTTAATAATGACGAGTTTTCTAGCTATATTCAACTTGGTCAGGATACAAGTGAAGATATCGTTTTCCCTTACACACACTTCCTTACTTGTGAAAGACTGTCCTATCTTGCAAGTGATGGAACAGAACAAGATTATTCAACCATCTTCACCGGCTTGAACGGTACGTATGTCGGTGTGACTGATAACATCTTTGAGCCAATAAATTTAAAGGCTTATTGGGAAATCGGTTATATTGGAGCAAGTTCAAGACTCATGTCTTATAGGCAGAGCGTTGGAACGCTAGAAAGTGTCTATGCCTATGAAACTTGTATGCTAGATGGCACTGAAAGCGAACTTTTTGATTATAATTTTGAAATCATCTATCGAGGAGAAGCTGGCGAAGTAAGCGAAGTGGTAGCACAAAGTAGCAACTTTAACACCCTTGCCTTTTATCCTGAAAATGGCGGTACTGTGGAAGACAATGGTATCTATCAAATCAGAATAACCGTGACGATGAAAGAGGAATATAGATATATTCTTTCTGACCTAGAGAACTATCAAATTGTCAATGAAGAGGTTACCTTTGAAATAGACCTACAACCTATCAAAATTATTGGAATTGAATATGTTGGACAACAAACTATAACCTATGATGGGCAAGAACATAACAACAGTTTCTCACTTGATGTATCTTATGTGATGTATGATGAGTTACTTGCTGACTACAACACAGAAAATGTGCAAGTCGTGAATTATGTTTTTGGACAAGAAGGTATGTTTAGCATAACAATTAATGACGGGCAAGTAACTTCTATCAAAGACGTTGGAGAATATACCATCGACTTCTCAATAGATGAAAGTTATTATATCTATGAAGGAGATGTAACAACTTCCTTCACTTTGAATATTGTTAAAGCAATAATCAATCTTGAAAATGAAGAAATCTATCTATCTAAGAAATTTAACACGGCTGACCCAACTTTGGAATATAATTTAAGCATCAACGGTGAGACTCTACAATTCAATTTAAACAGAACCCCTGGAGAAGATATAGGAAACTACAATCTCTATTTAAACGAAGAGAATGGATTTGTTTGCTCTAATCTTGCTTCCAACTATCAAATTGTCTATGGAGATGTAACTTTGTATGATAATTCTCTACAAAACTTAGACACTCCTGTTGGCGATTTTGAAATTATCAAATCTGACACTTTGAGACTTTCGTGGGAAGGCTTAGAAACTATTATGGTCAACTACAACACCTCTGGTTACAGCTTGCAAATTAATGACGGCAATGTTGTTGTCTATAGCGGAGATAGTCAAGTTTCAACTAGAGCGCTCATTGCTTACGATGTAAACGCTGGAGCTCAAATTGTCGATAATATTGCATTGATTGAAAGTTTGTTAAATTATGATAATATCACTCTATTATTATATAATTCACTTAACTATGAAACAGCGTTTGATAGTGCGACATACGAGCTAAGAGTGGAAGTAAAAGAAGGAGCGGAAATAGCAAACTACTATAACAATATCATTTTTGATGAAGCATATACTTTTGAAATTTTCCCAATGCCTATAGATGTTTCAGAATTTTCGTTCAATAAGGTATATGATGGCAATGCAAGTTTGCGTGTTGACCTAGAGGGAAATATAGTAGGCGAAAATTACGAAGGGGTTTATATCAATGCCAATTTCTCAACATATCATGCAGGCGAGAATATTAGCGTCACACTTGTGCTATCTGCAACAGAAGGCTACAACGAAAACAACTACACTCTTTCGTCTGTAAACGCAAGAGGTACAATTTTAAAAAGAGACGCTGTTCTCAACATCTCCGCTCTTTATGAAGAGGGAGAAAGTGCATATACCTACGGTGATTTAAGCAGGAGTAATTTGGAAGACAACCTTAGCCTTACCGTTATGGATACTGATGGGGTCACAGATTTATCAGACATTTTCTTCATCTCAACTTACACGCTAAGCCTAGATTTAGAGGGAGCAGATGCTAACAGACTTGGCTTCTTCTATCAAGGAATCTACAGCGTCACAGTTGTAAGCTCTTCCTTTGCTGACTTTAATATGACAAATATTACAAGTGATACCGTAGAGATTGCTCCTTATGAATTTGCTTTGACTTTGCCAGAAAACTATATAACAATCACAACAGTTGACCTAGTTTCCACATATTCTGATATACAGACTTATGCGGTGACTGGTGATGCTATGACCTTATCATATATTCCTGAAGGCTTAACGCAGGGTGAGCTTGGTGCGGAAGGGCAATATAATCTTCTTTTAAACGGCACAAATAGTTTTGTTAATGGAAGCATTATAATAACGCTTTCTGCACAAAATTCCTTCCAAATTGTGCCAACCGAGGAGATAATCTTCCTTAAATTTGAAGATACCAGCCTTCTAAATCTTGATTATAATGGTTATGATTACTTATTGAGAGTAGAAGACAACAATTTGGTAATTGAAAACGAACAGGCTTCTCCAATCAATCTAACATTTAATCTATACAGAAAGACAGGCACAGGTGATGAGACCTTTAGTGGAAATATCACAACTATTAACATATATCTAAGTGGTAATGTTCATACTTTTAAAGATGCAGGTAATTATAGACTCTATTTAACTCTTGAAGCTGAGGGAGCAACCAATTTTGCCTTCTATGAAAACTACTACTTAACGGTTGATGCTATTGAAGTTAATCCAGCAAACTTAAACTTAATAAAGACTTATGATGGCACAAACAGAATGGAGAATATCGACTTTGACGAGCGTGTAAATGATGGTGTTGTCAATGACGAAGTTTCAATTACCGCTATCTTTGCAACGAGTCAGGTTGGAACTGATATCAATGTCACTCTTTATCTAAATGGAACGTCAGCAAGAAACTATAGATTTATGAATGACAACAACATAGCACTAGGCGAAATTGTTAAAGCTGATGCAGTGATAGCTCTTACAAACAACACCTTTAGCTATGGCTCTTTGCAAGAGAATTCTGGCTTTAGTTACACTGTGACTTCTGGAGAAAATATTGTTTCAACAACTGAGTATAGTGTAAGTGCAACCATAAACAATGGTAGTTATTCAGCAAGTGGCTATTTAACTATGGGAGATTACAGCGTATCCTTAGTTATTGAAAGCAACAATTATAATATCACTCCAACAGAATTAAACTTCTCTGTTATTCCGTTTAATCTTAATTTTACATTCACAACTGACGGTGCATATCGAACAAGCTATGGCTCAGAAGAGAGCTTGATGAACCAATTTGTTCGTGATTACAACACAATTTTTGGAGATACTATTGAAATTACCTTCACAAGAGGAGAAGGAAGTGCGGTTGGCTACTATAAGATTCTTTCCGCTTCCGTTGTCGATGAAAATTATGTTGTCGAAAGCGTTCAGGATTTGAGTGCTAATGGTGCATATAGAATAACGCCATCAAACGAGAGATTCTATCTTCTCATTAGCTCTTCAGATGTTGTTGATGGTGATGACAATTCCTATCTAAATATGGAACTTACCTATGACGGATTGCAGTATTCAAACTTCACTTTTGAAGTTGACGAGCAAGCTAGAAACTATAAAATAACTTTGTCAAGCACAACATCATCTATCACTCATGAATATATTTTGAATCTATACTCATATAACGAAGAGGAAAATGTATATGTCAAGAGCTCAAGCTTTGACGAAACGCTTGATGCAGATTTAAGATTTACAGTAAATACGATGGTGAAAAATGCTGGTGATTATTCAGTATATGCAGATAACATAACAAGCACAAATTTTGATGTTATCTTTGGTAAGCCAAGCACACTCTCTGCTTATGTTGTCAGAATTTTACCTAAGGCACTCACTTACAATGTGGCCGGAGTTTCCAAAGAATTTGACAATCATAATGCCGTACTTTTCTATGAAGATGCGAGCGAGATTTTGAATGGTATTATTTCCGGCGAAACTCTATCCTTAACTCTGACAATGTATGACGGTATCACAATTGCAAGATACGTTGGCAACAACTACACAGTGCAAGCAGTGCTTTCTGATAATGTTAACTATGTTGTTACAGGTGAAATTCACGGTGAGATAACAAAGGCGAAAGTTGGACTTTATATTGATAGCGTTTCAGTGACGTATGGTCAACAGCCTACATATTATTACGAGATAAATTATGGCGACTTAGATTTAACATATTATGACAAGAGTAATATCAGTGTCGATATAGGTGTTGTGAATGGTGAATATTCTACTTCAAACAACTTAAAGGTAAATGAAGAAGGCTATGAACTTTCTGCAACACTCAACGCACGTGATTTTGAAATTGGTTATTATTATAATAGCTCAGTTGATAATACAGATGTGATGCCGGCTCGCTTATATGTCACTCCACGCACTCTAGTTGTGGAGCAAAAGGACGATGCTCTTCTTAAAGACATCTTCACAAAACTCTATGATGGCACGAACAGTGTTGTTATACGAAATGAAAGCAACGAACTTCTGTTCAATATCGGCAATCTTATAAGTGGTGATATCGTCGATGTTGAAAGTGCGTTCTATGCTCAAACACTTCCTGGTTCAGGCATTCAGATTAACTTTAATATAATAGGTGATGATGCTGAAAACTACACTATATCATCTTATCTAAATGGTGAAATTAAAGCTATCCTTCTATATATCAATTTTGACTATCAGGCTGAAGAGGGCGAAACAATTTCAGCAAATATTGACGAAACAAAATTGCTAGAAAGTGTAAATTATCCATTTATTGCCACAAACTATCTCTCTTCAAATGCTACTGATGGTAATAAAAACGCCTTTCCAACCATGCTTACAGGAAAAGAAGGCTTCACTTTTAACGGTTGGACAATCAATCTAAGTGCGCCTGAGAACACTCCAGAGTGGACATATTTAAGCGATGTTCTTTCAAGACTTGGCTTAAATTACACTTCAAATGCCGGAGTTTATAGAGTCTCAGTTGGAAACAACAGCTCAACAATTCTTTTCTTAACAGAATTGATGTCAAATGATGTTGATTACTTCAATATCTATGAAAGTGAAGAAACAGCTCGTGTAACCTTTACTGCAAATTGGATAGGAAATTCTTATTACTTCACAGTCTATATGCAAGATGCAAATGGTGAAAATTTAGGCGGGAATTATGCGGAATATGCAAATATTGCTGTCAACGACGAGGAGATGATTTCTTCCACCTATCAAACAAGCGTAAATCATGGTGACAGCGTTGAGATAATCATTACGCTTAGTGCGTATGTAAGACTTAGCGGGGTGTTTGATTCTCTTACAGGAGAGGAATTCACCTTTGATAGTGCTGTCACTGAGGGCAATGTCACAACTTATATAATTAATTCTGTTACAAGCGAAAATGCTTTGGCGTTTAGATTTAGTTATGACAACGTTTCCATCGTTTTGGATCTTACAGGTTATAACGGTGAAGTGACATTCAGTGATGATAGGTTCATACCTTTGACTGACAATAGATATGTATATACTGCATCTTGTCAAAATCTGCTTGATGCCGATCTCACAACTCTGCCTGATTTGTCTAGAGCAGGTTACAGCGTAGTTGGATATCTCTTCAATGATGAAGTTACTGTTGACGCTTCCGACTTTGCAGCAACTTTATTGCTTTCAAATTCTGTTCAAACAGAAAATGGCTATGAGCTTACCTATTCTCCAATCTTTGAAGAGCTCAATATTGAGGTGATATTAGATTATAATTATGACAGTAGAACGGTGACAATTTCTGTTCCATTTAACGGTGCGTTTGGTGACGCAGAAGGTTGGGAAGAAACTCCAATTCGTGAAGGCTATGAGTTTGTTAGCTGGACAGACGAAGAAGGCAATGTTGTGACAGGTGACACAATTTTAACAAATCCAAACGGCGTAACACTAACTGCTAATTGGAATATCTTGCAAAACTATATAACACTCTCCCTTGATGAAAATCTTTCACTAATAAGTGCAAGTGTGGATATAAGTTATGACAGAGAAAACAACCTTTATATCTTTGATGCATTAAATTTTGATGAGATACTTTCCTTTACATTGCAGGTCAATGAAGGTTATGAGGTTGATATCATTTCTTACACACAAGATGATATTCTATTTGAAAACGTTGAATTTGAAGAGATGGATAATGGAGCAATAGTGAACTTTAATATGCCTGCTCCACCGTATGTTAAAATGTCAGCAACAAGTGCTGTAAAAAGAAACGATGTAACAGTTCAAGGCGAACATTTCTCGTTTACAGCAAGCGTTGGTGGAAGTTTAATAGAAATTACAAATAACACTTTCAGCGTAGATTCTGATGTTACATTTGATATCAATATAACAATCGAAGATGGTTATGAGTTTGTAAACGTTGAAACAAATAACAGTGATATTGGTATTGAACAAGTGATGGAAGGCTCAAATATTCTATTGACAATAAGTGGAATAAGAAAAGATACTCTAATCACAGTCTTAACCACTGAAAGAGAAAACAGAGTTGTATTCACCTTTGATAATGCCGATGCTTTAAATAGACTTATTACAAATGACCAAACAAATGTTGATAACATAGCTTATGTCAGAACGGGTGACAATTTAAATGTATATTTAAGCTTAAAAGAGGGCTATCTTGTAAATAATATCATCTTTGCATACAGCGAAGGACAAGCACAGAATGTTGCCTATACGCTTGTCGAAGATGACAGCAATGCATATTTTGGCTATTATCAATTTACAATTGAAAATATCTTGGCAGATGGTGTTGTGACAGTTGAGATAGGTTATCAAACCTATGAGATTTCTACAGGAGTGCTTGTATATGACGAAAATGGTGTTCTTATTGATGATGAAGATATATTAAGTTCGTTTACAGCATTGGTTGACGGCGAGACAAGTGCTATTAAGAACTATAATTCCACCGCCACCTTGACCTATTCCTTTACGCTTGATGATTATAGCTTTGCTGGCTGGTCGAGAGATGGAAGCGCAATTATCAGTGCTGAAAGCCCATTTGACATAACCGTCACAATGGACGAAACAATTTACGCTATCTTCTCAAAGGCAGAATTTAGAGTGGCACTCAATGCTTATAGTTATTATGTTCTAAATCAAGAATATGGTGATAGCTCTCTCGAAGAGGAAGTATATAGGCTAATCTATGCACCTTTCTTTGAAGAAGAAACGGAAGTATATCAGTCAAATATTTATTATGGTTCAAGCAAAACTATCGAATTGCACGTTCCTGATGGCTACACTTTCTTGGGCTATGGTTATATATTAAATGCAGAATACAGTCAAGCTCAACTTGTCAGAGGTGACTTTGACTATGCATATAGAAATCAGAGTTCGGAAAAGGTAATAGAAATCACTCTTGACACGTTATATATGTTGAATTTAGGCTTTGGTGCAATGAATAATTATGTTCCATTCTTTGTGGCACTTGCTCCAAGTTCTATAGATTTTAACATCAATTCATATCTTGATTTTGATGGACTTATAGAAGAGGATAGCTCTGTTGGAGATATCACCTTGATTGGATACGAAGATGGAGTTGTTCAAGATGTCAATGAGTATGGATATGTCTCTGGCACACTTAATCATTATAAAGATTACAATGGAGTTGTTAACAGACAAAACTTTATTCTAACAACAAACACCAACAGCGAAGTATTCTTAAAGGTTGGCGTGACAAGAGGCGGGTATAGCCTTTCAAGAGTCGTTTCAACCAACAATAATCTAGTTACCATTCAACATTATGGAAGCTATGAGGAAAACGGTCAGCTTTATGATATCTATCGACTCTTCAATATCGTTGGAAGCGTAAATGAGCTTGATATAAATGTTTACTTCTTACCTCAAAAGAATATAATCGATATCAACTTCAAAAACGAGTTAGGAACGATTGTTTCAGGCGGAAATCTCTTCTTAGAGATAGACGATGCGATGAGTCAAAAGGTTTGGGGCAATGGTTCAAATCAATCAACTCTCCAAGTTGTTGGCTACACAGATACCTATTTCAGCATTGTGGCGTATATTAGACTTGGCTTTGAGATTAACCTTGAAAATATCAGTCTAAGTTATGACGATGAAATGTTGAATATAACTGATGTCAGAGGTTATCAACTTAACTTTGCAGAAAACAACTATAACTACGTAATTTACTTTAACGTCAGTGCTCTTTCAAATAGCACGGAAATTTCCATCAATCTTGAACCTCAGACATATAGGGTAGTCCTAAATGATATTTCACTTAATAACCCTGTTGTTGCGGTGATTGATAATGTGAGATTCCATGAGGTACTTAATTTAAGTGCAAGCAACAGCCACAATATTACCTCTAATCTTGGTTATTCAAACGGCACTCTCAACATCGTTCAGTCGAAAGAAGATTATACCTTTGCGGGCTACTTCACTTATGCTGGCGGTAAAGGTAGGCAATACATCAATTCAACAGGCCAAGCATTAACTATGTTTATGGAAACGGGCTATATCTTGAATGAAAATACAGGAAGATATGAGCTTAGTGACAATGCTTACATCGATACCGATGGCGTTATGACAATAAATCTATACCTATATTGGTCATTCTTAAAGACGCAAATCACCTTCTCAATCATGCCAAATATTAGAGCAAATATCACTGCTGAGGATTTGGTGGAAGGAGAAAACATGAACAACTCTTGGTTCAATGAAGAAATGCCACTATATATTGAAGTTGCTTTTAACACAAATATAACATTGACTGCTCCAGAAATTGACGGTTATAAATTCTATAAGTTTGTAATCAAGCAAAGAGATGCAAACAACAACTATCTTGCCGATGTTGTAAGTTTCACAAACAATGTGCCTTGGTCAACAAATGAGCGTGATAGAATTGTTGAGATGACGATTGAAGTTTACTATTTTGCTAAAGTCAACGTCACTCTTACCGGCGGAGAGATGGAGTATGAGATAGGGCAAGCTAGTGAGGATATGTATGCTGAAGCTCTTGTAAATGAAGGCTATGTTGACACCACAAAAGAATTCACGTTGACAGCACTTGAATCTTCAGGTTATGACTTTAACTATTGGTATAAAGTTGCCACGCAGGAAAGATTTAACACAAGAGTGCTCACAGACAAGATTGAAACTTATGCAAATTACATCTTAGCTGTTCAGGGAAAGAGAGTGACTTTGAGTTTCAGTGAATATGATGCTACTTCTGGTTATATTGCAAATATGATTGTCAGAAACATCTCAAACGTTCAAACACCTGTCACGCTTGGACACCTACAGAGCGGAACATTTGTTAAAGATATCACGACTTATGATGTAAGAGTTGGCGATAATATAACATTCATGGTTAGAGTGGATTATGGCTTTGGTGTTAGCTGGAATTTAGACGATATAGAGCTTTACAACATCGACACAAATTTCCTATATTTCACAATGGAAGTAACCGGCGATATGGCGGAATCAGTTGTGCCAATCATTCCTGAGTTTATCGGTGAAAGCATGGCGATCTATATTTATAGAAGTTTTGCTGAAAAGGATATAATTGAAGGTGCGACTGATAATAACGATGCAAATCTTGCAGGTTATGTGACTTATGAGGGAAGTGCAACAGATGTTGTCTTGCGAAGTTTGGGTGCTGATTTAACTCTCAACATCATCACAAATGCACGCTATAACATCACCAATATTGAGATTATCAATTACTATGGCGAGCTTATCAATGTTCTAAATAATTTTGATGCTCAGACAAACACGCTCTATTTCACCCGTGAGGAGATTGATACACAATCACTTGCCGGAACGATAAGGCTAGAGATTGAGTTTGAAAGATTGTATCACGAAATGACAGATATTGAAGAGCAAGGTACAGGAGCAAGTGATGACCCATATCTTATCTACACTGTGGAAGACTTGACCTATTATATGGAAAAGATAAACAGTGGCTCTGTCAGTGAAAGCGGACGTTTCTATGAACTTGCAAGTTACAGAGTTATGGCAGATATTTCACTTTCTGAAAAATTCTGGACGCCTATCGGAACAACAGAGCACGCATTTAATGGTACTTTTAATTTCAACGGGCACACAATTTCTGATATCTATCTTGCAAAATATTATAATCCAACAAGCTATGGCGGACTATTTGGTGTTATTGGCTATGATGCAAGAATTTACAGAAATGAGCAAAGTTATTGGTACATCTATATTATAATTGTGATAATTGTCATCTTAATTATCCTTTTAATCATTCTTATAATCTACAACAAGAAAAAGAAGGAAAAGAGAGAGGAAATGAACACTAAATAGGATAATATAGAGTGCATATAAATATAATAAAACAAGGAGGCAATATGTCCATTTTCCTTGTTTTATTTTTTATGGGACTTGTTCAAGGGCTTACTGAGTTTCTGCCCGTTTCATCAAGTGGTCATCTTGTGCTTTTGTCTAATATATTTGGTGTTGAAGAGAGTCTTTTCATATCCATTATTTTGCATATCGCAACGCTACTTTCCATCTGTGTGGTGTTTTGGCGTGATATTCTTAAACTCATCAAGTTTCCATTTTCAAAAAATACGATAATGCTTGTGGTGGCAACAATTCCAACTTGCATAATTGCCCTTGTGTTTATGCCTTTAATAAAAGCCTCATTTGGCGGAAATTTTCTTCCCATATCTTTTTTGATTACAGCAATACTGCTTGTTGTAACAGAATTATTTGCTAAGAATAAAAAAGAATTTTCGTATAAAACGGCAATTGTCATGGGTATAGCACAGGGCTTTGCTGTTTTTCCGGGAATTTCACGTTCTGGCTCAACTATATGTGCGGGCATTCTTGCAGGAGGAGATAAAAAAGAATGCACCAAATTCTCTTTTTTGATGAGCATACCTATCATATTGCTTTCTCTTATTATGGAGATATATGAGGGAATAAGTGGCGGTATTGCAATTTCCTATCCAATATCAGCCATAATTATCGCCTTCATCATTGCCTTTTTAAGTGGTATTTTTGCCATAAAGTTTATGATGAAGCTGACAGAAAAGGGCAAGCTTTGGTGGTTCTCTTGTTATCTTCTTCTTTTAAGCGTGGTTACATTCTTTGTTATCTATTAAAAAACTAGTCTATTTTGTCTTTGGCTAGTCTATAAGCCCAATTTGTCTTGCTGGTGTCTTTCACTTTTTCCCAACAAACAACATCGTCACCAGCACCTACTAAAAGTTCATAATACGCACCATTTTCAATCAAAAATAGCACAATTTGATAAAAATTAGATAGCTCTGGATTTAAATATTCTAAAACATAGTTTAGTTGCTCTTGAATTATTTTTTTAGGTTCAACAGCGACTTCTTGTCCAAGCCTAGATTGAGTAAGATATTTTCTATTTCTCATTCTTTCAAGAGTTGTTTTGAAAACTTTTAAGTTGTTGCAGTCTTTTAAATCTTTTAATTCCACTTTGTCACTATTAAATCTTTCTAAAACATCAGTTAGATTGTATTTTGCAAGTGCAGAAGAGCTATATTGATAGTTATTTTTGTTATCAATATCATTATCATCTGTTGATTTGATTGGTAATTTGTCTTTGTTGAAAATGCCGAAGCTTACAAACTTCCCGTCTGTTTCATCAAATTTAGGCATGTATTCCTTTTTTAACGGCAAGCCGTCATTTTCTATTTTATTTTTGCAGTTTGCTATAATCTTGTTCATAGCGAAATTGTATCTTTGTTTTTCTAAATAGCTAAAAATTTGTTTTTGCGTATCATAGCTTAGTTTTGAGAAATTTTCGTTAAAGACAAAGTATTCCTTTGGTATGTTGAATAGTTCTGCAATAATTATTGCGTTTGGCAGGCTGATATCACGCTCGCTAGTTTCCCATGCCGATATCGTTTTGTCGGGTACATTCAACTTTTGTCCCAACTTCTCTTGTGAAAGGTGGTTAATTTCTCGGAACATTTTTAATTTTTGTCCCATGTTTAATTCTGGTGCTTTCATAATATTTTCTCCTTTTGTCATAATGATTATAGCATATTATTTTCAAAATTCATCTCTACAATTTTAATTTTTTAGATTTATTTTAGTTAAAATTTGAAAATTAGCTCTACAAAAACAGTTTTTTATATTTTTTAACCTATTTCTAATATATGGAATATATATATTTGAAGTCATAAATTCAAGTTTAGCTCTCATATATATGCATCTATCTAGGGAGTTAAATGGAATTTTATAAGTTTTCAATTGAAAAGTGTCTATCTTTGATGTCGTCAAGAGCTAGTGGGCTTAATCTTGACGAAGTAAATATGCGTATCTCGAAAAGTAAGGAGCAACAAATAGAAAAAGGGAAAAAGACAAACTTATTCATAAAGTTTTTGGCACAACTTAAAGAACTTATGGTGCTTATTCTTTTAATTTCTGCCATTGTTTCTATTGTTATTGGAATCATAGAAAACTCTTCAAGCGAGATAGCTGACGGAGCGATAATACTTGGCATTGTCATTATGAATGCGATATTTGGTGTTGTTCAAGAGTATAAAACAGAGAAAGCAATAGAAAATTTAAAGAAGATGACAGAGTCTTCCACGCTTGTTTTAAGAGCTGGAAAGGTGGAGAAAATTCCAAGCAGTAGTCTTGTTCATGGTGACATTGTGATGCTAGAAGCGGGCTCTATTGTGCCAGCTGATTTGAGGCTTATTGAAAGTGCCAACCTTAAGATTGATGAGTCTGCTCTCACCGGAGAAAGTGAGGCGGTGTCCAAAAGTGCTGACATAGACTACTCTGTTGATATGGCAATTGCTGACAGAAAAAATGTCGCATATCTTGGTAGCGTTGTGGAAAATGGCCATGCCAAGGGCGTTGTTATGGCACTTGGCAAAGAGACTGAGTTTGGAAAGATTGCCGAAAGTTTAAAAGAGACAAAAAAGGAACTCACTCCTCTTCAAAAAAACATACAATCGGTCGGTAAGGTGCTCACATATATCATTCTTCTCATTGCGTCAATTACCTTTATTCTGGAAGCAATTGCAAGGCCAACTGAGATATTGAATGCCTTTTTAACGGCAGTTGCAATCTCTGTTGCTGCCATTCCTGAAAGTATGCCAGCGGTGATTACGATTATCATGAGTTTGGGCATTGCAGAACTTAGCAAACAAAAGGCTATTGTCAAAAAGATGCACGCAGTAGAGACGCTAGGCTGTTGTGATGTTATATGTTCAGACAAGACCGGAACGATAACAGAAAACAAGATGACTGTGCAGGAAGTATGGTCGAACTTTGACGAAAAAAGTGTGTATTTTGACTTGCTTTTAAAGGATATGGTGCTTTGCAACGATGGGCAATTAGGCAAAAATGGCTATGTTGGAGATTCCACCGAAGTTGCACTTTTAAATTATGCAAAAACAAAAGGGATATTAAAAGAAAAGGAAACTTCTATGCGTCTAAAAGAGATATCCTTTTCTTCAGAGCGTAAGATGATGAGCACTTTGAATCTAATTGGCGAAAGAAAAGTTGTCTTTGTTAAAGGTGCGATAGACAGAATTTTAGATAAATGCGACAGGATAGCTTGCTCTAATGGTATTGTCGAATTAACAAAAGAAAAGCGAAAAGAAATCTTGGCTATTAATTCAAAGATGTGCAAGAATGCTTTAAGAGTTCTTAGTTTTGCCTTTAAAGAGAGTGGTGACCTAGATGAGGATAATCTTATCTTTTTGGGCTTTGTTGGCATGATTGACCCGCCAAGAAAGGAGATATTTGATGCGGTTAAAAAGTGTAAGCAGGCTGGTATGCGTCCTGTGATGATTACCGGCGACTATAAGGATACTGCTTATGCGATAGCAAAAAAGATAGGTATAGCAAGCTCCATGAAAGAAGTGATGTCCGGTGAAGATATTGATAAATGTAGTGAAGAAGCATTTTTAAAAGTTGTCGAAAAGGTATCGGTGTTTGCACGTGTCAGCCCTCAACATAAAGAAAAAATTGTCGAGGCGTTAAAGAAAAATGGCCATAATGTTGCCATGACAGGCGATGGTGTCAATGATGCTCCAAGCATGAAAAAGGCAAATATCGGAATTGGCATGGGCAAAAGTGGAACAGATGTCACGAAGGAAGTTGCTGACTTAATCATCACTGACGATAATTTTGCTACGATTGTCATAGCCGTAGAACAGGGCAGGAAAATATATAGCAACATACAAAAGACTATTAAATTCCTGTTTTCTGCAAATATGGCAGAGATTTTGGCACTATTTTTTGTCACAATCATCTTTCCAAATAAAACTTTTCTTCTTCCTGTGCAAATTCTTTTCGTAAACCTAATCACTGACTCTTTACCGGCAATAGCACTTGGCATGGAAAAAGTGGAAAGTGGCGTGATGAACGAAAAGCCAAGGAGTAAATCAAGCGGGCTTTTCTCAAACGGCGTAGGAACAAGTATTATAATTTTAGGCTCTATCCAAACCATTCTCACTCTATCAGCTTATATTATAGGACTATTTTGCTATAATGAGTATGTAGCTATGACGATGGCATTTTACACCTTAAACTTTATTCAACTTTTCTATATGTTCACAGCACGTTCAAAGGAGTGTTGTTTTAAATCTAATCCATTTAAAAATAAATTTTTCACTCTTTCAATAGTGGTCGGCTTTGGGCTACTTGCACTTATCGCAACAACTTCCTTTAAAGATATTTTAAAACTCACAAGCCTAGATTTTTCCTGCTGGCTGGTTGTGCTTATTCTTTCCGTTTCTATTATTTTTATCGGCGAACTTTATAAAATTATTGAAAAAAGAATATTAATTAAAAAATCAAAAAAATAATAAAAAAATTAATTGAAATTCTAAAAATTTGCTATTTTTTAATAAATTTTTAGAATTTTTTTATTATTTAATTTTTAATTAATTATTAATTAATAATTTTTATAAAATTATAGTTATTGATGTTAAAAGCTAATGATTTAAAATATGTTTACTTTTTTTTGTTGTTATGTTAAAATATTATCATGAATATTGCAGAAATAATCAAAGGGGAAGATTTTATTAGGCTACAAAGTGGTCGCCTTTCGCACGCTCTTCTTTTTCAAAGTATTGACGAGCGTTTGAATGAAGTCGCACTCATCATGACTGCTCTTTCAATAAACTACAAAACCTATCAACTTTTTGATGAGAATAGTGCTGAGTACTTAAAAATTAAGAATGGGGCAGATGTTGATATCAAAATATATCCTAAAAACAATGAAAAATTGTTGGTATCTGATTCTAATGAGATTGTTAGCGAGGTATATATTAAACCTGCCGTTCACGCATATAAAGTTTTCATAATAAAAAATATTGATGTATCCACTGAGCAGGCACAAAACAAGCTTTTAAAAGTCTTGGAAGAGCCACCAAAAAATGTCTATTTTCTTTTGAGTTGTAAAGGTGATGCCACAATCTTGCCAACCATAAAATCTAGGTGTCAAAAGATAGTGCTTGAAAAATTGCCAAAGGAAAAGTTTGATGCACTTGTAAAAAATCCTCTTGCAGGTATGATAAGTGAGGGGTATGTTGGCCTTTATGAAGAATACTCAAAAAAGGCTAACCTTGAAGAGGTGGTTGAAACTGCTGTAAAACTTGTGACAGATTTAAAAAATAGCGGACAGGTGTTAAAATTTTCAACAAACTTAATGCAATATAAAGAGGATATACGTCTCATATTTGAAATTTACATTCGCTGTTTGGAAGATTTAATCAAAATTAAATCGGAAAAAGAAGAACTCTGTTCGCTTCCACTATATAAAGATGCATTAAAAAGCGTGGAAAGTGAATTTTCTATAAATGCTATATGTGAAATCAACTCACTTATCTCTCTATTCATGAGAAAGCGAGAGGCGAATGTCAACGAGCAGGTAGCAGAAGAACAATTACTATTGAAAATTTTGGAGGTTAAATATATATGCAAATAGAAGTTGTCGGCATAAAATTTAAAAACAGCAACCATATTTATAGTTTTTCTCCTAACAATCTGGAATTAAAAAGAGGAGATTACTGTATTGTTGAAACAGAAAAAGGCCGTGATTTGGGTGTTGTTGTTAAAGAAAAATATGAAATAGGAGCAGATGAACTTACAAGTGAGCTTAAAAATGTTCTCTTTAAAGCGACACCTGAGCAGGTTAAAAAGGCGGAAGAGTACG
Organism: uncultured Clostridia bacterium; assembly: GCA_944372335.1. Classification (GTDB taxonomy): domain Bacteria; phylum Bacillota; class Clostridia; order Christensenellales; family UBA1242; genus Caccovivens. The sequence goes on along the minus strand of CALVYQ010000003.1, from coordinate 116,826 downwards.
ACAAAGAAGCGGAAAAGTTGATGCCAAAAGTCGTTGAAATAGTAAAGTCTTTTAAGTTGGAAATGAAGATTGTAAAGGTTGAAGCAAGTTTTGATAACAGCAAGCTAATTGTCAACTTTTCTGCGGACAACAGAGTGGATTTCCGTGACCTTGTAAAAAAACTTGCGGAAACTTTTAAAACACGTGTAGAACTAAGGCAGATAGGAAGTAGAGACGAAGTGAGAATGCTTGGAGGCTTTGGCCCATGTGGAAAAATCTGTTGCTGCGTGCAAAATTTTGGTGAATTTGACCATGTCTCTATGAAGATGGCAAAAAATCAAAATTTATCACTTAATCCTAACAGTATCAGTGGACTATGTGGAAAATTAATGTGCTGTATTGCCTATGAAAATCAAACCTATGTTGAAGCCCTTAAAGTTATGCCTAAAGTGGGAAGTACGGTAAACACCAAAGAAGGGCAAGGAACTGTTGTATATAACGATTTATTGGATAGACAGGTTGATGTTAAATTTGTCAAAGGTGAGGACAGTGAGGTAAAGACATTCGATTTAAGCGAAATAAAATTTTAGTGAGGTAAAATGGAACGGCTAGAAGATTTAGAATGCAATGGGCTTAAAATAATTCAAGATACAAGTCTATATACCTTTACGAGTGATGCAGTAATTCTTGCCAATTTTGTTAAACTTAAAGCGAAAGAAGAGGCTGTTGAAATTGGTGGCGGAAGTGGCGTTATCTCCATTCTTTTAACTGCAAAAAATTCTTTTAAAAAAATAAAAATCTTTGAAATTCAAGAAAAAATGCAAAATTTATGCAAAAAAAACATAAAATTAAACAATTTAGATGAAAAATTAGAATTAATATGTGATGATGTAAAAAATTATAGAAAATATTTAGCCTTAGGTTCTGTTGATGTTGTGTTCTCAAATCCGCCATATTTTTTAGAATCTAACTTCCAAATGAATGAGGTGAAAAGAATAGCAAAAGAAGAGAAATGTTTGAAGCTTAATGAACTTATTGATTGTGCTAGTGGTATGCTTAAATTTGGAGGGAGATTCTATATCGTTTATAAAGCGGAGCGACTAGCTGAACTTATCATAGCTTGCGAAAGAAAGAACTTGACACTGAAAAAGATGTTCTTCACAGAAAATGGTAAAGGTGCGGTCAATCTTGTTGTTGCCGAATTTCACAAGGGTGGCAAAAGTGGAGTTAAAGTTCTGCCAAATTTAATTACCAATAAAAGTGATGGAGAGTTTTTAGAAGAATTAAAAACAAGAAAATTTTTAGGTTAATAGGAGTAAATATGAATATAAAAATTAACTGCCACAGCTCTATTTGTATTGATGATGAATTTTATTTTGACCCTTTTGATGTGGAAGCTAGCCCGCAAAATGCCAAAGTAATCTTTATCACTCACTCGCATTTTGATCATCTGGATATCAAATCTATAAAAAAAGTGATGAATGATAAAACTATTTTTGTTTGCACAGAAGACAGCAAAAAGATATTGGAGAAAAACTTTAAAAATAAGATTGTTTTGGTTAGGCCAAATATGTCGGGCGAAGTGCTTGGCGTAAAATATGAAACTTTCCCAGCATACAATTTTGGACATCATCATTTTAAAGAGTTGGGCTTTGTTGGCTATACGGTGAAGATTGACGGCACTAGATATACCATCTGCGGTGATACGGATTTAACGGAGGAACTAGCTAATATAAAAACTGATGTTCTTCTTGTGCCTATTGGTGGAACTTTCACTATGGACGCTCAAGATGGGGCAAGGCTTGCAAATATAATAAAGCCAAAACTTGTCATTGCAACGCACTACAATCATATTGAGGGCACGGCCGATAAAAGTGCGGAAAAGGAATTTTTAAAATATTTGGACAAAAATATTCCGCATGAATTTTTGATTAAATAGGTTCTCTATATAGAAAGATGAATAATTTTATAAAATTTTTTCATAAACACTTGTTTTTTACAAATCTTTATGCTATAATTCTATGGACTTCGGGTGTTCCGCTGGGGCTGGAAGCTTTATGAGCATCATGTCGAAAATCTGAAAAAAGGAGATAAGTCATGGCAAATATTATTGACCAAATTGAAAGAGAAAACATGAAAGAGAATGTTCCTGAGTTTTCTATTGGTGACACTGTAAAGGTCAATGTCAAAATCAAGGAAGGCGACAAGGAAAGAATTCAAGCCTTTGAAGGCGTGGTTATTGCCAGAAAGAACGGTGGAATTAGAGAGACCTTCACTGTAAGAAAAATTTCTTATGGCGTTGGCGTGGAGAAAACCTATCCTATCCATTCACCAAAAATTGCTAGCATCGAAGTGACTAGAAAGGGCAAGCCAAAGAGAGCAAAGCTTTACTATGTTAGAAATCTCACGGGCAAGGCTGCAAAAGTTAAATCAGCTGACAATAAATAAAATATCCTTATGGGTATTTTTTTATTTTTAGTTATAAAAAGAGTTTTTCGCCACAATTTACCTTTGGTATGGTATAATAAGATTGAAGAAGATAAAGCAAAGCACACAATTTTAGTTCCCTTTATTTCTTTGGTATGGTATAATTCCTATTCATCAAACTCTTTTAATTTTTTAATTTTAGTTCCCTTTATTTCTTTGGTATGGTATAATTTAACAGCCAACGAGAAGAAGATTATACTCATTTTAGTTCCCTTTATTTCTTTGGTATGGTATAATAACCACACCACAAGGTAACCTTGCGGGAATATTTTAGTTCCCTTTATTTCTTTGGTATGGTATAATTAAAAAGAGAGCTTCAAACACTTCACTCAAATTTTAGTTCCCTTTATTTCTTTGGTATGGTATAATAAAAATTTAAAAAAGGAGATATTTTAACATATTTTAGTTCCCTTTATTTCTTTGGTATGGTATAATATCTGAAACCTGCATTTGTAGTGTCAACACATTTTAGTTCCCTTTATTTCTTTGGTATGGTATAATTAATTTAAGAAAAAAGCACGCCGCATACTTATTTTAGTTCCCTTTATTTCTTTGGTATGGTATAATCCAATTGTAGGTAATATAGAGTTCCAAGAAATTTTAGTTCCCTTTATTTCTTTGGTATGGTATAATAGGGGAACGATAAAGAACTCTATAATGACGGATTTTCGTCTGTTATAGAGTTTTTTATTTATATCATTTTTTATAAAAAATCATATTTTTTTAATTAAATTTTAAGAAAGTTGATATTTTTAAAAAATAAATTGCTTTTTATTCTTTGTTTAAATTTCTTTTTCATGGCAATAAATAAAGACGAGAGGTGATTATGAATATTTGGAATGATGATGAAGTTAAAAGTCTATTTATGGAAGTTGAAAATGTTAAAAACTCTGGGTTGGCACTAAGAGAAGCCTTTGAAAAGCACGCAAAAAAATTCAAGAGAAAGGCTAACAGTGTGAGAAATTACTATTATCATGAAGTAGATAATCTTGAAAAGGACAATGAGCGTGCAAATCGGCTTAATATAGATCTTGATAAACATACAAAAAACAAGCTTATTCCTTTCACGAAAGAGCAAGAGGAAAATTTTATGAAAGAGATAAAGGCTTTGACGGAAAGTGGAATGTCAGTACGCTCAGCGTGCTTTAAGTTAAGCGGAGGTGATATGACGCTTATGACAAGACTGCAAAATAAATATCAAAACTTAAAAACTCAGAACACGCTGCCAAATAATATCGTTAAATTTAGACAAAAGTTTTTAACAGATAGTGATATAAACAGTCTTTTTCTAGGACTTGTCAAGCTTATCAAAAAAAATGCATCGGAGTCGGCGGAAGAGCGAGTGCGTAATACTGCTAATCTATTGAAAGAGGCTTATGCAGAACTAGCCAAAAAGGACAGGGAAATTTTCTTTATCAAAGAAGATTTAAAAAAGCTTAAGCTTGAAAATGAAAAACTTGCTGAGCGTGTGAGAAAATTTTTGCTTTCAAAAGGTGATAAATTAAAGGAAGAACTTTCACAGAAAAAGACTATTAGGGCAAATTAAAATTATTATACCAAGATATTTTCGCTTTGAAAATATCTTTTTTTGTGATAAAATATATAAATGGAAATGCGTTTTATATCCTCAGCCACTCTTTATGAAGCAACTAAAGAGGTAATTAAAGAGATTGATTATAGAAATCTTAATGAAAAGAATTTGGTGGTTGTGCCAGATAGTTTTTCTATGCAAGCGGAGAGTTTGATTTTTGATGTATTGAATATAAAAGCCACATTTAATATCTCTGTTGTTGGCATCTCAAGGCTGGCAGGGAAACTTTTAAGAGAACATAATATAAAGTTTGACCGTATAAGTGGACTAGATGAAATTTTATATACATTTGAAGCAATAAAAAGGTGCGAAAAAGATTTTTTATATTTTAAAAACTACGGCATGGAATTTGCTATAAGCGTTTTAGAGCTTTTAAAACAATTTTCAAACTGTGAACTTAAAGCTGAAGATATCAAAGACTGCGATGATGAGGTGCTTTCAAAGAAAATGCATGATTTAAGGCTCATCTATGATGAATATTTAAAACTTATTGAAGACAAACTTGACCTTTCAAAACTTTTAGACTTTTTTCTTGAAAAGAGCGAATTTTTTGATTTAAAAAATTACAATCTATATTTTGTCAATTTTGACAGTTTTTCTCGTAAAATATTTTCCTTTATTTGTGCACTTTCAAAAAAGGTAAAGAGAGTAACCATTGGAGTTTCAAAGCCCTTAGGTTATGGAAATTCGTATATATATGAAACTGACACTGTGGAAAAGATGTTGTCATTAGCAAATGAAAGAGGAATAATGGTTAAGGTGAAAGAAATGCCACCAAAACTAAGTGATGATAAGCTAGCCGTCTTGAAAAATGTCTTTTCCGTCCAAACAGAAGGTTACTCTTCCTCATATTTTGTCAATATTGTGTCAAGTGATGAAGAAGATGAACTTGAGTTTGTGGCAAAATATATCATATATATGATACATAGCGGTGTACGTTTTAAGGACTTTGCTATTGCTGTGCCTGAAGAGGGATATTTTAAAAAGATAGCAAAACTTTTTTCAAAATACGATATTCCTGTTTATGCCGATTACACTCTGACGCTTGGAGATGTTGCTGTAAGCAAATTCTTTTTAAAGCTGTTATCTCAGACAGGTATAGTCAATAATGAGGGGCTAAAATATCTTTTATCCACACCTTTTATTGCTGTTGATGACAGAGAAACTCTTTTAAAGCTAGTGGATTATTATGAGATAGATAACATAGACGATTTCAAACAACGCTCAAATGCACTTGATTATATCTTTGAGATATTAAATTCCTTTAAAGACAATACAGGAATAGAAGAGTATGTTGAGAATTCGCTTAAAATTGTGGAGCTTGCTAAACACAATCTTGAGAATTTTGAGATTGATGATTTACAAAAAAGTAGTGAAAACGAGCAGGCTTTAGAATATATTGAAAAGATACTTGAAGAGCTGAGAGAACGAAAGATTGCCTTATCATTAGAAGATTTTAAAACGCTTATTTCGACAATATTTCAAAGTATCAAGGTGGAAACCGTGCCATCTTTTATCGATGCTGTCTATGTTGGTGATGCCACAAAAAGCTATTTTGCTGACACGCCATATCTTTTTATTTTAGGAGCGACTGCTTCTCTTCTTCCACGTACCGAAAAGGATAACGGGCTTATTACTGATGAAGATTTGTCGAAGTTAAACTATCTTAAAAGAATTGAGCCTGAGATAAGGACGATAAATAGGCGTAATAGATTAAAGTTGTTTGAGGTACTACAACACGCAGATAAAAAGCTTTTTGTTTCCACTCCGCTTGGTGGTGAGGGCAGAAAGGCTAGTTTTGTTGAAGATTTAGTGAAAGTTTTTGGCTCTCCTTGTGTTTTATCCACCTCTTCACTTTTAAACTTCAAGCGTCCTGACCTGGACGAAAATGGCAAACTTAAACTTTTAAATTTTCATTTGTCCAATAGTGGTGTTGCAGAAGAAAATTTAAAGAAAATCATCGGCGAACTTGACGAAAGAACAGCAAACTCGGCACACGCTGTTGTGGATAGTGATATGTTCAGTTTTGACTATGAAAATTTAAACAGCAATCCTCTTGGCGAAAAAATTTCCGCATCAGAGCTTGAAAGTTATTTTGCTTGTCCGTTTAAGCATTTTCTTTCATATATTTTAAAAATAAAAGAAAAGGAGTATGCGAAAGAAGATAAGCGTATAATTGGAAGTTTTAAGCATGAATTAAACAAACTTTTTGTTGAAGAGAATAATTTTAAGATAAAGACATTGACCGAAAAGAATGTTGAAGAATTTTTAAGACGAAAATTTAAAATGTTATGCGAAAAACACTTTGAGCAAATTTCTCTTAATAACCGTGCCTTTATACACAATTTATTTAGAGAGTGTAAGGCTATGCTTTTAAATTTAGTATATGAGCAAAAACAAAGTGACTTTCAGATTGAGAATGTGGAAGAAAGGGTGGAAAGTTCGATTGCTGATAAGAAATTTGTTGGCATAATAGATAGGGTTGATAGTTATAAAGACAACATCAGAGTAATTGACTACAAAACGGGCGAGGTAGATGGAATTTTAAAAGATTTGTACTGTGGAAGAAAATTACAACTTTTCCTTTACGGCAGTGTGATTTGTGAAAAAAAGAAAAAGACTTGCTCAGGGCTCTATTATTTTGATTGTAAAAGTAAATTTAAAAAGACAGGAGCTAAAACAAAACTTTTAAATGGCGTAACTTTAAATGACAGAGAGATTGTCTATGCCACCGATTATCGACTAGAGGAGGAAAAGTTTAGAAGTGACATAATTGGTGCAGAGAAAAAAGCAAAGAAAGAGGAGTTTAAATACGCCAATTTCGTCAGTGATTTTCAAAAGTATTTTGACTATGCTCTTGCTGTGTCTAAGAAAGCGATTGAGGAGATAGAAGAGGGATATATTGCACCAAAGCCTCTTGAGAACGAATGCAAATTTTGTCCATACAAATCAGTTTGCAAGTTTGACGGGTTAGGCGAAAGAAAGAAAAAGGGGGCGTTTTGATGGAAATAAAAGAACAAGATGCGGTGCTTTCCTTTAACAAGCAAAATCTTATTGTTTCGGCTTCGGCGGGAAGCGGAAAGACGTATGTTTTAATAAAATTTATAACCAAACTCATCTGCGAAAAAAGAATTCCTATTCGCAAACTTTTAATATTAACTTTCACAAAAAATGCCTCTATTGAAATGAAAGAGCGTTTGCTTAAAAACTTAAAAGCCGTAGAGAATGTTGATGATTTCATTTTAAAGCAGATAGACGACCTTTCTGTGTCAAATATCTCGACAATCCACTCCTATTGTGAGCACTGTTTAAAAAAATACGCCAACATTTTAAAACTAAAAGATAACTTTACTTTGGCAGACGAAAATCTTGCGAACAAGCTAAAAAAAGAAGCAATGAAAGAGTGCGTAAAAAAAATGAAAAACGATGAAGCTTTCTTTGCTATATACTATGCCTTTAACAGCAGTGAAAGAAAACTTTTTGATGCCATCATGGAGATAGGAGATATGATGGAGGCGGTGGCAGATAAGAAAGACTTTACTGAAAAAATTTTAACTAGGCAAGCTTCCATATATTCTGAAGCCGAAAAAGTGGTGACTGAGAGATTGGATAGAGCGATTGTGGTTACAGAAGAGACTATAGAAAAAGAACATCTTGATTTCGACTTTAAGCTAGAAGAATTAAAAAAAGGAACCCTTTTAGATAGAGCAAAATTTTTGGAGAGTTATTCCTTTCCAAGACTACCTAATGCCAAAGATGTCGGAGAGGATAAAATTTTAGTTTTAAGAGGAATAAAAAAAGAATTAAAAGATATTTTTGATGATATAAAAGAACTCTCACTTTCTGAGGAAAAGCTTGAGGAAGAGAAAAAAGGCGAACTTGAAATTGCTCTCATAAAGCTCTACGGGGCATTTATGCAAGAATACACAAAGCTTAAAAAAAATCAAAACATCTTAGACTTTTCCGATTTAGAGCAGAATATGCTTTCGCTCATTGAAAACGATTTGTTTAACGAGGACTTTGAATATGTCTTCATAGATGAATACCAAGACACAAACAGCCTGCAAGAACGAATAGTTAAAACTGTGGCAAAAAACTCTCATTTTGTGGCTGTCGGTGATGCTAAGCAGGGTATTTATGGCTTTCGTCTTGCAAGCTCTAAAATCTTTCTGAAAGATGTGGAAGATTTTTCAAAGAGCAAAGAAGACGAGGCACTATTTTTGAAGTCAAATTTCCGAACAAGCAAGAAAATTTTAAATTTCATAAACGATTTATTTAAAGATGCCATGACCAAAGAAAATTCCAACATCGACTATAAAAAGACCTCTATGTTAGAGGGGAGAAAAGATTTTAAAGACGATGGTGTGGTGGTTGTTGATATGGTCGTGCCGGAAAAAGCGGAAGAGGAAACTTTAAAGGAAGTTTACAGTGTCAAAGAGGCAGAGCTAACTTCTAAAGAGTTTAAAAGAGAGCTTCAAGTTGTTCTAGTTCGAGTGGAAGAGGCTTTGAAGTCAAAAATCTATGACCCAGATTTAGAAGCATATAGACAGTGCGAGTTTAAAGATATAGCCATTCTCTCACGCAGTCGTTCTCCTTTTTTCAATAGACTTGGTGAATACTTAAAAGAAAAAGGCTTTCCTGTTGTCACAAATAAAAAGAGAAAACTTTTAGACACGCCAGAGATTGAGGTGCTACTAAATATTTTGAAGGTCACTCTTTTTCCAAGCGATGAAATTGCACTTTTGTCTGTTTTGATGTCTAACTTTGGAAGATTAAATCAAGATGAGGTATATTCGTTAAGGGGAAGCGGAAAGCCGTTATTTATTGAGGTGCAAGAAAAGTATGGCAACATCATATCTCTTTTAGAGGAATTTAAAAACAACGGCATCATCTATGGCTATAGGCGAGCCTTTGAATTATTATTTGATAAAACACATTATTATGCCTATATAAACGCAAAATCGAGTACTCTTAGAAATTCTGTTAATAAATTTCTAAGTGAGATTGAAAATTCTTCTTTCGATTTTGACCTTCCGTCACTTATCTCTTATTTTGAAAATGTTGATATTGAAGATAGCGGTGAGGCTGGTGGAGAAAATGCCATACTGCTCACCACCATTCATAAGACTAAGGGCTTAGAGTATCCTGTTGTCATCATCATTGGTGCCGGGAAAAGTTTAAAGAAACAGGAGCGTTATGGTGATATCAGCATGGACGAAAATCTTGGAATAGCTGTAAAACGACATGAGGACGGGCAAGAAGAAAAGACGGTTAAACTATTAGCGATAAGATATTTGGACGAACAAAAACGCTTTCAAGAAGAGATGATGATTTTCTATGTAGCGTTGACACGTGCTAAAAATAGGCTCTACTTAATTGGAGAATTTAAAAATCCATACACAATAAAATATGATAGCTATTTTGATTATGTCTATGCCGCACTTAGTCCACTAGAAATTGAAAAGTTTTTGAATGAGGAACGCTTAGTTAAAGGAGCGGTAAGCTATAATCTCATCACAGAAGTGGAAGAATTTGAGATAGAGGCCAAGTCGCAACTATTTGGTAAAGGTGATGAGAAGTTAGAAAGAGAGATTAAAGAATATCTAAATTATGATTATCTTTTTAAAAATGAAGAAAATATTGCCTATAAAAACTCAGTTACAAGCTTGACTAAAAAGTATGAAGAAAAGGAAGTATTCTTGCCATCAAATATGGTAGAGGTGAATTTAGATGCGGTGGAAATTGGAAATGCATACCACTTGGCACTGAAAAACATTGACTTTAACATGATTAATGAAGAAAGCGATATAGAAAAATATTTTTCTTCTTCACTAGATAAAGATAAAATAGATTTAGATTTGTTATATAAAAATATTCAACTTTTAAAACCTTTCACAAAAGAGGGAAATATCTATAAGGAACAGGAATTTGTTATGAAAGACGCTCTTTGCAAGCTTATTAAAAATGTCGATATTAAAGATGATATCTTAGTGCAAGGCGTTGTCGATCTATTTATAATCAATGGAAATAAAGCAACTTTAATAGATTATAAATATTCTTCCACCAAAAATAGTCAAAAATTAATTAATAGGTATAAGACACAACTTGATTTATATAAAAATGCCATAATGAGCGGACTTGGTGTCGAAGTAGAAAAAATGTTTTTGTTAAATTTAAAATATACCGATTTAATTGAAATTACTGACGATTAAGCCCATATATTTATCAAAAAAATCAAGAAAAATAACTTAAAAATAGGTAAAAAAATAAATACTAAAAAAATAATCAAAAAATATTTAAAAAATTATTGAAAATTATTAGTATTTATTTTTTTCTTGTGCTATACTAAGTCTATCAAGGAGGGATATCGCCATGATGTTAGATATCGTAACGGGCATTGTTGACTTTTTAGGAGACATAGCCCCAAGAATTTCTGAAGATGTGCTTTTTATTATTGCCATCGCAGTTGAAGCATTAATTGTGCTTTTCTTTCTCATTAAGTCTGCGTTTTCGTATGAAGCAACTTTGAATAGAACGCTAGATAAGGTGAATTTTTGGCTTTTTGAACGTAAGGTCATAACCGAAGAGAATATTCGGGAATTTAATGATATGTTAAAAGCAAAAGGGCCAAAAAGATTGTGCTATTTCTGGCAACAATACATACTTTTCCGTGAGGGCTCGCCTTCGTCATATATGTCGTCAGAAAATTTGGTGGAAAAACCTTTAAAAACTTCATCATATAACTCAAATATTAAAAACTTAAATCTAATAAGCACGGCTTGGGCTATCATCATGGCAATATTCTTTATCGTGCTTGACCCAGCTGGAAATGTTATGACGGCAGATGTTATTGCAGGAGCTGTGTTTATTGTTGCACTTATCTATCTTTTGAATTTAATCTTCACAATATACCTTCGTGCAAGAAAAAATGCCCTTTTAAATTCTCTTTATCAAAGCGTTTCTATGTTTGGAAGATTTATGGATAATGCCTGCGTTGATTTGCCATCATATATAGACTATCAAATTCTCTTCACTCCTCAAGAGATTGAAAAAGGACAACCGGTGCTTCGTGAATTTTTGGATTTCAAAGCAAGACGTGAAAAAGAGGAATTCAATAAAGCTAAAGAAAATGATGTTGAATATGAAAAATATGATTTTTCTTCAGTTGGCGTAAATGGTTCGGTTGTGCTTGATAGAGCTATGAAAGAAAGTGAAATCTATCTTAAAAAGAAAGAGAAAATGCTTGTTAGAATTGCCCAACTTGAAAGCGAATTGGACACACGTAAGAAAAATTTTGATAATGTGCAGAAAGATTATCAAAATAAGCTTCAGGCCTCCAAAGAGAATGTGGATAGATTGCTACAACAACAAGAAGAGACCACAAATAGAATTGAAAGTAACTATCTAAGAAAACAACAGACACAGGAAATTGCAAAACAAGAGCAATTAGAGCAAGAGTTTGAACAACAAAGAGCGAGATATCTCTTAGAGAAGAACGAACTTGAAGAGGAAATCAAACGCTATCAACAAGACCTTGATGATAGCAAGAAAAATGTTGAACAGGTTATGCTTGGTGAATATCAAACTTTCTTCAACAATTTCTGTGTAAGTGCGGAAAAGGTTGTGACTACTGCATTCGCAGATAGGTTAGACAGTTTAAAGAAGAATAATGAAGAACAACAAGAACAGATTGCCAAACTTGAAATCAAACTTAAAAACACCCATCAAGGCGAATATGATGCTCAGTCAGAAGAGAGCACGCCAAGCGGCAAGTATGATGAGAATGGCAACTTTGTATATGATAATGGAACTTACTATGATAAAGATGGCTTATTCCATGACACTGAAGGCAACGTCTATGACGCAAACGGTAACTTTATAAGGAAAGAAGAGAAGAAAGAAGAGGTTAAGGAAGAGAAGAAAGTTATCAATCTTGACAGCCTAGATGCCTTCGATTATGTAAATGATGTTTCAGAAAAGGACGATGTCTTCAATGTAGCAGAAAATGTTATTGAAAATATCGACAAAGATGTGGAAGTTGTAAATAGCAGTAAGAAGAATGACTATAAAGATTCACAAGAGACTACACAACCAGAAGAAAAGAAAGAAGAACCAAAAGAACCTCAAATCGTTCTTCCAGATGAAAATGTTAAAGAGGCAAAGTTTGAAATAGTAAAAATTGAGGATGATAAGAACGAACGACCTACCGAAGAAAAACCGAAGAAAAAAGCAGGGCGTCCAAGAAAGATAGTAAAGGAAACAGAAGAAAAACCAAAGGGCAAGCGTGGTAGACCTAGAAAGACACCTGTGAAAGAAGAAACTTCTACCACAAAAAGAAAACCAGGTAGGCCTAGAAAAAATCAAACAGTAGAAGAGGTTGCAACGCCTAAAACAGAGCCAAAGAAACGCGGTCGTCCAAGAAAGATTGTGACAGAAACAGAGGTAAAGCCAAAAGGTAAGCGTGGTAGGCCTAGAAAGAATACTGACCTTGAAGAAATCAACAAAAAGATAAATGAAGAACGCAATAAGTTAAGCGAAATGAGAGATAACCTCAATAGAGAGTTTGAAGTCGCTATTAAAAATTTAGAAGAAGCAAATCTCACAGAGAATGATGAAAGGCGTGAAGAGATAACAAAAGAGATTGAAAAATTGCAAGATGAGGCGGAACACGCAAAAGGTAAGGAAAGCGAAAGCAAAATCTCGGAAATCAATTCAAAGCTTGAAGCACTTATCGAAGAAGTGAAAAAACTAAACTCATAAAATAAAAAAAGAGAAAATTCAAAACATTGATTTTCTCTTTTTTATTTTTTATATAAAAAATTTGGTTAGTTTTAAGAAATCACTTGACAAAAGTGTGGAGGGATTACAATAAGGTGAGATTATAAAAAGGAGGTTAAAAATATGGATGAAAACATGAATAACAATCCGCAGTCTAATTATAATGAAAGCAAAGCTGGTATTGGTGTTGTGCTTGGATTATTTTTAGGTATAATCGGGCTAATCATCGGAATATGTATCTATCCTGAGGGTACAGTTGCACGCAAGACTTTTATAAAAGCATGGGCATGGACTTTTGGCGTGACAGCAGTAGTGGCAGTCGTGATTGTGATAATCCTTTATTTTAGTGTTTTGGGTGCTGCTATGTCAATGTATTAATCTACATAAAAAAACTCTCTTAAAAAGAGAGTTTTTTTAGATTTAATATTAAACATTCCACCAAAGGTCAATATTGCCTGTGACAAAGCCATATATTAAAAGTGCAATGGAGGCAAGAACGATGATGAGTGCAATTATCATTGTGATATTTGATGAGGCAATTTTTTTCGAGTGCCTTAAATTTACCGAATTATAATATAGTGCCAAGCCTGTGAAGAAGGATATATAAACTAAAGCTAGATATAGTGTCAAGTTGCTGATAAAGTTCAACTCAAACAGCACAAAAAAGACGATTGCTAAAATGCTAAAGATGACACTTAACAAGATAAATCTTTTTGTTGTCATAACTCCTCCATATATAGTTTAACTACTAATAGTAGAATAATACATTTTGTCAAAAATTGTCAAGAAAATAAGCCCTATTCCAAAAATTTTGGAATAAAATCCTCGCTTGCACTGTCAAAATCTTGAATATAACCGTTTTGGAAACTTTTTAAAAATTTGTTTACAACAATTTTGTATTCAAGTGGAGATAGTTTTCTTTTAATTGGGCTTTGCGGTGTTGGTGTGAATTGAGACATCAAACTGACAAATCTATCGCTATATTTTGAAGCTAAATAGTCAAGTGTGTCAAGCGAATTTTTAATTTCTCCAGGCAAAACTAGATGACGCAAGATTAATCCCTCTTTCATGAGATTATCCCTAAAAACATCTTTCTTTTTTGCACAAAAATCAAGCACCTTTTTTGCTATTGTTGAATAATTTGAAACATGACTAAGTCTTTTTCCTAAATCGTCCTCTATATACTTAAAGTCGAGCAAATATATTGATATGTATTTATCAAGTTTTTCTAGCATTTTCACGCTTTCATAGCCTGAAGAATTCCATATAATTGGTATTTTTGGTTGATATTTTTTTAGTGCGTTTAAAATCGCATTGGAAAAGTGTGTAGGAGTTATAAAGTCAAAATATGAATTGTTTTTTTCTTTTTCTTTTAATAGCTCAATAAATTCGTCCTCATCATAAATCTTGCCCACTTTTCCTCTTGATATTTCATAGTTTTGGCAATATGAGCATTTTAAATTACAGCCAGAAAAAAAGATGGCACAAACTCCATTTTTATCAGTGACACAAGGCTCTTCCCAGATGAAATTGTCAATTATTTTAGCTATTCTTATCTTATCTAATTCATTGCAAAAGCCTTCGCTCTTTTTTCTATCCACCATGCAATGGCGTGGGCATACTTCACAATATTTCATGCCTTTAATATATCATCTTTTGAAATAAAAGTCAATTTTAACATAACGAAGCCACTTGGCATATTTTGTAGTATGAGTTTTACGCTTAGTTGTTGTTTTATTGTTAAAAACGAAGAAAAAGTTTTATCTAGAATTTTAGATTGTGTCAAAAAATTTGCCGATGAGATTATAGTTGTTGACACAGGTTCTAGTGATAAAACTAAAGATATTGCAAAAAAATATACCGACAAAGTATTTGATTTTGTATGGTGTGACGATTTTTCTAAGGCTCGAAATTATGCCTTTTCAAAATCCACTTGCGACTATAATATGTGGCTAGATGCCGATGATTTTATCTTTCCAAAAGACATAGAAAAAATCTTAAAATTAAAACAAGATGCTCCATATTTTGATATGGCATATTTAAACTATGTGACAGGCTTTGACGAGAAGTATAAGCCAACATTTGTCTTTGAAAGAGAAAGAATATTAAAGAATGATGGCTCTTTTAAGTGGGTTGAGCCTGTTCATGAGGTCATAGTTCCGCATGGGGTGTGTTTGCATGAAAAAATCAATATTTACCACTTTAAAAGCGATACTCCACGAGGAGATAGAAATCTAAAAATATATGAGAGGCGTCTTTCAGTGGGAGAAAGGTTATCTCCACGTGCCATGTTCTATTATGCAAGGGAACTTTACTATAATGCCTATTATGAAAAAGCTATAAATGTGTTTTTAGAGTTTTTAGATAGAGATGATGCCTGGGTAGAAAATAAGATTGAAGCGTGCTTAAATTTGTCACATTGTTTTCTTAAATTAAATGATAAAAATAACGCAAAAGAAAGCTTATTAAAGAGTTTTCTCTATGATTTACCACGTGCTGAAATTTTATCTCAATTAGGAAATATCTTCCTTGGAGAAAGAGACTATGAAAAAGCAGAATATTACTATCTCTTGGCTTTAAAATGCAAGCTTAATGTTTCAAAGGGCGGATTTGTTTTGCCAGATTACTATGATTTTATACCATCAATAAATCTATGCGTCATCTACTATAATAAAGGGAATATAGATAAGGCAATAAAATACCACAAACGAGCCAAAAGATTAAAGCCGAATAATACTTCGGTAAAATATAACGAAAAAATTTTTGATATAAAGACTTGATTTTATTTTCTATTAAGATAATATTAACAAAAGTTGAAAACTCGTAATTAAGTGTTGTAAATTTAACATGAATTTTCTTTCAAAAAGGGTTCGTCTTCTTTTTTGTGTAAAATTTATAAAGATGATTTGCTTTTAGCTTTATAAAATATTTGCCACAAATAAATTTTTAATTTTTGTTGTATTTTAAATCGTTTTGTGCTAAAATACTCCTAGCTATATTTAAGCGAAGGAGTTTTTTATGGAAGAAAAAGTTATTAAACCACATTTAGTTAAGCCAATGTTAGAGAAGATTGTCTATGAAAAGTTACAAAATCCTCAAAATGGTGTTATGGTAAATATCAAGCCGGAAGACTATATTGATGTCAAAAAATTGACAGAGGAAATTGTCAGAGTGACTATAACCAGAAGTTTAATTGTTTCACCGGCAAGTTTGTTGAAACTCTCTGTCACAATGAGCGTGGATATACCTGTTGACTCCATTGAATTTTCTCGCCTCGATGACCCTAAGGGGTATATTAGAAATAGCCAACCGGTTAAGATTGCACTTGGTTACATTTCAAACCTTATAACAGAAATCACCATCAACTCTGCGGTAGGGCCAATTGTCACTCCACCAAATATCCAAGAGTGATTTTTGTTCTGCAAAATGATTTTAAAAATAGGACTAAATTAATAAGAGATATTTATAAAAATTATTAACTTGATGTATTTAGCAATAATATATTAGGAGTTAAAAACTTCACTGAGCATTTAGCTCAGTTATGCGGATATAGTACATCGGTAGTATGCGAGCTTCCCAAGCTTGAGAGGTGGGTTCGACTCCCATTATCCGCTCCATACATTTTATATACAATATATAGTGTTTTTATAAATCTAAATTCTACTATATATTGTATTTTCTATTTTATAGGAACAATTTAGGCACAATTATTAGGATTTTTTAATAAATTATGCTGTTTTTCAAGCACTCCAATTAGTGCATCTTCTTCGTGCGGAAGCATATGAGCATAAGTGTTTAAAGTTCTTTCTATATTGCTGTGTCCAAGCCTTTTGGCTATAGAAACAATAGAGACGCCTTGACTTATAAGTAGGCTGGCGTGGCTATGTCTTAAGTCATGTATCCTTATGTGTGGCAATCCTGCACTTTTGCTTGCATTGTCTAGGTGTCTTAAAATACTTGTTTCTGATAATGGCTCATCCACGCCAAAAGTGAATTTTCCTAATATACCATGCCTACTAAACTTTAATTCTTTTAACATCTCTGCAAGGTGATTAGGTATTTTAATTTTTCTATTTGATGTTTCATTTTTAGGCGTGTCTATCCAATATTTATAGCCATCTATTTTTTTCGTCACTGTTTTGTTAATTGTTAAAATATTATTTTCTAAATCCCAGTCATCCCAACTAGTGGCCATAATCTCGCCTTTTCGAGCACCAGTATAAAACAACGCAGAAAAGAAAACTCTATATTCAAAATTATTTAAGTGGCTCATTGCTAACTCAAATTGTTCTGGTGTCCAAATTCGCATTTCAGATTTTTGTGGTGTCTTTTTAAAAGATGCCACTTTAACAAGTTGATTAGGGATACCATAATATGTTTCGGCATATCGCAATAAACTAGAAAGAGTTGTTCTTAAATGTAATTTATAATTATATGAATATTTTTCAACAGTGTTCTGCCATTCAAGTATTAGTTTTGGAGTTATATCTTTGACTTTATAGTCTTTAAAGTAATTTAAAATATGTCCGTTCGTTCGTTGCAAAAATGACTGATAAGAACTCTTTTTAGAGTGTTTTTGGAAATATAACTTATATTCTTCAAAAAGGGCATTAAAAGTTAATTTTTTTGAAACATCTGCTGTTTTTTCATATTTCTTAGCACCGGCCATGAATTTAAGATAAGCATCTTGGGCTTCTTTCTTTGTCGAGAACCCGGACAAGCGCTTTTGTTTTTCTACGCCATTTTCTTCGATATATCTAAATCTAGTTGACCAAGTTTTATTAAGTTGAGTTGAACCGCAAGTTTTACACTTACCGTTGTTCACGGCGACATTCTTTTTGCAGTTTTTACAGTAGTATAATTGTTCAAAACTTGCCATAGTTTACTCCTTACCTTTTTCATTCAATAGTTGTATTATACTTTTAAAACTTTTTTTATATCTTAATCTCCTTTTTGTTGTATATAGTTTTATTTTTATTTTTTCATTTTCTTTTAACTTTGGACAGCAGATTCTATAGACTTTGTTATCATTAGCTTGTATTAATTTGCTTAAAGGAGCAGAAAAATATTTAGAATCTTCTATCAAGATATTTTGGTTATTAACATTTATATTTATAATTGAAATAGGCCTATAACAATAGTTTATAATTTGTAAAGATAAAATAAAAAATCCATTTTGTTCATCAAAATCTACGCCAACGATTTTTTGTTTTATTTTAGCATGAAAAAACTCTACAATCATTTTTATAAATGGCGGGATTGCAAAAACACTCGTTATGCAGATAGAAATAATTGATAAAATTTCTGCAGTATTCATATTAATAACTCCTTCTAACTTCCTTCACAACACCTAAAATAGTTACAGGCAGTTCTGCAACTTCTCTATTAGTAAAAAATAATGGTTCATAATCTGGATTGAGTGGCATTAAAGTCAGGCCATTCATTTTTTTTATTACCTTTTTGAATGTGCACTCGGTGTGGTTGATAGAAACAGCACAGTAGGCACCGCTTTCGCAGTCTTCTGTTTGTTTAAGAATTAATATATCACCACTCTCGAACTTAGGGAGCATAGAATCGCCTTTTACACGCAAAGCAAAGTATTTATTTCCGCCACGCAGTAAGTCGGCGCTAATATCCTCATAATCTTCGATATAAGAGTCTTCAATCATCTCAATTGGCACACCAGCAGGAATGGTTCCATAGACTGGTATTTTGACCGTTTGGCGTTCCATTTGCACTCCAGCGACATTATTATCGACCTTTTGTTCTCTTCCCATTAAATAGTCAACGGAGACATTGAAAAAAGAAGCGATGTTTTTTAATGTCTCTAAGTCTGGTTCGCTTCCGCCTATTTCATACATAGCAATTGTAGAGCGAGAGAGACCTAATTTTTCGGCTAATTTGCCTTGAGTTATATTTTTGTCTTGTCTTAATTCTTTTAATCTAAGCATATTTTTACCTCGTTTCTTATATTATGTCAAAATTTTTGACATTTTTCAAGATTTTTTTTAAAAAATATGTCAAATTGCTTGACAATAAATTAAATAAAGGTTAAAATAGTGTCAAGAAACTTGACAAAAGGAGGTGAGAATATGAATATTAAAAAGTTTCGTTTGTCTAATAACTTGACACAAAAAGAATTGGCTAATGAATTAAAAGTCGAAAGAACAACTGTGTCAATGTGGGAGAGCAATAAGTCTTCTCCAAACATCCAAACATTAAAAAAAATAGCGCAGATATTGAACTGCACTGTTGATGATTTGATAAAGGAGGGGTAATGAAAGAAGTAAAGATATTAACAAAACTTCGCAAAAAGATTTCACAAATTAGAAAAACTTCAATCTTTAAAAGAAATCTCAAATATTATAGAGGCTACGATGATGCATTGAGAGAAGTTTCAAATTTAATACTTGATGAAATATTGCTGAACACTTTTGAAAGGAAATAAAAGATATGACACCATATATAATTGCAATTATTTGCGTTACAGCGTTTGTTTGTTTAGGAAATGTTCTAGCGATAATTATGCTAGCCTTGTATTCTTCCATCAAATATTGGGACTCTTATAAATTTCATATTTGGAAGATTATTTGGTATGTGTTTGAGTGCTTGTGCTTGATTTGGAATCCTTTAATTTTCGTTTTATATGTTTCTTGCCGTTAAAAACATTGTATGAGTTGGCTAAATCTTCTGCAATTAAAGGAACAACCTCAATATATGCTGTTTCAATATATGAACGGCTTATTTCGCTAATAGTTTCTGCTTTAGCACAATCTTTTCAAAAAATCAAATTAAAAGGAGGTGAGGTTTATGGAAGAAAAAGCATATTTAGACAAAGATGACATCAAGAAGATTTTTAACTGTGGAACTGCTAAGGCTTATTCAATCATTCGCTCAATTAGAGCGTATTCTGACAGTTTAAATTTTCAAGGCAGAGTCACAAAAGGCGATTATCTCGCGTGGCTTAACAGACCAATGGAAAAAGACAATGCTTCAAATTTCCAAGGCGAAAGCATTGTCTTCCAACAAGAGATAAGATAGAAAATATCTCTTAGAGAATTATACCACCAAATCATTAAAAAAATCAATATTTTAGGAGGAGTTTATGAAAAATTTAATATTAAAAGGCACACCAAGTGAGGTGTTATTCAAATTGAAAACGATTGCTATTTACATGGGTGAAAAAACTACGGTTAAAGAACTTTTGGAGGTGGCAAATGTTTAACGAAAAAGATAAAGAAGCCATCATAGAGAATGGCCAAAGAGTGGAAGTTCCTGTTTGGCAAAGTGAAAAATATACAGAAAGCAAAAAGCAAGCGCTTGAAATAATTAAAAAATACGAAGGTAAAATTTCAGAAGGAGACTTTTGGATTTTAATGAATAAAACGAAAACCGGCAAAATGGCATATACAGGCTTGATTATAAGCCACAATGGTTGCTTAAAACTTAATGACATGGCACCAGCTGAAAATAAGTTTAAGCCGGAATGTGTGAAGTATGATAGCAATGGATTTGGCAATAGCCTTGTGTTCACTTACAGTTGCCCAGAGCAAGGAATATATGAGGTAGGGGAGGTTAACTCCAAGAATTGTAAGAACGAATATCCATATGCCATGGCCTTTAAAAGATGTTTTGACAGGGTTGTTTTAAAGATATCCAAACTTGCCTATGCTGGCATTTATAGCGATAGTGAGGCAGATGAACTCTCTCAACAAATTGAGATTGATGAAGTTGAAGTGGGTTCTAATTTAAAACCAATAAAGAAGATTACCGAAGAGCAGATAAAAGAACTTTATGAACTTGGTTTTGATGAGCAAAGGCTAGAAAGTATGGCGCTATACTACAAAGCACCTTCAATAGATGACATATCGTTCGAGCAAGCAGAAGAGACAATTAAAAAACAGCGAAAAGCCCTTGCAAAAGCGAAGAAGGAGGGTGGCAATGGACAAGCTAAATTTTGATGAAAACAGCCATTCCTACACGCTTATTAAGGACAATGGCGAAGAGATAAATCTAGTTTCTGTGACACAACTTTTAAAAAAGCATGGACTATCACCAGATTATTCAAATGTTGATAGCGAAATTCTTAGGCTTAAAGCCGAAAGAGGCAAGGTTGTACACAAAGAACTTGAAGAATACATCAACCATAAACAAATCGGTTTTACGGGCGAATTTGAGACATTTTACGAGCAATGTGTGTGCGAGGATATTCTTCCTAGCAAAAGCGAATTTATGGTCTGGAATGACGAAATAGCGGGCACTGTCGATGTTGCTGGAATAATTAAAGGACAAACCTTTATTGGTGACTTTAAGACCACTTCTAGCCTTCATAGAGAGGTGGTGGCATGGCAATTAAGTTTGTATGCTTATCTCATGAATGAAACCTTTGATAAATACATTTGCTTTCATTTTCCAGATGACCACACTTGCAAGATAGTTGAATTAAAACCAATTCCGAGAGAAGAGATTGAAAGACTTTTAGACTGCGAAAGGAACAGCATGCTTTACGAAAGAAAAACATTTGAAATTGATACAGCATCGTGTGAAAAATTGATAACTGTTCAGAGCGAACTTAAAGCGCTTGCAGAACGCAAAAAACAACTTGAAGAACAGGAAGAAAGTTTAAAAGATTTTTTGATAGAAAAATTTGAAGAGACAGGACTTCCATTTATTGAAAATGACTATTTTAAAATCACATATATTGCACCAACAACAAGAGATAGTCTTGACCAAAAAAGGTTAAGAGAAGAATTGCCAGAAATAGCAAAACAATTTACCAAAACAACACCAGTTAAAGCACAAGTTAGAATTAAATTAAAGGATTAACTATGGAAGTTATTTTAAAAGGACAAGCAGATATATTGACAGTTCAAAATGAACTAATGAATATATTACCTGAGTTAAAAGATAAGCCATATATCTGCGAGATTAAGCCTTATAGAAAGAGAAGAAGTTTAGATGCAAACGCATATTTTCATGTTCTTGTTGACAAAATTGCCAAAGCATTGAAAAAGTCTGCAGATGAAGTTAAAACTCAACTTGTTTTTGATTATGGAACTATTGCAAAAGATGAAAAAGGATTAAAAGCAGGTTTTAAGGCTTTAAAAGAAATTCCTATAACACAATACTTCAAATATGCAAAACCAATTGGAGAATGCATTGAAAATAAGAAAACCTTTGTAAAATATTTGATTTACAAAGAAACTCACACTCTTGACAGTGCGGAAATGGCAAGGCTTATTGATGGCACGATTGAAGAGGCAAAGCAGTTGGGAATTGAGACCCTTACACCAACTGAAATTGAAAATTTAAAGGGTTATAAAAAGGAGGAATAAAAGATGTTTATTAAAAGAGATAACAAGAAAGATTCGATTGTCGCAGGATATGTGGTTGGCGACTTAAAAGAAAAAGAATTTGATGGGAAAAAATTCTTTGAAGTTGGCGTTTCAATGGGAAAAGATGTTGGAATAGTCAATGTTTCCGTTTGGGGAAGAAAACCGGCTGATATTAAAAAAGGCGACCATATCTTAGCCGGTGGAGAGTTTAAAGTGACAAAGAAAGATGGCAAGACTTATTATTCACTCACTGCCGACTTTATTATCAAAGAAAACAGCACAAAAATTGTTGAAGATTTACAACCAGAACTGACCGAAATTGAAGAAGATGACAGTTTGCCGTTCTAGGAGGTTGTATGAAGAAAAAATTTGTAGCCGAATTTAAAAAATGGAATGGCAAAACCGAGCGTAAGAAAATCAAAAAGTCGTGGATTGATGACATAGTCTTTGCAGTTGAAGGACAACTGACAATTTACAATAATGAAACCGATTTAAGCATCAAAGGCTCTGACTATTGTCATGTTGATATATATGAGGTGGAAAGTGGGGATAATAAGAGATAGTTTTGTGATATTTAAAAATTGGGCAGAGGCAATAGAAACTTTGCCCGAAGAATATCAATTAGAGACCTATAAGGCACTTGTGAGATATGGCGTAAATGGTGTTATTCCAGAGGATATAAGCCCAGTTGCAAAGGCAATGCTGGTTAGTTTTTCTCGTGACATGGAAAACAATATTGCAAAATATACAGCAAGCGTTGAAAATGGCAAAAAAGGTGGAAATCCTAACTTTAAAAAGGGGCAAAGTAACCCTTATTATGCTCAAAAAACAGATAATCAAAGCATAACCGAAGATAACCCAAAGATAACCGAAGATAACCTAGACGAGCCAAACGATAACCTTTATGTTAATGTATATGTTAATGATAATGATATATTAAAAAAAGAAATAAATAAAGAAAAAAACACCATCCTTACGGATAGTGAACTCTACTCTCTCATTGAAGGTAGTTTTAGCGATAGTGAAGTTTGTAATAAGTTTAAAGACTATGCAGAAATGAGAAAGGCTATGGGGAAGAATAAGGCTATAAGAACTAAATCTACTCTTGATAGTTGTATTCAAAAACTGCGTAAGTATGCACGAACAAAGGAAGAAGCATTAGATATACTTGACTATTCAATAGCAAATTGTTATCAAGGTTTGTTTGATAGATTTAATCACGGTAAAAAATCGGCGAATAAGGAGGCAATACCTTATGCGAACTAAAAAAGAGTTAGTGCCTCAAAGATTAAGCCAAATAAACAATATGGAGGCGGAAAAGTGCATACTAGGTTGTTTGCTGATTGATAGCGGAGATTACGACGCAACGGAAGAAATTATGACCACGCTTGCGATACAAGACTTCTATTTTGATGAACATAAAAAATTCTTCCAGATAATGAAGGCTCTGTTTGATAAGGGTATTAAGATTGACATTGTTTCAGTTGCCGACCTTTTTGAAAGACAGGGCGAAAAAACTGATTACATGAGTAGGTTGATTGAATTTTCTAATATCATACCTAGCAATGCGAATTACAAGTATTATTTAAAACTTGTGAAAGATTATTCAAATTTGCGAAAAACAGAGAATATTTGTAGGCTTGGCGCAGACTTAATCAAGAGCGGAAAGAATGCTGACGTGGTGATTTCTGTTTTGCAAGACGAATTAACAAAGGTGACGGAGGGAAGCTTAGTTGCCGAATGTGAACAAATAGGAGATTCCACAGAAAGAGCTTTTGAAAAAATTAAAAGGCGTGCAAATGGTGAATATGACGAGTTTGGATTAGAGACAGGATTTAAGTGCTTAGATAAGTGTCTTTGGGGTCTTCAAAAGAGTGATTTGGTAATTGTTGCAGCTAGGGCTGGCGTTGGCAAGACCGCTTTTGCTCTTAATGTAATAAGTCATGCTGGGCTTGATAGCAATAAAAAGATTGCCTTCTTTTCACTTGAAATGCCAAAAAGTCAAATTGTTGAAAGATTATTCAGTTTAAATGCAGAGGTTTCAAGTTTTGACTTGAAGTCTGGCAATCTAGGTAACAAGTTTAAAGTGGTTGAAAATATAAAGAACGCACTCGTTGAAAGTAAAATCTTTATCGATGATGACTCAACAAACACAGTTCAAAGTATGATACTTAAAGCAAAACGGTTAAAACGCAGAGAAGGGTTAAACCTTATTGTTGTTGACTATCTTCAATTCATTAAGCCACAAGAAAAGTCTGGCAATCGTTTTCAAGATGTTGGAGAGATTGCACGAGGTCTTAAGGTTATGGCAAGAGAGTTGAATGTTCCAGTTATTGCGCTTTGCCAACTCAATAGGCAATTAGATAATGAAGATAGAGAACCAACACTTGCTGACCTTCGTGAGAGTGGAGAAATAGAAAATAATGCTGACATCGTTATGTTTCTCCACTCAAAGTCAGGGCGAGCTGCGGAATTAAAAGACATAGACCTAATCATTGGCAAATTTAGAAATGGCGCATTGAGAACAATTCGAATGACATATAAAGGCGATATTTTTAAGTTTACTGAAAAAGAGAAGTCTCCACCGCCAAAAATGGAGCAGATAAAGGCAGAACTTGAACCGATTGAAGATGATGGCGAGTTGCCATTCTAGGAGGCGCCATGGAAGAAAGTTTATGTTGGAAGTGTCAAAAATCTTGCAGTGGCTGTTCGTGGAGTAAATCATTTAAGCCGGTTGAAGGCTGGACTGCGGAAAGAAGAATGATAAAAAATTCGCCATATGAAAGTTTTGAAAGTTACTTTGTTAGAGAGTGCCCAGAATTTAAACAAAAACATTTTATCAAAGTCAAAGGCAATGTGGATATGGACTTTTACTATAACTTTAAAAAATTCAAAAACTCATTAACTGAAAAAGAACAACAAATTTTGATGTTATATTTCACAAAGCGAGTGGTTGACTCTGCAAAAGAACTAAATATGAATTTACGAACATTTTTTAGAAAAATTGCAAAGTTAAGAACTGAATTAAAAAATATAGAAATCTTATCAAATTTATGGAGGTAAAAATGGATTTACGGCAGATTATGGCAATCGACAGCAAAAACAAAAAGAAACTTAAATCAATGTTTCCAAGTTTAACTGAAGATTGCGGAATTTATATTTTGTCAAGAATAGAAGATGGTATTAAATATGCCTATGTGGGACAAACCAAGCACCTTTTATCAAGACTTGCACAGCACATGCGAGAGCATTTGTGGATTGATTTAAGTTTAAAGAGTCATGGTTGGTATTCCGATGATAATCCGACTGGATACAGGGTGATAACAATTAAATGTGCCGAAAGCGAACTTAATGAGAAAGAGCAGTTTTATATTAAGGAGTGCCAGAGAGCGGGTTATCAAATGCGGAACAAAACTGCTGGTGGACAGGGTGCAGGCAAAACTCAAATAGCAGACTTTCTGCCAGCAAAAGGTTATCATGATGGGTTGAAGAAGGGAGAAAACAACATACGCAAAGAACTTAATCACATCATTGAGAGATATTTGAATATCACACTCAAAAAAGATAACATTTCATCCCAGAAAGCACTAGCAAAATTTTACAAAATATTGGAGGAGAAATGAGTGATTTTGATGATGACAGCATGCGACCAGAAATGCAAGCCTTAAAAGAAATTGCAAAGCAGAAACATGCTGAAAGGGTTGCTAAAACACCGGCTAGAATTAAGTATGCTGAGCAACAATTTGAAAAGAACAATATAGCATATATAGTTAAAAATGGTTCAAATGGGCATATTCATTGCTTTGATTACCAAGGAAACCTGTTCCAGTTTTGGGCAAGCACTGGTAAGATAATGTATGACCACAAAGTTGAACAAAAACGCAACTTGAATAGCAAGTGCAGAAATTTAAGAGGTATTAACAATTTGATTAAATTGTTGGCTTATAAGGAGTGATTATGAACGAAAAATTTTATTTAATCGCAAGCATTATATCTTGGGTTGTATCAATCGGCTCATTCATAACGACAATGGTGTTTCAAATGGTGTTATCGGTTGAGAAATATGGCGTGATTATAAATAGCGATGTCATTACAATTCCACATTGGAGTTTAGTATTCATAGGTAGTGGAATTTTGTTTGGTGTTATTGGTTATTTATGCGGAAGGAAATTATAAAGGAGTAAATTATGACAAAACAAGATATATTAAAAGCCATTGAGAACGGCGAGAGTGTGTGGGCTTGCAGAAATAATATTGTTTACAAAGTTGCATTAGATAGTAGTTGGGTATATATAGAGAATGATATATTAAAATGGTATTCACCTGTAAACAAGATACTTGGACATAAATATTATTCTATAAATGAACTTTACAAAACCAAAGCCGAAGCCGAACACTACTTGCACCACGCAAATGTTACACGCACCGAGCAGTTGCCGTTTTACACTTTTAGCGAAATAGCAAAAGATGAAAAGAATTTTAAAATGGGTAAAACTTATACGCTTATTGAAGATAAAAACTTTGTTCTTGATATAAACAAATCTTATGTAAGCCAAATTGTGCTTTATACAGGTAAAGAAAAATATAGTTGGAACTTTAATGAAGAAAACTTTTACAAAGCCTATGACGAGTGCGTAAGGCTGTTTAGAGGTGAGGAATGAAACTTTATATTAAAATAGATTGCAAAGACAGATATGAAATTTCTGGCACAATAA
Source organism: uncultured Clostridia bacterium (assembly GCA_944372335.1). Classification (GTDB taxonomy): domain Bacteria; phylum Bacillota; class Clostridia; order Christensenellales; family UBA1242; genus Caccovivens. The sequence continues at coordinate 89,941 of CALVYQ010000003.1, read as the reverse complement.
AAAACAAAACAAGAAAAGTCGAAGAAGAAATATTCTTATTCTATAAAGCAACTCGATTAGATTTTGTGACTTTTAATTTAGACATCTATACAAGTCCAAAAGGAAAGCACTTAACCTATACATTAGACGAACGCATTGACTGTTCAATGACTGCAAAAGATATATGTTTCTTTGTAGAAAATCGAATTGAGAATATTTGGAAACAGTTAAAATCTAGTGAACATCAAGGTGCTGGGTTAAAATTTTTAAAGGAGTAGATATGAGCGATTTTGACACAAAATTGATTGAAGTAATTACCAAACTTCATATTTATGCAAGCACGCCATTTGGGCATAGTGATAGAGCAAAATTAGATAAAGAGATTGTGTCGCTTATTGCCGATTTGGTTTCAATGAATGCAGAAAAAATTGAAGAGGAAGAGCAAACATCAATAGACGAGTTAGATTTATCAGTAAGGTCTAAAAATTTGCTTTTTCGTGGTGGTGTAAAAACGATTGGTGACTTGGAAAATGCCACATTTGATTATATACTCCACTGTCGAAATATGGGTTTAAAATCAGCACGAGAAATATATACCAAACTGATAGAGTGGAAAGAAAAACAAAAGGGGATTAAAAAATGAGCGAACAAAAAGTATGGGTTGAGAAATTGCCTGAGAGTTGTAGTAAATGTTTATTCTGTTATGATAATCGACCATATTGGAAAAGCACAGATTGTATCATAAATCATAAAGAATTAGACGAAGATGAGATAGAAACAAGCAGAGATAAAGATTGCCCACTTATTGACATTAAAACCCACGACCGAGAACTTGTAAAGGAAGTGTGCGAGAAGATTAGAAAAACAATCGCATCAACAGTTGATTTGGCAGAAAGCAATCAACAGATTAAAGACCAATTTAACATAATCTTAGATTTGATACAAAAGGAGTATGAGAAGTGAAAGAGATTAAAGATTTAGGTTTTGGTGTTATACAGGTCAATGAAACAAAGCCAACTATTTCCAAAATGGAAAGTGTTGATAACTATCGAGATATGTGGCAGAAGTTGAAAGAGTGGTTGGAAGAAATGATTAAAGCGTATCAACCGACCTATGACGAGTGGATGGCACTCAATTATGACTTTTATAATAAGACAAATATACAATCAGTTTATAAGAATATTTTAGACAAAATGCAAGAGTTGGGGGGAGAAGATGAGTGATAAATTCAGTTTTTACCAAACAGAAGGACTTTGGGGAATTATTGAAAATGCTTCTGACGAAAAACAAACATCAATAAAATCGTATTTTGGTTCAGATTTAATTATAAAACGTCTTAATGAACAAGCCGAGCAAATCGACCAACTCAAACAGCAACTCGCTGAAAAAGACAAAGAGATTGAAAGACTTAAAGAAAGATTGTCAGTATTTGATAATTTTAAAGATAATTATGGATACACGAATTATGATGATAGTGAAATTCTCGAAGATTTGCAAAGTCGTGCATTTCAAGCAGAAGATGATACACAAGTAGTTAATGAATTGTTGCAGTTTTTTAATATATTCGATGAAAATGAATTGGTTGATAAAGTTAAAGAACCGCAAACACAACTCGCAATTCAAGAACTTAAAAAAGTGAAATCTTTATTATTTTCAAAAGCAATGCAAATCACAGGAACAGGCGTTGATTGTGTGCGATTGTATGTGATAGATAAAACAATCGACCAGCAAATCAAAGAGTTGAAAGGGGAGAAAGATGCTGAAGGTTAAAGACAATATTGATTTAGAAGAACTTGAAAAATTTGGGTTTATTAGGCTAATAAAATTGTTTGGAGATAGATACCAAAAAAGTGTTCAAGGTGGATATATAAATATCGAAGAAATAGGTAGAGAAATTGAAGTTTATGTTGATGTGTCAGATTTTCATTTTGGAGTTCCGATAGATTGTGGGGATACTATCTACGACCTAATCAAAGCCGACATGGTCGAAAAGGTGGTGGAAGATGAGTAAGACAGAGATTTGGGTTATACAAAGAGATGACGGATATTTCTATTATGATTACGATTTTATAATGAAATATCCTTATGAAGAAAAACCAAAATTTACAAGAGATATACACAAAGTATTTTTAAACAATAAATTTTGGTATAAGTTTGGTTGTGAAAGAGAAATAAAAGGGCTAAACTTAAAAAACTGCCGACCAGTCAAAGTAAAAATTGAGATAGTAGGAGAAGATGATGGGAATTAGTGATGAAGTATATATAAATTCGATGAATGACATTAGCAAACATTTTCAAATTATGCTTGATAATAAAGATAAGAAGATTGCCGACTTGCAATTACAACTCGACCAAGCGAACGAAAGGCTGAAAGGTGCGATTGTGCTACCAGTAAAGGTAGGCGATACTATTTATGTTATACCGAGCGAAACAAATTATAGGTTAAATATTGTAAATGGAAGAGAAGAGCAAAATAAAGTCTATGAGTGGACTGTTAGTGAGATTAGATACAACAAATATGGATTTTCTGTTGTTTGTGATGTAGGTGATGTCCAATTTTATTGCAATTATGAACCACCTAAAAACTTATGTGGGCATTTTGACACTGAAAAGTATTATGGCGAAACTTGGTTTGCCACCGAAGAAGAAGCACAAGCCAAATTAAAGGAGATACAAGGGAATGATAGATAATAGAATAGTTCAATGTAAATGTTGTAATCGTTTATCATCTGAATGTTTTATCAAAGATGGGTTATGTATTACTTGCTATGAATATAATAAGCAACTCAAACAGCAACTCGCTGAAAAACAAAAGACGATTGATGAGATAAACAAGGAGTTCGTGCAAGCCATCCACGATTGGAAAACATTGTGTGCTGAAAAAGACAAAGAGATTGAAGATTGGAAACAGAAAACACAAACATTTCTTAATAGGGTCAATGAACAAAACTATGAGATAGCAAACAACAACCCTAAACAACTCGCAATACAAGAACTTGAAAAAGTGAAAAATTTTGTTGATGGTAGAACTTATTGTGCTGATTATATTAAAAAAAGAATAAAAGAATTAGAAGGGGAATAATATGGAGATTTTTCGGGGGAATAATTTTAGGAAATGGAGATTTTTAGAGCGAATTTTAAAAGGAGAATGATTATGGCACAAATAATAATCGATTATGAAGAATACTTGAAATTACTTGAATATAAAAAACAAATTGAAGATATACAAAATGGTTTAAATGGTATTTGTTGGGTAAACGAAGATAGTTGGAATAAAATTGCAGAAATAAAACCTGATAACGACACATTAAGGAAACTTGTTGAAGATAAATACGGAAAAGATAAATTTTATTTTGCAGATAAGTTAAAGTTAGTATTATATAGGCAATAAAGGAGAATGATATGGCAGAAAGATTGACGAGAAATAATAAAGTTAATTTTTACTTTCACGATGAGGCTTCTAATATGGTATATTATAAACTTCAAGGTTTGGAAGATATACTCGAAAAGTATGGCATTGAGAGTGTGGAAGAACTTGACGAAACATTAGACGATAATCAATACTCAAAAGAAGCATTTAGCAAATTACAAGCAAGTTACCAGCAACTTGAAACTGACCGAGATACTTGGAAAAGGGCTTGCGAGTTGGCTTTAAAAGAAGATTATCCGAATAGAAATATACCAAAAGAAGATTGGAATGAACATTTAGAAATTGAATTAAATTACTTCTACCAGCAAGCGAAAAAGGAATAATGAGAAATTAAAAGGAGGATGAAATGTTAAGCGAAGAAGGGAAAAAAGTTAAGGAAGAACTTGAGAAGTTTAATCAAACAAAGCGAAGGTTAAAAAATCTGCAAGAAGAATTACTGTTATGGAAGAATTTAAACGGTGCGTTAAGGTCGGCATCTTTAGAAGAAAAAACGATGGGCGGAGAAAATGCACCATATGCTGAAAAAAGACTAATAAAAATTCAAGAACTTGAACAAATGATTTCAAAAACAATAGACGATGCACTTGCAATGGAAGATAAGTTTTTGGAAGATATACAGGGGATAGATATACTTTCACAAAATTTACTTATGGAAAGATATATGACAGGTAAGCCATTGAAAAGAATTATTCGTGAGTTCAATTACAGTGAAAGACATATTTTTCGAAAATATAATGGTGCATTTGAAGAAATTGCTGAAAAAAATAAAACTTGTCATTAAATGTCAGTATTTTCTATGTTACAATAATATCGTGGATAAGTGGATATAGAACTCCTCCTTTTAAAATTAAGCATAATATTCTTATCCACTATGAGATTTAAGACCTAAGGCTAGCGAGTCTTAGGCAGAAACGCAGGAATCGGTGCGTATCACTGACTGCGAGTAAAGGCATATCGGGAATGGTATGCCTTTTTTATCGGTTTAATTGGTGCAAATCCAAACGAATCGACCAATAAGGAGTTTATATGCAAAACGAAAGCTTTATTGAAACATTTTTTGAAAAGTATGAAGATTTAGAGAGAAGGGGAGTGTTTATGAAAAGAGAATTGAAATGTTTAAGATGTGGTTGCCCGATGAGTGTTGGTAAGCATTTAAAGGCTAAATATACTTGTCCAGCGTGTCAAAAGGAATATCTTATTCATGGTGATGGAAGATTATCTATTGAAGGACAAATATAGGAGCGAGATATGGTAAAGAATTTTGATTTAACACAAAAAGATGATAATTCATTCGAGAATAAGTTGACAATCTATGTCTATCAAGGCGAGACTATAAACTTAACATTCTCTGATTTAGATTTTTCGTATTCAAAGGCAAATGTGAGAGTGAATAATATCTTCGTGGGCGTGACAACAAACAGTCAATTAGGCATACACTCTTCAAAGTTAAAGATTGGGCTTAATGACTTAAAGGTAGATTTTTTAAACGCCTCAAACGAGATTGTTAAAACATTAAGTTATCAATTTGTGGTTAGTCCTGCAAGTCTATCAAAAAGCATAGATGAAGAATTTGCATCGTTGTTAACAGAGATAGAATTGCTCAAAAATCGAGTTTCGCAGTTAGAGAGTTGGCGACAAGAAATTGACAACGAAAGGAGTGGATACTGATGAAGAGTTTTATCAATAAGTGCATTAAAAGTTATGACATTATTTTGAATGTTGTTTTTATTATATTGTTACTTTGGACAGCCTTTGTAATCTGCTACTACACACTTCCAGAGCAAACAAGTGAGATTATAGCAAAGGCGCTAAGTTATACCGATAATCCAGAACTTGCCACTACATTTATGAATTATTTAAACGGTTTTACAATTGGTGCAGGCTTTCCATTGTGGTTTAGTCAAAAGGCAATGGTGAGTAGATATATTAACAACAGCGAGAACAAATACTCGCAAAAGTCAACGCAAGAGATACTTGCTGAAAACTTAGAACTTGCAGAAATTCAAATCGAGTTCCAAAAAGCGGAGGCGCTTAGGTTTAAAGATAGCCCTACAATGCCAGCAAAGGCGAGATTGCAATACAAAACTTTTTTGTCGAAGTTGGAAGATAGAGCCAAAGTTGTTGCAAGCCTAAAAGAAAAGGCAGAACAACCGACAAAGAAAAAGGTTAAGAAAACCAAAATAAAAGTCGAGCAAATAAAAGATAAATTAGATAGTTTGGTGTAGGTGGGGTATGAAAAGAGATAAACAAATAAGGCTTATTTCACTGGCACTTGCTCTAACGATTGCTGTTGTTTGCACAGTCATGATTTTGGGTATTCAAATAAACTTCAATCAAGATGATGAGGGCTTAAAGATAACGGCGCCTGTTGTGACTGTTGGACTTGTGGCGATTCTATTCATTTACAAGTTTTTCCGCAAGCAGAGCAAAACAAGTATGGTGCTAAAACACTTAGACTCAAAGGGCAAGAAATATAGCCCATATTTAACAATTGCCTTCACATACTTTGATTACATGCTTTGGTGCGGAATACTTAGTTGTTTGTGTGGCATTGTAAGTGGAATATTAGAGAGTGTATATCAAAAAGTGGTGTTTGAGACAATTCTAAATTGGTCATATGGATTAAGCAGAATGGCTATAGTTTTTGCTGTGTATGTATTGTGCCTCATAATTTACACCATAGGCAACATGTTTGCTTATAAATATCAGAAAGTTGAACAAGAAAGTGGAGCGGAGAATGAAAGGACTTAAAGGATATATCAAACTTCTATCCGGAATTTTAGTCTTTGTTGCCTTTTTACTTTTAAATTTAATTACAGTTAATTTTGCACCACAAGACTTTTTAAGCGTGTTCTTAAACAGTGGACTCATGATGGTCTGCTGGGTGATGATTAGAGATGCATTCGCTGAACAGGGTCTTATCTCTGGGCAGAAGGACAGCGAAGTAAAAGCAACAAAGAAAGAGCATCTTATAACATCGAATGAGATTTCAACATACAAAGAAGATTTCAATATTTGGTGCGAAAGAAAAAATGCGGATAGACTTAAACAAAAGCGAATAGCCATTCTTAGTGGAAGTTCACTTGTTTATAATAATTATTTCGATGAGAATGGGAATTACATGGATGTTGATGTTCCACAGCAAGAGGCATCAGAGAATAAGAAAGTCAATAAGATAAATCGCAAGAGATATAAAAAAGATTGCAGACTTTTAAACAAAGCACGTTTTGCTTATGTTGCACCATACGAGGTGGAAGAAATCTGTGCGAAAGAAGATATTACATCAAAGCAGAAACTGTTTGGACTTTCAGTTAAACATTGGAAAAATGCAAAACTTATATCAAGCGTTGTTATGTCATTAGTTATCTCAGTGATGTTATCTTTTGTTAGTGCTGGTGGCAGAAATATAAGCCAAGCGGAGATTATGATACTTGTGTTTGAATTATTGATTATGGCAGGTTCTGCCTTTTCTTTTTATTTTTCAGCACTTAATTTTATATGTGGAGACTGGCGAGAAGGCTTAATTAAGAAAACTAGAATTATGGAAGAGTTTTACAGGAATGTGGTTGGAACGATAACTTATGAAAATGATATTGAAAAAGAAGATGGCTCAATTGTCGTTGGCAAGAAAGTTTTTAAAAAGCGAGACGACTATATACCACTTTCTAGGGACAAAGAAAGTCACAAAGTGGACAAGGCTATGGAAGTGGTTAAGGAAGAATGTTCTCAACAAACAAATGATACTGTGGGTTCTAATAGCGGAGTTAATATTTTGGTCACCTGTAATAATAACGGCAATTTTAGCACTAATTATCAACCCATGGTTCTGGACAGTGACAACGGCGATATTAGTATTCTGGGCGGGGCCATTCACTCCAGCAGTGCCACTTCAAATAGCGCTAGCCTTGACACTGAAGAAGATATACGAGAGCCTAAGGAAGAGGAGGCGAAAGCAGAATGAACAGCGAGAATTTAAAGACACCAAGCACGGAAGAAGCACGAGAAAGGGGAAAGAAAGGCGGAATTGCCAGTGGAAAAGTGAGAGCGGAGAAGAAGAGACTAAAGGAAGCGGTTGAAAGCATTTTATCAATGAAGTATGATAGTGAAACAGGCAAGAAATTAACAGGATATGAAATGGTGGCTCTTGCTTTATTTAATAAGGCAAAAACGGGAGATGTTCCTGCATTTAACTCTATTCGAGATTTAACCGGGGAGAAACCTAAGGAAACACTTGAATTTGAAAGTCAAGAGATAACCGGAATTAAGGTTAAGTTTGTTGATAAGTCAAATCGTAGCAATAGAAAAGAGAAAGACCCAAAGATTGTAGGAGATTATACACCACCAACAAATACTGAAGAAAAGTGAGGAGTTTATGGAATTAGAACTTGAAGTTCCGAGAATCTATGAACCTTCATTTAATGACCTTGAAGATAATTGGTGTAAGAAAAATCTTTGGTATTCGCCGAGAACATCATGGAAGTCATCTGGGCTTGGTAGAATCATATTGCTTTATTATGATGCATTTCCAAATTATGATGTCTGCGTTGGTGTTGATACATTAACAAATGCTGGCGAAGGTGTTTTGAGTGAGTTTCAAGCATATTTAGAAAGTGAAGGACTAAATAATGGTGATTGGGTTATCTCTTCAAAATATATCTTTAAAAAGGGACATAAAAACCAAATAAGAGTTTACCCGGTTCAGACCAACAAGAAAGATGATGTTAATACAACTAAAAGTAAGAAACTTATCAGGCCGATAAGTCTTTTTATTATGGATGAAATTCAAAAACTGCACAGCAAGGAGATTTTACTAAACTGTTTATCAACATTCTTAAGACAAATGAAAGCGGGACACAGTAAGGTTATCCTTGCTGGCAACCCTGATAGAAGTTCAATGTGGCTTGATGAGTTCTATAAAGCAAAGTTGAATGACCCAGAGTGGACTGTGCTTAAACCTACCTACAAAGAAATCATTGAGTGGATACCTGCGGCGCTTTTACATGAAATAGAAGATTTGCAAAAAAATGACCCAATTCAATATAGACAAATTTATCTTGGTGATTTGGATGCGGCTGGTTGGGAGACAGTGTTCCATTCATTTATAGAAGAAGACTGTTATATTGACCGTGATATCTTGATAAAAGCCGATAGAATACTTGGTATGAAGTCGTTTATCAATTCAATAGTTATTGGTGTAGATGATGCAGAAAGTGCTGATGCAGTAGCAGCTTCTGCATTGACGGTTCATAATAGTGGATTTTTAAGGGCACAAGAGGGCTTTTATCTTTCTTGTAAAGAAATGCCAGTTAAACCTGCATTAACTGAACGATGTTCAATGATAATTCAATATTTAGACTATATCAATGCACACTTTAATCAAGAACATATGTTGCCAATAATATTTAGTTTTGATTGTGCAAGTGGAATGTATAGACAGATGTGTGTTTTGGCATCTACTGATAGAAACTATATGAGATGGAGAAATGTAAGATTGTTTGCTTATAAAGATAAACAAGAGAAAGAACATCAACTTGATTTAATGAATGCGGCTTTTGCAAATGGCACATTGAAAATAGTTAATGTTGATAAATATAGTCCGCAATATAGTAACAAAAAATTGGTAGAGCAAATCAAAGCACAAAGATATTTGGAGAATGGCAAACTTGACCCAACAATACCAAACGACTTTCCAGATGCGCTTCAATATGCAGTTATGATGGTTTTGAAAAACCCATACAATCTTACTTTCCCAGAAAGAAGGTTAAGATTTGAGCAAGACAACTCAATTGATGCTGTGCTTGAGAGAATAAGAGAACAAGATAAATATGGAAGAATTTAAAAAGGAGACAATATGGAAAAGAATAATAATTTAATGTCTGGAAAAGGTGAAAAAGGAAAGTGGATAACAGTTAATGGTTCGCATGTCTTTATTGAAGATGGACAAAGTGTGGAAGATGCAATGAATAAACATTTTGAAAGAGATTTTAATAAAAAAGACTGGACAGGTGTTAAAACAATAAAACAGGCTAAAAAACTTGATTCAGATATTATTGAAAAGAAACTTGCGTCAAATATAATTTTTAGCTACGGAAAGCTAAACATGACAGATGATGAATTAGCAAATATGGTTGAAAATTTAACTATTCCTAAAGAAAACTATGATACTGAAAAAGTTAAACAGTTTATTAAAAGGAATAGAAAAAATGGTGGTAAAATTTTTACCAGTTATCAAGATATAAGTGAAAACATTAAATAAGTTTTTCTATGCCTTAACATAAATTCTTAACTGCGAGTGAGCAGAGAGGTGGAGAGCCCATAAGGATGAGGGGGCGGCATAAAGAAAAATAAAAAAACAAAAAAAGGAGGGTTTATGGAAAAACTCGAACAACTTAAAGCGATGTTGAAAGAACTTTCACCAGAAGAAGTAGAAGAGTTAAAGGCATTTTTAAATTCTGATGCGGAAGAGGTGCCGTCTGAAGATACATCTACAACCGATGAGGCTAAAGATGATGATTCAGAAAACATGACACCAGCCGAAGAAGAAAATGCGCCAGCAGAACCATCTACTGAAACGCCAGCAGATGAGACTTCTACTCCAGTTGATGAACCATCACCGGAAGCTAAAGAAGATGAAGGGGCAACTGACAATTCTGTGCCGGCACAAGAGAATGCAGAAGACTCCAATTCCGAAGAGCAAGCAAGTGAAGATACACCAACTGATGAGAGCGTTCCAACAGATGACTCTGATGAAGATGTGCCTATGCAAAAAATAGGCGGGGAACAAGTAGATGATGATGTTGTGGATGACTCTATTACTGCTGAAGATGGCGAAAAACTCCCGGTTGATTACAATCAAGTAATTGATGGGTTGCAAGCCAAAATAACCGCTTTAGAAGCAGAGAAAAATGCGTTGGAAGCGGAAAATACTGCGTTGAAAAGCAAAGTTGAGGGAGCGTTTGGTTATTCTTCAAAGGTTTCAGCGCCAACAAAGATAAATAGGCTTTATGATGATGCGATAGATGAAATTCACATGCACAGATAAAGAGATTTACTAAAATTCGAACACTGATTGATGTCAGTGTTTTTTATTAACCAAAATTCAAATTTAAAAAGGAGATTATTATGAGTTTATTTAATTTGAGCAACCAACAAGTTGCAAGAAAAGTATCAAAGACCGTGTATAAAAATCTTTATCAAGATATTATTCACAAAGATGGCTTTGGTATTACTGATAAGTTTGTTACACCAGAACAAACAAATGCATCTATTGTGGACATTTATGTTCCAATTCCAATTAACAATAGATTTAGAATGCGTGGAGCTTCCACAAACGGACTTTGGGCCAACAAAGATAATTTGCCTGATGCAACTACAGGGCAAAGAAAACATGTTCTTTCAAAGAGATTCTCAATTGATATCTTAAAGAGATACGACAGCAACATTGCCGTTTCTGAAGATGAAATTGAAGGGACAAATGCAGCAAACCTTGATGAAGGATTCGAGCAAATCTGTAAAGACCAAATTGAACAAGATATTGCAATCAACATCAACGGATATACATTTGCATCTCAAATCTATTCCTTCTTTATGGACAGCTTTAGCACAACTCCAACTGCTGATGAAGTATCAAAGGCAATCGAGTTCTACACTTATAGTTCAGAGAACAGAACCGCTGCTATTCGTGCGTTCAAACTTTCTAATGCAAAAGTAAGTAGGGGTGACTCTAAACTTTATGCAGGTTACTATCCAGCACAAGCAAGACAAGCCTTCTTGTTTAACACTGTGTTCCTTGTTGACCTTACTGACACTGCAGCACTTACCGCAAGTGATGTTGCAACAAGAATGCTTGCACAAGGTGGTATGAACGCATTTACAAGCGAACAAAAGACAGTTGCTGACTTTGAAAAAGGTTATGTCGGCTGGCTTGATGGTATGCCACTTTATGAAGTTATGCAACAGGTAAAGGATGCGGTTTATTACTATCTTGGTCTTGATGAGACGACAGATGCGACAACAATCGCGCTTCTAGAACAATTGTCTTGTTTGATTGCACCAGCAAATGCAACACTTCGTGGTCTTAAACCAACATCATTTAAGACTGTTGATGACCCGGATGTTCAAGGTGTTATTATTCAACCTAAGGTTAATATGGGTGTTCGTTGTCTTTCTGGTAACTCTCTTAAAGCAGTATTCAGTGGAACTGGATTTACAAACGCAACAACTGCTCTTGCAAGTGTAACAAGCATTCGCAAAGCTTTGGTTGGTAAATTTGTTCTTCCTAACTTGTCATACGATTATGATAACGATATTGCTTCTGATAACTTCCTTCAAGCAATGGCTGATGGTTCAATGAAACCAGCACAAGAAGGAGTAGGAACAGTTGAAGAGGGAGAATAAAAAACTGTTATTCATTAGGATGGGTTCAGTAAAAACCCGTCCTATACCAATTTTATAGAGGGAAGTATGGGCGATTTTGAGAAGAACAAAAATTTAATGAATGGTAAAGGTGAAGATGATGTTCAGTGGATAACTGTTAAAGGTAATCACATTCCGATTAAAGATGGTGAAAATCCACAAGAATCAATAAAAAATCACTTTGCTAATAAAAACAAAGTGAATGAAACAAATAATGAGAAAAGTGAGCAAATTCAAAAGTTAGTTAGAACATTAAAACAAATAAAAAAGATTAAATTAAAAGAATTGGTTGATTATGTTAAAGGATTAAAGCCAATTAAATTACAAGTCAAAGATGATGAAATTTTAGCAGAATTTGATAGCTTTACTGCAAAGAAAAATATATATTCTCGTAGCAATTCGGATTATGAAGGGCAAAAATTTAAAATAGAAAATATCAAAAATCTATCAAATTATATTCAAACTTCTTCTTATCTTAAATCCACATTAGAAAAAGGCAAAGATTCTCCACAGCATAAAGGAGTAAAAATGTGGCATTACTTCAAAAACAAAATTCAAACAGATAAGGGAGTTTTTGATATTACTATAAACATTAGAGATAAAGGGATGCACCAATATATTTATGAAGTAGCATTCAAATTAATAAAAAAACCTGAGAACACTTAAGCACGAAGCCCTTTTTCTCAGGTTTTTACACTACTATTATACGCTATAAAATCAAAAAAATCAATAGATTTTAGGAAATTTTAAAAGGAAATTGAAAAATTATGGCAGAAACAATGCAAAGATTAAATGCAATGGGTCAAGTTGTAAGACCACAAGTAAAGTATGGTGGAGCTCAAATTATTAATGTTACTTATGGCCATAATGGAAGTGGAAAACTTTATTCTTATTATGGAACAAACAAAAGAGTTGGAGATGTTGTTACACCAGAAGTTACTCATCCTAAAAGTGGTAAGACATATAAAACTCTTGCAGTTGTTAGAAGTACGCATAATGCTGGACAAGGCGTAGATACAGTCAATTACTTGCAACAGAAACAACCGGGAGCAAATGGACAATTTATCAACAAACCAAGAAACCTAAAATGGATTGGCAAAACAGACCAAAGGAGTTTGCCGGGGTATTACGAAGGTTGGGATAAAGACGCAAAGGCGGCTTATGACTTAAAGATGGAAACATTGGGAAGAAGTGATATCCCACAAATGCAAAAACTTTCTTTGCTAAGAGATATTAAAAAGATTAGAAATTAAGGAGAAAAACAATGCCAAAAATATTTGAAGCACCATTCTATACAACCGAACAGTTAAAAGCGTTAAATGAAGAAGATTTGATTTTTCCTTTTTCAACAGAATACATGCGATATGATGGGCTGAAACAACAATATATTCCAACAGAAGAACTTTTAAACAAGCATGGTGTTGATTTAAAAGGTTTTCTTGCAAGCACTGGAAGAAACTCACCAACAAATGTAAATGAAGAATTAGAGTATATCAGCGACCAAATTTATACCTGTATTTTTAAGAATAGTGGCAGTAATATAGACACCTTAAAATGCATTGTGGCCAAAAGTATAAGGCGAGGAATTACACCTTTTAGATTTAGACTTATGTTTGAAGAAATTTTATGGAAACAGGCTAGATTCTATGTAAATAATGATGACCCAACAAAAACAACTGGAATTGATATGGAACAAAAACAATGGCTTAATAAAGGCGTTCTTATAAACGAAGATAGACAAATAGATCCACAAGTTAAAGTTATGTTGATGCAGTTGGGACTTTCTTGGGTTGGCTCTTATGACAAAATGTTTGTGGGGTTAGTGGCACAAAAAAATTGGTAAGGAGATTAAAGTATGAAACTTAAAGATTTTATAAATGAAGATAAAGTTTATACAAAAGTTGAAGAAGAAATAAGAAACTGGATAGAAGAAACGTATCAAGGGCTTTCAATTGATTTTTGGCCACATCTTGAAATCGTGAGAACAAATGCTATGATTGACTTTCCAGAAGATAGAGTCAAAAAGATAACAGAAGTTGTTAATATTAAAATTGGTGACATAATGGAAGAACACGCTGAAGAGATAATTATTGCTGAAAGACTTACTCGAATTTGGAAGAATCATCCTAGATTTAATATTGAAGTTGAAAGCATTGAAGATATTAAGAAAAATAAAAAGTTTTTAAAATACTTTAAGGAACTTATAATTAAACCGAAAAACGTGGTAAATATAACAGATTACAGAAGAAAGGAGGCATAGAGTGGAATTAGCAAATGTTGACGATAGATACATTATGCCATTCTTTTTGGGCAACGAGTTATCTTCTGAAAGTTTCAAATTAACGCAGAATGACAACACATATCTTCTTGCCTCACCTAGATATTATCAATTTTATGCAGATTATATTAGGCCAAGAGTGGCAATGTATAGAGGTTGGATTGAGAACTTCCATAATGCAGAATATGGAGTTATTCCAACTTTATTTTTGCAGAAAATAGGTGCTGGAATTACAAGCACTTTATTTAGTAAACCATTTGTTCTAAACTCAAAAGATTCAAAAGTAGATGAAGTTACTGAAAAATGGTATAAAAAATCAAATTTTAATAGTGCAACAAAAGAAGCTTATGGTTTTGCTTTGGATGGTGGAACTGGTCTCTTAAAATGGAATAAGGATGGAAACAATCAACTAAGAGCAGAAGCATTGCCAATGGACAAGTTCTTTATTGAAGTAGATGCTTACGGAGATATTGAAAGAGTTAGGTCATTTATAACAACTTATACCAACACTATCAATTCAAAAGAAGAATATAGGTTGTGTGAAGAGAGATTTTTTAAATATGCACGCGTTGGAAGTGAAACAAAAAGATTTCCAATGGTGCATTATTTGTTATATAAGACATCATCAAATATAACAAATGAGTCAACTCCTAATTTAATGAAAGACCCACTTGCTTGGAAAGATGTTCCTTATGATATTCAACAAATGATTAAACGAGATTATGGGGACATTTTTATTGATGACCCATACCTTATTAAAAGCGGTAGTTATGATAGATGTAAACTACTTCCATTTCCAGATGATTTGGGATGCAGATTGCTAAAATTTACAAGAAACATTCCAGCATTTCCTAAACTTCCATTTGGCCAACCACTTGCTGATTTATTGATGAACGAAAGTTATCAATATGACCAATTAAAGTTTTTTGAAAGATTAGAAGTTTATGTTGCTCGTGCAAGAATTATGCTCGACAAAGGTTATGACAATGTGAATGACCCGGATGCGAAAAAGGGAATCCTTGATCCAATGATATTTACATACTATTCAAATGTCGCCGGGGAAAGTGATGATAAAAAGCCACAACAAATGCAACCAGAACTTCGAGCAGATGCAATCAATAGGCAAAAGCAAAACATTCTCAATGACGCAGCTTTTTCATTGAATTTATCGGCCACAACAATTGCATCTTGGCTTTCTGATGGGCAAACACAAAAAACAGCCACAGAAATTGAATATGAGCGCACGAAGACAACTGCATTTATCAATGATAAGATTGAAATTGTGCAAGATGACCTTCAAGATATGATAGACATTTTCTATCACTATTATGGCGTATCTGCACCAGAACTTCATATCATGCCAGAAAATCAAACAGTTAGGAGCGAATCGATTAAGTTGTTTAGTGATTTGTTTGATAAGAAACAAGTTACTGCTGAAATGCTTGCAAAAGAGATTTTAGGGACTTGCTCAAATAAAGAAGTCAACGAGCTCACAGCGTTTATAGAAGCGTGGGATGAGAAAAAGCAACAAGTGAGCATGTTGCCACAAAACAATTTAGGACAAACACCAGCAGTAGGAGGGTAATATGACAGGTTATGTTCAAAGATATCCATTCTCTCCAAAAGCAGTGTGGTGGAAAAGATTTACCGAAGAAGACCAAGTAACTGGGAATGCAAACGAAGTGATGAAGCTTGAACGCAATAATTATCTCAGAATGTTTGCATTTGATTGCACAAGGGAAACAGACCAGCAAGATGGCATACATCAGCCTATAACCGGGTTGTTTGTCGAGTCTTCGTATTTGACCGTTAAAACGCAAAATTTTGCCTATTTAGACAATGCTCCAAAACAAGATGACATTGTATTTTTTGATAATAGATATTGGATGATTGCAGAAGCGACAATGACAACATCATACGAACCAAGAGCAAAGAAAACACTTCATTTGGCACTTAAAGCAATTAAGAGGTAAAAATGCAATACAATGATAAGTTTGGAATGAGAGATTTGTTTATGAACAAAGAACTCAAAGGCTTGTTTCCACAATTTACTCAAAAAGATAGCACGAAAAATGTATTTAGTTTTGAGTGGGTTGAGAGAAAAGTTGCCGAATATTTAAAGGCAGTTTTTAATGGCCGAATGTCAAATGGAGATATTGTAATTTCCGGTAAGTTTAAACAAAGGTTCAGAGAAATTAAAGGTATGAAACAACTTATTGAAGACATGTTTAATAATGTTCCAGCAATCACGAAAAATTTGCGAAGAAATACAAGACTTATAACACCATTTCAATGTATCGACCAGTTAAAACAAATAAAAGACCCGCAAAAGAAAATGCAGGTTATGCAGATAGTTTTTGATAATTTAAACTACAATCCAGACTTTCAAAGCCAAAATCGTTTTGACAGTCCTTTTTCTTATGGGATGAGTTATTACACAAGACAAGATTTATGGCTTAAATCGGTCGGATATTATGATAAAAGGAGAAATAACCAATGGCGAAGATAAAAGTCTCTGCTGATACCATTTTGTCAATTCTACAAGGTATTATGAACGATGAAGATATAAACTACACAATTAACGATGTTTCAGCACCAGAAAATTGGAAAGGCAAAACTATTCAAGAGGCATTGAATGTGAAATATTATACATTTAAGCATAGGCCTTATGATACAGAACTTGTGATTAGAGATATTTTAAAGAAAGGTGGGAATGCTAGCGCTTTGGAAGCAACAAGCAGAGCATTTTGCATCTTGTCTTTGAGCTCTACCGATAGAGTTTTTTCAAACAAAATTGATAATGTTACTGTTTCTGCAAATCTTGAATATTGGGTGCAAACAGATAAAGTTAAACTTCTTGAAGATATGTTTGAGGACATAGCGATTGAAACTAATGGTATAAGAGTTCCAGTACAAATTGGGGAGGAAGAAAGACAAGCGCTCATTGCTGTTGGAGCATTAAACATTGGAGAACTTGAAGACACAACAGAATTTGGAGAAATGTCGGTTTGTGAAATAACGATAGAGTTTGTCTTTTATGAAAATGCCGTTAGCATGACAGATTATATCGCGGAGTTTGAAATTTCAAAAGATGGAGAAAGTCAATGGGTTCCGGTTCCTATTTCTAGCCTTGAGTTTGACATTGTCATGAATCAACAAACAGTTCCTCGTTATAATAATGTTAAGAACATTGGAAGTATAAATTTATCAAAGATTAAGAGTATTTCTATAACTTTCGATGGTTATATTAATGCTTTTATAGATGATTTGACAGAAAATAGTTTTATTGGAGATGTTGATGAAAATGGCATGGAGATAAGTGATAACAATGACAACAACAGAGCGCTGTTATTGCGTATTACGAGGAAAGATAAGCAATTTATTTATAAATGCGTGATTAAAGAGCACAAAGTCACAATACGAGAAGACATATCTAATGAAGCTCATTGTCTGGTATTAACAACAAGGGGAATTAAAGATGGCGTTGCATAATTTAAAAATTATTGTTGTCGATGGTGGTCGTTCGGGCGGTTATAAATCTGAAAATGCAAGTGTAGATGAAAAACACGGGACGAGCTCTGGAAAATATAAAAGCTCTCCACTTTATCAATTGTTAAACGCAAAAGAAACAATAAATAAAAAAGTGAAAAGTGGTATATCGGCTTCTAGTGCTTTTGCAATCAATACAGGGTTGAGAATTGGCTCTCAGATACTATCTCAGACTGCTAACTATTTTATATCTGATATAGGCAGGAGAAATGGCGACAGCAGCCTTCAAGAAAATATTAATAGACAGCTAGAAATCATATCAGATGTAGCAGGGTCTATGGGAAGCGCATTATCGGGAGCTGCAACAGGGAGTATATTTGGTCCTCTTGGTGCAGCTTTAGGGGCGGTAGCAGGGATTGCAAGCTCAGCAATATCGATAGGGTTTAGACAAGCAGAACGAGAACGGGCTTTCAACGCTAAAGCGTTTCAAGAGAATAATTCTGTGGAATATCGAAGAGCAAGAGCTAGTATAAGTCTAACAACTGGGAGATTGAGATAGTTATGTTCAAACTAAAATTATATAAATATGATAGCAATCAGGAGACAAATGGTTATAGAGGGGTTGGTGAAAACGATTTTTCTAATTTTGTTGCTTTAGGGGAAGATTTAAGTGAAGACATTTCTCAAGTTATGGATACGGCTGAAATTACCCTTTATGGACTTCCAATAAAAAAGTCTTTTGACCCAGAAACAAAATTTATTTTAGATATAGTCGAATATAACGCTATTCAACAAGATACAATTGTCAAAACAGTTCATTTAATTGTTTCAAGAGATACTGTCAATCAGCCTATATTGAGTAATAACAATTATTTTGACCATCACATTTCTTTTATTGAGTCAAGTGTAGTGGCTCAGAAACGCCTTGTTGATAATATATCTGCCACTTACAAATTGAAAGATGTAAGTTTAAAGGCTGTTCCTGCATATCCAGCAGGAGAAATTACGGTTCAAAATACGCCATCTCAATTTACTCCATTGCAAAATTTCGCTATAAATACTAATTATAACGAGAGGAGAACGAGTATCTATATAGGAAAATATTTTGAAATAGAGGGGAACTTAAGACTTCTCTCTGCAGACGGAACTCCTTTGTCTCAAGAATATATCTCCCTATCAAATTTTGGAACAGAAGAAGAGAAATTTGCTCAATTTGAACTCCCTCAAATGGCAATATATGGTGGTATAAACGGAACTCGCTCTTTTCAAAAGTTGGGATATGCTTCTATAGACTACCTAATTGAAGAATTTGAGCCAAATGATTTATATAACCCTCTTAATACCTTTAGAGGTTCAATTATTACTAATGACAATCTTTACAGAGAAAATTCTGTGGTCGCACCTTTCCCACGCAACCAAGCAATCAATCAACGCAGTGAGTGGTTAGTAGAAATAACAAATAAAACAGGGGGGAGTTTTACTGCTGAAGCGGACGAATATTTTGAAAGGTATCAGTTAAGAAAATATACAGACATAAATGCCGAAACACCTGTTTATAGAACTGCATTATTCCCAATTCGTGGGGATAAAAGATATAGTATAAAAATATATCTTCACGAATTTGAAGATAGTCTTAATATATATGATATAGGAACTCCAGACAGTTATTACTATACCAAATATACTCGTTCCCAACCAACCCAAACATCACAGTCTAAAAGAAGTGGGAATTTTAATTTCCCAAGTTCTGGAAACTCTTATGTATCTATGGCAGAAGCGAACACAACAGTTTCCACCACATATTTCGTATACAATGATAATACTGATACTGAGATAGTATATTCTTCATCTGTTCCTTATTCTGCATTAGCATTGCTTCAAAAAGCCATTATAAACTCTGGGCTTTATGAAAAACAAGATGGCGTTTATATTGCCGATGTAAACAAATCTAATCTTCCATTTTATATCGACCCAGATTTTGAAGATGAGTTAAAATCTACTCTAATTATTGAGAGCTTTTATAACCAGAAGAACCTGTGGGAAATAATGATTGAGGTTGGGAATTATATTCATGCTATACCAGAATTGAAATTTGGAAGCAATGACAGATTTGTTGTTACTTTTAATCGTTTAGGTAGAACTGACGAAAAACAGAACAATAGCACAAAAGTGTCTGTCTTTAATAGTCGAAGTGTGGAAGATTACATCTCCGCCACCTCTTCATATATAACCAACATGGTTCAGTTGGGCGGATATATTGAAGAATGGGTTGCTCCAAAAACAACTAATGAGCAATTATTGGTTTCAAATGATACTGCGGATATTTTGACATCAAAGCCTATCATTGAGTTATTGAGTATTCAAGTGCGTAGAAATAGCGATGGAGCAATAGCCGACTTGACCAACTTCATTTATGAGGAAAATGTCTACAAAACTTTATCCATTGATTATGATGTTGTTCCTAATAGAGGTGCAGCCCTTTATTATAAATTAGGCACAAACATTATAACAGGGAGCAATTATCAGTTGCCTCAAGCAAATACAAACATTTACAGTGATTATACCATCAAAAAGGCAATTTGGAGTGCATTTAATGGTTATCCATCTATTTCTCCTGCACCAGTGTTTGGATATTGGACTGATTTGAAAGTCAATGATTATTCGTTTTTTGTTCGATATAGAACAAAAGATAGTGTACGTCAAAATCATATTCGACCAGATTTGAGAAAGTACCTTCTCAATAGTAAATGGGATAAATATCCGGAGCACAACCAGTTTAATAATCAAACTGATGTTGTTGTTGATAGTACCAAATTTGGAAACAACATGTTTGGGAAACTAATTAGAACTGGTAATAATTCATATGAAATTTGTGAATGGAATGACACATGGGAGCACCTCAAACATAAAGGTGAGTTATATAGATTGGATGGAGAGTTATATTATGTTGCAAAAGTAATGCATACTATTTATGAATCTCATATAATTAGCGAGATTTCGTATAGTAAAGACTATAACGAATTAAGCAATATAATAGGGATACCAAGCGAACCTAGATTTTATGAGATAAGTGAACAAAGCTTAATATGGCGGGATTTTGAAATTAATGATGTATTGCTTTTAACTGATGATCAAGAACAAATCCAGTACAAATCAAACTATATTAATAACTATGATCATCTAGCTAACCTTATTGTTGGGGAGGGAATTGATTTTGCAAAATATGCAGTAACAGTTTTTAAGGGAGACAAAGATGCAGGGAAATATGATCAGACTGTTGGTCAAAGCGACTTATATATCGAGATTATTAATCCTATAAATGCTTATTCAAGCGAAAATACACTAACATATGAATATGACATGGAAGATAACTATTCAGCAGGGGACCAGGTTATTACTACAGAACAGCTAATAGAGCGCTTAGATGATGATGGAAATGTTTTGCCTTTATCTGAAGGATCGTATAATTCGTTGTGGGCAGTAAAATACACCGATATCTATGGCAAGGCGCCTTTAATGGATTTCTATATTCTAAGCAATATCGGTATAGCAAATTCATCCAGTCCAAGTGAGAATACTCCACCGACACCAGATGAAACAAGAGCTTTTCCAGAGAGCCCAATAAGCACCAAAAAGAACGATACTCGACCTTACATAGGTAATTACGATATTCTTGCTACAAATGTTAAGGAGTATGACACTAATTTTAATGGCAGAGGGCTTGGGTTACTTAAAGATTGCCGTGAGGCGATATCGATAAATTATAATTTACGAATGGTGACTAGTAGTGATACCTTTGTTCTTTCTCCATATGTTTTCTTGCCTAAAAAAAGTAATATTCGAGTTGTGCTTTTGGCAGAAGAAGTCAATAAGCTCTCGACTGGCTACATTGATAATTCTGAAATTATCACCCCAATCAATAAGCAAGGGACGTCTATGAATCCCTATTTTTCAATTGAGATAGACAAAAGTAAAACACAAACTAGTAGTTGGAATAACGAGAAACAAGTTGTAACTCAATTTGAAGTAAACATGTCCAACATTTTTGCAGAAGTGTCCGACAAGCATTTCACAGGAGAAGATGGCGTCCAAAGAGTAAAAAGTATAGCGATTTTATGTGATGTTTCTCTAAATTCTGGTTTTGAAACTCAAAATCCTTCTATACCATACAAGACTCAATTTATTGTAGCAAGAAATATACCGGAAGATTTTACACGGGAACAGTCTTTAAAAAGTTGGATTTGGGGAGCTCCAAAAAATGATAAACTATTTAAAAATAAGCAATAAATAAAAAAATTAAGGCAGAAAAACTGCCTTAAAATAATAAAAGAAAAATCAATTCATATTTTTACGATGCACGTCTATTATTTTTTGTTCTTGATTTACAATAATGGTAAGGGAGCGAACAATAGAGTTGAATCCAGTTTCTTCAGTTTGTTCCCATGTTAAAACATAGTTATCGCCTATTTCACTATAAGAAGTTGGGCGGCCAAGTAAATCTAAAACTTCATTGAGTGGTTGCCCTTTTTTAATTTTTTTTGAATTGCTTAAAAAGAGAGCTTTATTTTCTCTAGAGTTTTTCATATTCATTATACTTTTACATGCAATAAAAGCAACAATTCCGAAAATAAACACTGCAACAATTATAGCAGCAATCATTATTCCATCCATAAATCACCTCATTGATTAAATTATACAACTAAATGATTAAAAAATCAAGTAAAAAGAGAACAAACGCTGGCAGGCCTAGTGTTTAGTATTAAAAAAGGAGGTTCGTTTGAGAAATGAACAAAATAACAATTATTTTAAAAGAGAGTGGAACTATTGCAGAGTTAAAGAAAAACTTTAATATCTATCAGAATAGTTCTCAAAACGTTTTACTTAATATTTTAGTGCCAAAGTCAATGACCGAAGGAAAATTTTCTGCACAATTTACTAATGAAGACGGTCAAGTGGTGGAGAATGGTGTTTATACCGCTGTTAAAATAGGCATGGTATATATAGACAACAGCGGAAAGTATGGAAAAAGTGAAACATACTTTGTCCGCTATTTAAAAGAAATAAAGACATCAGAGGGCGAATTTTATGTCTATGAACGCATAATGCCTAGCGTTTTCACACGAGTTGCTGGTGTTGGTATATTTGCACCTAAAATGGTAGTAAATGTGATGAATATACTTAATTCACAAACCGAGTCAGCAGATGGAACAATAAGCGAAAATCCGACTGTCCTAACATTAATAACAACACAGGAATGTAGTGTTGACATAGAGCCAAGCACTAATCTAGATGTTGAACCAGAAGTGGATGCAACCGAACTTGAACTTTTAGAAGGACAGGTTAACGAATTAACAGCCGAGATGGAGAAAAAGGTTGATGGTGATTATCTTGTTCAAAAGTATAATCTTGAAGAAACAATTCCGGAAAATATTCATTATGAAAAAGACGGTTTTAAAACAAAGGGTGTTCGATTTTACAATGAAACCTATACTGTTCCGGTAAATGACACAGAAACTGCATCTAAAGATGGAGAAATTTATGTCAGCAATGTTCGACCACACGAGACTGAGCTTTACTGGATATTACAAGATGAAGTGTTCCACTATGACACAGGTATGGCGATCAGAACTCTTGTCATTAACGCTGTTCAAGCTTCAATAAATCAATATACAACGATGAGTGTTGGCGAATGGCAGTTGGTCAATCAAGACTATCTTGATAGCATAAAATCACAAGCCGACCAAAACTCGGAAGATATTGAGACGCTTTATCGATATTATAATACAGGCACGAACTATCTAGGTGAATATCCATCACAAAGCACTTTGCCGACCGATAGTGAGATAAATCAATATGTTCAAGTAAATTTTAATCGCGCACCGCAAAACGGAGATGAAATGACATTTGTTTTGCTTGTAGAAGATGGCACCGATGTTGTGTATATGCTTATTTATAGCGAGGCTAAATCAACTTGGACAGAAACGCCTTTGCCTTCCGTAGAACCAGCTAAAAACGGCACAATGGGCATAATTCAAGGCACAGGCGAAGAAGAACTCACCAACACTAGAAAAGTGCTTGTAGATGTCAATAACGGCGAAATAAACGACATCTTACACGCAAACGAAACTGGAACAAAAGAAAGCGTTTCAAGCCATTTAAATCGCAATAGTCAAAATATAGCACAAAATGCTTTTGAAATTGAGGCAGAAACGGAAAGAGCAGAGTCGGCGGAAGAAATTCTCACGAACAATCTAAACGCCGAAATAAACCGTGCCACAATGGCTGAGAGTAGTATAACTGAGGCTTTAAATAACGAAGTTACAAGAGCAACAAGTGCCGAAAATACGCTTCAAACTAGCATTGAAAACGAAATAACAAGAGCAACCACTGCCGAGAGCTCAATTGCTGAAGACTTAGAAGATGAGATAAGTCGGGCGCAACAAGCGGAACAAACCAATGCAACTGCGATTGCAAACGAAACTGCAAGGGCTACTAATGCGGAAAATTCGCTTGATACGGATAAACTTGATAAAAGCAACATTAATGCAAATTATCTAAAAGATATTGTCTTTTCTGTGAACGGCGATAATGGAGTTGCGACTTTAACGCTAAATAATCCAGTAACTGGACAAACACAAAGCGTCGAAATAACAGTGACTTCGCCAGCAAGTTCAACAAATACAGGTCTTATGACCGCAGAGATGGTTCAGGCGCTCAATACTGCGATTGAAGACATTGAGAGTTTGAAATATATTGGCAAACAAGTGGCAAGTTTTCAAACATATGCCGATGCCGAACTTTTTGACTTTTCCACGCTTTCAAATGTAAATGAAAATGATTATTTTATTGTGCAGTCGGATGAAAGTCGAACAGAGCCAACAGAAAAAGACAAAACAACAAAATACGTCTGTATAGATGACACAACACCAATCACAATTGATAGTTTTCAATTCCAAAGTGTTGTGACTACTGTAAACATTCAAGTTGCCACAGAAACTCAATTAGGTGGAGTTTTAAGCGCAAATACTAACGGATACATCTATGTTGAAAATACCGGCGCTATGAAACTTGTGGGCTATGATAATATAATTTCAAGCATTAATAACTTAACTACTGCCATTACTAATGAAACCACAAGAGCAACAAGCGCCGAAGAAGCATTAAGCCAAGCAATTACTACAGAGACCACAAGAGCACAACAAGCAGAACAAGAAAACGCTAGTGCAATCTCGGCAGAAACAACTCGTGCACAACAAGCGGAACAGGCGAATGCTAGTGCAATTTCAGCCGAAGTGCAAAGAGCACAACAGGCAGAACAGGCGAATGCTAGTGCAATAGAAACAAAGGCCGACAAAACTACTACGGTAGCCGGGAAACCGCTTAGTGCAAATGTTTCTCTTGGAACGTTAACAATTAAGCAAAATGACAACAATTTAGGCGAATACAATGGTGAAGCTGATAAAGAGATAAATATCACAACGCCAACTGCCACAAGCGATTTGACAAATGATGGTGATGGAACACAAGTCAATGGTGTCTCTGACCCTTATGTAAAAGTAAGTCAAATTCCGACTAACAATAACCAACTTGCAAATGGTGCGGGGTATGCAACAAATAGTGAAGTAAATTCAGCAGTAAACACAAAAACAGCGGTTAATGTAAACGGGCAACTTCAATCTGAAATTGACTTTGATAGTGACCCCCAAACACAGATTGAAAGGAGAGTCTTAATAACCAAACAAGTTGGCGATTATACTGTATATATTAATAATAATGGTAATAGTATAAATTTGATATTGGGACAATTTGCTACAAGAGTAGCCGAAATAACACTAGATTCAAGCGGAGTTTCTATTAACACAATTGGCGAAATAAAATTAAATGGTGGAGTTATTAGTTATAATACAGATACTGATACTTTTGAAATATAAGGAGGGAATATGAGTAATTTAAAAATAAACGGAAATCTAGAAGTTGCGGGTGGGGGATTTATTGATTCCAAAAGAATTGCAACCGAAGAAGATATTAATAATATTGGAAAAACTGTCACTCAAATTGGTTATGCACCAGACACCAATTCAATAACATTGTCTCAGCCTATTACAAATTTTAGATTTATTTGGCTTATAAATAACAGATCGAGTTCATGGCGTAATCCTTTTTTCTTTCCTGCTCAATGGCTTAACATTCATTATGGAGAAGAGTTATGCCTTGAATCGTGGGATGGTTCAAGATATCGTTGTCAATTCGATAATGCGACAACATTTAAAATAAATGCTGAACATTATTCTGGCGATGTATATATTTACGGCATTAATTAATAAAAAACTAATGGGAGAAGGCTAAAATCTTCTCCCTATTTTTTAGTCACATTTTTAGGCACAAAATTTTAAAAACTGGTAAAAACAATTGACTTTTAATGATTTATAATGTAAAATAAAACAATATTTAGTGTGTAATGACATATTTTGCATACTAGATTTTGCGATTTTCGACTCCCATTATCCGCTCCAAACTAAATAATTTCTTTGGTGCAATCTAATTTTTTATCATAAAAAGTTTTTATTGAAATTTTTGTTAATTAATAAAATAATTTTTATAGCAATATATTTAAAAAGATAGAGTTTAACGAGGTGTAGCGCAGTTGGTAGCGTGCACGGTTCGGGACCGTGAGGCCGTGGGTTCGAGCCCCGCCACCTCGACCAGAAGGCTTTTGGATTATTTGAGTAAAGCTTGATATAATTTAGTAATATTTATAGAGAAAGGAGAAAAAAGTGACAATTGAAAATATCATAAAAGAAGCTTTGATGTCTAGTTATGAATATTGGTCTTTCATTGGCGAAATAGGAGATGAAACAGTTTTAAAAGATATAAATGTTGGCTTAGATGATATTAAGCTTATTGATGAAGATGCAGACAGCAAAGATGTAATAAGACTATTGAGTAGCAATGTAAATTTTGAAAGAAGAGATGATAGATATTATCTATCTGATAGAGCAATAGTTGAGATAAAAAAACTTGAAGAAAATGGAATGGACGAATGTGATGCTCTTTCTCTATTTTTAAATGAAAATTTGCCTAAAATTGAAGATGATATAAAAAGAACTCTATAAACTAGCATTGCTAGTTTTTTATTGCCTTAAATAAACATAAAAGTGAATTTTGCATATATATTTTTAGAGGTGTATATGTTAAAAGGTTCATATAAAAATATCTGTGTTGGAAGCATTGAAGCGTTTGATTCTGCACGGGATAGCGTGATGCAACTACATATTTTAAATTTGCAACTTATTGCTGTGCTGTCAGCATTAGAAAAAGATGATTTTTCTAAATGGTTTGAAAACAAATATTCTATATCCACAAAAGAAGAGGCTTGCAGGATAAAAAAGGTGGCATTAAAATATTTAAACAGCCTAAATGGTGACTTAAATACATATATGGATAAACTTGGCTATTTTAATTTTATGAAAAGAGAAGATGAACTGCCTTTTGAGGAAATTGATTTAAAACATAATGTTTATTTGGCTATTGTAAACGATAAAAGTTTCACTGACAATGAAAGATTTTTGAGTTTGTCATCATATTTTAAAATAAAACTTGACGCCGTTGTAGCAAAGGTTGAAAAGGCTTCACAAAGTTGGAAAGATGAGCAGTTTGATGAATTCAAATTACGTATAGGAGAGGTGGCAAGTTTGGGTGTGCAAAATTATCCAAAGATTTTTAGAGATTACGCAAGACAACGCCAAAAGGAAAGCACAAAATAATTTAAAATCGACAAGATTTTCTTTTTTATTGGCATAATTACTTTACTTTTTATTGGCAAAATTCTATACTTTATATTGTCGAAAGCAAGCAATTTAAATGCTTATAAAAAATTGAAACTTCCGATATTTAATAAAAAGGAGAGTGATATTTATGAAAATAAAACCTATTTTTGATAGAGTTGTTTTGCTTCCAAAAGAAGCAGACAAAGAGACTAAAAGTGGAATCATTTTACCAACAGCTTCACAGGAGAAATCACAACTTGCAACTGTTGTGGCAGTAGGCGAGGGCGGCAACGTTGATGGCAAAGAAGTTAAAATGGCAGTAAAAG
Source organism: uncultured Clostridia bacterium (assembly GCA_944372335.1). Taxonomy (GTDB): domain Bacteria; phylum Bacillota; class Clostridia; order Christensenellales; family UBA1242; genus Caccovivens. The sequence continues at coordinate 62,257 of CALVYQ010000003.1, read as the reverse complement.
TCGGACAAGAAGTGCTTTACAGCAAGTATAGTGGCACAGAGATCACCTTTGAGGAAAAGAAATATATTGTCTTAAAGCAGAATGATATACTTGCAATAATTGAATAAGGGGAGGAGTTATGGCTAAGAAAATATTAGAGGGCGAAAGTGCAAGAAAGGCACTAGAGGCAGGCGTCAACAAGCTTGCAAACACTGTTAAAATTACACTTGGCCCTAAGGGAAGAAATGTAGTGCTCGGCAAAAAATTTGCCACACCTTTAATTACAAACGATGGCGTTACAATCGCAAAAGAAATTGAACTTTGCGACCCATTTGAAAATCTGGGTGCAGAGCTCATCAAAGAAGTATCGGTTAAAACAAACGATGTTGCAGGTGATGGCACAACAACGGCCTGTGTGCTTGCTCAGGCGATTATCAGAGAGGGGTTAAAAAATTTCACAGCAGGAGCAAATCCAATCATCTTGAAAAAAGGTATCTTTAAAGCGGTTGATGTGGCCACTGAGGAACTTAAAAAGATAAGCAAACCTATTGCAAATTCAAAGGATGTTGAGCAAGTGGCAAGCATATCCGCTGGTGATGAAGAAGTCGGAAAGCTTATCGCAGAAGCGATGGAAAAGGTTGGCTCGGACGGCGTTATAACAGTTGAAGAAAGCCAAACAATGCACACAGAACTTTCTGTGGTTGAAGGTATGCAGTTTGATAGAGGATATCTATCTCCATATATGTGCACCAACACCGAAAAGATGCTTGCTGAGCTTGATAACGCATATATCTTAATCACTGACCGAAAAATATCCTCCATGCAAGAGATTTTGCCTATCTTAGAGCAACTTGTTAAAGTTGGTGGAAAAATGGTGATAATAGCTGACGATGTTGAGGGCGAGGCTCTTACTGCACTCATTCTTAACAAACTTCGTGGCTCACTCAATGTTGTGGCGGTTAAAGCTCCAAGCTTCGGCGACAAGAGAAAGGCAATGCTTCAAGATATAGCAATCCTTACAGGTGGTGTTTTCGTAAGCGAAGAATTAGGCTTTGATTTGAAAACGCTTTCACTAGACAGCCTTGGCAGAGCGAAGATGGTGCGTGTTGACAAGGATAAGACAACAATTGTGGAAGGTGCTGGCAATAAAGATGAGATAAAAGCAAGAATTAAGGCCATCAAAGAACAAATTGCTCTGACAACAAGTGACTATGACAAAGAAAAATTAGAGGAACGCCTTGCGAAACTCTCTGGCGGTGTGGCAGTTATTAAAGTTGGCTCTGCAACAGAAGTGGAAATGAAAGAGAAAAAACTTAGAATCGAAGATGCTCTTTCTGCCACAAAAGCAGCAAGCGAAGAAGGTGTTGTTCCTGGGGGCGGTGTGGCACTCTTAAAGACTACTCCTGCTCTTAAGAAATTAGTGGAAGAACTTGACGGAGATGAAAAGACAGGAGTAAGCATAGTTTTAAGAGCGGTTGAAGAACCAATTAGACAGATTGCACTTAATGCCGGCATAGACGGTGGAGTTGTTGTGAATAAAATCTATGAAAATCTTGATAAGAATGCTTATGGCTTTGATGCACTTAAAAATGAATACGGTGACCTCATTAAGAAAGGCATATTAGATCCAACAAAGGTGACACGCTCCGCTCTTATCAATGCTGCTTCTGTTTCTGCAACACTATTAACAACTGAAGCACTTGTAGTGGAACTTGAAGAGAAAAATAAGCCAAAAGAGGAAGAAGTATATTAAAAATTTTATAAAAAAGATAGCAAATATATTAAACTGTGTGCTAATATTCGCTATCTTTTTTTATTGCAATTAATTTTTCTTTGCACTTGATAAAAATTGAATATTGACAAATTAAAAGCTTTATGTTAAAATTATGAGCATCAATGAGGTGTGTATGAAAGAGTTTGATTTATCATATTTTAGTGAAGATGACCAAAAAAATTGTTTAAGAAACAGAAAAGATGTGATGCAATATACCGTTGAAGATTTAAATTTTTTATATGAGAATTTTAAAAAGAGAAACGCAGATTATAAATATGCTGACAGCATGAAACTCTCGGACGATGTAGAAGAGAACTTCGATGCGTTTTTTGATATGCTACTTCGTGGAAAAATTCAAGATATGCAGTCACTTCCTTACGCTATCTTTAAATCGTATGTTGAAAGAAACGAGGAAGAGGCTCTAAAATTTGTCAATGTCTCTGAAAGTAAAATCAAAAAGCCACAAAAGATTTTTGCCGACTTTATTGGGCGTTATCTTATTAAAGAAGAGGAAGCGGAGGAGTTTGAGGCTTTAAAAACAAAAGGTGAGCTTGATAATTTTTTAGGGAAAATTATAGTATCAAGAATTAAAGAGAGATTGCCTAGATATGCTTATCTTGATTTGTCAAATCTTACACCTAAAAAGTCAGTGAGAGTAAGTCTTATAGGTTGGTTTAGACAAAACGGATATGAGCATCTTGAGCAGGACGCAAATATTTCAGATATCTTTGTTTCAAAAGAAGAGTCTATTGTTAAGCCAGAATATCAAGAATATTTAATTAAATCATATTGTCAATTTGTTGATAGATATGTAGCAAATTTTTATAAAAAGTATAGTGCAAGCATAGCAAGTTTGAGAAGTGTGGAAAAGGGTGTAGTAGAGCGTGAATGGCAACTTCTTGAAGCGGTTGTGAGTGCCTACGAAGAGAGTATGACTGAAGAATCAAAGAGTAAGATAAAAGATTATATCGAAAAAGCTAAATACATTCACAACGAGCAGGTTTTAAGTAAGGTCATCTCAACATCAACACGTGAAGGTAAGCTTGGAGGAAAATATCAAAGCATTTTAGATGCCTGCAGGAAGGCAAATAACGGCAGATTGCAAGAAGAAGATAAAAGAATTTTAAAGGACTTCTTTAACAAACTTTTAGAGACGAAAAAAGCACTTACTGAGCAGTCGGTTGATAAATATGGTAGGCAATATACTCACAAAACTAATTTTTTTAAGATTTTCAAAATTGCCCCACGAAATATCTATGATTGCGTTTTAGAATTTTCTAAAGCGGTAGATAGACGCAAAAAGGTGATTCAGGCTAAGGAAAAGAAAGTGCCTTTGACGAAAGCCGAAAGTGATAGTTTAGAGACTCTAACCTATCTATCAAATGAGATAGAGAGTGTAAGATATCTTCTTTCAGCAAATTTCAGTTGGTCTTGGATGGGCGGTAACAGCTATGTTGAAAACTATGAAAGGCTGGACGGAATAAGTGAGCGTAATATCTTGACTTTCATCGCACGAAAGGAAGCGTGCAGTATTAAGAATATACAGACGGGTCGCACCTTAAATGAGCAGGATATATATAAATGTGCCACTGACACAGTGAAATATATTAAAGAGAATGACTTGCCAGAACTTCCTGTTTGTGCAAAGACTGTCTTTGATGCACTCGTAAATGATTATGTACCTCTTTCTAAAAGCTATATTAGGCCATCTGCTTCATTATAAGTGTCGAAATTTAGCTATAAATGGCTTAAAATGTGTACAACAATTATAAAAACAAAACAAAATGTCCCATATTTTCGGACATTTTTTTAAAAAATAAAGGAATTTTCTTTTCTTTGTGGTATAATAGGGGTAAAGTGGATTTTTTAGGAGATAGTATTGCAGTTTTTTTCTGTTGATTGGTTACAAGAGCTAAAAAGAAAAAGTGATTTGGTCAGCATTGCGTCTAATTATTTACGCCTAGAACAAAAAGGTAGGCGTTTTTGGGCGTGTTGTCCTTTTCACAATGAGAAGACGCCCTCTTTTTCAATAAATGCAGAGGACGGAGTTTATTATTGTTTCGGCTGTAAAGAGAGCGGAGATGTCATCAAGTTTGTGGAAAAAATGGAGAATATCGACTTCTATGATGCGGTAAAACTTTTGGCGGACAAGGCAGGTATGCAAATTCCGGAACTTGTTTCAAGTGAAGAAGCTGGTAAGAAGCAAAAACTTAAAGAAAGACTTTTAAGTGCTTTAGATTTTGCCGAAAAGCACTATGAAGAAAATTTGTATAGTAAAGACGCCTTAGAAGCACAACAATACATAAAAATGCGAAAATTTACAAGGCGTGAACTTATTGACTTTAAGATTGGTTACAGTAAAGATTGGACGGATATTGTTGACTATCTTCATCAAAAAGGCTTTACCGATGATGAACTTATAACGGCGGGAATTTGTGGAAAAAAGAACGATAGAGTTTTTGATGTTTTAGCTGGCAGGTTAGTCTTTCCTATCTTTAACGCATTTAACGAATGTATTGGCTTTAGTGCAAGAGCTCTTCAAAAAACGGATTTTGCAAAGTATAAAAACACAGCAGAAACTCCGGTATTTCAAAAGGGCAAAGTGGTGTTTGGCATAAATCTATTAAAGAGACTTAAACAGCAAGAGGGACTAAACAAGATCATATTGGTGGAAGGTCAGATGGACGTTATAGCTATGCATAAGGGAGGCTTTAAAAACACCGTTGCGTGTATGGGCACAGCTCTCACCAAGGATCATATTCAGGAACTAAAGCGTTATTCTAAAAATATTGTCTTATGTTTTGATAATGATGGTGCGGGAGAAAAGGCGACTCTTAGAGCTATCGAACTTTTTAGAGGAGAGGGCGTAGATTTGAAAGTTGCTACCTTACACGGAGGAAAGGACGCCGATGAAGTGCTGAACAATCTTGGACGAGAAGAACTTGAAAAGATGATTGATAATGCCGAGCCTTACATGAACTTCTTGATTTCATATTATAAAAAGCAATATGATTTAAATAAGCCGGAAGAAAAAGGGAAGTTTGTAAAGGCAATACTAGCGGAAATCAAGAAGTTTGAACTTGACATCGAGCGAGAGCCTTATCTTGACATAGTGCGAGACTTGACAAATATTCCGCTTGAAGTTTTAAGACGGGATTTAGGTGGCAAGATTGTAGTTGAAGAAACAAAAAAAGAAAAGACAGAAGAGTCAAAATCAGAAAGTGGAAATGTTAAGGCGGTGGAATTTATTTTGTCTTCCTTGTTACATCACAAAGATTTTGTCAATAATCAAATTGATTACTATAAACTTTTAGATGGTTACGAGCGATATTTAAAGCTAATAGAACTAAATATGCCTCTCTCTTCATTATATGATTTAGATGGCACAAGTGAGGACAAGCTGTTATTAAATATGATAAATTATAACTTTAATCTTTACGAAAATGTGGAAGCAAAGTATTTTAATGAGTGTCTTTGGATAATAGCTGAGGAAAAATTAAAAAAACAGCAGGCAAAATTAAACGCTGAATACAAAAATTGCGAAGATTTAACTGAGCGTGCAAAAATTGCAAAAGAATTGGGAAGAATTGCAAGAGATTTACAAAACAAAAATATGGAGGTTTTTTATGTTAGATGAAAGAGCAGAAGAAAAAGCAAAGATAGTGTATGATAAACTTTTAGCACTTGCTATGAAAAAGGGCTCAATAAATGCGGACGATGTCTATTTTTCTATGTTAAAAGTGGGAGAAAATGCACAAAACATTGAAAAATTTTTACAGAGCTTGGAGAAAAAGGGTATCAAAGTCATCAAGTCAAATGATGAGGATCTATTAAAGGACAATTTTGCAGATATCACAATGTTTCCAAATGTAGATGACCCTGTCAAAATGTATCTTAAAGATATCGGAAAAGTTCCACTTCTATCTATGGAAGAGGAAAAAGAATATGCACAAAGGGCTATGCAGGGTGATGAGTATGCTAAAAGTATGCTTTGCGAATCTAACTTGCGACTTGTTGTCAGCGTGGCTAAAAGGTATGTCGGGAAAACTTCCATGTCTTTTCTTGATTTAATCCAAGAGGGAAACCTAGGACTTTTAAAGGCAGTTGAAAAATTTGACTATACAAAGGGCTTTAAATTTTCAACGTATGCCACTTGGTGGATTAGGCAGGCAATCACACGTGCAATGGCTGACCAGTCGAGAACGATCAGAATTCCTGTTCACATGGTGGAAACAATAAATAAATATGTGAAAGTTACAAGAATGTTAATGCAAAAGTTTGGAAGAGAACCGACAATAGAAGAGATAGCAGCAGAAATGGGGCTAAGTGTGGCAAAAGTTTTGGAAATCAAACGCACTTCACAAGATCCAATCTCTCTTGAGACTCCAATGGGAGAAGAGGACGATGGAAAAATGGCAGATATTATTGAAGACGAAACCTCTCAATCTCCAATGGAAAGTGCATCTCAAAGCCTTTTAAGAGAGCAGTTACTTGCTGTTATCGACACTCTGACCCCACGTGAGCAAGAGGTTATCCGTCAGCGTTATGGGCTTATGGACGGCAAACAGAAGACGTTGGAAGAAGTGGGAAAAGAGTTTTCTGTCACAAGGGAGAGAATTCGTCAGATTGAAGCAAAGGCACTTAGAAAACTTAAACACCCAAATAGAAGCAAGCGTCTTGCAGATTTTGTGGAATAGGAGGAGATATGGATTTAACAAATTTATTAAAATATCAGGAACTTGATGAAAAGCTCTACAATGTTGAACAGAGGCTGACAAAAAGTCCAGCAAGAAAGCGTGCGGGCGAGTTATCTAAGATTGCCAAGAATGCACAGGTGAAATCAAATGAGTTGGAAGCTGAAGCGAGTAAGGTTCTCAAAGAGATTGAAGATGTAAAAGTAAAGTTTGAAGAGAATAAAAAGAGTTTGCAAAATCTGTTAAATAGAGATTTGGATAAACTGACAATGGAAGATTTAGACAAGATTACTTCTTTAAAAGCAAAAATTCTAAGCAACTTAAATTACTTAGAGAAACATCTCCAAAAACACGCAGAGCTCGTCAACAGAATATTGATGGATTTCAATAAGACGAAAAAGATGTATGATGAAGCTAGGGTGCAGTTTATCGAATGTAAAAATAAGATTGACGAGGAAACAAAGACACTAGAACCTGAAAAGGAAAGGTTGGCAAAGGAACTAGAAGAACTTTCAAAAAGTGTGGAAAAGAATCTTTTGGCAGAATACAAAAAACGTAGAAATGATAATATCTTTCCTGTTGTTGTTCCTCTTGAAGGAACAAATTTTTGTGGAAGATGTAGAATGGAGCTTCCTATGGTGGCAATTTCTAGAATTAAAGATGTTGGCGTAATAACCTGTGAACATTGCAAACGATTAGTATATAAAAAATAAAATTTACAAAAAAATAAGGATTATTCCTTATTTTTTATTTAATTAAATAAAAATAGATTTTATATAAATTAAAAAACATATAAAAATATATAAAAAATAAAAAAAATCAATTTTTTAATTAAAATTTTTATTATTTTTGTTATAATTTATAAATTTTTATTTTTTAATAAAATATGTTTTATGGCAAAAATTAATTTTTCCACTTCTTGCAAGGTGTTAAAATAGGAAAAAGAAATTCTTACAAGCCCATTTTCTATTGTTCCAAGGGCTTCATGTTTTTTAGGGGCACAGTGGTAGCCTCCACGCACGCAGATGCCGTATTTATCATTAAGCAACGTGGCTAATTCTGTTGAGTTAAAATTTTCGATATTAAAAGCGAAGACACCGTTTGTATTTTCTGTCGATGTGTAAATTTGGACAGGCAGTTTGGAAAGTTCATAATGTAAAAAGGTGGTCAAATCGTCCATCTTTTCCGTTATTTGAGTGAAGTTCTCTTCAACAAAATCTATGCCAGCACCAAAAGCGAGGATATTAGGGGTGTTGAGAGTTCCGCTTTCCAATCTTTCTGGCAAAGTTTCCGGTTGATAAAGTTCTAAAGAGTTTGTGCCTGTTCCGCCAAAAAGAATAGGATTAAGTTTAATATCACCGTTGATGACCAAACAGCCTATGCCTTGAGGAGAGTAAAAGCCTTTGTGGGGAGCAAATGCTAACATATCAATATTCATCTCTTTCATATTGTATTTAAAATGTCCTCCGCCTTGTGCACCGTCAACTAAAAATGTAATATTTTTCTCTTTTAATTTTTTACCAATATTAGCAATATCAGCAACATCACCATTGACATTTGAAATATGATTGACAATAACAAGCTTTGTGTCAGGCCTTATAAAAGGGGCTATATCGTCATACAACAATGCTCCTTTTTTAGCCTGTTTAACAATATCAAAGGCGACTCCTTTTTTATCATGTAAAAATTGTAATGGTCGTAAAACTGAATTGTGTTCATTTTCAGTACAAATAACATGACCGCTTTCTATAAAGCCTAGAATAGCAAGATTGAGAGCGTGGGTACAACCACCGGTGAAGATGGTTATATCGCCATTGACATGAGAGGAAACTTTATCACGTACTTTTTCAATCTCCATTGCAGTTTTGGTGGCTTCACGATGCCCACTTCTGCCGGGATTTGCTGTAAAAAAAGAAAGTGCATCGAGCATGGCTTTTTGAACTTGTTTTGGCTTTATAAGAGTGGAGGCTGAATTATCAAAATAAATCATTTTTATTTTCCTTTCTATCAATTTTTATTTTATCTATTCTATATATGCTATATAAATTAATGCAACATCTTTTTATATTAATAATATAATGTTAATAGGGAAATTTTGTGCATAGAGGTAAATATGAATTACTGTATTGCAGTGTTTAAATCCCGCTCCGCTACTCTGAGTTTTGCTAGGCAATTGAAAGCAAACAACATACCATGTGCAATAATTAATACTCCTATTAGTATTGGCCATGCCTGTGGTATCTCAGTTAAATTTTCAAACGAATATATTGTTAAAGCACGTGAACTTATAAACGCTCGACTTAAAATGTCATTCTCAGGTATCTATAGTTTAAATGAGCATTTCGGTCTTTAAGGCGGAGCTAATTAGCAAGACAATTTTTGTTTTGCTAATACATATTAAGCTTGATTTTTCATAAAATAACTCTATGAAATATGTTATGGCACTATTTTTGACGTTTTCTTTTCTATTTTTGGCTATGTTTGGAATTAGTTGTGTCTATGGCTACATTTTTCCTCTTAAATATGAAAACGAGATTGCGGTTGCTTCAGAAGCTTTTGATGTTGACCCTGTTTTGATTGCAAGCGTCATCAAATGTGAAAGTGGCTACAATCATGAGGCGATATCAATGAAAGGGGCGGAGGGGCTTATGCAGCTTTTACCATCGACAGCTGAATATCTAGCCAAAAAATTGAAGTATGGCGACTATGATTTGAAGAATCCTGAGGATAATATTATGCTCGGCACATACTATCTTTCTTTATTATCAGAGCAATTTAATGATGAAAAACTAGCACTTTGTGCATATAACGCTGGGCCCGGCAATGTGCAAAAATGGCTGAATGACGAGGAAAATTTAGATGAAAATGGTGAACTTGAAAATATACCATTTGATGAGACACGCAATTATCTAAAAAAATGCGAACAGGCAAAAAAATATTATAATTATAAACGAAACTACTATAAAATAATCTAAAATATCAATTTGTTTTTTTCTTAAAAAGATTATGAAACAATTTTTATGCTAATTTTATCAATCCCGTCTTTTTCAATAATAAATGTTTTGTAAAATATTGCATCTTTTATTAAAATTATTTGGAATTTTATTGTTACTATGCTATAATACAAGTGGTAGTATCTTGCTACTTAATTTTTACATGAAGGAGAATGTATGGCGGAAAAATTGACCAATCTTCAATTATCCATTAGGCGTTTATTGATTAAAATCGGTATTAGAGTTGATTTAGACGGATTTGATTATCTTGTAAGTGCTGTAGAACTAGCTATAAAAGATGCTGAACTTGCTAAGAAATTATGCGATGGCTTGTATGGGCGGGTAGCCGAAAAGTATAACACGAAGGCTTATTGCGTTGAAAGAAGCATAAGAAGTGCTATCGAAAAAGCGTATGTACATAGAGGGTTACAAGAGGTTAATAAACTATTTAACACTCAAATTATAGACGAAAATAAAAGACCAAGTTCAGGTAGATTTATCAGAATTTTAGCAACTGCTTATAATATGAATTTGGTTGATATACCAACCGCTTAATTCAAATAACGAATAATTTATTTGTTATTTGAAAACATTTTTTATAGCAAAATTTTAACCATAGATAAAAAATCAAATCATTAAACGCCGATTCAAACTTAATAGCTTAGTGTGCATATTAATGTACAAACTTTTTTATACTCTTTTTGAAAATACATAAAAACACTTGAAAAACTAGGGAAAATGTATTATAATCAAAAAGATGGAGAGGTGTCTGAGTGGTCGAAAGTGACAGACTCGAAATCTGTTGTTCAGCTAATCCTGAACCGAGGGTTCAAATCCCTCCCTCTCCGCCAAAGTTATTTTAATGTACCAAAAGACATTTGGTACATTTTTGTTAAAAGGAGTGATATGAGTAGAAAAATATACCATGTATCAAAAACTCATGGCTTATCTATAATTGAACCACATATTTGCTCTCATAATAAGGCATATGTCTATGCGTCATACCATTTAGAAACGGCATTGTTATTTGGTGGAGAGCTTTGGACAGATTGGGATTTTATATATAAACGCAATTACGAGATAGGAGAATTAACTTTTAGTGAAACTTACCCTAATATTTTTCAAAAAACTTTTAAAGGCAAAAATTGTTCTTTATATGAACTTGAAGATAGTGGTTTTTTGGAAGGACAAACAAATATGTGGGATGAAATTGTCAGCCTAAATCCAACAAAGGTTATTCGAGAAATCAAAATAAATGATTTGGCAGATGAAATTATGCGACTTGGGGAAAATAATAAGATAAAAGTAGAGCTATATTCTCAAACAGGGGTTTATAAAGAAAAAATAAAAAATCACATTAAAAATTTACAAAAATATAGCGATATAAGAGATCAAAAAAATTTTAATGTTTTATTAGAAAATTTTAAAGAGTTTATAAAATTATAAGTGTATTTTACCAATCTATTCTTCCTTTGAGTACATATTATTAGATTTTAGAGGTTTGTACTTTAAAATTCGTTTTTTTTGGAGGATTGTAATGTTAAAAGATTTATTAAATACTTTAAGAATGAAATATTTTATTATTTTTCATTATGGTTCCAAAAAGATAGGATATATTATTTTAAAAACTATTTGCATACTGATTTTTATAATTCCCTTTTTTATTTATAGTATTTTTAATTTTATTGTAGATATAATATTATTAATTCCATCATATATTCCAATTATTGGAATATTTGTAAGGTTAATTTGTTATGTTTTTGATAGTATAAATTCTTTAATTTTTATATTATTAACGTTTGCTGATATTGTTTTTGAAAGCGAAAATTCAAAAATAACAGAACAATTGAACAAGCAAGGATATTTACATTAAATTTCCTATCCGAATTCTAAGGTGTGAGGTTACTCCATCTTTTTTTGTAAATAATGTTTTTTTAAAATTTTTAGATGTTTTTTGAAAAATTTGCACCTTGTCATAGTTTTGTCCTACTTGATATGGTATAATAGTAATGGAGTGTGGATATGAAAAAAAGTATTGCTAAAAAGACGATTATTCTATACGTATTGAAAATCTTGCAAGAGGGCTCTTCTAAAGACAAGCCTATCACACAAACAAGCATAGCAAAGGTTCTTAATTCCATTGGAGTTCCTTGCGATAGGCGAACAGTTGGCAGAAATATTGATTACCTAATAGAGTTTGGCTATCCTATTAAAAAGATTAAGGGAGGAGGTTGCTATTTTGAGAAGAAGATATAAGTTTGCTTGATAAAACGAGGTGGATATGTGTTCAAGAAAAGATTTGACAGAAGCAATATTGAGAAATCCTGATATATCATTTGATGAATATGGCGAAGAGCAAAATAAAATGCTAGGCTTATTATCCTATTTATACGATTATGGCAAAAAAATCTATGTTGAAAAAACGACGTCATCGTTTGATAACAAAGAAGAGCTAGGGGGATTGTATTATAACAAAAAAGATTTTTCTGTAATGCTAATTAAAGCATATACGTCTGCAAAATATGTCCTTTTAAAGGAGGTTAGCCTTGTAAAATTTTCCGAACTTATTTATGCATTTAATCAAGATTATAAGATCGGAAGATGTGGTGGAATAATCTTTAATCCTAATAGCGAGGCAGAGTTTATTATTGAGCCGAAAACTATTTCAAAGTTTTTGCATTACAAAGAAAATAATAAAGAAAACAGCGAGTTGACAAGGGTGATATTAAAAAACAACTCTCTTCCACAGGACGAAAGAAATGAGTATGAAATTATACGGATAATTTTTAGTATGTATCAAAACAACGAGAAGATAAGCGTTGCTTCTTCAGTAAGTTTGAAGGGAGAGATAATTTTCAATACGATTCTTATTCAAAATCCTCATTATAGAGGGAATTATCTTATGGTATTTTCAGAAGAGAAATATTTTAGCTATAAAAACAATGACGAAATCACGCAATTAAGTGTCAAAAATCTTATTGATATTCTAGCTGAAAATTTAAGTGAAGATGGCTGTTCTGGCATTGTTATCAATCCAAACGGCAAAGAAGCAAGAATGATATTGTCACGTGAATTTTTCTATAAACTATTTGCTGTTTTAGAGTTGTAGATGTAAATCAAAAAAAATAATTATTAAAAAAGGGGAATATATATGAATAAATATGATGAAGCAAAAGAGATAAAGGAATCAATTAACACAGAGTTTGTTGAAGAATTAGTAAGAAACTATTTTTATGAGTATGGCTATGAGACGGCTTCTATTGATGAGGCTTTGAAGGATATTGAAATTACAGTTAAGGACAAGACTGCTGTCTATGATTTTGAAATTAAGCCAAGAGAGAAAAATGGAAAATTAGGTAAATATGATGCTATACATTTATGTAGGAAACACAACATCAATATATTTCACGAAAATTCCACTTATGCTTGCTTTTCTAGGCTGATTAATGCGTATCCAGCGAATGCTGACCCACGTCATCTTTCGGAGGATTGGTATATACTATTAGACGATTACATTAACAAAAAATTGCACGTTTTAAAGATACCTGCAAACAGCCTTAAAGAAAATAGATTTGCATATCGAAACGATAATGGAAATATAATTTTACATATAAATCATTATTATGTTGATGAGCATTTTCAAGAAAGAATTTCAAATCCTTTATCGCAATACAAAATAGCCACATTTGAATATTAATTTTGAATAAAAAAACACCCGAAATGGGGTGTCCGATAAGGCATTAAAAATCCTTAAAAATTTCTTCTTCCTTATAGAGTTTTAAAGTGTAGTATTCGGCAAGTAAGCCTATTATCTCTCCACAGGTCGGCTTATCGTTTAAGGTGTATATCTCTGTTTTAAATAGTTTGTTTATTTCTAAAAAACTTCCTGTTTCGTATGTAAGTTCTATCACATTACGTATTGAACTATGCACAGTCATTCTGTTGCCGACATGATATTCATCTGATATTTTTTGATACACTTCCTTTAACAGGTTATGTATTGCACTTGGCTTCATAATTACAAGCTCGACTGCGTAGCATAGATATTGAAAGCCCAAATGATTTATCTTGCAACCAATTTTCACCAATGCAAATCTAATAACCTTGACCATCTTATCATGTTCACTCATATTTTCCTCCTAAAAATATATATAACTGTCAACAGATTGCAAAATAGTCAAATTCGCCTCCTTTTAAGCAATTACGATTGACATTTTCCATTTTATCACAATTCAAACAAACTTCCAAACAATTTTATACAAATATTTACAATTATTTAAAATTTTTTTAAAAAAGTTGGCAAAAAGAACATAAAACTTATAAATTTTTTAAAAAATCTTGGCTTTTTAAATAAATCAAATTAATTTTTATTAAAAATAGAACAAAAACAAAAGAGAGAAGCTTGGATTAAACTTCTCTCTTTGTTATTATAACGTTGGATTTAGATAACTCGTCCAACATTTGGTTAATGGTGCAGGAGATGGGAGTTGAACCCACAAGAACTTGCGTTCGCTAGAACCTGAATCTAGTGCGTCTGCCATTCCGCCACCCCTGCATATTTTTGACATTTAAAATTATAATGATTTTATTTTGTCTTGTCAAGTTGTGTGAAATTTTATTTTAAGTATCTTTATATAAAAAAGGCTTTTAATAATTTAATGAAAAATAGAAACAAATGAAAATTTAGCGATTGACTAATTTGTTATTTTAAATTATAATAATTTATGTATTCAAACTAAATAAAAGTATCTTATCAATTTAGCTTTGAGTTTTTTAAAAATAATTAAAGTTGTGAGAGGATATGGATTTTAACAAAAACTTTTTTGAAAATGTTTATGAATTAGTTAAAAAAGTGCCAAAGGGGAAGGTTGTGACTTACGGCGAGATTGCTCGTGAGATAGGCAATAAAAGAATGGCTAGGCAGGTTGGTTGGGCTCTTCACGTCAATCCGGAGCCGGGCGTGATTCCGTGCCATCGAGTTGTCAATAGATTTGGTAAGCTCTCCTCAGCCTTTGCATTTGGCGGAGTGAACAGGCAGGCAGAGCTACTTCGTGCAGAGGGAGTAGAGGTGGAAGACGATATGGTGGATTTAAAAAGATATGGATACTATTTTTGATTGCAATAAGTGCTTGGAAAGATTGTCCTCATCAACTTTTAGGGCAAGATTTCATTTAAAGGCAAAAGACAAGGCCTATATGCGTGAAAAGGGAATGGAGAAGATTGAGTCGCACGCTTATGATTTTGTGACTAAAAGACTTGCACCAAAGGCAATCCCAAATGACGGCAAGCAAACGCCTATGCGTGGTCACCCCGTTTTTATTGCTCAGCACGCCACAGCAACTTGTTGTCGGGGTTGTTTGTTTAAGTGGTGGAGGATACCAAAAGACAGAGAATTAACTAGACAAGAAATTGATTTTGTTGTTGGGCTTATTATGGCCTTTATTAAAAAGGAAATGGAAATATGAAATTAAAGGTTACTGATATATCATACAGCGGAAGTGGAGTGGCAAAGGAGAACGGTAAGGTTATCTTTCTTCCGTGCGTTGATATAGGTGAAGAGGTGGAAGTAAAGATAGAAAAGTCGATGTCAAAGTTTGATAACGGCAAGGTTATAAAAGTGGTTAAAGCCTCTCCTTTTAGAATATCTCCGCCTTGTCCATACTATGGTGAGTGTGGCGGGTGTTCTTTTCAGCACTTGACCTATGAAAGAGAGCTAGAACTTAAAAAAATAATATTAAAAAACGAGCTTAAGAAAGTGGGCTTTGTTGGAGATATAGCTGTTGAGCCTAGCGAATGCAATTACAACTATCGCAACAAGATAAAACTTACATATTGCAATAAGGAACTAGGCTATATTTCTTCAACTTCTCATAAATTTATCAAAATAGAAAATTGCTTACTTGCTGACAAAGAGATTTTGAAAGCTGTCAGAGTGGTGGAGGATTATCTAAAAAAACATTCTTATTCCAACCTAAAAAGCGTCACGTTTAAAAGTTTTGATTCTGGTGTTATGGTGATATTTTTATTTACCAAAAGAGAAAAATTTTTATATGATAAGCTTTTGGATAGATACCCTATTTTTATAGCGGTAGGCGATATTTTAGAAAGTAACAAAACAAAGATATACAAAGAATACAATAAGACAATAGCAAAATATGAAATTCTTGGAGAGAGTTTTGATGTTGATGCAAAAGCGTTTCTGCAGGTTAATAAATGTGTGACAGAAAAGTTGTATAAATATGTGATAGAAAATGTTGATGGGAAGATTGTCATTAATGCGTATTCAGGGCAAGGCCTATTGTCAAGGCTACTAGCTAAAAAGGCACAAAAGGTGATAGGTATAGAGGTGCAAAGTTCGGCTCACAGGATTGCAGAGATGATAAAAACAGATAATATGCAAAATTTTAATGCGAAAGTTGAAGCTATTATATCCAGCGTTTCAAAAGCTGTTGATAGCGTTGTGCTTGACCCAGCAAGAGAGGGCTGTAATGCTAAAGTTTTGGAGGAAATCACGAAATCAAACATTAAAAATATCATCTATATTTCTTGCAACTTCTCGACGTTAACCCGTGACCTAAAGTTATTAACAAAATTTTACAAAATATTAAAGATAAAATGCTTTGATATGTTTCCTCGTACTGCAAATATTGAAACCTGTGTCATTTTAGAAAAGTTTTGAAAAATTTAAAATTTTATATTTTAAAGTTGCATAAAATATTTAAAAATATTTAACTATTTTGTTGACAAAGAATTTAGGCTATGTTATACTATTTATGATATAAAAAATTCAGACTTAATAGAGAGGTATATATTGACTAATGTAAAGAATTTTATTGCTTATGGTATTATTATTCTTGTTGCCGTAATTACAGGTGTGGCAATAGGAAGCGTTTATGTTAGCAATATAATTCCAAGCGTGGATACATCGAGTCTCACTGAGGCAACTCTTAGAGATGAAGATAGCGAAATTGAAAGGCTATATAATGATGCGATAAGCGGAAGAAAAACCTCTTTTAGTGCTGTTGAGCTTTATCAGATAGGTGAATACAAACTTAAAAACACTGATAGATATGTTAAAATTTTGAGCGGAGATGTTTTCAACATGACGGGCTCACAATCTATGCGTGCAATAAAAACATCTACAGAAGATGGTATTTATTATTTAAAGATGAGTAAGGGTATTGCGTCAATGTCAGTCAAACAAAAGTATGAATTTAATAATCCTAATGAAGTATATTTAAATGAATCACGAAATAAAAATGACTTTACTAATGAAGAAAATTATTTGCCTAATTTAGACGAGTCGAAGGCAAAAACAATCACTCTTGATAAATATAAAAGCTTTTTTAACACACTGCCAACAACACCACTAACATACATTGTGTCCTCTTTCACAACTCAAGAAGGCACTTATGATAAAGATGTCACATTAAATAGTGATAATAAGTATGTATTCAACATTAAGATGACAAGCGAATATGCAAGTTATGCGGCTTTTTATTATAGTTACGAAATTCGCCATTTTGCAGGCTTTTCAGTTCCTACAGCTCCGCCAGATGTAAAAGATCTTCCAGCGTGGTCAAGCGTTGAGATGACTGTAACTATGAACGAAAATTTTGAAATTGAGCACATTCATTATGATGAGGTGTATCAAATTGAGGTTAAAGGTATTGATTCTAAAGTTACCGATGATTTTGACGATTATTTTTACTATGACGATGCAACGGTTGCGGAATATTTAGAAGTATTTAAAAGTGCTAAGGGTTAGGAAATATGCGTAGTCCAGAGATAAAAGAACGAAACTTTCTATCAAAGATGTTTAGGACAGTATCTATCTATATGATAGTTGCCCTATGCTCTTTTTTTGGCTATATCATGCTTTTTGGTGATGTTACTTTCACGCCAACTCTTCCAGGTAATGTTGATGCCTCAGAAGAATCTAATATCAATAAACTGCTTACCGCTTTTACTTCGGCGAACAACTTGAAAGGAGATATTAATATAAGCGTTGTCGGAAACGATATGGATATTAACGTTGATATTGATGCTGATGTGGATATGAAAACTTTTGACTTCAATGTCAATATTGCAACAAGCATAAATGATCAAGAATACTTAATAAACGCTTTTAAGGATAGTGATGTTGACAGTTTTCTTCATTTAAGTGTCAACGATATGGCGTTTAAGTTAGATATGGATAAAATTGACTTAAGCACCATAGATTTTAACACTCTTCTTTCCAATTTTGAGGGCTCAGTAGATTTATCTGGAATTTTAAATACCATTGGCACGGCAATAGGTGTTGATTTATCCGATTTAGAATTAAGCACTTTAATGACCAAACTTGAAATCAATGAAAATGTCGCAGAAAATGGTTATCGTTTTACTATATATTTTGGCAATTTAAGATTGACGCTTGATGTAAGTGAAGATTTTAAGAATATGACAGCATCGGTGAGAGAACTTACAATGAATAACTATAAAATCAACATGAGCGTAAATTCAATTAAACTTGACAATCAAGATTTTGCCGTCGATGAAACACCGGTTGAAAATGAAGTTGATGTTTCTTCACTTTTAGAAATTGTTGAAAATGCTAAACTTGATGACAATAGCTATGCCCTATCGGGAGATATTGTTGTTAAGTATGGTGATTATGAACTCTCTGGTAGTGTGGGGGCGAAGCTTGTTAGTCTAGACGATAAAACCCTTCCATTTGTTCGTTTTAAAACAAATATAGGTGGAGTTGATGCGTATGTTTACTATATAGATAGCACAATGTATCTAAGTGTGGAACAGCTCAACTTTAAGCTTCATTTAAATAATGTTGATTTTTCAGAAATAGAAAAGCTATTAAGTGAGTATGGCATCTCTTTAGATATGGAAGCTCTTATGGCAATCAGTGTGCTTATGCCTACATTTGAAAATTTTGAAGTAGAAGTGCTTGAGAACAGTTTGACTCTTACGCTTGGTGATGAAATTTTCTTTGATGATGTAGTTTCTATTGATGACACGGTTGTTATGTTAAAAACCAAGACAGTCGATGAAAATATTTTGCCTGACATACTCAATCTTTCAACGAAATTAACCGTAAATGGCGAGGTAAATGCGTTAAGTGCGGAACTTTCCAATATTATGATTGGAAAAGATACGCAATATCTCTCTGATATGATGTTAAATGATAATGAAGTGGTAAGCCTCAACACAAAAAATGGCATGACCGATGTTCAAGCTTTCGTTAATTTGGAGAACTTAATAGATATCTTTAAAGAGGTAGTAAAGACTGACAATTTAACCTTTAATGTAAGTCTATCAGTTGGCGAGTTAGCCTCTGTTAGCGGAGTAGGAAAGTTTGATATCGGGAGTATGAACTTCAACCTAGACTTAAACTTAAATATTGACGGCTTAAAACTCAGCGTATTCCTCTATGGTGACACAAATACGGTATATGTAACCATCGGCGAGAAGAGCATGAAGTTAGACTTAAACAAAATAAATCTCACAGAGCTTCTTACAGAGTTTGGCGTAAGTATGGATACAGCAGCTGCCTTAGACAAGATTAGCACGGAGATAGGAGTTGACTTAAAGAATATCAATATTTTAGATGTTTTAAAGAAGTTAACATTAACAGAGAGTGAAGAAGAGAACGTATTGACTTACACAATCGGCTTAGACGAGAATGAAATATCCTTGACCTATGACAAAACCCAAAAGACCTTTGGACTAAAAATTGCAAAGAACATCTCAGGCTATGATGTAAACGTAAATTTAAGTGATGTAACGATAAACGCTGAAGACTTCACATTAACAACGCCAAGCGGAGAGGAAGAGGATATTTCGCCAATCTTTGACCTTATCGACAAAGCAAAACTTGAGAATGGATATGCAATATCTGCTGTAGCAGAAGTATCAGTTAACGATAAGATTTATCAGGCAAGAATTACAGCGGAGATATTAAAGAGTGGCGAAGAATATCAGCCATATTTAAAACTCAGCACTGAGATTGATGGAATCAAGATAAATGCATACTTAGTTGAAGATGAGATATATTTAAACATTGAGCAGTTATTATTTGCACTTAATATCAACGAACTAAATATTGAAGAGCTTACAACTATTTTGCAAGACGAATTTGATTTAAACACCGAGGCGGTGGAGACGATAACAGTTGTCTTGCCAGCACTTGCAGATATCACGATTGCAGGACTAGAAAATGGCTTTAATGTAAGTCTAGATAAAGAGATTGTGGTTAACGAAAGCATCAAAATATCTAACAGTGATTTAGATATTGTAACCTACAATGACAACGGCACAATGATGTTGGACTATCTCCAAATTTCCACCTTAGCTACAATGAATGAAAAAGAATACAAAGTTTCTATCAAGCTCGACGATATGCTGTTGGGTGGAGAGGCTGAAAATCTTGACAATTTCATATTTACTGATGGCAAAGTATCAGCACTTGTAACCAACAACGGCACAACAAGTGTTGCAGACTTTGTAAGAGCAGAGAACTTAATAGATATCTTTAAAGAGGTAGTAAAAACTGACAATTTAACCTTTAATGTAAGTTTATCGGTTGGAGAACTAGCCTCTGTTAGCGGAGTAGGTAAGTTTGATATCGGGAGTATGAACTTCAACCTAGATTTAAACTTAAATATTGACGGCTTAAAACTCAGCGTATTCCTTTATGGTGACACAAATACGGTATATGTAACCATCGGCGAGAAGAGTATGAAGTTAGACTTAAACAAAATAAATCTCACAGAACTTCTTACAGAGTTTGGCGTAAGCATGGATACAGCAAACGCTTTAGATAAGGTTAGCACAGAGATAGGAATAGACCTAAAGAATATCAATATTTTAGACATCTTAAAGAAGTTGACTTTAACAGAGAATGAAGAAGAGCATATCTTAACATACACAATCGGCTTAGACGAGAATGAGATATCCTTGACTTATGATAAAACTCAAAAGATCTTTGGACTAAAATTTACAAAGAACATCTCAGGCTATGATGTAAACGTAAATTTAAGCGATGTGACGATAAACGCTGAAGACTTCACATTAACAACGCCAAGCGGAGAGGAAGAGGATATTTCGCCAATCTTTGACCTTATCGACAAAGCAAAACTTGAGAATGGATATGCAATATCTGCTGTAGCAGAAGTATCAGTTAACGATAAGATTTATCAGGCAAGAATTACAGCGGAGATATTAAAGAGTGGCGAAGAATATCAGCCATATTTAAAACTCAGCACTGAGATTGATGGAATCAAGATAAATGCATACTTAGTTGAAGATGAGATATATTTAAACATTGAGCAGTTATTATTTGCACTTAATATCAACGAACTAAATATTGAAGAGCTTACAACTATTTTGCAAGACGAATTTGATTTAAACACCGAGGCGGTGGAGACGATAACAGTTGTCTTGCCAGCACTTGCAGATATCACGATTGCAGGACTAGAAAATGGCTTTAATGTAAGTCTAGATAAAGAGATTGTGGTTAACGAAAGCATCAAAATATCTAACAGTGATTTAGATATTGTAACCTACAATGACAACGGCACAATGATGTTGGACTATCTCCAAATTTCCACCTTAGCTACAATGAATGAAAAAGAATACAAAGTTTCTATCAAGCTCGACGATATGCTGTTGGGTGGAGAGGCTGAAAATCTTGACAATTTCATATTTACTGATGGCAAAGTATCAGCACTTGTAACCAACAACGGCACAACAAGTGTTGCAGACTTTGTAAGAGCAGAGAACTTAATAGATATCTTTAAAGAGGTAGTAAAAACTGACAATTTGACCTTTAATGTAGGCCTAATAGTTGGAGAACTAGCCTCTGTTAGCGGAGTAGGAAAGTTTGACATTGGGAGTATGAACTTCAACCTAGATTTAAACTTAAATATTGACGGCTTAAAACTCAGCGTATTCCTCTATGGTGACACAAACACGGTATATGTAACCATCGGTGAGAAGAGCATGAAGTTAGACTTAAACGAAGTAAATCTCACAGAACTTCTCACAGAGTTTGGCGTAAGCATGGATACAGCAGCTGCCTTAGACAAGGTTAGCACAGAGATTGGAATAGACCTAAAGAATATCAATATTTTAGACATCTTAAAGAAGTTGACATTAACAGAGAGTGAAGAAGAAAACATATTGACTTACAACATCTCCTTAGAAAACAACAAAATTGCATTGACCTACAATAAAGAGACAAAGACTTTTGGATTAGCATTTGCAAAGAACATCTCAGGCTATGATGTAAACGTAAATTTAAGTGATGTAACGATAAACGCTGAAGACTTCACATTAACAACGCCAAGCGGAGAGGAAGAGGATATTTCGCACATATTCAATCTTGTTGATGATATTAAGATAGATGACTATACCTATGCAATTTCAGGCGACTTGGCAGTTAGATACAGCACAACATCATTCTATGGTGATATGCTTGCTATGATAGTGAGAAAAGCTGACGAATACGTGCCTTATGTGCGAGTATATACAAGTGCAATGAACATTGAAACATACATCTATCTTCTTGACGATGAAATCTATCTTGACTTACATGGCTTAAGGTTAACATTCAATCTACAAGAAGAAACGATTGATGAAATTTTAACCTTTGTAAGTGATGATTTGAAGATGACGATAGCGGGACTTGAGAATTTGACTTCCACATTTAAAGTAATTCTTCCTGCTTTAAACAGCATCAGTGCCAATTGGATAGAAGGTGGTGTTCAGATTAATATCGGTGATGACTTACAATATACGGATAGTGCGAAATTTGCAAACATCGTTTTGCAAGCCTTTGGCGAAAACACAAATAGTAAGATTTATCCAACAAAACTAGTAATTGGGGCAAATATAATCGACCCTAACACTGATACTTATGATAGTTACGAAGAGTGGTGGTTAGAAAATGAAGAGCCTGTCACAAAGGATAAGAATTTTGCTATCTATCTCACAAATGTTGCCATCGGAAAGAACAGTTTATTTATGGACGATATGACCTTCGGTGAAGACGGCAATGTTATAAGCGTAAAAGGTAAAGATGGCATCTATGGAACGGACGAATTTACAAGCTATCAAGTGCTCCTTCCACTTGTCAAAGCCGTATATTCCTATATAAATTCCAATCAGTATCAAGTTGGACTCTCTGTAAATATGGGAAATATTGGAGTTTCTGGAGATGCACTTGTTGAACTTACTGATAAAGACGATGAAAATGTTTCATCAAGTCTATTTGGTGGCAGAGGCTTGAAGGTTCAGAGTGATTTAACTTTAACAACAGGCGATGTAAATGCAGATATAAATAACAAGCACGAAATCTCTCTACTTTATGACAGCAATGAAAAGGCAGACAGTGGACTTTACTTCACTTATGCTCATGGTAATTTCATTGGCACTGACACAAAATTCCGTGGACACATCGAAAATGTCAGCATGAGTGATATGATATCTATGATACTTGGCATTACAAACATCGAACTTAGTGATAGCATGATGAATAGCTGGGATTTGGATAAATCAACCACAGATTTCAGCTACTTGCATGAATTATTAGGCATTACCAAAAATGATGTGAGTGACGAAATCACACAGGTCGATAGTTTGCTTAGTGATATATCTGGCATTTTGAAGATGCTTGAAAATATCTCCTTTGTTAAAGATGTAAATAACTATATCTTTGCAGTTGATTTCAACATGAATGAAAATAGTGGAAAACTTGAGATACTGTTTGATAAAGAGGGAAATCTTGATAGCATTTCTTTCTCACTTGGCTCTGACTTATCAGCCACAATTGAGGTTCAAGAGTTTAGTGCAAGCAACTTTGATTATGACACAACAGCGACTCATCACAATTTGAGTAATTTGCCAGAATTTATCGACACAGCAGTTAATACCTTGAACACAAAGAACTTTAACTTTAAAGGTACTGTGACAGTAGATATTATTGGTATAATAACTTTGGATATGAACATTGATTTGTATGCAAACATTGAGGATATAAATAATCCATATATCTTTGCACAAGTTGAACTTCAAACAAGTACATTAGCGTCATGGGTATTTAATGGTGATTTTGATACAAGAATGGTGACTTTTGAATTTAAAGATAACAGTTTAACCTTCAATAGATACTCCATCACTAGTGAGACGCATAGGACTTGGACTGATTGGATAGGTAAAGAGTGGACAAAAGTTGTGCAAGATTCGGTTGACAGAAACACCTATTCTAGCGCTGAAATTATGCCGAATTTAACCAAAATAATTTTGGATTCTCTTGGAGTGAAAGAATCTTTCCTCGGAATAAATCTTCCGGATATGATTATAGAAATTATCAATTCAATAGAGGCAAATCCTTCACTTGAGGAAACTTTAGTGGCCTTTACAACTGATGAAACTTGCGAAAATATGACCTTGACACTTGACGGCCCGAGCTTATTGGGAGATGACGGTGCTCAAAATATGAATGTTAATTTAGGTACTAAAAAATATCCAGGATATTATAAAGATGAAACAGGAGCACAACTAGAGAAGACTTACGCATTCATCGATAGTATCACGGGACTTACAATTGATATGTCCAGCATCTTGGTATCCTTAGATTTGTATTCTAACAATGATGCAGACGGTTACAACACAAATGCATATCAACTTAAATCTTCCTATGAGGATAACAGTGGAGGCATAGCAGGTGGTTATTGGATAAACACAAATAACTACTATCGCAACCAATATATGAATAGTGTAATTTCATAAAAATATAAAAACACTTTAACTAAAATTGTTAAGGTGTTTTTTCTTGGTAATCAGCTTATATTTTACTCTTATAGCTTAAAGTTTCTTTAAAAGAAAATAATAAATTTTATTTAATATATTTTGATACAAAATTAGTAGATATATGCTATACTATAAAAGTAATAAAGATAAGGGAGAAAAGTTTGATGGAACAAAAATATGAAATTGACAAACATTCAGTGAGCACTATTTTAAGTTGGATTAATTCTAACGATGTGGTTGTGCCAGATATACAACGTCCTTTTGTTTGGAAAGCAAAACAGGTAAGAGATTTAATTGATTCGCTCTATAGAGGATATCCTGTTGGTTATTCGATTGTAAGTAGAAGCCATGATATGAAATTGAAAGATGGAAGTTTATCAAAAGGACAAAGAATTTTGATTGATGGACAGCAAAGAGTGTCCGCTTTAATGACGGCCGTATTAGGCCTACCTATACTTGATAATGAATATAAGGAAAAGGTTATTAAAATTGCTTATAATCCTTTTGCTAAAGGTGATGAAAATATTTTTGAGGTACAGGATCAATCGCATTTAAAAAGCAAAAAATGGATAGAAGATATTTCAATATTTTTCAAACAAAATTTTGATATACTTACTTTTATTAAGAAATATTGTGCCGATAATCCTGAAATTACCGAACAAGATTTTTATAACAAACTACAAGATATAAAAAATATCACAAGTAGAGAGATTGGAATAATTGAGTTGGCTTCAGAACTAGATATTGATACAGTAACAGAAATTTTTATAAGAATAAATTCTAAAGGAGAGTCGCTAAGTCAAGCAGATTTTGTTATGAGTAAGATTGCCGCAGATGAAAAGTATGGCGGAGACAAACTAAGAAAAGCTATAGATTATTTCTGTCATATTGCAATAGATCCATCATTTTATAATAAAATAAAAAATAGTGACAAAGATTTCTTTGATAATGACTTAGGCAATGCAATGTTATGGTTAAAAGATTATGATTCTTCAATTTACATTCCTTCCTATGAAGATATGTTGCGAGTTTCTTTTATCCATATGTTTTCAAGAGGAAAATTAAAAGATTTGGTTAGTTTGTTATCAGGGCGTGATTTTGATACTCGTGACTATAAAGAAGAAATTGCAGAAGACTCATTTAACAAACTTACGGTTGGCATACAGCATTTTATGCATCAATACTATTTTGAACAATTCGTTTTGGCTATAAAGAGTACAGGCTTTATTAGTAAAAAATTGATAAGCTCTCAAAATGCTTTGGATTTTGCTTACGTTGTTTATTTGACACTAGTTAATTCAAATGAATTAGAAAAAACAGAAATAAAAAGGTATGTTGCCAAATGGTTCGTTATGTCAATTTTGACAGGAAGATATTCAGCTTCAACTGAGTCTAAGATGGATAATGACATTAAAAACATAAAAGAAAGGGGAGTTGTTCAATGCTTGCAAGAGATAGAAAATGCAGAGATGTCTAATGCTTTTTGGGAGTTTTCTTTACCTCAAAGGTTGGAGACTCCTAATAGTGCATCTCCGATATTGTCGGCATATTTTGCTGCTCAAATTGTAAATGGTGACAAGGGATTATTCTCTTCTACTTCTACTGTTCGTGATTTATTTGGTTCAAGTGACGTACATCATATATTTCCAAAATCGTATTTACGTAAAAATAGTGCACTAGACAATAGAGCGATATATAATCAAGTAGCTAACTACGCATATTTAGACACGCCAACAAATGTTATTATAGGTGAAAAAGCTCCTAATATATACTTTAGTGAAGCCTTTGAGAGTGCAAAGAATACAAATATGGTATTTGGTTATCCAATGACCACTCAGGAATTAGAAGAAAATCTTAAGCAGAATTGTATTCCTCTTGATATTATCAATTGGGACTCTTCAAAATTTTTAAATGATTTTTTACCTGCAAGAAGAAAATTAATGGCTAAAAAAATAGAAGAATATTATAAAAAATTATAATAAATAAATTATTTTTATAAAAATAATATAAAAAAAGCATTTTTATAATGCTTTTTTTAATTTTGATATTATTAATTTTTATTTTGCTTGCAATTCTTTTTTATAACGTTCTATTGTTTCATCATCTAAACGCATAAAAAGTGGTTTTGGTGAGTTTATTTTATGTGCTTTTGAAATATCAATCTTTGAAGCTTCTAACCAGCGACCATTTTCATCTGGACGACCGTTAAAGCCAAGTTGCTCCCAAATCTCAGCAGTTTTGGTCGGCATAATTGGACTACCAACTATTGCAAGCGATTTTGCCATATTGAGACAGAGATATAGCACCTTTTTAGCACTTTCCACATCGCCATTTTTAATAAGTGACCAAGGTGCCGTCTTTTCAAGATAGGTGTTTCCAATAGAAGCATAACGCATAATCTCTTTGTAGGCAGCTCTAAATTCTGTCTGCTTGAAAAGTTCAGCGATTGTGGTAGGGCAGGAGGTTATTGCATCAACCATCTCTTTGTCATTTTCATCTAATTTGTCTTTAATATCTTCAAAGTCTATTCCAATCTCACCAACAAAGTTTTTGTTTATCATATTTAAAGTACGGTTGAAGAAATTGCCATATTTCCCAACAAGTTCGGCGTTTGTGTTAAGTTTAAAGCCTTCATAAGAGAAGTCACTATCCTTATTTTCAGGGAAAATAGAAAGAATGTATGCACGCAAACTGTCGATGTCAATATCGCTTTCAAGCAGGCTTTCACAGAAAATCCCCACTTTTTTAGATTTAGAAAATTTTTGCCCTTCAAAGTTTAAGAAGTTAAAGCCGACAACATTATGTGCTAGATTATATTTTTTGCTTCCTAGTTCCACGCATGGAAAGAAGACTGCGTGAAAGTCGATGTTATCTTTGCCGATAAAGTTATATATCTCACATTCATCATTTTGCCAACGGTCTTTCACCATTTCCTCTCCACCAAGTTCTTTGGTTATGGAGATATATCCAATTGGAGCATCGAACCAGACATAGAAAACTTTATCTTCA
Source organism: uncultured Clostridia bacterium (assembly GCA_944372335.1). Classification (GTDB taxonomy): domain Bacteria; phylum Bacillota; class Clostridia; order Christensenellales; family UBA1242; genus Caccovivens. Next base: position 35,000 of record CALVYQ010000003.1, on the reverse strand, counting down.
AAGCCTTTAAGTGGCACTTTAATTCCCCATTGAATGTCACGTGTGATACAGCGAGGATTAAGTCCTTCATTTATCCACTTGTAAGCCATGTTATAGACATAAGTGCGGAAGACATCTTTTTTGCTATCTAACCATTTTTTTAAGTCGTTTTGCAGTTTGTCCAAGCGAATATATAGGTGCTTTGTGTTTTTGAATACAGCTTCTTGCCCGCAAAAAGCACACTTAGGAGAGATAAGTTCTTCAATATCATAAGTCTTACCGCAGTTGTCGCATTGGTCGCCATAAGCCTTGTCATAACCGCAGTGAGGACAAGTGCCATAGACAAATCTGTCAGCAAGAGCTATTTTATCATGTTCACAAAAGCACATCTTGCTCTCTTTTTCAGATATGAAGCCATTTTTATAAAGTTCATTGAAGATTTCGCAGGTTATTTCTGTGTGAACATCGGTGTTTGTTCCACTGAATATATCAAAGCTGATGTTGAGTTTATCTGCAATCTTTTTCATTTTGTCATTCATCAGTTTGATATACGCACTTGGTTCCATGCCAAGCTCTTTTGCACTCATATAACTTGTTGTGCCATAATCATCTGTTCCGCTGACATAGATTGTGTCATTGCCATAAGTCCTGTTGAAGCGTGCAAAAATATCTCCCGGTAGCCAACAGCCAGCCACGTGGCCTAGGTGAGGAAGTCCATTGATATATAAAAGTGCTGATGTGACTAGAATTTTTTTCTTTTCCATATTTACCTCTTTTAATTTATTTCAGTTTTTCTAATATTTCATCAAATTTTAATTTTTCTTGTTCGCCTGTTCGCATATCCTTTAAGGTGTAGATACCAGCTTTTACCTCATCTTCTCCTAAGATTATGATGTATGGCAGGTTACGCTTATTAGCTTCTTTCATCTTTGCCTTGAAAGATTTAGTTTCGTTTATGATATCCGCTTTAACGCCTTCATCTCTAAATTTACTCATAAGTGTTAATCCAGCCATCAGAGTTTCATTGAAAGTTATGATTCCTAGTTCAACGCTTGCATAATTTTCTGTATTAAGCAAGTTTTCGTTTCTTAGAATATCAAATAGGCGGGTAATGCCGATGCTCATACCAACACCTTCCATCTTTGTTTCCATAAAGTTTTTGCAAAGATTGTCATATCTTCCACCGCCACCGATAGCACCAAGATTTCGCTTGCCCTTTATATAGCACTCAAACACTGTGCCGGTGTAGTAGTCATGCCCACGCACTATGGAAAGGTTATAAAGGTAATTTTGCATACCAAGGGCTTTGAGATAGGAATCTACAGTTTCTAATTCTTGCATGCCCTTTTTAAAAGTCTCATTTTCGCAGATTGATGAGAGCGTCTTAATTGCAAAAATATCTCCTTTTGTAGCTACAAGCTTCATCGTATTTTCAATATCTTTATCTTTTAAGCCCTTGTCTTTAAAAAGTGCGACAATTTCCTCTTTTGGCAATTTGTCTAACTTATCAACAATGGTCATAAGCTCCACAACATTTCCACCAAGACTTTCAAAGTAGCCAGCAAGAAGTTTTCTGTTTGAAATCTCCACCATGACATCTAACTTTAACTCCTTAAAGCAAGGTTCGTAAAGCTTTATACATTCTGCATCGTAGGTGAGTGATAGATTTTCGCCAATAACATCGGCATCACATTGATAAAATTCCCGAAATCTTCCTTTTTGAGGACGTTCACCACGATAGACTTTACCTATTTGATAGCGTTTAAATGGGAAATCAAGTTCATTCATATTCCCAGCAACAAATCTAGCAAGAGGAACGGTTAAATCATATCTTAAGCAGATATCAGCGTGTCCTTTTGTGAAACGATAGATTTCCTTATCAACATCTCCACCACTTTTGGCAAGAAGAATCTCACTAAATTCTGCAACAGGGGTATCAAGAGGCTGGAAGCAGTTATTTTCAAATACCTTTCTTAAACGAGTAAGCATATCTTCAAATAAAGCCTCTTCACTTGGCATAAGTTCCCAAAAGCCCTGTATTTTTCTTGGTGTAATCAATTTGTTTTCCAATTTAAAACTCCTAATAAATTTATTATTTTAACCATATTATTTTAAAGACATTAATCAATAAAATTTCGATACTACAAGTATAACGCTATTATACTGAAAAGTCAATTGTTGGTAAAGAAAAATACAAAAGTTAGTCAAAAATTATCCACAATAAATTTTTATACATAAGATTTTATCTTTATACAATGTGTATAAAATCGGAGATATCCACATGAGTTATCCACATTTCCACATTAATTTTGGGCTTTTGTTACAATTTTCGTGGTTTTAAGCCTTTTGTAGTGAAAATATTTAACATAAAAATAGGAATAAAGAAGAGAAAGTATGCATAAGATTTAAATTCAGTAATTTACAAAATTTTATATAGCTAAAATTTATGAATAAAAATTCGTTATTTAAATATAATCATATATCAAAAAAATAAAATTACATTTAAAAGTGTAATTTTATTTTGATTTAATTAAATATCTACTTGGCTTTTTATCTGCAATAAAATATAGATGATGCAAGGCTCTTGTGGAGGCAACATAGAGAAGATTTCTATCTAGTTCGTTATGATAATTTTCTTCGTTTGCAAAAGGGATAATTACAACGTCAAACTCAACACCCTTTGCATTTATTATTGTGCTCATAAGTGTTTTGCTTTCTGTCATCTCCTTTTCTTCATCTAATACTTCAAAAGTCTTAAGAACTTTACTTGCGTTTTGCAAAGCTTTAATCTCTTTCATATTTTTGCATACCACGCAAACTGTCTGGTCAGTGTGTTCCTTGGCAATTTTTTCAATCTTTTTTACAGTATCTTTGGTGTTATAGAATTTGACCTCATCACCGTTTCTATTGACGTTATTGGCAATTTTTTTACCTAAAATTTTTTGAGAAAATTTTGAGATTTGTATGGTGCTTCGATAGGACTTGTTTAAATAGTATATCTTTGCCCTAATCTCCTTTGAAAGCATATTAAGATAGTCTTTTGATAAATTTTTATCAATACTTTGATTGATATCACCAAGATACATCTTTGGGCAGTGCCAAAGTTTTTCAAAAAGGTAGAAATGGCAAGGTGAATAGTCTTGCATCTCATCAACAATCACATATTTTGCGTCATAATTATGATTAAAGCCAAACAAATTTTCCTTGATGAGAAGTATTTGTGCAATATCGTAGGCACTAATTTCTTCTATTTCATCTAGTTCCATAGAGCGAAGAAAGATATTGTAAATTCTGATGCAATCTGTTGTTATCATTTTATTATACAAAAGTTTCTTTGCACGATTATAAAAGTTGATATTCTTTGAAGGTGGAACGTTGAAGAGGTCAACAATGTGTTCTGCAATGGCTTCTATACGCTTGTATATTGGAAGATTTTTTAGTTTGTTATAGTAGATATCTCTAATTTCTTCCTCTTCGATTATAAGATTGCCAAACACCATGGTTTTAGGCATAAATAGATTACAGATATCGTTATTTAAAAAGTTTTTAAAGTCCTCTAAAAACTCAAAACTATATTTTATGGCGATATTTTCAAAATCCTTTTGAGTGCCAGAGGTTATCAATCTGTCAAGCATAATCTCACGAGAGATAAAGTCTTTTCCAAGTAGTTTCTTAGCCATAGTGAAAAAGGTGGTCGTAAAAGGCTTATCATCTCCAAGTGATGGCAAAACTTCGTCAATATAGTCGGCAAAAAGTTCGCTAGGAGAGAGTATTAAAACATCTTCATTCTTAAGTGTCTTGCGATATTTATATAATAGATAGCTTACACGGTGCATAGCGACGGAAGTTTTTCCAGAGCCTGCGACGCCTTGAACTATGGTATTTTTAAGTTCGCTACTTCTTATCAAGGTATTTTGCTCTTTTTGAATGGTGGAAACAATATCATGCATCTTAGCTGAGGAGTTTTTGGATAGCTCTTCCATCAAAATATTATCATCAATGACAAGACTGCTGTCGATATAGTATCTCATAACACCTTGTTCTATCTTAAATTGTCTTTTAAGTGAAAGTTCGCCTTTTATTTCGCCTTCAGGGCAGGTGTAGGAGGTTCGACCTAAAACATCGTCATAATATAGAGAGGAGATATCGGCACGCCAGTCATACACCAAATTTATATGATCCTCATTTTGAAGATGCCCAATGCCTATATAGTAACTAGTAGGCTCTTTTTCGCCATCAGCTTTAAAATCAAACTTGCCAAAAAATGGAGATTTTTGCTGTTTCTTGAGACGATTAGCAAGTTTAGTGAGAGTGAGATTATTCTGCTCAAAACTTTCTATCTGTAAGTTTATTTCAGCAATTTCTCCACCATCTTTATTTATTTCGTAAAAGTTTTCTGCAAAATATTTTTTATAATTGTTTATTTGAATTAAATTGTTGTCATAAGTTTTTTGACACTTCTCATAATTTTCGTCAATAACCTTATGAACAGAGCTGAGATATTTTTTTTCTTTATCTAAAATCTTATTGTTCATATCCTCTCCAAAACAGTAAAATTTTTTTCGCATAAATTATATCATAAAACAAATAGAAAAATAAAGGATTTTTAATAAAAATATAAAAAACTTCTGTGATTCTTTATTTTTTTCACAGAAAAAATTTTTTATTAGCTTATTTTTTTAGTTTTTATTAAAATTTATTTTTGTAAATTGGCTACGACAGGGAGGTGGTCGCTATAATTAACATCTAAAATATCACTGTAAGTTATGGCGGATTTTAAATTGTTGCTCGCAAGAATATAGTCAATGCGATATTTCCAACTATTATAGCTTTTATCGTAGGTGGAACGATAACTTCTCCACGAATATTTTATTTCCTTTGGATTTAAATGGCGAAACGAGTCAACCATGCCCAAATTTAATAACTCGTCAAAAGCCTGTCTTTCAATTGGCAAGAACACTGATTTATTTTTACATTCTTTTGGATTTGTTAAATCGATTTCATTGTGAGCAATGTTAAAATCGCCTACGCATATCACTTCATAATTTTCTTTTAGATTTTGTATAAATTTATTTAATGCCGAAAGGTACTTCATCTTAAAATCCAGCCTACTGTTGCCATTCGGTATGTAAGCATTGATTATCGCTAAATTGCCAATAAAAATAGTTGTGGTGCGACCCTCATTATCTTGCCAAATTTCGCCCATACCATAGATGACTTTGTCTGGCTTGATTTTTGATAGAGTCAATGTTCCAGCATAGCCTGGCACTTCGCCACAGTTAAAAAAGGCGTTGTATTGACCTAAAGGGCTATTATTGCTTGTGTCAAATAGGCTAATCTGAGAATTTTCATCAAGAAGAACCTCTCTTGCAAGCTTTTCATTACAGCGTACCTCTTGAAAACAATAAATATCCGCATCATAATCTGCAATAAAATCTTTAAGTCCTAATTTCACACTTGCTCGTATGCCGTTGATATTATAAGTCATAATTTTCATAAAATGATTTTAGCAAATAAATATATATTCGTCAATAAAAAACACATTAAACAAAAATTTAATGCGTTTTATTTATTTTATTCTATTTCATTATCAGTGGAGATAACTTGTTCTTCTTCGTTAGTTTCAGGTTGCTCGGTTAATTCATCAGTATCAATTTCTTCGGTATTTTCTTCGTCATCTTCACGTCTGGTCACTGCTACGCTGACAATGTGAGAGCCATTTCTAAGTTTCATAACTTTAACGCCTTGGCTGACACGAGATATGGTGCTTATATCTGAAACATGAGTTCTAATTATCACGCCGTTATCTGCAATCATAACAAGGTCAGAATTTTCATCAACTTCTTTAAGTGCGATAAGTTTACCTGTTTTTTCGTTGAACACGCCAGCTTTAACACCCATGCCGCCACGTTGTTGAAGTCTAAATTCATCAGTCTCAGTCTGCTTGCCATAGCCATTTTCAGAGATAGTTACAATTTTCTTATCTTCGTGCAAAACAGCCATATCAATCACGGCATCATCTGCACTAAGTTTCATACTTCTCACACCTTGGCTGTCTCTTCCAACTTCTCTGACGTCTGTTTCATTAAAGCGAATGCATTTTCCTTCACGACTTCCAATCAAGATATCATCACGTCCTGAGGTTACATCAACGCCGATAAGTTCATCACCGTCCAAGAGTTTTATGGCAATTTTTCCGCCCTTTCTTATATTTTCATATTCTTTTAATGGGGTTTTCTTGATAAGTCCATTCTTTGTTGCCATTATGAGATTACCTTTAGTATCCTTCTTAACCGGTATAATTGTTGCCACTTTTTCACCGAGTGAAAGTTCAATAAGGTTAATCATCGCTCTTCCTTTAGCTTGTCTTTGAGCTTCTGGAATCTCATAAGCCTTAAGTGAATATACCTTGCCTAAATTTGTGAAGAAGTAAAGGTTGTCGTGTGTGGAGGTGACAAATATCTTCTCCACAAAATCCTCATCTTTTGTCTTGTGAGCGGTTATACCAACTCCTCCACGATGTTGAGCTTTGTATTCGTCCATTGCCATACGCTTGATATAGCCTAGGTGTGTCATAGAAACGATAACGTCCTCTTCGGCGATTAAGTCCTCAATGTCAATTCCGCCCATTTCCATACTTATCTCAGTCTTTCTTTCATCACCGTAGGCATTTTTAATCTCTTCAAGATTATCTCTTATTATCTGTAAAACTCGTGCAGGGGTATCCAATATGTTTTGTAAGTCCTCAATCTTTCTTTCAAGTTCAGCAAGTTCGTCCTTTAACTTTTCTACTTCCAAATTGGTAAGCTTACTCAAAGTCATATCAAGAATGGCGTTTGCCTGAATTTCGTCTAATTCAAAGTTATTTACAAGGTTGACTCTAGCGTCATTCTTATCCTTAGATGCTTTAATAACTCTGACAACCTCATCGATTGAAGCGAGTGCGATAACTAAGCCCTTGACAATATGTTCACGCTCTTTTGCCTTTTTAAGGTCAAATTTAGTTTTACGTATCAAAACTTCCTTTTGGTGTTCAAGATAGTAGTAGAGCATCTCCTTCAAGTTCAAAACTCTTGGCACGCCATTTACAAGGGCAAGCATAATGATACCGCTTGATTGTTGAAGCATGGTGTGTTTATAGAGTGAATTTAAAACTACCTGAGCGTTGGCGTCCTTTTTAACATCGACAACAACTCTAAGTCCTTCTCTGTCGCTCTCTTCCTTGATATCGCTGATGCCTTCAAGTTTTTTATTCTTAACCAAATCAGCAATTTGTGTGATGAAGCGAGCCTTATTCACTTGATATGGAAGTTCTGTTATAACAATTCTCTGACGATTAGAGCTTGTTTCCTCAATTTCTGCTCTGCCACGCACCAGAATTCCGCCACGCCCTGTCTTGTAGGCGTGCTTAACTGCGGTTCTGCCCATAATTATTCCACCGGTTGGATAGTCAGGGGCAGGGATAATCTTAATAAGTTCATCAATATCTATATCAGGATTGTCTATAAGGGCTTGAACACCACTTATTACCTCTTTTAAGTTATGCGGAGGAATGTTTGTTGCCATACCGACAGCAATGCCGTCAGCCCCGTTTACAAGTAGGTTAGGGAATTTAGCAGGGAGTACGGTTGGTTGCATCAAGGTGTCATCAAAGTTAGGATAGAAATCCACCGTTTCCTTGTCGATATCTTCAAGCATAAGAGAGGCAATCTTGCTTAGCCTTGCTTCTGTGTAACGCTGAGCAGCTGGTGGGTCGCCATCGACAGAGCCGAAGTTTCCATGGCCGTCAACAAGTGGGTAACGAATAGAAAAGTCCTGAGCAAGTCTTACAAGTGCATCATAGATAGAACTATCACCGTGAGGGTGGTATTTACCCATAACTTCACCGACAATTCTGGCACTCTTCTTATGAGGCTTATCGTAAAAATTATTAAGTTCGCCCATACTGAAAAGAATACGTCTATGCACCGGCTTTAAGCCATCTCTAACATCAGGAATAGCACGGCTGACATTTACCGCCATAGCGTATGATATGAAGGACTTTTTAAGTTCTCCAATCACTTCCACCTTTTCGACTTTTTCATTTTCCATTAACTCTTTTAAACTTTTCTTCTCTTCTTCTTTTTTATTGCTCATCTTTTTCCTTTCCTAAAAACACTCTGTTTTTTCTAAGTTTTTCGTCATTTTTTACTATGTTGTCTAATTTTCGACGACTATTGATTTTTCTAGCTATATCCATTGGATTCTGTGATCTTATCTTATCAAGAATTTCAAAAGTTTCTTCCATGGAACTTTGCTTAATCAATGAAAAATATTCTTTTAATTTTTTGTTTGAAGCAAGTTCCTTATAAGCATCTGGTAAATTTACATCTTTATTTATTGTTAAGTAGTCATGTAAAACTGATAAACATTCAAATTCTTTTTTTGAAACAAACTGTAATTTTATAACTTCTTTAATTCCAAAGCCATCAAAGAAAAACATCTCAACACTGCCTCTATCTTTGGGCAATTTGATTTTATATTTTGTGATATATTCCTGTAAGGTCATTTTTTCCTCTCTTTAAATTTTATCGCTCTTTCAGCACCTTTTTCAATTTTTTCATATTTAATTTTATTGATTTCGTCAAAGCCGTCAAACATATAGGCAAGTTCTTCAATGCAGATTTCGACATCGGCAATTCCGTCTAAGATTTTATAGCGAAGTTCTTTTTCATCAGTGTCAACATCCTCGCATTTTCTCTTATACTTACATATAGCCTTAATAAGTTCGCTTAACTCTTCAATGCTGATACGCATAATGTAATCATCACCAAAAGTATCCATAAAGTTTTTGTAAGGATTTTCTTGTTTTTTGTCCATACTTCACTCCTTTTTCACCGATTTTGCTTGTTCAAGCCCTCTAGTTAACTTAAACTCCTTCATCTCTTCCACCTTTTGTGTGTCGAAAATATATGCAAGTTTTTCAATATTGAGAGCGACATCTGCCGTTTCTTCGATTATATCATTAACTAGCCTTTCTTTTTCGCTTGCGTTGGCAGTCTTATAAAATCTTTTATACTTACATATAGCCTTAATAAGTTCGCTCATCTCTTCGATTGCCATATCAAGTTGTGCTTCTTCGCCATAGGTATCTAAAAAAATTTGATAAGGGCTTTTCCTTTTGATTTTAATCATTTTCTCTCCTAAATTTTTGAATAAACATAATTACACATCAAGGTCGGTGACTAGGGTGGCGTTCTCTTCAATAAACTCTCGCCTTAACTCTGGATCTTCGCCCATAAGTTGATTGAAGAGTTTATCTGCCTCAATGGCGTCCTCCATTGTGATTTGAAGAAGCACACGATGTTCTGGATTCATAGTAGTTTCCCAAAGTTGCTCAGGGTTCATCTCACCAAGGCCTTTATAGCGTTGAAGAGTTGTGCCTTTTCTGCCATTTTCATCGAACCATTTATTTAGTTCATCATCGGAGTAGAAATAATATTCTTCCTTACCTCTTGCCACTTTGTATAGAGGTGGTTGTGCCGCATACACGTGTCCGTTTTCAATCAATGGACGCATAAAGCGGAAGAAGAAGGTGAGAAGCAGTATTCTAATGTGCGAGCCATCGACATCGGCATCGGACATACAGATGATTTTGTTGTATCTAAGTTTGCTTTCATCAAAATCGTTGCCAGTGCCAGCACCAAAAGCGGTTATCATAGCACGAATTTCGGCATTTTCAAGTATTCTGTTAAGTCTAGCCTTCTCCACATTCAAAATCTTACCACGAAGAGGCAAAATCGCTTGAAAACGTCTATCTCTTCCTTGTTTTGCAGAGCCACCAGCGGAATCACCCTCAACGATATATATTTCGCAAAGAGAACTATCCTTTTCGGTGCAGTCAGCAAGCTTGCCAGGCAGGGTTGTATTCTCTAAAACACTTTTTCTTCTTGTGAGTTCTCTTGCGTTTCTTGCAGCATCTCTTGCACGCTGTGCGGTAATGCTTTTCATAATAAGTTCTCTTGCTTCGCTTGGGTGTTCTTCAAGATAATCTCCAAAGTTTTCCTGCATAGCCTTATAGACGATGTTTCTCATTTCGCTGTTGCCAAGTTTTGTCTTTGTCTGTCCTTCAAATTGAGGTTCACGGAGTTTAACGGAGATAACGGCAGTGATTCCTTCTCGGCAGTCCTCACCAGAGAGCTTTTCGTTCTCTTTGATAATCTTGTTTTTAACTGCATAATCGTTAATCACCTTTGTGAGAGCGTTCTTAAAGCCATCTAAATGCGTTCCGCCCTCTTCGGTGTTGATATTGTTAGCGTAGGTGTTTATAATTTCGTTGTAACTTTCATTATATTGAAAACATACTTCAATCTCGTTTACCACTTCGCCTTTATCGTTGTGGTTAAATTTATTGAAATACACTGGCGCTGGAAGAAGGGTATTTTTGTTGACATTAAGGTAGTCAACAAACTCAATAATTCCGCCTTTAAATTCAAATCTATCATTCTTCTCTCTGCCTTCACGTCTATCTTCCAAAGTGATGACAAGCCCTTTATTTAAAAAGGCAATTTCACGGAAGCGGTTTTTGAGTGTGTCATAGTTGAACTCAATCGTTTCAAAGATTTCAGGATCTGGATAAAAGGTGATGGTCGTTCCACGTCTATCAGTTGAGCCGATAACTTTAAGAGGAGCGAGCGACCTTCCACGAGCAAACTCGATGTAGTGATGTTTACCGTTTTGATAAACATCGGCAATTAACTTTGTGGAGAGAGCATTGACGCAGGAGACACCGACGCCGTGAAGTCCGCCAGAGATTTTGTAGCCCTGTCCGCCAAACTTACCACCAGCGTGCAATTTTGTTAAAACAACTTCAACAGCACTCTTGCCTTCCTTTTCAATTATGCCGGTTGGAATTCCACGGCCATTGTCAATAACAGTGCAAGAGCCATCTGCATTGATAATGACGCTTATCTCTGTGCAGTAACCAGCAAGAGCCTCATCGATAGAGTTATCAACAACTTCGGTAACAAGGTGATGAAGCCCGTGTTCATCGGTTGAGCCAATATACATACCAGGACGCTTTCTTACAGGGTCAAGGCCTTCGAGTACCTGTATTTCGCCAGCGTCATATTTTTCACTTTTAGAAAGTGCTTCGCTTTCATCGACAAATTCTTCTATTATTTCATTATTTTTTTCTAATTCGTTTTGTTTTTCGTTTTCCATATACTCTTTATTTCCCTTATATTATATAAATATACTATATTATAACATATATAAGAAAAAATTACAAGCAAAAAGACAAAAATAACTTTACATATTGACAGGCATAAAGATGTATGATAAAATAAAAATAAAGGATGTAGATATGAATAAAATGATAAGAAAGGTTAAAAAAGAGCAAACAGCTGAGGAGCAGAAAAAAGCGCAAGTATATAGAATATTGTCAAAAATTGACAATAAGCTGGATGACGAAAAGATTGATAAAGAATATAGTGATAAAATTAAAATCTTTATAGAACCGAAGCCGAAGCACAGCGATTACACTAATACTCGTATGTATTCCTTTAATGAGCGTAATTACACAAAATTAAATCAGGCTTTATGTGAAATAGCAACAAAAGAAGAATCTTTAAAGGCTAAAAAGTATGATTTGAGTGGACTAAAAAGCTTTAATATGAATATATGGCTTGATTTACTCCGTGAAAGCAATGCCATAGAGGGTATTTTCTTAGAAGAATCCTTTGATTTTTTTGATTTCCGTTTAAAAGTTAGAGAGCTTGTCGATACGGATCCAGATTCAATAGAATTTGATAGATATGCATATTTTAAGAAATTAATTGAAATAGACAAATATTTTACAAGTGGCGATGATAATGTGGTTAAAGACGGACTATTGCTAGTATATAAAGGCAAGGAAAAACATTTAATTTCCCCAGAATTAATGCGTCAATTCCTAGCGTTAAAATTTGCTTACAAATGTGCAAAGCAAGATATATACTTTAATAAAAAAGGAATAACCAAAACGCCAAAACAGAAGACAGACGAACTAATCGAGCTAATATTGTATGTGAATGGTTTAATTTCGGGAAATGAATGCACAAGATTTAGAAATACCTTTATTTTTGTGAAGGGAGCAAATTGGGTTCCAACCAATGATAGGAGCATTGTTCCGAATTTGGAAGCACTTTGTAAAACTATTTATAATGGAAAATTAAATTCAAAAGTTAGTCCTATTGAACTGTCTGCGTTGTTCCATGCAGAATTTATAAGAATTCATCCATTTATGGATGGAAACGGAAGAACGGCAAGAATATTGTCTAATTATTTGCTAATTCTTAATGAATTACCGACGATATCAATAAAACATGGCGACCGTCAAGGATATTTCAATGCTATAAATAAAGCGGTTGAAGAACATGATTTAGATGACTTAGTAGAAATATTTTACAAAGGAATGCAGTCAAGTTCCAAATTAATTTTAAACACTTTAAATAAGGTCGAAAAAATGGAGGCGAAGAAAACAAAAAGTCTAGATAGATAGGAAAAAAGCAATTTTTTTTAGAATAATACTTGACAAAGATAAATATATTATTCTATAATAAAGTTGCATCGCGAGGTAGAGCAGCTCGGAAGCTCGTCGGGCTCATAACCCGAAGGTCGTTGGTTCAAATCCAACCCTCGCAACCAAAATTATGGCTAGGGCGTAACGCTCTAGTTTTTTTGTTGTTCACAAAAATCATCTTAAAAGAAAAATAAAAGCATAGATTTTTCTACGCTTCAATAATTTTAAAAAAGTTTATCAATATATAATAATTGCAATTGAAAGGAAGAGATAAACGCAGTAAAGGACAACATTTATTCGTCTTTCTTTCGTGTATATGCAGGCTATCATATATGAAGCCAAAGCAAGGCAAGCAATAATATACAAGATTGAAGAAGCACTGATAGAATGTATCAACACTGAAATTATTTGCCCCAAAAGCATACCAGCGCCAGCATAGGAGAGTAAGTTAGTAATAACATCAAAGGTATTTGCCTCCTTATTTCTTAAATAGGTGACAGAAAGTCCGATAATTCCCGCAGGCAAGCCCATAAGCATACCAAAAGGTGATAATTTCCCTAGATATAGCCCAGCAAAAGCAATGAAAAAGGCGGATAAAAAGAGGGCTAAACTTTCAAATAGGCGTCCATCACTTTCATTAAACAGGAGAAAGATATTTTTCTTTTTCTTATTTTCCTGTGAGTTATATAGATTTTTTTGACGCTCAATTTCAGCTTGGTCAAGTTTAGATTTAAAATCAAAAAGAGGGATAAAAAGTGGCACAAGCGATATCATTGAGACAATAGAGAATCCGAAGAAATTGTTGTTGTAATTTGCACTCAAAATCATAGTTACAGCAAGGGCGATTATTGTCAATGAAGAGAAAAGGATATAATAAACTCCCCTCTTTTTTGTGAACGAGGAAACGGCAATAAGAATACCACTTGCCACAAAAGAAATAATCACTGACGCCAATAACATATTTTTATTATAAACAAAAAAAATAAAATTGCAAAATGATTTACGCAATTTTATTCTTTCTAAAAATTAAAGTGTGGTATTTTCGAAAAAATCAGTTTTATTTCCTATATTTTTACGAATTTTTCGCTATTTTTATGGAATTTTTAGTGTTTTTTAAATATTTTTCGCAAATAACATTTTTATATTTTTTAGAAACAAAACATTTAAAATCAAAGTGTTTTATTTTTTTCGATTGGCTTATAAGTAAATTCACAATCTTTTGAAATTATTTTATATGGATGTTGCTTTCTAAATTCAATTCTTTCTCTTGCTGGCATTTGCAATAATTTTTTTGCTCTATCCATATGAAAAATTCCATCCAAGTGGTCAAGTTCGTGAGAAATAACGGTAGAAGAAAACCCTTCAAATTTTTGAATTTTAATATTTCCATTCTCGTTTTGATATTTAACCACGATTTCATAAGGTCTTTCAACAAGACCAAAATTGTCTAATCCGCTGACACATGCTTCCCAAAATTCAGTTTTACCTTTTTTCGAAATAATCTCCGGATTTATCATTAAAACTTGTTCGTTTTCTGCATTTGCAGTTGTGTCATTTGGCTTTGTTGACTTTATATAAACAATTCTTTTTGGAACACCAAGTTGAATGCAAGCCATTGCATATAATCCATCATTAGCGGCACAGTATTCTTTTATATCTTTAAGGTTCTGTGCCAAATTTTTATCCTTGAAATCAACAGCACTAGATATTTGTCTTAAAAACTTTTCATCATCTTTAATGGTTAAGGCTTTTAGCATATTGTCTCTCCATATTGTATTATATAATATTAAATTTTGTAACTTGTCTTATTTCACCTTAAATGAGTCTTTAAGTGAGATTGTGGAGTTGAAAATATAGTTATCTTGTGTGCTATCCTTATCTAAGCAGTAGTAACCCTTACGCATAAACTGAAATTTATCTTCCACTTTTGCCGATTTTAAGAAATTTTCTGCATAGGCAGTTTTTTCTTGCATTGAATTAGGCTCTAAAAGCTCGCTAATCTCCACGCCGTCAGCAAGTGCCTTTGCAGGACTTTTATACTCGCTTTTGATTAGGTTTTTAAATTCACGGATTGTCACTTTAAAGCAGTTTTTAAGTGAAACAAAGTGAATTGTACCTTTGCACTTTATGCCAGAATTGTCCTGTCCGCTCTTTGTGCCAGGAATATACTCGCATTCAAGGTGGTCAATTTCGCCATTTTCCTTAAAGATGACCTTATTGCACTTGATGATATACGCTCCTTTAAGTCTGACAATTCCACCTTCCACAAGTCGGTTATATTTAGGTGGTGGATTTAAACTAAAATCTTCCTTTTCAATGTAAATTTCTTTGCTAAATAGTGCCTTATGGTTTCCAGCAGTTTCATCGTTAGGATTATTTTCAATTTCAATCTCTTCAAAGTCCTTATCATAGTTTGTGATGACAACTTTTAGTGGGTCAAGCACCACCATTGCACGGGTGGCAATCTTATTTAAATCCTCACGCACATAGTGTTCAAGAGCGGAGAGTGGTACTGTAACTTCAATCGTGCTTCCCCAGCCGACAGATTTCACAAAATCTTTCACAGCCTTTGCGGTGTAGCCTCTTCTTCTAATACCAACAAGAGTTGGAAATCTAGGGTCGTCCCAACCGCTGACAACTCCGTTGTTTACAAGTTGTTTTAAATATCTTTTGCCGGATAAAATATTTTCAATGACAAGACGGCTAAACTCTCTTTGTTTTGGTGCATATTTTTTGCCCCAGCCGTGCTCTACGAACCACTCATAGACAAGCCTATGGTCTTGAAAGCCCTTATCGCAAAGGCTGTAGGTTGTTCCTTCAAGACAGTCCTCCATAGGGTGCACAAAGTCATATTGTGGCCAGATGCACCACTTGTCACCAACACGGTAGTGATGTTGCCTTGCGATTTTATACATAACAGGGTCACGCATATTTATATTAGGGTGTGACATATCAATTTTTGCCCTAAGCGTTCTTGAGCCGTCTGGAAATTTTCCTGCACGCATATCTCTAAACAATCTTAAATTTTCTTCCGGCGTCCTATTTCTATAAGGACTTTCTGTTCCTGGCTCTGTCAACGTACCACGAGTCTTAGAGACTTCTTCAGCAGATAAATCGCAGACATAGGCATCGCCATTTTTAATCATCTTTTCAGCAATCAAATAGATGTCGTCAAAATATGCTTCGCTGGCATAGACAAGTTTTTCTGGCTTAAAGCCTAACCATTCAAGGTCAGCCATATAACTGTCGGCATATTCCCCATCTTCCTTTGTCGGATTGGAATCGTCCATTCTTAAAAAGGTCTTCCCGCCAAATTTTTGTGCGGTTTCAAAGTTTATAGTCCACGCTTTAACGTGTCCGATATACCAATAACCACTTGGTTCAGGAGGACAGCGAGTGATTACTTCTTTTGTTCTGCCAGCCTTGATGTCTGCAATAATTTCTTCTTCAAGTTCGTTTTCTGGCACGATTTTGTCGATATCAATATCTTTTAGACTCATATTTTCTCCCAATAATTCTTATTTTATATGTGTATATTTTTAAAAGTCAAGTGAAATGATGTTATGAACGAAATTTAATATTTTCTTTTAATTTAGTTTTAATTCTGCTTAAACTGTTATCAATGCTTTTTTCAGAAATTTTCAAGATATTTGAGATTTCCTTATATGTATATCCTTTTAAATATAGTTTCAAAACTTGCATTTCCTTATCCGAGAGCATCTTTTTGATATTTTCTAGTAAAGTTTTATACTCTTCTCTATTTATAATCTTTTCATCAGGCGAAATCTGAAAGATTAAGTTTACTGGTAAAAAATCTTCATCGTCAGAATTTTCAGAGAAACTTTGAAGGGATACGGAATTTGAAAGCGGGGCGTTTTTCTTGGCGTTTGCCGTTTTAATCGCCGATTGGATCTGATGTTTTATGCACATTGTGGCAAAAGTCTTAAAGCTGGCATTTTTTTTGTTATCATAGCCTTTTATAGCCTTATATAGTCCAATCATTCCCTCTTGCACAATATCTTCCATTTCTCCGCCGAGAATAAAGTAGCTTCTGGCTATTTTCACCACAAGTGATTTGTATTGCTCAAGCAATATATTTTCTGCTTTTTCGTCACCAAGTTTTGCTTGGAGAGCAAGTTCTTCATCATTCAACATAGAAAGATTTTATCATAAATCTATAGCTTTTTCAAGTTTTAATTGTTGTATAAAGAAAAAAATCCAAATTAATGGACTTTTACAGGAGCTTTATATACCTTTAAAAATTCGATGAAGGACGGGTCACGGCAAAGGTCAATAGGAGTTTCACCTTTGTTATTTGGAAGAATGCTTGCACCATTTTCAATCAGAGTTAGTGCATTTGTCACTCTTTCTCCTGAAGAAAGTTCGTCTGAATTAAAAACGCTGTGCATAGGTGTGTTTCCAAAGACATTTCTGCTGTTCACAAGTTTAGCATAATTTTTGCTGTATTCAAAAAGAAGTTCCAAAAAGGTTTTATCCTCATTTGGAGTTGCTCCATTAAAGTGTGAAGCAACATGAATATTTGTGTTGCCGTAGCCATCTTTTAAAAACGGATTTATCCCTTTATTTAAAAGGAATTTAAATGCCTCTTTTTGGTCATAGACGATGGCGATTTTTAAGGCGTCTAAGCCATAAAAATTTTTGCTGTTTATATCGATTCCGTATTCGTCAATTGCTTTTTTGATTGCTGGAATTTGTCCATACATTGTGGCAATGTGAAGAATATTGTTTCCATCTTCATCGACCACCTTTAAATCGGACTTATCTTTGCGAATAAAGTCCAGAAAGCTGAGATTTCCTGCCTTTACCGCACGAAAAATCATATCTTTGCTTACTATAGTTTGTTGTTTTTTAGTGTGAATCATATTCTAACCTCTAATTTAATTCTATCACTATAATAAGTAGATGTCAATATTGAATTTAAAAAATGTATAAATTTTTTAATAATAAATTAAAACAAAGACAAACTAATATTATGAAAAGAGTATTTTTAGTTTTTTTAGTGTTGTTGATAGTTTTTCAGGCGGGGTGTGGCACAAAAAGTTATCCGTCTGCTAATATCGTGCGAGATGAGGCAAACACGGGCGGAAATCTGAGTTTTGTTTATGATATGAATGAAAGGAAGGTATATTTTGGCGGAGAGGGTGAGTTTCTGCAGTATTATAGTGCTGATGAAATGAGAGACTTAGAAGAGGGCTATCGTGTCGGGTTGAAAGTGATAGCTCCAAATGAAGTTAAAAATTTAGAAGATGCTGTGCTAGAAATCAACGGCACAACTTATAGCGAATTTTTAGAAAAAATAGACGGGCAGGAGCAAAACTATTTTTACATATATCCAACTTTCAATGAAAAAAGTAAGGAGATAAATTTTGTTATCACTTGGAACAAAAACGCCAAGCCTCAAAAATACAAGGTTATTTTAAATGAAAATACAAACTTTTTGGAGAGATAAATGGTGAGGTGGAAATAGACAAATTTATCATATTTTCACTTAGTTTATTTTTAACCAATTTAAATTTTTTCCTAACTCATCTTTTGTTTTTCTTAGATTTGGGCTTGTTATCAGAACTAAGAACCTCTTTTGTTTTTAGTCCTTCAATATTTAAACGCTTAATATCGTCTTCATCAATTACAATATACTTCATTGCAACCTTCAAATCTTCCAAAGTTTTCAATGATTCCAATTTTTTATCAATAGCAGCATTAAATCTTTCGTCAAACTGTTCGCCTTCATATTTTTCTTTATCTTTATAGTAAAATCGTGCCAATCCAAGATTTTCGTCTGTTATGTTATTTTCCTTGATAAATTTTTCCATATCTTCTTTATACATATCGGCATACAATCTTGCATAATACACTAAAGCATCATAATGTGCTTTAGGGTTTGCTCTTTGTTTGTTTTGTAGGTAATTATATAATTCTGTGGCACAATTATCATAATTTATCTTTTTCATCTGCTCCTCCAATTGCTAAAATTTCAACTTCTAAGCGGATTATAACAAGAGCGGTGGTTAATTGTCAATTTTTTAAAAAAGTTAAATTTTTGCAAAAAAATTGCGTTTTTTCTATTATAAAGTCCATTTTTAAATAAAATGTATTAAATAAGAGGATAAAAACTTAAATTTTCTCATCTTAAAGAGAAAAGAAAAAACAAGCATCAAATGAAATTTTGAAACTTGTCTTCAAAATGAATAAAAAGCGAAGTTTTTTCTGGTGATCTCGAGGGGACTCGAACCCCTGATACCGCCGTGAAAGGGCGGTGTCTTAACCACTTGACCACGAGACCAAATATAGAATATGCACTTAACAAATGGCATTATAATATATTTACCTTTTATTGTCAAGCATTTTTCCAATTTTTCTTTTTTTACTATTAATTTTTTATGCAAAATGATTTTCTACATTGCAATAATTGAAACTCATCTATAGCCATTTAAGCTTTAATCATGTTTCGTGCTATGGTTACTGCATAGACTATACAATCTTTTAATTTTTCAGCACAGGCGTCAAGCGTGGAACAGGTGGTGGCAATATCGTCAACTAGAAGTATCTTTTTGTTTTTGATGTTCTTAGTTAAACAAAAAGCATCTTTAATATTTTCTCTTCTCTCCTGAAAGTTTAGTGTCTTTTGCTCTTTTATATCCCTTACTTTTTCAAAAAGTTCAATGCACGGAATTTTTAGTAAATTTGAAAGTTCTTCAGCAAGAAGTTTAGAGTGATTAAACTTTCCTTTATTATAGTTAGGAATGTATGTAATAAGGTCGATATCAAGTTCAAATAGAAGTTTAGATAAAATTATAGCATAGCCCTTTGCTAAGTATCTTTTATTATCATATTTATAAGACAATATGCTCTTTTTGACAATACCTTCATAGCGAAAAGGGGTGTAAAGTTTTTTGAAGTGAGGAAAATCTCTTTGGCAAAAATCACAGATTGTAGCTTCATTATTAATTTCGTTTGAGCAGATTAAACATCTATTTTCAGAGATAAAAGGGAGTGTTTTTTCGCAATTTTTGCAATAAGGAGTTTCGTAGAAATTTGCTATATCGTTTCCGCAAAATATGCATTTAAAATTATCAGGAAAAATATATTTATTGATAAAAATAGAAATTTTATTTAAAAAATTCCTATTTTTTGAAGATTTTTCTTTATTTTTTGTTAAAATTTTATTATTTTTCAATTTTTTATTTTTTCTAAATCCTATTTAAAATTTATTTTTTTAATCTTTGTCTGACAACCTCATATACAACAATGCCAGCACTCACGCTTGCGTTTAATGAGTTTACCGAACCAAAGAGCGGAAGAGAGATGATTTTATCGCAGTGAGCTTTCACGCTTTCTCTTGTGCCTTTGCCTTCCGAGCCTATGACGATGCCGATAGGGCCGGTTAAATTTGTAGAGTAGATATCATCTCCGCCAATTTCCGCACCATATATCCAAAGCCCATTTTCTTTCAATTCTTCTATAGCATCTTTTAAATTTGTCACTCTTGCAATAAGCATATTTGATATTGCTCCAGCACTTGTGCGAACCACAGTTTCATTTACTTGACAAGAACGCATCTTAGGAAGAATTATTCCATGCACGCCTGCACATTCACAGGAGCGTATGATTGCGCCAAGATTGTGTGGATCCTCAATGCCGTCAAGTAGCACCACAAAAGCATCTTCATTTTTTGCCTTTGCTTTGTCTAGAATATCACTAATTTCACAATATTCAAAATCAACAGTTTCAGCAATATACCCTTGATGATGTGAAGTTTTTGATATGCCATCAAGTGCCTTTTTAGGCATAAACTCCACTTTGATTTTAAACTGTTTTGCAAGCGAAATCACCTCATCCTTGCGATGAGCATAGTTCAAATCAACATATAGTTTGTTTATCGTTTTGCCATTTTTAATCGCTTCAACAACTTGATTTCTTCCTTCAATTAACATTTTTTCTCCTTTTTTTGATTTTTTTTGCATTTTTTGGCGTATTTTTTATTTTTTTTCAGCAAATTTGCGATATAAATTTTTTAGAAAAAACAATTTTATTAGTAATAAAAAAATTGTTACAATTATTCTTCCACCGAAAAATTTAAAATTTCGTCAAGTCTTTCCTTTTGTCTGCTTAAATATAGATAGCCAATTAGTGCTTCAAAGGCGGTGGCTTTTTTGTATTCTTCTTCATCATAGTTTTTCGCCTTGTGCTTCGATTTTGCGTTTCTTGCTCTTCTTACAATATCTTTTTCTTCCTCAGTTAAAAGCGGAGTAATTTTTTCTAAGGCTTCCTTTTGGCAGGAGGCATTGCAATATCTTTTCGCCAAATTGTGATAGTTATTTATTTTAGAATTTTCACTGTTTAAAAGCACATAAACTCTAACAAATTTTGTATGCACTGCATCGCCGATAAAGGCAAGAGCAAGAGGGGATAATGTATCAATTTTTTCCATATTTTTCCTTTATTTTTTACAATTATTTTAATATAATTATAATTAAATGAAAATAAATAAAATCAAAAAATCATAAATAATAATTAAAAAATTACTTTTTTTGCGATTTTTTTTATATAATTTTAGTTATTTTTTGGTATATTTATTTTTTCTTTAGTATTTAAAGTGGAATTAAATTCTAAGAGATAATTTTTCATTTTCAAAATTTTTATTAACTTTTCACTCTAAAAATTTTGTCAGTTATTGAATCTGAAAAGCACGACATCGCCATCCTGCATAATATATTCCTTGCCTTCCATACGAACTTTGCCCTTCTCTTTTGCTTTCAAAAATGAACCTGCTTCCACAAGGTCATCATAGGAGACAATTTCTGCCTTAATAAAGCCTTTTTCAAAATCACTGTGGATTTTTCCTGCGGCCTCTGGGGCTTTTGTGCCTTTTTTAATTGTCCACGCACGCACTTCCTTTTCTCCGGCAGTGAGATAACTCATGAGCCCTAAAAGGTCATAACTTGCTTTCACAAGTTTTTCAAGTCCGCTTGATTTTATGCCTAGTTCCTCTTTGAACATATCTCTTTCTTCCTTATCAAGAGAGGCGAGTTCTTCTTCAATTTTTGTGCAAAGTACAATCACTTTTTCCTTTTCTTTTTCGGCGATTTCTTTGACTGCTTCAACATACTTATTCGTTTCACGTTGTAAGTCATCTTCACCGATATTTGCCACATAGATGACCGGCTTGTTTGTGAGAAGGGCAAAATTTTTTAAAAGTTTCTCTTCTTCCTCGCTATAAGTCAATGTTCTTGCCTGTCCCCCTTTTTCCAAGCACTCTTTAATTCTGGCAAGCATATTAACGGTTGTCAGCAAGCTTTTATCGCCGGTTGTTTTGACAAGTTTAGAATTTTTTTCCAAAAATTTATCCACTTGTTCTAGGTCGGAAAGGGCGAGTTCTGTTTCAATCGTCTCAATATCACGCTTTGGGTCGATACTTCCGCTGACGTGGATAATTTTGTCATTCTCAAAACATCTAACAACGTGAACAATTGCGTCAACCTCACGAATATGGCTTAAAAACTTGTTGCCAAGTCCTTCACCGTGGCTAGCACCAGCAACAAGCCCTGCGATATCGACAAACTCAATGCTTGCAGGTGTGATTTTTTCGGTGTTATACATCTTGCCGAGTACTTCTAGTCTTTCATCTGGCACATCAACCACGCCGATATTTGGTTCAATTGTGCAGAAAGGATAGTTGGCACTCTCAGCACCAGCACTTGTTATTGCATTAAATAAGGAGCTTTTCCCTACATTAGGAAGTCCCACAACGCCCATTTTCATAATTTTTTCTCCATAAGTTTAATTTTCGCTTTTAATTATATCAATTTTCACAGCAAATAGCAAGTCTTAAACAAAATTAAATAATTTTTGTGTATATATAAGATTTTTGTAAGGCATTATTGCAATAAAATATTTTTTAATCTAGTGTCATCAAATTTTTGATATTTTTTCTAGTATCATCAAATAAATTTTTTAAGAGATTAAAATAAGTTTATAATAATAAATCTATCTTTAACATATTTAAAAATTTATTTTATATATGTTAAATTTTCTTTTATATGGCGTTAACATTATATATAATAGTAACATTATTAAATCTTCTTATAATAAATATATCAGTTTATGTACCTTATATACCCTCTACAATTTTATAAAAAAAAGAGGAAAATTCCTCTTTTTTATGCTTTAATAGGAGATGCTACTTTACCAATACCTTTTTCATCTTTTGTCTTGATTCCAAATTCCTTTTCTCCCTGTTCTTTCAATGCTTCCCAACCAGCTTGTTGTTCAGGAGGTGAGGTTCTTTGTAGGTTGCTGATATTTAAGAATACTTCATCAAGTGCTTTTTTTAACTCTTCGCCTTGAAGTCCGCTTTCTTTTATTTTGTTATAGCCTTCAAGTATCAGGTCGGCTGTCCTTTTTGCTTCCTCCTGTTGTGCTTGCATATAGGCTTGTTCTTCTCTAGTTTTATCGGAGACATTAACCAAATAATCGTCAATTCCTTTCATTAAATCGGTTTGATTGTCGGCAGCACGGTCTAATTTTGCTTGCTGTCTATTAACTCTTGCATCATATTCTCTTTCTACTTTTTTATCAATTTCTAGACTAAGTTTTTCGTTTTGTGCTTTAATTTGTTCTAGTCCTCTAATTTCGTCATCTAAGGAAGAGATGAGGCGGGTATTTATACCTATTGTTGCCATACGATCCTTATTACTCATAAACTCTCTATCTTCTTTATGAGCCTCAATTATAGAGTCATTAATAACAGCGGCTCTTAATGATTGTTCTTTAATTGCAAGATCCTCGTTTTCGACTTGAAGTGTTCCAAGTTTTGTTTGCTCTAAATTATAAGAATCGTTTAGATGAGATACTTTATCGGCTCTTTCTAAGTATTTTACTACTTGTTCGCTTTTTCTTAACTCGTTAAGTTCTTTAGTCTTTTTATCACTTTCGCTAGACTTGCTTGTTATTTGTGCTTGAATAATCTCTTTTTCTTCTTCGGATTCTGCTAGGTCTTTTTGCATTCTAAGACTTAGAATTTCTCTTTCGATATTTTCCATATCTTTTGTCAAGCTTACATAATCTCTAACAAGAGGACTTCTTCCTAATTCTATTATATTGTTTCCTTCATTTGAAAGTTGCTCGGTTAATTCATTTATTTTTGCTTTAGTTTCTTCTTGTTCTTGATTATTTTTCTGCAAGCCTTCCACGGTTTCATAAAGAGCTTCTCTATGTCGCTCTGCACGCTCTGCTGGAGGAATTTTAAAATCTTCACGGCGTTGCATCTCTTCTAAATTTATTCCTTCTAAAAGAGCTATGTATTGTTCTTTTTCTTCTTCAGTCATATCCGCTTCGTTTAGATTGAAGTTTACAAAATCCCCTTCTTGTCTGCCGTGAGTTAGAAGAAGGCCGTTTTGTGTTTGAAGTTCTCCTTTATACCTTTCTAACATGGCAATTCTTGCGTCAATTCCAGCGTTTTCTTCGCTTAATCTTTCAATATTTCTTTGATTTTTGCTTCTTCTTTCTGCTATATCCGCTCTTCTTGCTTCTCCTCTTTCCGTTCTTTCAGCTCTTTTTGCTCGGTCTTTCGCAAGCTTCTTTTCAGCCTTACGCTCTTTTTCCATCTCTTTTAATCTTTGTTTTGCAGCCTTAGCGTTTGCTCTATCTATCGCCTTTGATTTTGCAAGTTGAACAAATTCCCAAGGTTTTGTATATACAATAGCACTTGTTGCAAAGCACGCTGTTGAGAAAATAGCTAGAAATGGCATAAACACGCTGAAAGCTAAAAGTATAGCAGCAATACCGAGCCAAGCAGAACCTATCTTCGCCGCCAATTCATTTGATTTGTTTTCGTCTATATCTTGATTTTTATGGAAAGCCAAGTCTCCTCCGCCTTTCTTTTTAGGTTGAGGCTGAGGTTGAGGTGGTAGTGGTTCTTCAACTTCATTTTCTTCAAATGGCGGTCTAGGTTCTGGGCTCTCCTCTCCGTCTCTACCTTCTCTTTCAGGAGTTGGAGTAGGTTCTTCTACTTCCGGCTCCGGTTCTTCTACTTCTGGCTCTCTATCTCTTTCAGCGTCATCGTTTGGAGCGTCAGAATCGTCAGTATCATTGTCAGCTTCATCTTGTGGTTCAGGTGTAGGTGGAATCTCACCATCATTTGGAGTTTCATTTACAACTTCCTGCTCTGGATTGGCAGTAAGGTTAGAGAAATTATAGTTAACACGCTCTCCTTCCGCTTCCTGAACATTTTCTTCATTGTTTTTTGTAGGAGGAGGTGATGCTACATCGGCAAGCTTAGTTTCTTCTTGTCTAATAAATTCAATATTTTTATCTTCTTGACTAGCCTCAGCTTCTTTAGCATTTCTAAAATCTTCAGGAACATCTTTTCTCACAAAGCCACCACTATCATAAATTTGCCCTTTTTCGCCGATTCTGCTCTCTTTTTCGCCGTAACCTAACTCTCGGTCTGAAAGTGTGGCATCAGTTTCAAGAGGCTCTTCTGATCTATCGACTATGCTTGCATATTCATCTTTAGCGAGAATGTTGTTCTTTATGTATCCAACAAGAGCGTTATCATTGTTATGAGGCAATTCAATCGTTCTTGTGTGAGGTGGATTTCCGTCAACGGAGATTAAACTGTCGTCAGTTATATCTAAGATAACTCTATTGTCCTTGGTTACTCTCACTTTGGATATCTCATAGAACCGTCCGTTCTTTTCTCTTTTTGTTTTACCGTCAACGATTGAAAGGTATGCGGAAACTTTACCGTCTGCTTCGATAAACTGAATAGGACGCTTAACAGTTTTATCTTGGATTGTTGTGTCATAGTTTATGGAGGTAATTTTTACTTTACCATCTGCAAAATCTTTTTCAGCCTTAGTAAAGTCCATATTCTCATTAAATGTTGAGGCTCTAAGCATTCCCTGTAAGGTCGGAGCGGATAGCGACATATTTTCACCCAAAAGACAGCCACTGTCTTTGTTGTTAGTAAATTGATTTTTAAGAGCCTTATCCAAAAATCCCTCGCTAACCTCAACATCGTAAGGAGAATTTTCGTTTTTTAATATTTGATTATTTTCAGGCGTCTGCATTTGAAAGCCGAATGCTGAGAAAAGAACACCTAAATCATCTCCAACTCCTTTAACTCTGATATCTAACTTTTTGTCAAGCTCAAGCCCTGTGATGGCTACTTCATTTGAGGATAACTTGCTTTCAGAAAAACGCTCTTTTAAGGTTGGGTCAGATATATCCATAAAGATTTGCTCACCTTCGCCACGCACATTATAAAAACTTGCAACAACTTCTTTACCCTTTTTTATAGTGATGAGAGGCTGTTTTTCATCATGGTTATTTGCAGTGTATTTTGCGACAGTCAACGCTTGTGCCTCTAAGTTGGTATTGCTGTTTTTTAATGCTACATATTGGGTGGTATAGAAGCCACTATTATCCTGAACAGAACTAATCTCACTTTTACCTCTTTGAAGGTCTAAATTGGAATAATTCTTATTTTCCTGTGCCTCAGGCGTTTCTGCTTCCTCTCTACTATTTTCCTCGGCTACGGCGTCATTAGTAGGCTTTTCAATTTCGGTTTTTCCTTGATTTAATGTATCAGCATTTTCATTTGTTGGCTGTTCTTGTTCAGCCGTGTTTGTTCTTGTTCGCCTAATCATATTTTCTATAATCTTGTTAGCAGCTTCATTATTGATAGACGCATCGGTTTCTGCTTTAACTGCTTCTTCTGGTGTATTATTCGCTCCTGATGTGTTTTCTGGATTTTTAACATCTTCTGGCATATTACCCTCCAAATTCAATTTAAATAATTGTAACATATATTGTAGTATTTGTCAATTTTTGGCTAAAAAATATATTAATATCTGAATTTTTATTATAAAGAAGATTAAAAAGGAAAAAATTAAAACAAAACTGTTGTGTTTTTTTCTTTTTTTTGCTAAAATGGATATGATTTTTTAGAGATATCCACCATTTGTATGCTTATAGACGATAAAGTATCTTTGTGCTTAAATGTTTGCAAATTTAAAAATGAGTGGAATTTTGGGAGAAAATATGGGACTTTTTGGTAGTGAGAATAAATCACAGATAAAAAAATTAAAAAAGATTGCTGATAAGGTTGTGGCTCTTGAGGACAAATATCGCACATTTTCTGATGATGAGCTAAGAAACTGCACGGTAGAATTTAAGGAACGCTATAAAAACGGAGAAAGTTTAATGAGCCTTCTTCCTGAAGCATATGCGGTGATGCGTGAGGCTTCAGATAGGGTTTTGAAGATGCGTCATTTCTATGTGCAAATTTTGGGTGGTATCGCACTTCATCAGGGGCGTATTGCCGAGATGGCAACCGGTGAAGGTAAGACACTTGTGGCAACTCTTCCAGCCTATTTAAACGCTCTCACAGGCGAAGGGGTGCACGTTGTTACTGTCAACGAATACCTTGCAAAGCGTGATGCTGAATGGATGGGTAAGGTCTATCGCTTTTTAGGGCTTACGGTCGGCATTGCGGTGTCTGGTATGCAGGAAGCGGACAAGCGAAAGGCCTATGCTTGCGACATAACCTACTGCACCAACAACGAACTTGGCTTTGACTATCTACGTGACAATATGGCAGTCAATAAGGCTCAGCGTGTGCAACGTGGACACAGTTTTGCTATTGTCGATGAGGTCGATTCTATCTTGATTGATGAAGCAAGAACGCCACTTATCATCTCAGGCCGTGGAATGAAATCAAGCGAACAATATATTTCAGCACAAAAATTTGTTAAAACTTTAAGGCCTGAGGACTATGAAAAAGATGAAAAAACAAAGGCAATTAACCTTACAGAAACAGGTATAGAAAAGGCAGAACGCTATTTTAAACTTGACAATCTTTCCGATGTTGACAATCTTGAACTCAACCACCACATAAACAACGCTTTGAAAGCTAATTTCATCATGTTTAGAGATGAAAATTACATCGTGAAAGACGGCGAAGTTGTTATTGTCGATGAGTTTACCGGACGTCTTATGCCGGGCAGGCGTTATAATGACGGCTTGCATCAAGCAATTGAAGCAAAAGAGGGTGTGGATATTAAAGATGAGAACAAAACTCTTGCCACAATCACTTTCCAAAATTACTTCCGATTATATAACAAATTATCCGGTATGACAGGAACTGCAAAGACAGAAGAGGGTGAATTTAGAGCAATCTATAAGCTTGACGTTGTCACCATTCCGCCAAATTTACCAAACATACGTAAAGACGAGCCAGACATCATCTTTTCCACTGAAAGAGGGAAAATTAAGGCTATTGTGGAGGAGATTAAACGCCGTCATGAAGTGGGACAACCTATCCTTATCGGCACAATCACCATTGAAAAGAGTGAGCTTATTTCAAAAGCATTAAAAGAAGCTAAGATTAAGCATACAGTTTTGAACGCTAAAAATCATGAAATGGAAAGCCAAATTGTCGCTCAGGCAGGAAGAAAAGGTGCGGTTACTATTGCCACAAATATGGCGGGACGTGGAACGGATATTCTTCTTGGAGGCAACCCAGAATTCATTGCTAAAAAGAAGATGAAAGATGAAAATTTCACTGAAGAGCAAATTTCTTACGCTACAGCTTTTAACTCTGTTGATGATAAGGAACTTGAAAGGGCAAGAAAACGATATCAAGAGTTATATGAAGAATTTAAGAAAGTGACAGATGCAGAAAAAGAAGAGGTCAAATCGTTAGGCGGACTTCATATCATTGGCACTGAGCGTCACGAATCTAGACGTATTGACAATCAGCTTCGTGGACGTGCTTCCCGTCAAGGTGACCCGGGTTCTAGTGTGTTTTTCATCTCTTTTGAAGATGATTTGATAAGGCGTTTTGCGGGCGATAAATTTAAAAAACTTGCTTCTTTCTTCCGCCTAGAAGAGGACACGCCTATTCAGCTTAAAATAATGTCGAAGCAGATAGAAAATGCCCAGAAAAAGATTGAAATGCAAAACTTTGCCATTCGTAAAACTGTGCTACAATTTGATGATGTTTTAAATGCTCAGAGAGAGATTATCTATGACCAAAGAAATAGAGTTTTAGACGGCGAAAGTGTGCATGAAGAGATAATGAATATGCTTCCTCATCTTGTTTCCACTGTTGTAAATCGTTGCGTCGATGCAGATAAGCCGTACTTTGATTGGGATTATGCCAAAATCAACAAGGAAGTGGAGAACGGGCTTTTAGAGAGAGGTAAAAATGCCATAACCGAAGAGCTTTGCGAGGGCTTTGATATTGAGGATTTTAATGAGAAGCTTCTTGAAATGGTCAAAGATAGATATTTGAAAAAGATTGAAGAGGTTAAAAAAATTGGAGCAAACTTTGACGAAATCGAAAAGTTCATTCTTTTAAGAGTTGTTGATACAAATTGGACAAATCATATTGATGATATGCAGATTATGAAAAACGAGATTTTTGCACGTGGCTTTGGTAATCAAGATCCTGTGCTTGCCTATAAAAAAGACGGCTATGAGATGTTCGATAAGATGGTGGATAGAATTCGTGAACAGACTTGTCTATTGCTTTTAAACACAAACGTCGAGATTAGGCGTAGAGAACCAGCACCAAGCACCAATTTAAAAAACACAGAAGCAAAAACTTACGACCCTAAAAAAGACGATAGGCCTCAGGAGAGAAAAATTCAAAAGACTGTTGTAAATACCGAAAAGAAAATTGGCAGAAATGACCCTTGTCCTTGTGGAAGCGGAAAGAAATACAAAAACTGCCACGGCAGAGAACAAAACTAAGCTTTTTTGCTTAGTTTTTTGTTTTTTATGAAAGATAGCCAAAATTAGGTATTGACAGTTAGATAAAATTATTATAAAATTAGGCTAGGAGAAAACTATGAAAACGATAAATTTTGCAGTCAAATGGTGGTTAGATATCCTTGTTGGAAAGACTGACAAAGAAAGAATTGCTCAAGATATAGAGGATTTAGAGGAGAAAATCAAATACTTTATCAGTGAGGCAGAAGGGGTTGAAAAGGAATTAGAAAAGCATGATGTTGCTCAAGACGCCGAATTGCAAAAACTAGGTCAAAACCTGTTAGAGATGGCCAATTCTTATGTTGAACATTTATTCCAACAAAGAAATTTCTTAATGCAAAAGATGGATATGATAAATGAATTATGTGAATATGTAAAGCCGGAAAGAAGAGAGGAAGTAGAGAAAGATTTTTCTGATTTTATTGCCGAAGAGATGCATAAAGACAAGGATAAATGTGTCTATCTATTCACTGATGAAGAGGGCGTGGCAAGGCTTACCCTTGCAGTATTTTGCCGTAAAGAAAATATTAGAAATGACAACACAGTATTTTCTCCTCTTCCGCCAAAATTTGAAATGTGGATAACGCCATGGGCTGTTGATGTTCGCTATGACGAAGAAGCTGGATATACCCGTCTTTTTGAAGACAAGACTCAAAAAAGAGAAAGATAACTAGCCAAAATTTGGTTAGTTTTTTGTTAAAAGTTGATGGGAATTATAAAATTTGAAGCGATTTATAGGAAAAATTATATATTTATTAAATTTATTTTACCTTAATTCTCTTGACAAATTTATTTTTCTATGTTAAATTAATTAAGCAGTTAAATACTGTCCTTGTTCTTGGGAGAGCCAAGAACCATTTAGTCCAAAAGGAGGTAGAAAGATGAATAAGTATGAACTTATGTTTATCATCGCATCGAAAGTGAGCGAAGAAAAGAGAGAAGAACTAATTAACAAGTTTAAGTCCTATGTTGAAGCTCACAAAGGAACAATCGAAGGCGTTGAGAAAATAGGTATGAAGAAGTTTGCTTATCCAATCGACTTTTCAAACGAAGGCTACTATGTTATTTTCAACATGACAATGGAACCTAGTGAAGTTGAAGCGATGAATAGACTTATGACAATCACCGAAGGTATTGTTCGTCAAATGTTTGTAAAGAAATAGGAGAAAAATATGAATAAAGTTATACTATTAGGAAACTTGACAAGAGACCCAGAACTTACCACCACAAATGGAGGTGTGTCAGTATGTCGTTTTTCTCTTGCAGTAACAAGAAGATACGCCAATGCAGACGGCGAAAGGGAAGCTGATTTTATTAATATTGTTGTTTGGAGAAATCAGGCAGAAAACTGTGCCAAGTTTTTAAAGAAGGGCTCTAAGTGTGCAGTGGTTGGAAGAATACAGACTTCTAGTTACGAAACGCCAGAGGGAGCAAAACGCTACACAACTGATATTGTGGCAGATGAAGTGGAATTTATCACGTCTGGTGCAAGAACGGGAGATAGTGAAAATCCTATGCCAAGTGAGCCTAAAACTCAAAAGCAAACTGCTGAACTTGAAGAGATTGAAGATGACAGTTTGCCATTCTAAAATTTGTTAAAAGGAGAAAAAGATGAGCGAAGTTAAAACCGAAGAAAAGGTTGTGAAAAAATATCGTAAGCCATCAAAAAAGAAAGTCTGTGCTTTCTGCGTTGCTGGCGAAAAGACAATTGACTATAAAGATGTTGCAAAAATTAGAAAATATGTCACAGAAAAGGGAAAGATTTTGCCAAGACGTCAAACCGGAGTTTGCTCTTATCATCAAAGAGAACTTGCAAACGCTATTAAAAGAGCAAGAAACATGGCACTTCTTCCATATCTTGGTGACTAAAAGGAGAGAAAAAGATGAAAGAAAAGATACACCCAGATTATCACGATGTGACCGTAACCTGTGCTTGTGGAAATACCTTTAAAACAGGCTCTTGCGTAAAGGGCGACACTCTTAAAATCGATATCTGCAACAAGTGCCACCCATTCTACACAGGTAAGAAGAAAGTGGTTGACGCCAGCGGTAATGTTGAAAAGTTCAATAAAAAATATAATAGACAATCAAACTAAAAACATATTA
This sequence comes from uncultured Clostridia bacterium, assembly GCA_944372335.1. Taxonomy (GTDB): domain Bacteria; phylum Bacillota; class Clostridia; order Christensenellales; family UBA1242; genus Caccovivens. The sequence goes on along the minus strand of CALVYQ010000003.1, from coordinate 3,574 downwards.
TTCTTTAATATGTTTTTTTGTTAATAAAAGCGATTATTTTAGATTATTAATTTATTAATTAAAATTTTATAAGATAAATTTTCATTATTAAAAAATAAAAACAATTTTGGTCGATAAAAGTCGAAATATTTTTTTAAAATTTGATATTGACAATGAAATATTTTAATGCTAAAATAAGAAGGTTGTTTGGAGGAAAAATATGGACAAAAGTTATACTAATCTTCTGTTGAGGCGTCAAGAACCACATGATTTTGGAAGTTATAATGTTTATGATGTGAAATATTGTGATGAGGTGCTTTTTGCTCACCCTCTTATAGCTAATACTAATTGTAGGGGTGCAAGGGCTAATTATTTTCATCTTCTTTGCTTAAATGGTGAAAACGATGGACAGCTCTTTGTTGAACTAGAGAGATTTCAAAACGAGGCGGGAGAATACAAAACTTCATTATCTAAAAAAGAAATTTTAAAAGAGTTCTATTGTGTGGAAGATTTTAGAAAAAAAGCTAGACCTCTTATGTGCAAGGCAAAACTCACTCCATCAGAGGAATTTAGAGACCTTTTTAATGGAAATTTTAGAAGCAAAAAGTTTAAACTTAAAAAGATGTTCCCAGAAAATGAGACCTATGATTTAATAGCAACAGATGGACAGCATTTACTTGTTAAAAAAGACAACACTTACACCTTCTTGCCATATCCATATTGCAATGAAGCATCTTGGCAGGTGGATAAAACAAGCTCAAAATCACAAGAGGAAATTTTAAACAGTATGGACAAAGAAATAAAAAAAGCTTGCCAAAGTTACGCTAGAAAATTCAGTATGAAATATGGAATTAATGTTCCTTTTATGGCAAAATATGCAAACTTCTCACAAAAGGAAGAAAAAAATAAGGAATAATAAAAAATTCTATCATCTAGTTTTAGTTAAGATGATAGAATTTTTTTGTTATGTGAGATTGTAGGTGTTATGCGTATTTGTAAGTTTGCGTATTGTTGCTAAGCTCGTCTGCGAGTGCCACAAATTGTCTTTGCTCTTCCACAGAAACTGTTGTAACACAAATTTTTTGCACTACTTCAATATAAAATAACAACTCAGGCGATTTAGGCCTTTTTATATCTTCAATATATGGCAGTTGTTCAACCTTTGGTTCATTATCCTTGTTGTTAATATCTTCAATGTAAGGTAGCTGCTCGATAGTTGGCTCTTCTGTTGGTGCTAATAAATCATCAAGAAGTATATTATTCTCATCTGGAGCTAATGTTATGCCAACATCTTCTAGTGATTTATCCTCTTCCACTTTAGGTTCTTCTTTTATGGCGGTAACATCTAAATCGTCTAAATCAAAGCCGTATTTGATATTTTCAACGTTTATTGTCTTTAAAAATTCTGCGATATTCTCTCTGTCGGCTTGACTTAAAGGTGATTCTCCTATCTTTAAATCAGAACTAAGTTTATCTAATGCGTCAAATGCGACTAAAACATCTTCCTTTAATTGTGGATACTTTACAGGAATGTATGCAAGACACTCTTCAAAAGTTTCAAATTCATCTGCATTTTTGTTGATAAAGTTCTTTGTGGTGTAAATTATTTTATCCATAGTGTTTGTGAAATTCTCTACATCAAATGATTTATCAAGAGATATATGATATTTTGCTCTATTCATTTGAAACTTAATAAATTCCCAATAAGATAAGAGGTCATCAGCTTTGGCTTGTTCGTAAAGGTCATCAACAAATTTAGTTCTAACATGAGGCATTTTAGCTTTTGGAGCTTTCTTATGAGATTTTTTAGGCGTATCTTCTTGAATTTCGTGTAAAACAAATCCCTCTTCTTTCTCTTCAGATTCCTGATATTCGCCATTAGGATAGAACACAAACTCATCTTCTTCCATATTTTCATTGGCTTTAGTTTGTTTGTCCTGTTCTAACGGCACGAGTTTTGTGCTTTCTGGAGAAAGTGGGATTAGTGCATTTGAGCCTTCTCTAACCACAAGTCCGTTCTCTTCGTCAAAAACAGAGTTGAAATTGTTTCTATCTTCAAGATTGCTTTTGGTTAAATGAAACTCTTCTTCTGCACCTTCAGAAATTTCCTTTAAATCTCTTCTAAATTTATCTAGTCCAGATTTCACTGCTCCAACCACAACGGCAGTTCCTGCAACAATTTTTGCTTTTGCATCTCTGAATGCTGTTTTTATTTTTGGGGCATAACTTTCCCACTTTTCGCTTGCACTCTTTTTAAATTCTTTCAACTTATCGGCAACGCTTGAAGAAAGTTCTTTTATTTTCTTGCCTGTATCTTTAAAGAAGGCAAGAGATTTTTCTTGTATATTTTTAATAATCTCAACAGTTTTATCGGCGACAGCACTTAATTTTCCCTTTTCGGCAGAGGTTATGTTTGTTTCTTTGAACCAATTTTTCCCGGAGGATAATTCCTTTTCAAGAAAGGTGTTATAACCTTTGATGCTCTTTGCTATTTTACCACTGTCTTCTTTTAATGGCTTAAACTCTACACTCATTGGGGCTATTTTGTCTGTCAAAGAAATAAGTCCATTTCCAATAGAAGTCAACCCATTTTTTATGCTTGTAAGTCCCTTTTTAGAAAATTCACCTAACTTTTGCCAAGTGCTTTGTAATCTCTTACCTAACTTATTTTCTTCAGTATAGTTTGTTAGTCCATATTTTATGGTGTTAAGTTGCCCGTTTACACTGCTACCTATTTCTCTTAAAGCATTCCCAGCGTTTCTAAAAGTAATAGGCATCGGCGTGTTTTTAGTAGGTGCGATTGAGCTTGTTCTAGTAGCAGGCGTAAGTGCTTTTTTCTCTTCCATAAGTCCTCCCTCTTTGTTTTATAAAAGCATTATAAGTCCAACATCTTGTAATGTCAAGAGTTTTTGGGGAAATTTGACCTATAGGCACTTATATATGATTATTATATATAGATAAAACTTCATTATATAAATAGGATAGTTGACACTATATGAATAAAGTGTTTTCAAACTGATTGGCAGATATTTGAAGTTAAGAAAGTAAAAAGTTTTTAGATTATGCAGTCAAATAATCTTGTTTTTATTGTTTAAGGTTATAAAAGTTAGAGAAATTTTATCTAAAATAAAACATTTTTCGGCAAAATTTATAAAAAGTCTAAAAAATTTTTTCACTTTTTTTGGCGAAAATTTGGCTATTTTTAGGGCTATTTTGCAAACACACGGAGAGACGCCTAAGATTTTAAAAAAAATCAAAAAAAATTTTTAAAAAAAGTTAAATTTTTTTTGAAAAAGTGTTGACAATCTTTTTTCATATGTGTTAGAATACGAATGCTGACGCAGGGAAAGGCCACTGATGTGGCTGTCAGCGATAGTTCTTTGACAACTACATAATTAGAAGACAAATATGTTTACGAGTAAAATTTATTTTAACGTAATACGAATATTTGCATACTCAAAATAGTCGAGTAAAATTATCGAAAGATAATAAGCGAAAATGCTAAGAAATCCAATCTTATATGATTAAGCTACAAAGAGCATATAGGGAATGCCTTGGCAATAGGCGCCGATGAAGGACGTGATAAGCTGCGATA
>CALVYQ010000002.1 GCA_944372335.1 uncultured Clostridia bacterium | reverse complement strand
TGGTTCGGAATAGTGTAGTGCTGGCGGTCTATCTCTTGTTTTCGGTTGCTTGCTTCCTTACCGTACATGAGCATTATTTGGGGTATTATAATAAAAGCTAACTAATGCTTCAATCTCACCATATCCAAATTTATATTCATTATTATTAATTCTTTTATCATATATATCACTGTACTTAGTCCTATGAAAATCAACTTCAGTTAATGAATATACATTATCCGAATCAAATGCTTTTTTTGAATATTTATTTGCCACTATTGTTATGTTAAGCTGGTTATCTTTTGCAAATTTTTCAATTGCTTGCTTTCCAACGAAAGAACCTTATATTCTTTGCGGATTTAAAAATAAATTCGTTATCATTAAATACAAAATTATTAAACCTTGTTAAACTTCCAACAAAAACATTACTAAAAACTTGATTTGCAATTCCATAATATTCCAAAGCTGAATGATAGCAAATAAAAGAACTTTCTGAAATCTTACTAGCAACTTCAAATTTCGTTGAATAAATATCATTAATTGATGGATCAACTAAAGCATAAAGATTGTTACGAACTTTCTTGTATATATTTGATTTTAATTTTAAAGCAATCCAGTTTGAATATTGCTTTTCGTTTTCAAACTTATCTATTACATCTTTTTTTGTTATAAGTTTTGGCAAAATTTCCATAATATACCTCTTATTTTTATTACCAATAATAGCACAAAAAACTTATAATATCAAGTATTTTGAGCAATTTTTGGAATTTTCCTAAAATAAATTTAAAAAGTATTATATAGTTTTAAGCAGTTTTAAAGCACTTAATTTTATTAAAAATATAAGCGTAGGTGTATGTAGGTGCACAAGTTTTAAAATTTTTTGCACCTATTATAAAAAATACTAGCGTTTTTGCTAGTATTTATAAGGATTTTATTAACATAGAGCACAAGATTTGGTAAAAATATTTTTAAATTGGTAAGGTTGAGGTCATGGGTTCGAGTCCACTCATCTCTACCACTAAAACCCCGATAATATCGGGGTTTTTTATTATGTTTTTATAACGAATTTTTATTAGAAAAACTGTTGCAAATATGCCCAAAATTTGTAGCAAATAATTTTTATCTATAAAATAGGCAAAAAAATGACCGAAAGTTAAAAATCCTAACTTTCGGTCAAATTCTTTCTAAAAATGCCTAAAACTGATACATTTGCAACAAATTGCAACAGTAAAATATTTACTTATATTTCTTTATCATTTCAACGATTTTATTTGCTCTTTCTTTTGCGAGCATTAAATACTTGTCGATTGGCATATTGCCATATAATCTTGGCTCTCCACAACTATTTTTATGAAGTTCAAGCATAATTACATTGTCGTAATTTGTTTTTGCAAGTTTCTTACATACTTTTTCATAATCAATTTTTCCATCAAGTGGCAACATATGCAAATCACGAGTAAAGTCATAACCATATTCCCAATCCATTAAATTATCATGCAAATGTATGGCTAAAATTCTATCCCCATATTTCTCCAAAATATCAAAATCAGGTCTATAAAGATTATGATGCCCAGCATCATAGCACAAACCAAGCCAGTTGGATTTAATGTTATCTAACAAGAATGTAAAATGTTCAAAGTTTGGCCCATCAAGATTTTCCAGAGCAATTTTGACATTATTTTCTTCCGCCGCTTTTAAAATCTCATTCATACAATCTATTGCGTGCTGACTTGGTGGCAGTGCTAAATCAGACGCACCACCTTCCGTTCCGTGTAATACAGCGATATGAATATCATATTTAGCACAAAGCTTGATTTGTCTTATTACATCTTCAACATATTCTTTATTGCTTTCGCCTTTCGCCCATAAATCATCAGCAAATCTATTATTCAAATGCACATAAGGAATTTTTAGTCCTTGCTTTTTTGCTTCTAAAATTGCATTTTCTTCTCCGCCAACTTTAAAAGCAATCATAATGTTATTAAATCCAGCCTTTTTAACATTCTCACAAATTTCCGCAATATTACTTCCACATTCACAATTTGAGTTTATTCCAATTTCAAACATAACCATTTCTCCTGTAATTTATTTTATCATAAATTTTAAATTTAGTAAATATTACTTTCAATTTAATACTATCATTTTACCATTATATGTTGTTCAGGCGTCCAAGCAGGAGAGCAAGCCATAACAACTTTACAAATAGCATCCCAGCAGTATTTTTCGCCTTTATCAATTAAGATTGCATCACCTTGTTTAAATGTTATTGTTTTACTTTCTGTAATAATTTTTCCGCTACCAGAAATTACATAAATCATTTCTTTAACTTCGGTGTTTACGCAGTATCCTCTTTCAGGATATTCGCCTCTTATTTCTGCTGTTGATATGTAAAAACACTGCTTGAAGAATTAAAAGGCAGTGGTGCAAAACTTTCTATTGTTTTTTTGAGTTCTAAAAAATGGAGCATTCAGTTCAGCAATTAATAGATGAGCAAGTGTTTCTCCCCTTTTACGGCTGTGGTATCATATAAAATGCCATTAAAGTCGATAAACTCACCTACCTTTCCAGCATATATTTGATAAGTTGGTCAATTATTAATTTATCTCTTTCAGCCAACTTATTGTAATTATCAATCAAAGCCAAATTTCTGTAATTAGTATTTAAAGAAAAACTCGTGTAACCAGCGTTATCCTCTTCGCTAAAAAATTCCGCCAAAGACATATTGAATGCACCGCAAATTGCCTCTAATGTCTTAATGCTGGGCAATGTTTTGCGATAAAACATATTAGCAATGGTCGATTGTGTGATTTCTGCCTCTTCGGCAAGTTTATATATCGACCAATTTCTCTCAATTCTTAACTTTTCAATCTTCTTTAATACATCAATCATATACCTTATATTATCATACATTTGAAATAAAAATATAACCCAAAAGCATTGACAAATATATTACATTTGTATATAATATTGAATAATAAGGAGATATTATGATTAAAGCAAATGAAAAAAGATTTGTGGTGCTTTTGGTGGTAGTATTGATTTTAGGTGCACTGCTATTAAGCGGTTGTGGCGGAAGATACTACGATTCAAATGAATTTTTATCTCTGCCGACAAAAGAGAAAATTATTAGAGTTTTGGAAAGAGAAGGGGAAGTGAGTGGAGATATGCTGGTTTATAATATTCCATACATTAGTGAAACTGTTGAATGTGATATAAATCTTGTGTATTCCTATGCCGAAGATGCCTTTATGGTGGAAATCAATGATGATTTGGAAGGAATAGAAAACTACAACACACAATTTGCTATGCTTGTTTACGATCAAACTTTAATTTGTAACTATGTTGGTATTCTTAAAGAAAATTCTCTTATAATATCATCTGGCTGGGGAACATTGAATAGATATCAACTTTTCTCGATGACAACACTTACTTTTGGTGAAATTAGTGGAGAGGATTATATAGAATATTATAATGATTATGGGCTTGTGTCTTTACAATTGGCTGTTTTAGTGTTGGGACATGAACTAGAAAACTATAATGTTGATTTTTTAGGAACATATTTTGCTTATTATATATGATATTTGCAAACAACAATTTAAGCTTACTCCATTTAAAATTTTAAAACTATTATAATTAAAAGAATTTAATTTTCGCTAAACTGTAATTTTTATAGCAATTAAATTAAATCATATAAAATTTCCTTTAGAACAAAATTAGTTGCCTTTTTAAGCAAAGTAATATTTAATTTTGACCATTTTTCATAATAATAAATTTTATTAGTTGCCTTTTCAAAAATTATTGGAATAATAACTTTGTAAGGATCTTTTAAAATGTCTAAATATTGCATATCTAATAAATTTTCTAAACTTTCAACCTCTGTTGTAATGTTTTCGGTTTCAATAAAATAGATCTCAGCTTCTCTATTACTATCATATTTAGTTTTGATATTAAATCCTGTTTTGTTATTTTTATCTAATTTATCTATAACAAGCCCAATATTGTCTGTGTCAATAAATTGAACAACATATTTTATTCTTCCAAACAATCCACACAATTTTTTTATTTTAATATATTTATCCCCATTTTTTTCAAAATTTTCATATACCCGAGACTTGACCACATCATAATCTTTTAGTAATTTCTTTTGAATAAAATTTTTCTTCTTCAATTTCTTTCGGTCATAGTTTAATGCATACGGATAAATGTTAAGCAATGAATAAATAAATAGCCCAATCATAACAAAAAATATTAACACTGTTGGAATTATTATATATGGCTTAACCCCATACTTATCATATTTAACTGCCAACCAAAGACTTACAACAATACAACTCACAGATACAATCGCAAGCACAATAAAAAGAGCTAATCTTTTTTTAGACAGTTTTTTTCTTTTCCTCATAAATCCCCTCTTTTCTATATTTTAATAAAAAACTCGTAAAATTCAAACGATTTGTTTGTATTACACTATTTAAACAAATATGTAAATATTTAGTGTATACGGACTATATTCTCTCGCCATTCCTTCTGGCCTATATATCACACTCATAAACTTATTATATCACATCGCCTAAAAATTTCATAATAATAACATAAAAGAGCCGGAATTTGAGATTTTCCTCGGTTTCAACTCTTTTTACTATCATTACTCTTGCAAGTAAGAATATTTTTGTTCTGTGCTGTTGTAGTAAATATAAAATTATTCTTTAAAGTAAATTATCTAAATTTAAAACAAAAAAATTAATTTTTTATTCCAGATCCTATATTTTGGACAAGTATTGTGATATACTTTAAAAGTATGGAGGAGTTTATGAATCAAGAGCGAAAAATAATGGCCTTAAAACTTTCAAGAGAAACATACCATGGAAGAGTTTTTGAAACTGATATATTTTTGGATTTTGAAAATATGACAGCTATTAAAACGAGTGGAGATGGGTTGCCAAGATTTGCTAAGCTTAAAAACGGTAGGAACTTTGAAGATAAAGTTGAAGCATTTAAACTTAAAAACAATGAAAAATTACAAGATCGTTTGAAAGAGTTAGATAAAATATGCAAGGATTGGAAAAATGAGTATGTTGCCCCTGCATATAGAGATATTTTTGAAAATTAAAAAAGGAGCTTTTATGTTAGGTGCAATTATCGGTGATGTAGCAGGTTCTATATATGAATTTCACCCGGTTAAAAATAAAAACTTTCCGCTTTTTGTTGAAAATAAATATTTTAATAAAGACGGTGAATTGACGCTGGGATATTTTTCTGCTGGAAGTAGATTTACAGATGACACAGTGATGAGTGTTGCTGTTTGCAAAGCTCTACTTGATTGTGATGGCGATTATTCAAATCTACGAGAAAATGTTATCAAAAATATGAAAGCTTTTGGCGAAAGATACCCATACGCTGGCTATGGAGTTAAATTTAGTCAGTGGCTTAGATCTTCTTCTGCCGAACCCTATAATTCTTTTGGCAATGGAAGTGCAATGAGAGTCAGTCCTGTCGCCTATTTTGCAAAATCCTTAGATGAAGTAAAAACTCTGTCAAGAATGGTTACAGATGTCACCCACAATCACCCAGAGGGAATTAAAGGTGCAGAAGCCGCTGCTGTTTGTATTTGGTTAGCACTAAGAGGAAAAAATAAAGAAGAAATAAAAAAATATGTGGAAGAAAACTACTATAATCTTGATTTTGATTATGATGATTTGGTCAAGAATTATAAGTTCGATGAAACTTGCCAAGGCTCAGTTCCTCAATCAATTTATAGCTTTCTAATTTCAAATTCATTTGAAGATTGCCTAAAGACAGCGATCTCAATGGGTGGAGATGCAGACACCATGGCAACTGTTGCTGGAGGAATTGCTGAAGCATTTTACGGGCTACCTAAAGACCTTGAAACTCAAATATTCGATTATTTAACCGATGATTTAGCTGAAGTTGTCGAAAGATTTTGCTTGTATAAAAAAGAGAAAGATAATGAAAAAAGATAGAGGCGGTTGTTTTTTTTCTTTGTCTAATTTTCAAATATTTTAAATATTAAATAACCTTTTTATAAAAAAATTCATAAAATTATTTGACAATTGAACAAACATTCAACTATAATACGATTGAACAATTATTCAATTATAGGGAGAAATATTATGGATTGTGATTGCGAAATAATACATTATGATATGGTCGAAAAGGTCAAAAAGAGGGTTCTAGATGAAGAGACTTTGCTGTTGATGGCAGATTTTTATAAAGCTTTATCAGATAGCACCAGAATGAAAATTATAGATGTATTGTATGAAGGCGAACTATGCGTATGCGATATCTCTGTTTTAATCAATATGACAAAGTCCGCAACCTCTCATCAACTTCGATACTTAAAAGAAATGAATTTAATCAAAAGCAGAAAGCAAGGCAAAGAGGTGTTTTATAGTTTAGCTGACAGTCATATTATCAAAGTTTTTGAGATAAGCAAATCGCACGTTTTGGAGGCAAAAAATGAAGAAAACTGTTAAAATCGAAGGCTTGGACTGTCCAAATTGTGCGAGATCCCTTCAAAATGAAATCAACAAAATAGATGGCGTAAATAACGCAGAAATAAATTTTGTTAAATCTAAACTTTCTTTTGAAAGCAATGATGTTAATAAAGCAACAGAGGAAATTATCTCCTTGACAAAAAAAGTTGAGCCTAATGCTAAAATCATTTTAGAAAAGAATAATAAAAACAAAACAAACTTTATAGTTGATTTAATACTTTTAGTTCTTGGCACAGCACTTGGCCTTGTAGCTCTCTTAGTTAATTTGCCTACTTGGGCTTTTTGGATAATTTTTGTTGCTAGTGCAATCATGCTTGGATACAAAACTTATATTAAAGCAATTTTACTTTTATTTAAAGGCATTATCAACGAAAACTTGCTTATCACAATCTCCATTGTTGGAGCAGCCGCACTCGGTGAGTATATGGAAGCCTTGATGGTAATATTCCTCTATACAATAGGTAAAATTCTTGAAAAACTGGCCGTAGATAAATCTAGAAAATCTATTGAGAAATTAACAAACTTGCAACCTGAATATGCTGTTATTGTCAAAGATAATGAAGAAATTGAAGTGACGCCAAATGAAGTGCAAGTGGGAAGTTTAATTGTTGTTAAGCCCGGTGAAAGAGTGCCTATTGACGGAGTTGTGACCGAAGGAGATGCCACTCTTGATATGCAAAGTTTGACCGGAGAAAGCGTCCCTGTTTCCATATCCAAAAACGAAAAAATTTTATCAGGTAGTATTGTCTTAGACGGTGTTTTATATATTAAAACTACAGAGGAATATAAAAACAGCACTGTCAGCAAAATCATGAATCTTATCGAAAATGCTCAAGACAAAAAATCAAAAACAGAAACTTTTATCTCTAAAATCACACGTTGGTACACTCTTGGCATCATCATTCTCGCCATACTTACACTTGCTATAGGTTGGGCAATATCTAAAAATTTTGATACATCAATCTATCGTGCCTTAAAACTTTTGGTTGTTTCCTGTCCATGTGCCTTTGCCATCTCTGTGCCACTCTCCTACTTTTCTGGACTTGGCAACGCCTCAAAAAATGGAATTTTGATTAAAGGTTCAAACTATCTTGACGCTTTAAGTAAGCTTAATCTACTAGCTTTTGACAAGACAGGAACAATTACAACAGGTGAATTTCAAGTGCAAAAAGTTGAAAGTTTAAGTGAAAATTACAATGAAGAGGATATCATTTTCTTGGCAAGTCTTGGCGAGCAATATTCTTTGCACCCACTTGCTAAATCCATTGTAAAAGCGAACACTAAAAAACTTGAAAAGGTAAAAAAGGTAAAAGAGGTAGCCGGAGAAGGTGTGCATTATGAGTATAATAAAAACAAATATTTTGTAGGCAGAAAAAACAAAAAGCATAATATCTCTGTTGAAATTTACGAAAATGATGTTCTTATTGGAAAAATCTATCTTAATGACACAATAAAGCCATCTGCAGTAGATGCTTGTCAGCAACTTAAGAGTATGGGCATAAAGCTGTGTCTCCTTTCTGGCGACAACAAACTTAAAGTGGAATCGGTTGGAAAAAAACTTGGTATAGACGAAGTTCACTCTGAGCTTTTACCACAAGATAAGTTTTGTTTAATTGAGGAACGCAAAAAGGATAAAAAGAATTTTATTGGATATGTTGGAGATGGAATTAATGACGCACCATCTTTGACACTTGCCGATGTTGGAATAAGCATGGGGATAAATGGGAGTCCTGCAAGTATTGAGGCAAGTGATGTGGTGCTTGGAGATGACAATATCGAAAAAATACCTCGTGCAATAAAAATTTCAAAATTTACAAGAAAAATCGTCTGGGAAAACATAATAATCTCGGCGGTTGTAAAGTTAACTTTTCTTGTATTAAGCTTGGTTGATGTTGCAAGTATGATGCTGGCCGTTTTTGCCGATGTAGGTGTAACTCTTGTTGCAGTTCTAAACAGTTTAAGGGCTTTATATTATAAACCAAAGAAAAAATAATAAATTTTTAATCTTGCCCTTTTAATTACTATAAATTAAAAAAATCAAAACATATAATTAAAATTTTGTTTTGATTTTTTTAAAGAAATTGATATACTTATTATGTACTTTTAAAAGCGCACGATTATGTGGATTTTATTTATCTGTATTCATGGTATTTTAACGGGCTTTTTTATCATTTTTCGTAAACAAGCCGTACAGAAGAGCAATGTGTTTTTTGTGCTTGCTCTATCCTCTGCAATCGGCTTTCTTTTAATATCTTATAAATATGCAGAAGCTTTAGCTCTCTCTTGGGAATATATACTTATCCTACTTGGTAAATCAATCATTGTTTCAACTTCGTGGGCTTTGGAACTTTACGCTATAAGAGATTACTACCTCTCCGTCTTACAACCGATAAGCGCCATCAAAGTTGTAATAGCTTTCCTTGCAAGTATGTTGATTTTTGGAGAAAGTGCAACATGGATTCAATTTATTGGAGTCTTTATTGTCGGTGCTGGAATTTTGCTTTTAAAAAATGAACCCAACAAAAATCTCTTCTTGCAACGAAAGAATGGAAATAACTCTAAAGATAAACGTATTTTGACCTTTTTCCTTATCTCGTGTGTGCTAAGCGAAGCATCAGGCATTATCGACAAGTTCGCTCTTCAGACTATAACCTCCAATCAAATGCAATGGTGGTTTATGCTGTTTAATGCTTTGATTTTCATATTAATTTGTTTCATAATAAGTATTAAAAATAAAAAGTTTATCTGCACCAAAAGCGATTGGAAAAACATCTACATATATGCTGTCGCCTTTGTTTTGATCTTGGCTGACCAATTCCTCTTCACCGGCCTCATGTCTCCTGAAAGCAAGGCCTCTATAGTTTCTATCTTAAAGCAACTAAGAGTGATTGTCTCCGTTTTAATTGGCGGTTTAATTTTTAAAGAAAAAGGACTTAAAAAACGATTATATTATCTTGCCATTATCTTTCTTGGGATAATAATAATTTTACTTTAAAAAATAAAAAAATCTAAAAAAATAGATTTTTTTATTATTTTTTATTTATTTATTTATGTGGTTTTTTATACTTTTACTACGCTTTATTTATAATTGTCTTTTTCTAATTCTAACAAAGCTTTGAGTTTAGCTAATGCACGACCTCTGTGAGAAACGCTATTTCGCTCTTCATCAGTAGCGAGTCCAAATGGCTTTTTTAAATCATCTGAGAAAAATAATCTATCAAAGCCAAAATCGGTTGTGCCATATTCTCTTTCTGTGATATGCCCATAAGTTTTACCCTCTGCCGAAATCATTTTTCCTCTTGGCAAAATGGCAACTAAGACGCATTCATAGTAGGCACTTCTATCTTTTACGCCGTCCAATTCATCTAGCAACTTTTTTCTTGCGGCTTTAACATCGTGATTACCGGCATATCTTGCTGAATAGACTCCCGGCCGTCCATCAAGTGCCGTTACACAGAGCCCGCTGTCATCAGCAATTACGATCGCTTTTTCCTTTTTATCCTTCAAAAATTCATATACCGCTTTTGCTTTAATCAAGGCATTTTCATAAAAAGTTTGCCCCGTCTCTTCTATATCATCATAAAAGCCAATATCCGACATAGCCAACACTTCAACTTTGCCGAACATCTCTTTAAAATCTTTTATTTTATGTTTGTTGTTTGATGCTAAAACTATTCTTTCCAAAATCTTCATTTTCAACTCTCAATTATATTTTACTTAAAAATAAATCGTAAATCAAGCAAATTATTGATGTAACAAATTCAATTTTACATAATAACCTCTTTTTATTTAATCAACAATATATGGCTTTGTAACTAATTTCTTGACTTTAAAAAAATATTTGGTTATAATAAAACTATATTAGTAAAAGCAAAAAGGAGAAACAACATGGCAGATATATTAGAAGCATTAAAAAAAGTATTAGACTCTGCAGAAGAATCTTTGGATTATAATAAAGGGTTATATGCGGATATGCTGAAAGAGATTGAGGAAAAGGAACTCTTACCAAAAGAAGAAGCTAGAGAAACGGCAGAAGTTGAAAAGTTACAGGAAAGAAACGATGAAACTTATGCAAATTTAGCCTCAGCATATAGATTGCGAGAGGACTTAGTAAATTTAAGATCAGTAAATGGCATTAAACTTGAATATTTAAGTAGGATATGCCACGAATACGGCCTTAAATCACTAGAAGATGGGTTAAATAGGGTTGTCAACGAATTTGCAAAAAAATGTGATTCAACTCGTGACGAATTACAGACAATTCTTAACAACAAACAGTTGCAAGCGATTCCTTCTACTGAAATCGTTGATGGAGCGGAAATTTCATTAGAATACTTCAAAAGTAAACTTCCTTATACCAAACTCCCAGGATACGCAAGTTCTAATGATAATGATTATGAAGCAAATGTTTGCGCCAAATATTTTAAGGGTAAAGATTTTGAAAGAGTGGAAAAAAGCACTGTGCAAGCCGGTAAATTAGAAGTGACTTCGATGGGGCTAGCCGATGATTTAAATCCACTTTCTGGCATAGCAAAATTTGTCAATGATGCAAGCTTCTATGAAGAAAAAATGGAGGAATTTAGAGATAGATTTAAAGCTGAATTCGACAAACAAGAAGATGTGTCCATCTTTGATAAGTTCTCTGAATTAAAGACTAAAGCAGTCAAGTTGATAGAAAAATTTAATAAAGAAAATAATGATTTGCTTATAAAAATTGAAATTTTGAAGGACGCTCAGAAAGCTTTAGAAGAAGAGGCACAATTGGAAGGTTTAGAGCAGGCACAAAAACTTAAAAAAATGCAAGACGAACTAGAGCTTCAAAGACAAGATGCTATTAGCAAATTTGTAAAACGTCATGGAAGAAAAATAGATAAACTTATGGGTGAATTATCGGAGAACAAAGATAATATTAAATCATTAAATGATGTTGCTGAACGCTATAACAACCAGATTAAAGAATTATCAAAACGTATTCCAGCTAAGACTGTGATAGAACAAACGGAAAAACAACGAAAACAAGAAGAGAAGAGCGAGGGCAAAGAAGAGATAAAGCAGAAAAATAAAAATGATGATAGAGAAAGAGCTTAAGTATAGAAGCTCTTTACATAAAAATTTAAAAAGAGTATCCATTAAAAAGCATTAAGGATACTCTTTTTGTTTTAATTATTTATGATTTCTACGAATACCAACCATCTGGTCAAACCACTCCACCATCTTAGGATCTTGGTGATTGAAGAAAAGGCTGTTTTCCGTGTCGAGTGCTTTGATTTTTTTCATATCATCATCTGAAAGTTTAAAATCAAAAACGCTGAAATTCTCTTGAATACGCTCAAGATGCGTTGACTTGCAAACAACGATGATTCCTCTCTGTATCAGCCAGCGTAAGATAACCTGTGCCACTGACTTATGATATTTTTTGCCTATCTCCATGAGTGTTGGATTTGAGAACATATTGTTTCTACCTTCGCCAAATGGAGCCCAAGCTTCAGTTTTCACTCCGTATTTATCCATAACTTCCTTGTCGGCATCTCTTTGATTTAACGGATTTACCTCAATCTGATTTACTGCTGGAACAATCTCTCTGCCAAATAAACACATATCAACAACCCTATCTGGATAAAAGTTAGAAATTCCTATCGCTCTAATCTTGCCTTCCCTATATAAATCTTCAAGTGCCCTATATGCTCCGTAGTAATCTCCAAAAGTGAAAATTTACTATGCTTTTAAATCATATAAATTTTTTATATTTTTTATCAGTTATGTTATCAATTGCAATAACTAGGGCGACAAGAAATGGCATATCTTCTTCATTTGCTTCAAGCTCAAAGCCATCGGCTATGATTGACACTTGCCTACGAATTGTGCCAACAACTTCGCCGTTTTTCAAAATCTGTGAGGTCAAGCCGAAGAAATTGCCTTGTATCTTAATCTCGTCTTTATAACCTAAAACAAAATATTCCCCTTTGGTGTTGAACCATTTATCCTTAACAGTAGCAATTTTCTTCTTGTTCGCATCGTAGATATATGCTTTATGCACAAAGAAATTGAACCACTTGTTTCTTATTTTAAAAAGGCGTTTCCCTTCTAGGTCACAGACATATTTGACTCTTGTGATGCTGAACACCCTGCCCTTAACGTTATAGACTGGCTCTTGATTTTCATTGACAACCGATGAGCCACCACCTATTGAAAAAACTTTGTTTTTGATATAAACTTTCATATTCCCTCCTTTATATATTAATTGCAATAAAATAAATTGCAAGAATTATTGCCACAATCCAGATTATTATCTTGAATGCAAGCATTAATCTCCAGCGAAGTTTTGCTTTTTTGTCAATATAAAATGCATTATTTACTTCCATAACCTCGCTGTCCGATTCAACATCAACCGCCTTTCCTTCTTTTGAAAGAGGTTTTAAATTTATCTTTATTTCACTTGTTTCTTTTAGGCTAACCACATATTTGCATTCTAACGCGATACATTTTCTATCATACCACGGCTCGAAGATACCTAAAACACTGACAATAAAGGTGATAAGAGAATAAAGCCACCATAGTTTCCCCAAAAGTTCTAAACTTCTAAACACCTCGACAGCAACATTTTCTTTTTCTGTTTCAAACTCGCCCTCATAAGCACCAAACTGATTTTTCTTCAACTTTATCATCTGCCCATCAACTAAGGTATATAAATGAACTTTTTTAGGCACGCCCGTTATTTTAACGCTCAACTTTTTCATGCTATCACCCCCGATGCAACAAAAATCATCATGAGAAGGGCAACAACTAAGACTATTGAGGCCACCACAATTCTTGGGATATGCTTGTTCTGCCTATCAAGTGCCAAAATGACGATTGATGCTATGGATAATGCCATTACGATTGAAAGAAAAATATATGCGTTCCCTATAACAAAGCTGAAAAAGTTTGCCGTGGCATTCATACCTGCGATAATTGAATTCCAAAAGTTTGGCGCATAGACAAAAATTGTTCCCATACTGAGTATCGTAACAACAGCTCCAACCAAAAAAAGAAAAGCGGTGCTTAACAGTGATACCATGCCACACACACAGAAAATTAACAAAAAAATGGCGAGATTAAAAAATATCTTGCCAAGTCTTAAGCCAAAATTATTAAATTCCATTTTCGCAAGTGAAGGATTTTTCATTTCTTCTCCTTATAAACTCTTAATTTAATTATATTTTTATTATATCCGCTTGTCAAGAAAAATAGTTATATTAAGATAAAACTACTATAATTTTTTGTATTTGACAAATTTTAAATTTCAATGTTATACTTAAAAAGACAATGTGAAATTTATTATTTAAATTAAAAATGTTTTATAAAGGAGGAAGATATGACAGAAATATGTGTCCAAGTAAGAGACGATTTAGCCCATGTAATAAATATGCTAAAAAACCTTGATTATGTTTTTGATGAAAGGTATGTTATTCATGACATATATTATACTACTTTAAAAAAGTCCGATTTAAAGACTGTTGATTATAAAAATTTATTAAATCAATCTTTAATAATTCGTAAAATAGATGGTAATAGCGGGATTAACACTTATATTGTCTATAAAAATAAAACTCTCGACAATAACGGCAACGTGATAAATGAAATAAAAACAAAACTAAAAATAGATGATGAAGAAAAAGCCAAAATTATTTTTACAAATGTCGGTATGACTTGTTGGTGCGATTATATAAACGAAAATATCGTCTATAAAAAAGACGATATTGCATTAACTCTTCAAAAAGTCGAAAATTTAGGAGTCTTTTTAGAAATTGAAGAATATCCATCTATCAAAGATAAAAAAGAAGAGGATAAATTCACCATTTTATCAAATCTAGCAAAATCGCTCAATATAAATCTTGGTGAGGATTATAGCGTAAAAAAGCCTTACCTCTTTTTAAAAAAGCATTAAAAATCTTTATCTCACAAATTCCATTTTGAGTGTGCCAGGTGTGCCGTAGTCACGTTTGCCTAAACCATGCCCAATCTTTAGAAGCTCGGTGAATTTTACTTCTTTAAATTCGGCAACTGCTGATAGACACGCAAGCCCTGTCGGCGTGATTAGCTCATAAGGTAAATCCACATTTTTAAGTGTCAAATTTTTATCTAAAGCAATATTTTTAACAGCTGGCGTTGGAATTGCCATTTTACCTTTGCGTGTGTTGATAAAGCCATGCCCTTCGCATAAATTGGTAGCAAAAATCTCGCTTGGAGCAAGGTCGTTTAATAGAACTGAGAAACTTACAATGTCGATAATCGAGTCCATTGCTCCGCTTTCATGAAAGATGATATCTTCCTTTCTTTCGCCATGTGCCTTTGCTTCAGCTGTGGCAACTATATCAAAAATTTCAAGTGCCAACTTCTTGTCTTTCTCACTTAAAACAGCGTTTTTATTTAGTAATTTTTTTATGCCTGCAAGATTGCGCTTTTCTTTAAACTCTTGCATTCTATTTTGTTGATTGCCATAGAGATATTGCATATCGTGGTCAAAGTTTTCGGTGGCTAAAACTACATCAAAATCGGTGGCATTTCTACTTTCCACCCTTTCAATTTTGATATGATAGCCTTTTAAATTCAAACTATCAAGTTTCTTTAATAATTCCGACTGACTTGCTCCTAAATCAAGCAACGCACCGTTTAGCATATCTCCGCTGACACCGTAGGAGCAGTCTATATGAAGTTTGCTCATCTTACTTCTCGTCGATGTCGATAATTTCGTAGTCACGTACGCCAAGTTTTAAAGCGTAGCCCGCCTCCACCGTGTGTATTCCATGACGGGAGTTCATTCTTTCAATTAAATCAGCTTTGCCCGGATCATCAGAATTTATTACAGCATCATAGCACGCTTGGTCTAAAGCCACAGGGTCAGCGGAAGCAAAGATACCAAGGTCTTTCATCTTTGGAGTGGCTGGATTGGAGTCGCAGTCACAATCGACAGAAAGATTGTTTGCTACGCTAATGTATAGAAGATTATCTTTGCCAACATAGTCGATTACACCCTTACAAGCGTCCGCCATAGATTCTAAAAAGTCATCTTGTTTTGGCAGGTGTGACCAAACATAGCCTTGATTTAATGACTGCCCAGCTGAATGTATGTTGAGTTTACCCTTGGTGGAAGCCATACCGATGGACATATTTTTTAATGCCCCACCAAATCCACCCATAGCGTGACCTTTGAAATGAGAAAGAAGTAGGAAAGAGTCATAATTGTCAATATGTTCACCAACAATATCTTCCCTTAAATGAAATCCGCCCTTAATAGGAATAGTTTTTTCACCAAACTCGTCCATAATGTCGCATGGAGCAATCGCATAGAAGCCATGATCTTTAATTGCCTGCCAATGCTCCTTTGGATCTTGCCTCTTCCCGCCATACGCTGTGCAACATTCAACAATCGTGCCATTAAGCTTTCTAACCAAAGGCTCGATAAGTTTTGGATTCAAAAAGTTGTGTCCACCCGGCTCGCCTGTAGAAATCTTAACGCCAATTTTGCCGTGCAATTTCTTACCTAACGCCTCATAGATTCTAATCAAACTCTCGCTTGTTATCTCTTTTGTGAAATATACCTTTGCCTTTGTCATTTTTGCCTCCTAGATTTGACTTATAATCCTTTTCTTGCTATTATTTTAATACTACATTAAAAATTTATCAAGTAATTTTTGTCCTTATAAAAAATTTTAGGAGAATTATGAATACGCAATATCGTTTTAATCCAGTTGTCAACAACAAAAGCAAAGTTTTAATCTTGGGAAGTTTTCCAAGCGTAAAAAGTAGGGAGATAAAATTCTATTATGGCAACAAGCAAAATAGATTTTGGAAGTTGCTAGAAGAATATTTTGGCGAAAAAGTGCCAGAAAACACGGAAGGCAAAAGAGCGTTTCTGCTCACTCACTGTATCGCACTTTGGGATATTGTCGCTTCTTCCACAATTAAAGGTTCAAGTGATAATGAACTAATTAAAAATATAGATAAAGTAAATGATATATCGAACCTTTTAAAAATACACCCGTCAATTCAAGCAGTCATTTGCAACGGCAAAGCTTCCTATAGCCTAACAACAAAATTCTTTCCAAATATCTCCGCCATATACCTTCCTTCCACCAGCCCCGCAAATGTTTCGTTTAAAAAGGAACTTTGGTTTGAGACGTTTAAAAAACTCAGTTTGTAAATAATCATTAAACTCACAAAATTGATTTGTAATATCAAAAAAATGTCTCTTTAAAAATTTAAAAAACATATTTATATAAAAAAGAACAGCATTTATCTACTGTTCCTTCCACTCATTAAATCTTTATCGATTTATATCTTCTTTTACTGGTTCTTTATTGTCTTTTTGTTGAGTTGGCACTTTAATTAAACCCGCACCCTTCAAATCATCCTGCGAAAAAGTATCTTTTATTTCTCCAACTGTCATCACAATTCCATATACAGGTCGTTTTTTCTCTTTATCCAACTTTCTTAAATGCCAATTGAGTCCTTCCAACTTTTTCAATTTTTCGCCTTGCTCGCCTGTTTGGTTATATCTTAATTGAGCCATTGCAAAAGTTGATTGAATACCCACTCTACTCACCAAAACAACTTCATTTGGGCTTAATTTATCAAGGTCAGCATAGGTCAAAAGCCTGCTTCTTTTGTATGCTAAATATTGTTGCTCTGTCATAATCACTCCTTACAAAAAGATTTACACCTTTTTTCAAAATTATAATACGATATTTCAAAAATCTTGTCAAAGACTTATTTTTGACTTGATAAATTATCTTTAATTTCTTGTTGTAAAAGTTTAAATTCTTCGTTTGATTTTGGAAAACTTGCCGCACTTTTGTGACCGCCACCTCCAAATTTACTAGCAATATCTGCTAAGTCTATATTCTCTATATTCCTTAAAGAAACGCTTTCCCTATCTTTCAATGGCATCATTAGATATGCTATGTTAAGTGGATTATTTCTATTTCGTAAAACTTCAGCAATATCATTTTTATATAAATCTTCAAGTTCAACATATCCAACTTTTAAGCCGTCAACATCAACTATTTTTATTTTGGTAATATAACCCTCAATCTTAGCATTAAAATCATTGATAAAGTCGTCAACGATTTTATTTTCTATGGTTGAAAATTTAAACTCATTTGGATTTCGCTCTAATATGTCCCTAACGATTTCAATATATTTATCTCTGCCAACCGCTTGGAATAAGGTGTTTAATCGATAAGCTTGCGTGCCTAATTCTTTATCTTTTTTCCACTCCCAAGTGTCATAGAGCGTTGTCAATTTTGTAAACATATCAAGACTATTCGTTCTTTTTAACCTTCCAGTTTTTACCAAATATTCATAAAAAAGCGATGTTCCGCTTTGTTTTCCATGCTCGTTTTCCACAACCAAATTTACAAAATCAAAGTTCTCTTCTTTACCTTTGCGTGAAATGTGGTGGTCAAATACTTTTATAACTGAAGATAACGCTTTTGAAGAATCAATCTTCTCGCAAAGTGTGTAGCTTGGACAGTGATCAGTCACATAAATCTCGTCATAAGGAGCATCATTTTTTAGCGTATTTATCATTAGCTCATCTAAATTAAAGTTATCTGCAAAAATTATCTTTGGATTTTTAAATGCAAGTTTGCCAAGTATCGCACCGCCAAAACCATCAATATCTATTCCGTGCGTAAATATCAAAACCTTATTCATAATCACCACCAAATTTTATATTTTTTAATTATATGATTATTATAAAGCAAACTACATAAAAAGTCAATATAAACTTTCTAAAATCATCCGCAACTCTTCACTTGAACGCCAACGGCGTTCCTTCACTTTTCACTCTTAATTAAAAAACGCTCTTGTTTCGATAAGAGCGTTTTATATGGTGGAGATGATCGGATTCGAACCGATGACCCTCTGCTTGCAAGTTCTGATAAAAATTGCTATACATTCGTAAAATAGGCACTTGTTCCAATTTAGTTCCACTTTTTATAATTAAAAGTATTATCTTTTTTTCCTTTTCTCAGCCTGCCCGTAGGGCAATTTATTTAATATAATACATTATATAAAAATAATACGTGTGCACGCATATACGCCTACGTGCGTGTATTTATTATATTCTCTCAATTTATATTTTTATTTTATTTATTAAAAGTAAATATAATTATTATTTTTTGTTTTTGCTTCTTTTTATTTTTGTTGACGGACAAATTTGTCCGGTGCACCGGGCAGAATTGTCCGGTGCTCAATATAAAAAAGAGTAAGGCTCAAGCCTTACTCTAGTTTGTTTATTTTAAATTATAAAAAATACATGGCACTTGGTGCTCTTTCTTGAGATTTTATATTAAGAGTGGTTATATTAACAGGGCTTTCACCTGGAACGACTTCAAGTTTACATTTACTCCGCTTTTGGTGTTTTTAAGCTGTTATAGATATTTATAAACTTCATGCAGGTATCAGCTCGTGGTGATTGACCTTTGAGCCATCTATAAACTTGGCTTGGACTAATTTTATAAAAATCAGCAAATTCGATTTGTGTCCAGCCGTAATAGTCCATAATACCTTGTATGATATCTTTAAATTTAAGTGACTCTTCCATAATCACCTCTATAAGCTCGCTTTCGCCTTTTCCCTTCCATTTCTTTTTGAAGAGCTTTATCACGCTCAATTCGACCTATTGCCTCGATATTTTCAGCAATAAGCTTTTTAATAACTTTATCGTCACCACTATTATATTTTAACTGTGTTAAAGTTTTACACAGTCTCAATACTTCATTGATATAGTCCTGTTTAGTGTGTTTTCGTTTATTCATTTGACTATCTCCTTTTATGTGAATTTGGATAGTGCTTTATATACTTCAGTTCTCTATTAAATCTCTTAACTTCATTTTCTAAAATAATTGTTTCCTTGCTTGCTTTAGTTATTTCTTCGTTTAGTCTTTCAATTTTTTTATCAGCCTTAACTATATCGTCTTTTAGATTTTCAATTTCAACTTTTAAATATTTAATTTCATCTATTTGATTTTCAATAGCTGTTTTAATGCGTTCTTTTTGTTTCTTTCTTTCCTGCTCTGAAGCAACTACAATTCCTACGCAAGCACCTATAAAAAAGGCCACAATCCCTATAAAGAATGATATTAATATTACTTCTGCTGTTTCCATAATTTTTTACTCCTTTTACCTCCCCTAAAATGCGATGAGATACACAGCTTTTAATTTTTTTCTAGTTTTTCCGGCTTTTTTGCAATAAAAAACGCTAGCTAGACTAGCTTTTAAAATCTTCATATCTATATATCTTTGTCAATTTGGATTTACCAGGCGTGGTTGACCCTGTATGAATTAATTTAAACGGTGGACTGTGTCTAGCTTTTTCTCGAAGTTCCACCGGCGTTAATTTAATTCCATAGGCACTCATTCGCTCTGGATTAATTTTGGATATTGAAAAATATTTATCTAAATTTACTTGATTTTCAAGACTCAATCCTGCCATTTTTCACCTCTATAAAAGATATATATACTTCAAAGTGTGTCATCTCTTCTAGCCATCGTTTAAGCCCTTTTTCAACATTTTCAAAATAAATGCTGAACATACCTTCTTCTTTTAGCCTAGTCAATTCATCTACTGGCATTAAAAAATTAAATTCAATTTTGTCGTAAGGCTCTTCCTCATTTTCTTTTGATGGGTTAAAAATTGTGGCTTCGACTTTTAGTTTTTTTGTTTCAATTTTATGAATTTTTTGCATGATTTTTCTCCAAAATTTTTTTAATTTTTTCTAAATTTTTACCATTTGCAAATTTGCAAACGCAGTAGCGTAAGCGGTGCGTTGCGGGATAATTGGATAATTTTTTATATAAACTTTAACACGGAAACTGAAAATCTTAAGAGCAAAAGGGCACGGACTTCGTCACGTGTCCCCTTTTAGCTATTCTTAAGATTTTTCTTCAGTTTCCTGCCTGTTTTCATTGTCACCTTCATTATCATCAATAAACTCGTTTTTCAACAGTTTTTCTTGCTGTGAAGGTGGCAATTGACCTGCAACCTTGCTCGCTTCGATTAGTTGAATGTTTGATGTTCCACCATCTTTTTTGGTTCTTTTTACAGCATTTTTAAGCGTTAATAATAACTTCTTAGCTTTTTGGCTAAAGCCTGCGTTATTTTCCTCTTTATAGGCATTATGCTCTTTTTTAAGTTCGTTTCGCTCTACCTTATTTGTAATATTCTCTCTTCTAAATAAGGTGTCGAGGCTGTCAAAAAGAAGTGTGATAATCTTGTTCTTAAGACGTTTATATTCTTTCTTTGAAAAGTAAGCTTCACACTCTGAGAGTTTACCAAGCTCATCATAGAAGTGCTCAGTTGTTTCGCTAAAATCGTCATATAGATTACTATTCAATTACCCCACCTCCTCTTTTACTTTAGATTCTTCTTTAACTTTTTTCTTCCAAGTATCCCACTCAGCAGGCCGCTCAGTTATTCCGTCATAGTCATAATAATTATAATCGTTGTCTAAATTTTCCATATTAACGGCGTATGCATTTGGATTGTAGTGCTTTCTAATATCACCCTCAAAAACATAGTAGAATGGTTGTCCAACATCTATATTTTCTGTATGTTTTAAATATACCTCAATTTCGCCTTCATACTGGAACTCACGGCCATACCATTCCGTCTTTATGAGTTTACCAGGAATGAACTTGTCAGATTTAACTATTTTATTGCCTACTTTAAATGTGTGGATAGACTTCTCAATATAGATGAATTTATCAACTATTCCTCTGATATCAGGACTTAAACGGATATATCTTTGTGTTATTACAAATATGATAAGGAAAATATGTCCGCTCCACTCGAAAGCTTGTGTAACCCAAGGTGGTAGTCCTCTTGTGTCTTTTGAGTCCCAGTATCTATTTGACTCGTCAAAAGCATACACTCCATAAGGTATAAGTTTTTTCGTTTTTTGATATTTGTTCGGAACACCAAATTCAAAGCCGGAGATTGGATAGCTTTTCATAGATGGAAATTTGCGGTAAATATCAAAGTTAGCAGAAACAACATGGCGTTGTGGTGGTAAAGTTAAATTCGTGCCATATTTTTTATTCTCAAACTTTGTATATTTACATGATGCTTGATATTGTGCGTTCCTAAATCTCATGAACTCGTTTAAAATCATAGCCGTAACAAGTGATGTTTTCCCGGCACGTGTTTTGCCTGTAACCTGTATTATCATGCCTTACCTTTTGTTTTACTCGATACTTTCCTTATAGGAGTTCGACGAATTGAGTATTGCCTAGGCTTTAAGTTCCTTTTAACATCTTCAAAATAGTCAGACTTTGTGAGGCTGTTCGTTATAGAGCTTGCGTTCCAGTTGTGGGAATATGTATTCGTGCCTTTGTATGGTGTCCTCACTGTGTATGTGCCGTCCTTATTTTTTGCGACATATTGCCTACCAACTTTTAACTCTTTGTGCGTGTTTAAACTTTTTAGCTCTCTTGAAAGCTTGTCCGCTGATTTAGCCTTAGATTGGACAACCTTCATAGAGTTAGTCTTTACTTTCTTTACCGTTTTTTTATCTTTTCCAAACATATTTCACCTTTTATTTGAATTTTAATTCTTCTCGCTCTAATTTTCTTCTATAAGCAAGGTAGGAACCTACATAGTTTGCATCGTTGTTATTTTCGGCACACCATGAAATGAAATCATCAATCACTTTAACCTTATCTTTAAAAGAAAGCTCTATTTGGACTTTTATGTTGTCAAACCTCTTCTTTTTGACAAACAAATGCGATTTTTTCATTTTTTTAGCTCCTAACTATTGATTTTTTGATTAATATTGTGTATAATATTAATGAAGATGGTTAATAAAGGTGGATTAAGTTCCAATCATTCCATCTTTTTTTATTTTTTCCCAACATGCCTGATTTTTGATTTATCTACTTTATTTTTAACTTTAACATTACTATGATGCTTACCTAACTGGTTTGCTGTGACAACTTCTTTTTCTCTAACTATGTAAGCTTTGTCGCTTTTCCCTTGCTCTGGATTTTCTTCTAATGGAATATTTCTTTGCCCACGCGTAAATTCTGCATGTGTTATAACAACTGTTTCTATTCTTCCATTTTTATTCTTTTTTGTAACCTCGCCCTTATGGCCCCTTGCTCTTATAGAATTTACAGAATAAAAATGACCTTGTTTTATTCTTCTCATTCTATTTTCTAGATTCCTTTGTGATTGTTCAATTCCCATTTTTCACCTCACCTTTTAGACGCCTTATATCTATACATTTTATTCGCAAAATGCTTGTCCACAAAGCCATCTTTGTAATCTTTAAAATCTTTAAGCTTGATATTCCCAAAATCTTTGTGCATTTGATCATAATACTTTTTATATAGTTCGTCCTCTTTTTTATTAAAGCTTGAATCCTTTCTAACAAAAACTTTATCAGAATCAGTTGGTTTTCTTTCCTGCTTTTTAAGGTATTTCATGTGTTCTTTGGTCGTTTTGTTCATATTGTCAATCAAGCTTAAAGCTCTTTCGTGACTTTTACTATAAATTTTCATATTCACCTCATTTTATTTGACTTAAATTTTAAAAATTGATATACTATGTATAGAAAGTGGATTGAGAGAGTCCGCTTTTTTTATTACCATACCAAAGGTTTAGGGTTAGAAATTGGTTATTATCCAGTTTTGTTTTTTTATAAGTACTGTTCGCAAAGCTCGTGGAAGTTTGTGATGGTTGCACCGCCGACTTCAAGCTCGGTATCTTGCTCTTCATCGGTTGGTGTCTCAGGTGTTTGCACTTCCTCTTCTTCCTGCGATTGGTTAGCTTTAACCGCATCTGCGATTTCAAAGCCACCCCATACAGCTAGTCCTGTTACAGCAAGAGCACCGGCCGTTAAGCAGGCCACCTTCCAGCCATTCACTTTGTCTTTTTTATTTGCCATAGCGTTTCTCCTTTTAAATAGATTTTTTTAGTTAACTCGACTTTTAATGGTAAGCGGGTGATTGAATTTAAATATGCTTTTTATGATTTTAAAATAAGAAAAGGAGGATAATCATGTTTTTTCGCCCGCCTTGGTAAGATATGAGAGGTCAAAAGTTTGACATCATATCTTTGGTAGTGAGCCTCTTTAAAACTTGGAGATTATTCTTTTTTTATATGGATAGATATAAAAGAATTTGGCTCACTTGGTGGTGGGTAGTTTTGAAAAGTCCCCACCATCGCTTTTTTATAAATTTACACTTAAAGCTTCTTCAATTTCGCTTACGTCAAAAAGTAAAAGAGAACTACCGTCATAGGCTTCAATATTTATATCTTGGCCGTTTAAAAACATAGTAAAAATTCCTTCAAGCATGATTTTTGCATTTACTTCTGTAAATTCAGAATTTTCGCCAGCTCCAAATAATGAATCTGCTACTGACTGGTCATAATTATAAGTCCACATATTTACAGCTTTAGCTTCTTCTTCAGTACCGTAAAAACAATAAATTTCATAAGTAGATTTTTTATTGCCGTTTTCTTCAATTGCTGTTTTTCTAAAAGCAATTGAATCTAGTAAATTATAAGTTGTCACCACTTGATTGAATTGAGTTTTATCTTCAGAATTAAAGATATAAAAATCATCATCAACCATTTTAGCTTTAAATTCAGAATATGGCATAGTTAAATTTTCATACGAGTTTTCTTCTTTTGTTACTGGAGTCACAGAACCGGTTGTAAAGTCATAGTAAAGTGAGCCTTGTGCTGTGTTTACACTTGAAGAAATTGTTACACCGTTTTCGTCTGGAACGAAGGTGTCCCAATAATAACCATCATTATATAAAACATCAACAATATTAGAATTATAATCATAAATATATAAACCTACATGTGAAGATCTTCGACCTGAAAGAATAACATTATCATTTTTTATTTGATAAGCAATACTATAAGAAGATTCTGAATCAATTGAGGAAATTTCATTTGTAAAAGTATTAAAAAGCAACAACTTACTATCACTTGAATTAGATGAGACAATTAAAACATTTCCATTAGAAAATTCAAAAAAATATTCCCAATAATAACCAGAAAAATATATTTGAGTTGCAGTTCTTGTATTTATATCATATAAAACAAGTCCAGACTTTTCTGCAGAACTGCCATTGCCTACTAACACATTGCCATTAGACAAACCGAAGAAATTTTTCCAAGCACAACCAGTATCAATAACTTGAGAAATAGAATTTGTCTGAATATCATATAACAATAACCCTTCAGCAGAACGATTTGTAGGCAAATTCTTGGCATTTGTAATTAGAACATTACCATCTATTGTCTCAAAAAAATTTCCCCAGCCACGACCAGATTCATAAGATAAATAGACATTGCCTAAATTAACATCATATATTAAAACACCACATTCTGAACTTTGACCACTTATAATAATATTGCCATTTTTTACTTTATAAAAATATTCCCAATCATATCCAGAATTATAAATCTGCGTAACTGAACCATCTGAATTAAGTTTATATAAACCTAATAAATCAGAAGAATCACTAGATAAAAATATTTGATCATCAATTTTAACAATATTAACATTGTACCCATTAAACACATCTTCAAGATAAGTTTTTTCAGGGTCACGATATATTTGTCCAGCCTCAAAGCCATTTTCAAAGCCCTCTTGAAGTCCTTCTTCTTTTCCAGCTTTATACCCGGCTTGATGCTGTTTATCTCCATAATCTTCATAGGCACTCTCAGAATATGTAGCCTCAAAACCATTTGAGATTTCTGCACCGAGGGCTAGGCCTCCTACCGCACTCACAGCTATAAGTGCCGTTATTCCTAATGCTTTTAAAATTCCTTTTTTCATATTCCACCTCCGTTTAAATTTTTAATATAAATTGGTCACTTAGATGTGAATAAAAGTAATTAGTTCCGTCTGTCCATATATAAACAGGAGAAAAATTATATTGAGCATCTTCTAAATTTAAATTTAAGAAAAATTTCCATGTACCTTTTTCTAGCACATAACAATCAATCCCATCTATTTCATTTTTAAATGAGAAAATATCTTGACCATCTGTCCATGTTTTATTAATATAAAAAGTATCTTCCTCAAATATCCATATTTTTTCTTCCCATGTAGATGTTTCTATATTCAAAACATACTGATTGGCTTCACTTTCAGAGCAATAAATGTTTTGACCATCTGTCCAAACACTAGCACCTTGAAAATCTGTAAAACCATTCCAAATTTTTTCTTCCCATGTAGAAGTTTCTTTATTTAAAACATATTGCTCTTCATAATATGAATAATAAGTTTTTTGACCGTCTGTCCAGACAGAATTCCCTGCAAAACTGCTTACATTATCTAAACCATAAAACACTGTTGGTTCCCAGGTTGATGTGTTTTTATTTAAAACATAGTGGTTATAATAAGTTTTATCATTTAATACATAACTTTCTTCACAATAAAAGCTTTGACCATCTGTCCATATCTCGCATCCCACTGGATAAGTCATACTTCCATTCCAAATTTTTTCTTCCCATGTAGATGTTTCTTTATTTAGAACATATTGTTCTAGGTTGTTTGAATAATAAACATTTTGACCATCTGTCCAAACACAATCTCCATTGAATTCAGTAAGACCATTCCAGGAATAAGGCTCAAAAGATATATTTTTTTGATTACATTGTGCATAGAAAGTTGTGTCTTTTATTATAGGTGTTGTACTAAGTGTAATAGTTTCTCCGTCCTCAGTGAGCGACCAACCGTTGAAGGTGTATCCAGCAAGAGATACTTCGACATCAGTAGCATATTTGTTATAGCTCACCTCTTGCGTGCTGTATTCTTCATCATTTATCATAAAGGTGACGGTGTTAGTGCACATACCATAGATTGTCATATTCTCAGTCACTTGCACAGTGGTTAAGTTATCTATGAGTTCTCCACCTTTCGTCAGTGACCAGCCCTCAAAGTCGGCTCTATCAGGAGTAACAACTGCTGTTAAATAGCTGTTCGGTTCGACAACTAAAACATCATAGTTACGCTCTTTGCCGTTATCGACCATTGTAAAAGTTACTCGAAGTTTGTCGCTGTCCTCATAAGCTTCTAGGAGTTCTTCATAAAACTTGATATCATCTTGAAGCTCCTCGATTTGCTCTTGCTTGGAAGCTAATTCGGCCTGAGCTTCTGCCAAATCCTCTTGAAGTCCAGCGATAGTTTCTTTGTCGGCATTCCCAGAATTAATAGCATCTTGTAAATTCTTTTCTAGATTCTCAATTTTTGTTTGAGCCTCTTGTAAATTTACAATATATTTATCAACCTCGGCTTTATAATAATCAATTTGAGCGGTCAGCTCTTCTTCATTCCTTATGCCATCTGTGTAGCCATCATCGTATGCGTTTTGGACATCTTCATAGGTATAGTAAGCATTGCCTGTAATTGTTCCAGCTATTGCCGGCCAGGCACAGTAAAGGCCTATGCCAACGCCAGCTAGAACGATGCATACGACTATTGAGATTATTATAGTTTTTGTTCTTTGGCTCATACTTCACCACCTCTTTCACAAATTTTTATAATCAACCCGTTATAGTTTAAATATTGAGTAAAGTAAGCGTAAGAACTGTCCTCGTTAGTCATCTTGAAAGTTAAAGCTGTGTTGCTGTCATAGAACTCAATATCAATATTTAAATCAAGAGTACTAGCTAATTCTCCAGAGGTGTTGTAAAAATTCATTGTGTAATTAACATCGACACGGCCAGGATAGAAAGTTACATCTGAAATTAAATTGTCATTGATTAAAAGAATGTACTCTTTTTCAGTGCCATCAAAATCAACAGCTCCAAAGCTTAACACTCCACTATAATTTGAATTGTCATCTGTCTCAAGTGCAAGTGTCCCACAGTCAAACTTAGCCACGATTGAATAATCGTTCTCAGTCTCGATTGTTGTTGGAGAGCCTTCTACGCTCGAAGTTCTCGACCAGACATTAAATAGATTCATTCCGCAGAAGAAGCCAGCTATTATTAAAACTCCACAGATTAAATAACCCCACCACTTCATTTACGCTACCTCCATTCCAGAAAGATTGATAATATTCACGTTGCTTGTGTTGATTTTCTCGATACCTGTTCCATCTAACGCACCGTTTAAAAGAGTAAAGTCAACAGGTGTATCACTTGTGATAGTTAAGTTCTCAACCTCTATTCCATTCAAGGCATAATAATCAAAGCCAAGTATATTTTCTTCGGTGTCGATATTTGAAATATCGAAGGTTATATTGATTTCAAGATTATCATAGCTTTTAATCTCATTGATTGTAGAAGAAGATAGGAAGTAATAGTTGCCTTCATCGACCGAGGAGTAGCGATAATCGAAGTCGCTTTCGTCAAGATTGTAAACTACTCTTGACTGCCAGTAGTTTACGTCAAAATCAATTCCTGTAACATTGTAGTTGGAATCTCCGGCCACGCTCTTAAACATTGACTGCTCAGCATAGGTCATACCACGTCTATCATAGTGGACATCAATTGAAAAATATGAATTTATCTGCCCGCCTTCCCCAATCGGTGTGTCAGAAACTGTGCCATCATCGTCAACTTCATAGACGTGAATAAAGTCACCAAGGTCAACAACAGGTAACTCAAAATCACCAGTGCCATAGGATAGGCTTCTTATTAAATCTTTAAAGTGAAGTAGTAAATCTTCCATTGTGTAGTAAATGGTTTCTGTTCCTTCAAGTCCCCAGTTCCCCGTTTGAGCAGAAACAATTACATAGCTGAAGATGCTCCCTAAAAGTTTATGATACTCATACGTCTTCTTTGTGTATGAACCATCTAGGCGAATAGCATAGAGCTCATCGTTTATAGATACATAGTAGAAGTTTCTAGATTGCCCCTCATCATTCGTGTCATCATACGGGTGCATCGACGACCAGCTCACGCCGTCATAGGTGTCACAGTAGTAAAGCTCTGTGCCATTTTCGTCGGTAACTAATTGATAACCACGCCCATAGATTGCCTGCATCGTTTGGTCTGAATAGCCATTTATTCTCAATTCAACTACCTCTTTCCCGGTATTGTTGTAATTTTGAAAATATTGAACTGACATAGCATTTACATTTTCACCGGTCTGTGGGTCAGTATATGATGCCACGTATGTTGATGTAGATTTTGTGAATAAGCCTTTATCGGTGATTACATAGTAGATATATACAGCTATAAAGGTCACAGCCACCATTGTTATTAAAATCACAAAAATATTGAAAATGTTTAATAACGTTTTATTCTTTTTCTTTGCCATTTTTTCTCCTTTTAAACTAAACTTGCTATAAAGTTTATTAAATACACCGCACTGGTTATTAAACTTGGACATACAACTGCGATGATTATAAAAATGATTATTCCTTTCATAACGACTCTCTTTTGAATGCTTCTATGAAGTTTAGCAGTGAATATAAATCAAGATGAGTGTAGATATCTTTATTGTTGATTTTTTGTTTAACAAGGAGCACCGGCCAGCCTTGGTCTTTTATCATAACTTTAAGCTCTTCAATCTTTGGTCTTGCTGTAATTTTAGTTGAGTTTTCTTCAGCCTGGACAACCACACCTGTTATTTTTTCTTCAAAAACGTCATTTGTTAATATTCTCATACCCCATCTCCTTTAGATTTCAATTTCGTCTATGTTTTGATAAAGAGCATTAAATTGCTCAGGCGTCCAGTCGTCATATTCGTCATGCCCGTGTACCTTGCGTTTTATCCTCTCAGCATCTTCGTAACCATTTTTTGAGATAATTTGATAGTAAGCTCTTACACAGCTGGCCAAGCTCATATTTGAGGCCTCTCTTAAAAACTTTTTAGCTTTAATTTTTCTTATCATCAAGTCCATATCAATGTAGCTCGGTAAAATATTTAGGTCTATTTTTCGCTCTGGAAAGGCTTCTTTAAACTTCATGATATCTTCAAGGTTTTGCTCAGGCAGTTTTTCATCTAAGAACTGAGGAGTGTAGCTTTTGAGGTATATTCTTCTTTTGCTTAACTTGCGGTTATAGATTCTAGTGATAAAATCGTTCTTTTCAAGATTTTCAAGCCGGCGTCTGACAGTCCGCTCATCTACGCCTGTAATTTCAGCAAGTTTGCTATCCGGCAGGTCGCAGTAGCCTTCTTCATTGAGCTTTGAAGATAGGCGGGCATAAAGCACCTTCTCACTATCACTTATCTTTTTTGATGCCATGACTGGATTTGGAATCACTGCAAAATATGCCACTTTTAACCTCCGTTTTATCGACTTTTATGCTACTAATTCTGAGCGACCACTGCTGGTGTGTTTAAAAAGTTTTGCTTCTGTCACTTTTCTTAAAATTGTGTAAAGCTTGCGTGCCTCAATTTCATTTTTTTCAATAACCACGGCGTCTTTTCCGTTAATATCTTTGAATTTGATACTAAAAAATCCGTGGCCATAGGACAAGGTGCTTGTCATTTTGCACCTGCCTCTTTAACCTCGGATTGGAATCTCAATAAATTTTTGTATTCTTTGGCTATTAAGCCATGTTTTTGGCAAAAGTCTATGTATTTTTGCCAATTTCCGTCTTTCATTGTTAATTTTTGCATATTTTCCTCCCTCTAATTTATTCGCAATTTGTGAATTATGTTTTTATTTTAATTTGCATTTTGCGAAAAGTCAAGCGATTTTACGCAATTTGCGAAAAAAATTTTAGAAATATGAAATAATTTGCTTGGGAGGTTTCTTATGAATTTAAAAAAATTAAGATTAAGTGCTGGACTTAGTCAAAGTGAAATAGCAAAACAACTCGATATGAAACTTACTACTTACTGGGGATATGAGAGCAATACTAGAGAGATGGATTATTCAACACTTATTAAAGTTGCCGACTATTTTAATTGCTCGGTTGACTACCTTATCGGTCATCAATCAAGTGACATTGTCTATTTTGACAGCTTAACATCTGTTCAAAAAAAGCTTGTGGAACTTATCCAAAAGCTTAATGATGAACAAGGCTTAATTGTTATTGGCTACCTATCGGATATGCTCAAAATTCCTTATGAACAGGTCAAGCCTGTTCGCCCATGGTAGGAGAAACTATGACTAGTCAAGGAAAAACAACCGTTCAAACATTGTGTTATTTATTCACAATTTTAACAACATCTTTCGCTTTCGTGGGACTACCTTATCTGTTTTGGCAGGTAAGCCTAGGAGATTTATGGCAAATAGTTAATAATAAAGACGATGTAATAAATCGTTTTAGCGAGCTAATAGAAAGGTTGAATCTTACCTCAGAATCACTTTATTCATGGGCAAAAGATAAATTGGTGATTCTAGTCTGTGTGGCCGTTATATTAATAGCAGTTTTAATCACGCTACTTTATTTTGTTGGCAAAGCAATTAATAAACCAACAAAAAATAATAGTATTGAAAAATAAATCGTCTGGATTTAAACTTTTCTTAAAGGAGAAGTTTAAATGGACGATATGGAATTTCACCGTGAAGTTTATGACGGACTTCACAAAATAATTGATATTGCTAAATACATACTCGCCTGCGACTTAATCAAGGTAGGCAGAGAAAAACACCAGGAAGAGAAAAAAATTGTGGTGTTAAACGGAACAAGTCCTTCTAAAAATGAGGAGGACGATATGAAAAATATAAGATTAACAAAAAGCGGAGTTTGGCAATTCCGCAAAAAAATTGAAGGAAAAGAATATTCCTACTCAAATAAATTAAAAACAAAAGTTATTGAATATAAACGTGATTTTGAAAAACGTTTAAAAACAAAAGGCACTGAAAAGCTTGTTGCTGAGACAATAAAATTCAATGATTTTGCAAAAAAATTTTTTGAAACATATAGAAGAAGAAAAGTAAGTAAACGCACCATTGAAGAATGGACAGGTACTTTTAAATATTTTGATAAATTTTTTAACAAGCAAATTTCAAAAATAAAACCAGAGGACTTTCAAAACTTTATCAATGAGCTTGTCGATGAAAAACCTACTACAGCTTTAAAGCTATATAATAAAATTTGTGCGATTTGTCGAAAAGCTTACGCTCTTCAGTTAATTAAACTCGATATCGCAGAGATTTTGGAAGTTCCAGATGTTCATTATGGCATACGCCGGGCCTTAACTTACGATGAGCAAGTTAAATTTTTGGCCGAGGCGAAAAAATTGCCAGCTGACACTTACATATTCTTCTTGTTTTGTTTAATTACATCAGCACGCCGTGAAGAAGCAAGAAGGTATAAGCCTTCCGACCTTGATAGAAAAAATAAAACACTTTTTGTGAATGGCACGAAAACTTTAAATGCTCCAAGACGAATTAAAGTGACTGACGCTTTCATAAAACTACTTGATAAGCTCGGTGCAGGCTTCCAGCACACGGCCGACTTCTATTCAAGAGAAGCAAAAGCTATTTTTGAAAAAATAGGCTCGCCCGACTTGACTCTTAACTGTTTACGCCATACCTGTGCCACAAATATGGTGTATTTAAAAATCCCAGTTGATTTTAGAAAGCACATTATGGGACACTCGACAACAATCACCACTGATCGCATTTATACACATATTGAGATTGGCGTTTCTAAGGAAAAGATTGAGAAACTTTATCAAAATTTATATTTTACAAAGTTCTAAACCTTCGTAAAATAGGGCTAGACCCGAACCAATTTAGTTCCAATTTAGTTCCACTTTTTTGAAATTTTATTAAAAACATAAAAAAAGACATACAACATATTGTGTTTGTTGTATGCCTAATATACAATTGGTGGAGATGATCGGATTCGAACCGATGACCCTCTGCTTGCAAGGCAGATGCTCTAGCCAACTGAGCCACACCCCCAAATGCTTTCTTATGATATCACATAAGAAAGATTTTGTCAACAATTTTTCAAAAAAAGTGGATAAATCTGCAAGTTTTCTTTGATATTATCCACATTTTTATCTTCTTAATAAAATTTTAAATCAATATTTTTAAATTTTTTTGTTTTTTTTATTCTAATTTATCCACAACTTATTAAAATTTTGATTTATAGTCTTTTAAAATGTCAAGCACTTCTTTGATTTTGCCTATTGCTTCGTCCAATATCTCCTCTGTGTGGTTGGCGGTGTAACTTGTGCGTAGTAAGCTTTGCCCGACAGGTGTTGCAGGTGAAACAACAGGATTGACATAGACACCTCTATCTAACAGTAGTTTGCAAGCAACAAAGGTCTTTTCATCCTCATAAGTATAGATAGGAATGATTGGCGTCTTGCTTTCAATAATTGCAATACCCTCTGCCTTCAAACCCTTTCTCATATAGTCACTGATGTCAGCAAGATGCTTAACTCTTTCTGGTTCAGCCTTTAAAACATCAAGGGCTGCATTTGCACAGGCAACTGAGGCTGGCGTGATGCTTGCTGAGAAGATGTATGGACGTGATGCGTGTTTAACATACTCCACAACTTCCTTTTTTGCCGCCATGTAGCCACCAAGGCTAGCCAGCGACTTTGAAAAAGTGCCCATGTAGATGTCAACCTCATCTTCAAGCCCAAAATAGCTTGCCGTTCCTCTTCCGCCTTCGCCGATAACACCAAGTCCATGAGCGTCATCAATCATAATTCTTGCCCCATACTTTTTGGCAAGTTTAACGATTTCTGGCAATTTGCAAATATCTCCGCTCATACTGAAAACACCATCGGTGACGATTAGTATTCCGGAAGTTTCAGGCACGAAAGCGAGTTTCTTCTCCAAGTCCTCCATATCACCATGGTTATAGCGAAGCATCTTTCCATAGCTTAGTTTTATTCCGTCATAGATGCTGGCATGATTTTCCTTGTCGCACACAACATAGTCATTTCTACCTACCAACGCACTAATTATTCCCAAATTGCTTTGAAAACCTGTTGAAAAAGTGACAACTGCCTCCTTATGCAAGAATTCGGCAAGCTCCGCTTCTAACTTTAAGTGCAAGTCAAGCGTTCCATTCAAGAAACGAGAGCCTGAACAGCCACTGCCATATTTTTCTAGTGCTTTAACGCCTGCCTCAATAACCTTTGGGTGGTTAGTTAATCCTAAGTAGTTGTTCGAGCCAAGCATAATTGTTCGCTTGCCTTCCATATTAACCACAACATCTTGCCCAGAATATAATTTATGAAAATATGGATATACTCCAAGTTCCTTTGCAAGATCATATTTTTGTTTTGTATAGCATTTCTCAAAAAGATCCATTTATCTCCTCCCTTTCACGATATAAATAGTTTAATATAAAACAAATCAAAAAAGCAAACATATTTTAAAATTAATTAAATATTTTTAAATATAGCCAAAGCATAAATTTCGTTTATTCAATTGAATTTTTTAAAATGCATTAATAATTTTTGAAGATAAAAAATTTTTAAAAAATTAGCACTTTTTAGTTGACTTTGCTAGCAGAGTAGGTATATAATTGTGAATGTATTAGATGATAAGGGCAAAAAACTTAAATATCGAAAGTTTTGTTTGATGACAGCTTAATAAAAAGTTGTTTAACAAATGCCCAAATCGTAATAATACAATAGAGGAGGTATTATATGAAAAATGATAAATTTGATTTGTTACTTAGGGGAGATGATGACGATTTCTTCGGCTTCCCATTCTTCGACATAGGCTATGGTAGAAAACATCATGACCTTATGAGAACAGATGTTAAGGAGACGGAAAACAACTACGAACTAACTGTAGATTTGCCAGGATTTAAAAAAGAAGATGTTCATGTTGACCTAGAAGATGGCTACTTGACAATTTCTGCTAAGCGTGAGCATAGCCATGACGAAAAGGATAAGAAAGGTAATTTCATTAGGCGTGAAAGAAGCTACGGCGAATTCTCAAGAAAGTTCTATGTTGGCGATGTTAACGAGAGTGATATAGATGCTCATCTTGAAAATGGCATTCTGTCAATTAACTTACCAAAAGAAAAGAAGCTACCAAATAAAAATCGCATCGAAATTAAGTAGATTTCAAAAAAAACAAAGCTAGGGAAAGTAAAATTTTCGCTAGCTTTTATTTTTTATATTATTCTACGTTATATTGTCGATAATCTTTTTATTTAGCTTTTTGCATTTACAACTTTTTTAATTATATCATAACTTTTATCATTTTTATCATTTTTATCCTTCTTAAAGATTTTCCTATCATCTATTAGATAAAATATGTTAAAATAAACCAAAATGAAAATTATATATATGGCTAAATAAGCCGAATATCCCACACCAAAAATTTCCATAACGTCATTATCTGGCATAAAGTACATTGGATCGCCTTCTATTTTTAATCCATAAATTTCTAAAAATACATACATCAAGATGACAACATAGCAAATAGTCTCCTTCCAAATGTTTCTATATTCAAACTTTGTAAACTTTAAGGTTATTAAGCTAATTGATGTTATTAAAAGCAATGAATGAGTACCAATAGAATATAAATTTTCAAATAAAATATATTTATTGTTGAAGCCTACTGACGGATATGCAAAAAAGATGAGTGCGCATAAAAGAGCTGTCATTGAAGAAAAATTATAAAGAAATCTCTTGTTAAAGATTGCGGAGATAATTATTGACCAACAAGCAATTGCGCACCACGGACGAGGCAAGAGCGTATATAAATAATCATTGATAGTTCCACTCCCGCCAAGCTTGACCAAATTTATTATTCTTCTTGCAATTTCAAATAGTAATATAAATCCAACTAAAATCCAAAGAATTATTTTTCTGACTTTCAAACTTTTCTTCCTAAATATTAAAGCAATTGCCACTATAATTCCTACACAAAACACTATGGTTAAAATATGTAATAGTCCCCACTGCCCATCAACGCTAGGATTTGGATAACTGCTATTTATCCAATCAGAAAAACTCATAATAATCTCCTTTATTTTTTCATTATAGCAATATTTGAAATTAAAATCAAATATTTCATAAAAATTGTTAAAATTCTTTAAATATTTAAATAGATATGTTATAATAGCATAAAGAGGACTTTTATGAATATAAAATTGTTTAATGGCTGGTATTTTTTAATGCTCTTTGTTTGTATTGGACTTGTTGTAGGCTTATATTTTATTTTAAAAAACCGTTCAAAAAAAACTCAATTTATAGTTTTACTTTCCTTGCTTATATTTGGACTTATTTTGCACTTTTTAAAAATTTTTATACCTCCTTATTCCACCGATATAAATAGACTATATCGCGACATTTGGTTCATCAATATTTGTGGAGCAAACATATTTCTATTTCCTTTTATTTTTTTATCAAAAAACAAAGGATGGAAAGACTATATGTTCTATATAGGTGTGTTAAGTGGATTAATTTCTATACTATATCCAATGGAGCCTATGGAAAAGGTTAATCAAGCATCAGAATGGTTGGATATTATTAGGTTCTATTATCACCATACAATGCTTTGGGCAGTGCCATTACTTATGGTTGTCTTTAAATTGCACACCTTGAATTATAGACGCGTCTTATTTGTTCCTACATATCTCCTTGTCGTTATGGGGTTTATCATATTAAATCAAGTTCTTCAAGCAGAACTTGGCTTCATACCGTTACGAAATGACAACTTCTTTGATATAAACTATAAAAACTCTTCAATGATTTGGGGGCCAAGTGGAGGTATTGGAGAATTTTTAGGAATGTTCTGCCCAAGTTTCTTTAAATATGTGCCTGTGGGTGCCAATGCAGGCGAGTTAAAATATTGGCCGTGGTTCTGGCTTATCTTTCCTTGTTATATAATTTTAACTCCTATCTGTTTTTTAATAAGCTTGACAACCGACTATAAACATTTTAAAGGCGATATTATTAAAATCAACGAACTTTTGCAAACAAGAATTTTAAAAAATTATATAGTTACTGATGACAGGCTAAAAATTTTTTCAGAAAAAATTATAGATAAGAAAATATATCATGTCCTAAAAACACATAAAGATTATATAAGTTAAACCATAGATTAACATAATTTCACTTTTTTTAATAAATTGTAATGACGAACATCTCGTCAAAAAGGAGAAAAATATGACTTGTTTTACTAGATGTGGCAATTTTTGTTGCCCTAACACTCCTCGCCCAATCTTTGTTTTTGGAGATTGTGACAACAATAATAGTGTGGTTAATCCTGTTGTTTTACCTTCGTTTGGCTTTTTTGAAAACAACCTAGGCGGAACAGTCCCTGTTAATTCCATTATCCCTGTTACTCTCACAAGTTCGCAAGGTAGCAATGTAACCGCAAGCACTTCAACCGCTGGCGCTGTGACCTTGGCACCGGGTAGATATGAAATCAACTATTTTGTCAATGGCACCATTCCTGCGTCTGGCACTATGAGTGTGGCTCTTCGTGCAAACGGTGTCCAAGTTACAGGTTCAACAGTCACTGTAAGCGGAACAGCTGGAAATCAAGCTACTCTTAATAAAACTATTGTTTTGACAGTTTCGACAACCACCACGCTTGAACTATATAACGCTGGCTCTGACGCCCTCACAATTTCCAACGCCAACATATTAGTTAAGGATATTTAATAGAAAATAGAAAGTTAAAAACTAATGAAAAATAAAGTTTAATATATACAAATAAAATATTAAAAAATAAACAAAAAATGCTTAAAAATCGCAAAAAAATTAAAAAATAAATGATTTTTTGCTATATTTTTATTGGATTTATAAATTATCTTAAAAATCTAAAATTTGAAAATTTATTTTACTTTAAATATTAGAAAATTAAATTGAAATAAATATATAAAAATAATTAATAAAAACATAAAAAATAAAACCCTAATTAAAGGGCTTTATTTATCTTCTTCACTCTTCTTGTCTAATTGTTCACGGTCAAGCGCTGTGGAAATTTTTGTGTCTAGAAGGGCATTTCCTCGCACTATCTTATTATGCCCATATTTTTGACGAATGGCGTGCATAATATCGTCCATATTATCACTTTTTTCTTCAAAGAAAGATAGTTGCGCACTCTCTTCAAAGCCACTGACCGTTATTCCTAATAGCCTGACTCGTTTAAGACTAAAAAAACTCTCTTTAAAAAGTCTAAGTGCATACTTTGAAAAAACTTCACTACTTCGACATGGCGGGATTTGGCATTGACGCTGATAAAACTTTAAATCGGCATCACGTACAACAATGGATAAAGTATGAGCCTGTTTTAATTTATACTTAATCATTCGCTCGACAACACTTTCTGCAATCGTGGTGAAGGCAAGCGAAATATCCTTCAAATCGGTCAAGTCTTTATAGAAAGTTGTGCTGTTGCCCACGCTTTTCGGCTGTTCATATTCACCATTTACCTCGTCATCATCAAGTCCGTTCGCCTTTTTATAGAGGTCATCGCCCACTTTACCAAATTCCTTAATTAAAAAGTTTCTATCCATGTGCGCTAAGTCGCCTATCGTAGTAACTCCAAATCTTTCCAATTTTTCTCTACTCTTTCTGCCCACGCCAAACAAATCGCCAACAGGGAGTGGCCACACGATGTTCTTAAAGTTCTCTTCCGTAATGACAGTTGTTGCATCTGGCTTTTTATAGTCACTGCCAATTTTAGCGAAGGTCTTGTTATAACTTACGCCAACTGAGATGGTCAGCCCTATCTCTTTTTTCACGCGCTCACGAATAACATTTGCAATTTCTACAGGTGTGCCGAAGATTTTGCTATGTGTGACATCCAAAAAGCACTCGTCAATTGAAAAAACTTCCACCTTATCAGTGTAACTTTCATAGATACTTCTAACAAGTCTTGAATATTTGTTATATAAAGAAAAGTGAGGTGGACATATTACGAGACTTGGGCATAACTTTTTCGCCTCGTGAGTGGTCACCCCACATCTAACACCAAACTTTTTTGCCTCATAGTTGGACGCCACAACAACGCCATGCCTATCTTCTTCACGCCCGCCCACTGCAACAGGCAAGCCCTTTAAAGAAGGATTTTGAAGCACCTCACAGCTGGCATAAAAATTGTTTAAATCACAGTGTAGTATTGCTCTCACTTTTTCTTTCTTTTACTTTTTTTCTCTTCTACTTTTTCTTCAACAACTTTTTCATTTGTTTCTTCTTGCACGCTTGCCACTTTGACGATATTTTCGTCCGTGCTGTTAAGATTATTATTCTCAGAAAACGTCAATGCGTTTTCATCTACGACTTCACTTTCAACTTTCTTTCCTTTCTTCTTTTTATCTTTCTTATTCTTTTTTTTGTGCTTTGTTAGTCCGTTTTTAATGAGCTTGAACACATCGTTATCTTTCTTTTCCACTCTCACTTTCTCAACACGCTCTGGCAATTTCTTACCAATTACTGGTGCGTTCACATTATCTTTACGCTCTCTAACTTCAAGTTGATTATATGGTACAGAAATTTTGTTGCGTTTGAATTCGTTATACACCCACTCCATAACATAGTAATAAACGTCCCAATAATCTTCATTGTCACACCAGCAGTTTGCAGCAAAATCAAGGCTTGAAGCATTCATCGTTTTTAGCCTGCAAAATGGAGCAGGGTCAAGATAGACTCTTCCGTCACTCTTCATAACATCGGTGACAATCTTTTTTACAAGCTCCACATCACTCTCATAGGCAACTGAGAATGTGAAATCTACTCTTCTCTTTGCGTTTGCTCCAAGGTTTGTCACGCTTGAATTGACAATGGTGGAGTTTGGCAAAGTTATCTTTTTGTTATCAGAAGTGAGTAGTGTTGTGAAAAGGAAGTTGATGTCCGTAATATTTCCCTCAACACCATCGACAATTATGTAATCACCCTTTTTAAACATGTGGTTTGACACGATGACGATGCCGTTTGCAAGGTTCGCCATATTGCTTTCGAGTGCCATACCAACTGCAAGAATAAGAGCACTGATTGCTGTGAGTATGCCAGAAATTTGAATACCAATCTGGCTGAGAAGAATGAGTATCAAAATCAGCCACAAACAAAACTTGACCGCCGTGCAGATAAACTGCTGAGCAATTCTCTCCATACGTGTTTTTCCTAAAACTTTTCTTAAAACGGTCATTATGATTTTGATAATTATTATGCCAAGTATTAAAATTACAAAAAAGAAGACAATGTTCCAAACATTTGTTTGAAAATATGTAACAATGTCATTCCATATTCCTGCCCAATCCATATTTCCTCCTAAGTATAAAGAAAGTTTACTCTTTTTCAATAACAAAGTCAATTATTTAATTGCCTAATTTAATAAAAAATGTTAAAATATTTTATATAGGAGAAAATTATGACAAACGAACTTTTATCAGAACTTCTTGAAACATCAGCTAACGCTTGTGATGCATTTATCAAAAGCGAAATGGCATTAAATGACGGTGATGCATTAACTTCACAAAAATTTTCCAAAAATGGTCAAACGCTTATGAAAGCACTTATCTTAGATACTTTTAACGAAGTTGAAGAGGCTATCGGCGAAAACATACAAGAAACATTTGACATAGACTATCCAAATATTATGGAATTAATACGTGCACTCAATCAAATCTCGATGTATCTTGGTTCATACATCGGAGCCGAAGAAGATGTCGTCAAAAACATAGCGATAAAAAATCTTTTCAAGGCAATAAATACCTCAAAAGAAATTTATTTGGCACTTTTTGAAAATTAATGCAAATAACCCTTGAAAAATTTTGTAATATGCGGTATAATAATTTAACAAAAGAGAGGTGGAGTATGTGGTTTTTTAAAAAGAAAAACAAAAAGGTGGAAGAAAAAGAAGTAGAAGAAAAGAATGAAGAAGCAGTTGTTGAAACTAAACAAGAGGCTGAGGTTAAAAAAGAGGCTAAAACAAGTAGCAATTCTTCAAAAACTAAAAACTCTAACACTAAATCTAACAAAAATGAAGAAAAAATTGCAAAGAAAGAAACCTTAAAAAAGGAAGAAAAGACCGAAACTTCTGAAGAAGAAAAGAAAGGTTCTTATCGTGTTCTTTACAGCAAGGAAGACAAAGTATGGCTAATAAAAAGAGATGGCGCAAAACGCACAATAGCTTCATACAAAACTAAAGAACAGGCACTTGCACGTGTTAGCGAACTTTGCAAAAATCAAAACGCCAAAGTTATCGTACATAAAAAGGACGGAAAGTTTCAAAAGCAAACTAAAAAAATTTAAAGATAGCAAGGACTATAAGCTTTGAAACTAGCAAAAATTCGAGAAATTTATTCTCGATTTTTTTCAAGAAATTTAGTAGATAAAACAAATTTATCAACACATCTTCATCAAGAGTGGATGCAAGGTTTAAAAAATTTGCTCCTATAACGTTTAATCTGATTGACAAAATAACATTAATAATGTATAATCAAACTATGAAAGCAAAAAACCAGCAACAACAAAATTCTTAGTTGTGCAGCGTCTGCACAAGCTTTGTTGCTTGGAAAATAGAACTTTAAAATCACCAAGCAATTTTGTTTGGTGATTTTTTAAGGAGAAAACATGAACAAAAAACAAATTAAAGAGACTCTTAATCTTAAAGATAGAATGGTTATAACTGGCGGAATGCCAAACGGAAACAAACCTCTTCATATTGGACACATTGGTGCTGTTTTTGTTTGGGCAGATGTTTATGCACGATTTGTAAGACAAATTTTAGGGAATGAAAATGTTGTTTTTGTTTCTGGAACAGACGGCTTTGGCTCATCCACAGAAGAAAAATATCGCAAGTTGAAAGAAAGTGGAGAAGTTGATGTTTCTCTTGAAGAATATATCGAACATTTTCACAAT
Organism: uncultured Clostridia bacterium; assembly: GCA_944372335.1. Classification (GTDB taxonomy): domain Bacteria; phylum Bacillota; class Clostridia; order Christensenellales; family UBA1242; genus Caccovivens. The sequence goes on along the minus strand of CALVYQ010000002.1, from coordinate 155,076 downwards.
ATTCAAAAAGAAACTCTTAAAAAATATGACATTTCACTAAATTTATTTTCTGTGTCATGTCTTGGGCACTCATTTGAAATTCACAAACAAACCTCACATGAAATTTTCAATAAATTGCTTGGAGTAAAAAGTCTTCAACGAAAAGCCTCAAATCAGTTTTATGACACCACCGTTGGAGCAGTGCTAAACGGCAGGCAGGTCAATGGAAAATGTCCAATAGAAGGCTGTCAGAGTGAGATTGCTTATGCCGATGAGTGTTCTCTTGGACACCAATACTCTCCTGATGAACTCATTGACCCAGTTAGCACTCTTTCTGGAACAAAGCCAGAACTAAGAAAAGTGTTTAACTACTACTTTAATTTGGAAGACTATCGCAACGAACTCAATGAACTTGTAAGAATTTTTGAAAGAAAAACATGCGTAAGAAAATTTATGCTACGTGATATGAAAGATTATCTTTCTGCGCCACTTTCATTTATTACAAAACAAACATATGAAGACAATAAGGAAATTCTTGAAAATCAAGAGCACCTTTCTGTGAGATATGATGATAAAAAAGAAACATATGTCTTTACTTTTGCATCTGTTGCACAAAGAGACAAATTTTGTAAAAATTTAAATGCAAACAACATTCGCTTTAAAAACAACAAAACTCTTGCACCTTTAAGAATTTCTGGAAACGCAAAGTGGGGAGTCCCTCTTCCACAAAGTGCTGGAGAAGATGCTAAATCCTTGACCTTTTATGTGTGGCCAGAGAGTTTGTGGGCTCCTATTTCGTTTACAAAAGTTTATCTTGAGCAATCAAAATCAAATACAACCTGGCAAGATTGGTGGAAAAGTCCAAACTGCACAATAACTCAATTTATTGGCGAAGATAATGTTTATTTTTACACCCTTGCTCAAAACGCACTGTGGCTTGCTATTCAAGACAAAAAATCTGTGACACCACTTGAAAACGATCTTCAAATTACAACAGTCATTGCAAACAAACACCTTCTTGTTGAAAATGTTAAGGCAAGTTCAAGTGGAGGTGAAAAAGCTCCAACTGCTGATAATCTTTTGGAATACTACACAGTTGATCAATTAAGAACGCACTTTTTAAGCCAAAATCTTAACACTCTTGCTGTAAATTTCAAATCAAAAGTGTTTAACCCTGAAGACTTTGAAAAATGTGGAGATCCTGTTGTTGCACAAGGAAACATTTTAACAAATGTATTTAACAGAATAATTCGTTCTGTGTTCTACAGCGTGCAAACTTATTTTGATGGAAAACTTCCAAAAAATAGACCTGATGAAAAGTTTGTTAAAATGGCAAATGAGCTTCAACACAATTATGTAAATAAAATGAAAGACATTAAACTTAATGAAATAATGCCACTTCTTGACACTTATTTCAGAGAAGTAAATCTCAACTGGTCGGTGAAATCAAAAATTGATGACAATTCTGTGCGAGCACAACTTATTGCAGATACAATTCATGCAATAAAAACAGGGGCTCTTCTTTTGCACCCAATTACTCCAAAAGCTTGCGAACTTGTCAGAGAATATATAAACGCAGACGAGAAAATATATGATTGGGACAACAGCGAAAAAACTTTTGCAGAAATATATCCAGAGGTTGATTCCTTTAAATTTATTGAGCCAAGATTTGACTTCTTTAAAAAGCACGAGTCTCAACTAAAATAATTTAATTTCAGATTTAATTTGTAAAATTCAGCAGGTCATGTTTTGATTATGATAAAAAGCGTGGGGAATATACTAGTAAAAGAAATAAGGGGGGGGTAATGGCAAACTCTAATATCCCGTTCAACTGAGTTTAGCACCGCTCTCGCATAATTTGTTAATCAAAACAATGCAAATTTTGATAATACAAAAAGAAACCATAGACTGATTTTTGTCTATAGTTTCTTTTATTATTCCGCTAGTTTTAAAAATTGGCGACTAATGCTATCTTTTTTTATTTTAAATCAATCTAAATTTTTAAGATTTTTGAAAATTATATCCATAATATGTTTATCATCAAAACTGTTTTTCTTTTCATGCTGACTTTTAATAAAGCCATTTATAGCCATTGCGATGGAGAATACTAAACAACCCGCCAACGAAAAACCGATAAAGTAAATGAGTAAGAAGATAATATATGGGACTTTATCATAAATAACGTTTAAAAGTGGCAAGGTGCAAGGTAAATATGGACTGATAAAGAACATATTGAATGTGGCCGTGTTGCCGGTGCTATGGAAGATTATGTTCATAACAAGAGCTACTACGACTAAGACAGAGAAAACAGCCATAGCTTTTAAAATACTCTTCCATTTAAAATCAATAGCTCCACTTACCAATAAGAAAATACCCATAACAACCATGCCACCATGGCATACCATCGTTTGAATATTTATTCCGATTGTACGAGTGAAAACATCCCCTGGATAAAACATGACACAGAGCCCTGCAAAGAGAGCAAAGGTTCCTAAATATGAGTATAGATATTTTTGAAATTCGCACTTTTTAAGACAACCAGCAATAAGAGCAACATACATAGGTGTGGAACAAAATTGGAAAGGAAAAGCATACCATTGATAACTCCACTCGCCTGTCGATGAATTGAAAGAAAAATTCAACTGCTTATAGATTTCAAGAATTATCCCTAATATTGCATAGGTTAGCACAACGCCACGGATAAACTTGTCGTTGCTTTTACCTTCCTTTTTATTCTTCAAAGCCAAGGTGCATAAAAAAGCTGTTAGAAGTATCACTATACCCCAACTCATCAAATGAAACCAACCAAATGCCTCTGGTGTTGGCATCTTGCCATTTAAACTCGCCAAAAACTTCTCAAATATATTCATCTTTTACACCTCGCTTTTTAGAATAGCCATAATTTTTTTAAATTCTATATCTTCTTTATCATGCTTCTTTTTATTATAAATCAAGTTTGAAAATAAAACAATTAATTCTCCACCAATAACACCAACTAAAATTAGCAAAATTGTGTAAGCCACTTGCCCAGCATTAACTCTTAGTGTTTCCATAAATAGAATATTGCTTTCAAGAATGTTGCAAAAGTTGACGTTTAATATATAGGCTAGCGGTATTGCTATTAAAGCATAGCCTAATATACCTATTGGCACAAAGATAAAATCTTTTTTTGACGGAAGGTATAGTTTAGAAAACAGCATTGTTAAGTAAAATAAGATAATGATATGATGATATGTAAAGGTGTGGAAACTTGAAAAGTCTTGAAAGATATTATTGCATGATGAACCAATTATTGAGCTAGGATTAAAGTAAAATAGAATAACAAACAAACTACCGGTCACAAAACACATTGTTCTTCCAAATTCTCCCACTCTTCCACGGCAAAAACTTGCAAGAGGATAAAAATATAAAAACAAACTACAAAAATGAAGAGGAATAGCCCATAAGGAATAACCGCTTACAATATTTAGCACTTGCTTTACTATCTCTAAAAGCCAAACTATGATTGATAGAACCATAAGAGGAATACGCCTAACAACCTCTCCCTTCTTTCTTGTTAAAAAGCTGACAACAAGAGCTATTAATATTGCAACTATAAGCGCAATAGGTAAAACAATTGCTTCTGAACTTGTCCAGATAAACATAAAAGTATTTTAACAAAAAGCATATAAAAATTACAAACAAATATAAAAAATTTCGTTAAAAACTAGCAATATCTAAAAATCATAATTAAAAATCTATTGACAAGTGGATATTTTTATACTATACTCTATATGTAAGCATTCGAGCCAACTCTTATTTCAATGAATCTAAAAGATATAAACTAGATTGGCCTAATATGCTTATATTTTTTTAGAGGTGGAAGATGAAAGAGCAAATATTACTAAAAAGAAGATATTTGATTGTTGACGAAAATGCGGACAAGAAAAACGCACTGTATTTATCTATAAAATTATTAAATCAATTTGGCATAGTTGTTGATAAGCCAAAGCTTCTTTCTAATAAAAATTTAATCACCCTTTCAAACTTTTACGGCGAAAAGATACCCGCCTCTTTCTATAAAAATCCTCAGGACGCTAAATATTATTCTTGCGATGAACTTTTGATTGAGCAGTTGGTGTCCTATTTAAAAATTGAGTCAACCGACCCTTTCTCTCTTGATGAAAGTGTTTTTGAGCGTGTGCCTGTGTTTAAAAAAATCCTTCCTAAATATAATAAGGGAGATGAGGTCGTTTTAAGAAAATACAAAATGATAACAGAAGTTGAAAGCGAAAAAATTTTAAAGGAAATTTTGCTTAATTTTTGCTCCTACACTCGTCCTTGGGCAATAGATGAAAAAAATGAATTTTTTTGGCTTTACTTAAATGGCTACTATAATGGCGAGCCGATAAAATGTAAAGACAACATAATATTAGCTTTAATGGAATACAAGAATGACTTTTTCGCAAAAATGCTCGATAAGAAAGACGTTGTCAAACTCAGTGTCAGGCTTATTGGTGAAAAAAAGACTTTCAGTATTCCTGACGACAAAAAAATACTTTTAGAACTTGTGATAAAAAATGCCAAAGACTGTTTTTTGACAAAAAAGCAAGCAAAATACTATAACAGAATAATTAAAAAATTAAATTTGGAATTGCCTCTTGAAAACAACTTGTCAAGTCCTTTTTCTATTGCAAAAAAATTAATTGATAAAGGGGATATAATTGAAGCGACAAAGCTTTTTGCTCAAAACGGTTCTCTTCTTGAAAGAAATCTCATCTTTCTTTTATCACGTGCTAAAAAGGAGGAAATTGGAGAAATTCTAAGTTATGTCAAAGATAAGAATCCAATAGTTTTAATACAACTTCTTCAAGGCATTCTTTTAGATGACTATTCTAAGCCAAGAATATTTAAATTTTTCAAAGACAACACTATGAAAAATCATGTTGAAACGGAATATGAATTTACTCATAGAAAATCTAAATTGTCAAAAGCCACAAAAATGATGGTAAAGAAGGTTATGCTTGAAAAAATCGAAAAATATTATAAGAGCAAAGAAAGCCTTGGCAATATCTACATAGATAGAGAATTTAAGCATCTAGGTTTGCCTTTAAATACGAGTGCCATCGGAACAGGCTTAGATGTTTTACCTACCGGCAGTAGGCTTCCAATTAACGGCAAATATATTAGAACTTTTAGCTATTGGAAAGACGCATTTGACATTGATGCATCTGTTGTCTTTTTGCACTCAAAAAATAACCCACAAATTCTCTATTGGGGAAATTACAGCAAAAAACTTTTTGGAAGCAGTGCCCTAACTTCTGGAGATAACAGAGATAGAAACGGCTCTGAGTTTATCGATTTTGATATAGAAGAATTGAAAGCTCTTGGATATAAATATGCGGTATTCACGCTAAACGGTTACGGCTCCACCTTGAATAGTGGAGAAATCTATTGCGGTTATCAAAATAAAGATAATCTCAACACCAAAGTATGGGCACCAAACAATATTGAACTTAAAATCCACGTTAAAGGCGAAAGTCGTGCGTATATTGGCTTTGCTATTGATTTTGATACAAACGAAATAGTAATCATCAATCAAGTGCTTGCAAGTGATGCCAGCGTGGTATCAAGTGGAGTTGTCAAATCAATTTTGCCATATCTTAACACCAACTATCTTTCAAATTTCAATCTTTACAAACTTCTATCTCTTCGTGGCAATGTAATCAAGTCAAAGACAAAGGCCGACTACGTCTTTGACAGAAACTATGAAGCAAAAGAAAATCAAAAGGTCATTCGTCCTTATGATATTGAAAAACTTGTCACTCTTTTAATTTAAACACAATAAAAAACACCTATTCTCATGAAGTGAACCTCATTAAGCGTCAAACTTTTGAAGTTTTGTTCATTTTTATAGGTGCTTTTTTATTTATTTTTTCTTTTTCTTTGCTGTTGTAGTTGTGAAGAATGAAGATACCGCACTGATAAGGCCAAACACCATAAGAAGTATTACTGCCCAATAAACAGGTGTGAAGCCACCGCTTATTCCTTCTCCGCCACCGCTAAGGTCGTTGCACATTGTTATCACTGAAATCATGTATAGAAGTGATGTAACAAATAGAGCCACAGCAACTATCTTAAAAAGAAAGCTCACAATGTTTGCAAGAGATTTGCTTTTGCATAGCTTGCTGTCGGTTATAAGTTTCAAAATTCCAAGAATAACTGTCACGCACGCAACGATTGCAGTGATGATAAGCATCGCTTTCATAAAGTCTGTGGCAACAGCATTTTCATAGAAACTAAATCCTGACCATTCTGAAACTGTTCCGCCAATACTTCCAAAATTAGCTCCAAGTGTCACATTTGGCACTGCCATAAACACCAAAACAAGCCCGGCAAATACCAAAGAAATAAGTGTGAAAATGGCATTTTTTGTTGATTCTTTCATATCCCTCTCCTTTTAACAGTGATATTATCTCATGTTTAGAAAAATTTGTCAAAAGATTTTAATAATTTTTTTTAAAAGCAAACAATAACTCCTTTCTCTAAGGCATAGTAGCTTGTAAGTGCACGCATTGGAATGATTTTTATGTTGTAATTTCCGCACAGTTTTTCAATGTGATATTTTAGTTCCTCGGCCTCCTCTTCTGCATAGCAATGACTGATGATTATCTTTCTCTCTTTATCACCTTTTAAAACTTCCTTAATCATCTCTGCAAGTTTAGAAAAAAGATGTTTTGTGCCTATAATCTTTTTTATTATCCTTATCTCGCCATCAACAGCTTTACATATTGGCTTTAAGGATATGGTGCTGGCGATGAGTCCAGCAATTTTACTCATTCTGCCATTATTCACCAAGTTATCAAAGCGTTGTAACACAAAGAAAAGCGTGCAGTTATCACGATATTTTTCTATCTCGGACACAATCGTATCAAAGTCAAGTCCGCTGTTTATAAGCTCCACAAGTTTATCCACTATAAGAATCTCAGTGCCTGATACCGCCTTTGAGTCGATAACATGAATGTGAGCAGAGTTTGTATGCTCATTTTTGGCGACAAGTGCGGAATTGTAGCAACCCGAAAGTTTACTTGTGATTGTGACAACAAAGGTGTAATCTGCCTTGTCAAACTCATCTTTAAAAGCCTGTGGCGAAGGGCAAGCACTTCCGCTTTTTATCTTTGGCGTTTTAAGGCCTTTAAGCATCTCTTCAATTTTAACATCACCCTCATCGACGTACTCTTTATCTCCAACGTTTATGGTGAGAGGAACAATTTTTAACCCGATTCCCGTTCCTTCCAAATAATACTTATCTATATCCGAACAACTATCTACAATTATTTGATATTTCATATTTAAATCTCCTTTTTATTTTCTACTTTTTCAATATCATCAAAATCAACTATAACAACCTCCATTTCGGCGTCATAGATGCGAGCCATTTGCATTCGTTTGGCTTTTAATGATAGCCGTTGCAAGAAAAATGCATCAACCGCTTCCCAGATAAACACCCATGATGCTATCTCCAAGATTATTGACAGCACGATATTGTGAAAAAATATTTCTTCTAGGATAAAAATTCCTAAAAATAACAAGCCCAAGATAAGCACAACCAGAGAAAAGAGTGCAGTTTTTTTGAGCTCTCTTTGATAGTTTTCAAACTCCCCTTTAAATTTATTTTTTATTGCAGAAAAAAGTTCATGTTCCTTTATGTTGACGTCAGAGAAAAATTTTAGACGAAGCTTGCTCTTTGCCGGCAATGACTCCGCCTTTTCCAATAAAAAATCTCCAAGCGCTGGATTTAAAACTTCATTTCTATCGTAGTTATAGCCTGAATAAAGTTCCTCTTCGCTCTTGATTTTAATATTTATTGTCTCTATTTCATTAAAAGATTTATCTTTTAATTTTAGTTCTTTTTTTAAATTTTTTACGCTTTCCATTTGGAAACCTCATTTTATTATATCAAATAAATAAAAATAATAAAACTAATTTAGCTACTTTTCTTTACTTTTTTTGTCAATACCACTATAATGAATTTGTTTAAGGTGTAATATCTTCTATGCTTTATTCATACATATTTGAAAGTTGGAGTTTATATGTTTTCCTTCACCGATTGGCTTTTTGAAAATAAGGAAGCACTTGGCACAGGCCCGGGACTTTGGTGTCCGCTTCATATCGCACTCATAGTAATTATGCTCGTGTGGCTTGTGGTCGCTTTCTTTATTTTTAGAAAATACAAAAATTTCTCACGCAAATTCACCTTTGTCCTTTGCATAATCATGCCAACAGTGAGAATTATTAGAATGATAGTGCAATTAGCAAGCGGGGATTTTTCCTTTGTGGAGATATTGCCGTGGCATCTATGCCACCTTATGAGTTTTGTGCTTCCAATTTTTTATTTCACAAAAACTAAAAAATTCTTTCTTCCTGTGCTTGTCGCCTCCTTCTTCGGCGGAGTTATCACCTTTATCTTTGGCGACTACTACTATCTCTCAACTCTATCTTTTTATCATGTTGAAAGTATCATTCTTCACTTTGCTCTCTCCACCGTTGTCATCGCCTGCATTGCAGACGGCTACTATAAGGTGAGAGTTAAAGATTTTTGGCAAGCGTATGTCGGTATGTTTATCATAGCCCTTTGGTCAAGCTTAGGTAATGCCCTTGTCGATGGTGCCAACTTCCTATATCTCAAAGAAAATGGTCTGCCATTCACGCTGTTTGGATTGCACTTCTATTTCACCTATTTTATTCTCGTGCTTGCCTGCTCAGTTGTTGCCATCACACCGTTTGCAATAAGTGAATATATAAAAAAGAAAAAGCGAACAAGCTTTGATATAATTATGGAAGTTATTCGTGACAAAAAATTTTAAAAACACTTAGAAAATCTAAGTGTTTTATTTTATAAATTTTGTATCTTTAAACAATATAACAATTTTTTCAATATTTTTACTTTAAAATTTATCAAATCCCTCATAAGTTTTAAACGCTAGCAAGTAAAGAGCCTTTAACAAATTCTTATCTTTTTGTTTAAGTTCTTTAAATACCGTATCTTTTTCTCTTTTATTTGCAATTGTTTTATTCACTATTTTTGTTATTATTTCTGGCAATACTTTGCACAGCTTAGCAAAAGCATCTTTTTCTCCTGTAACAATCTCATAAAATTTATCAATCGAAATTCTTCTAATCCTTTCATTTTCAACTTTTTTCCCATTTAAAGTTCTTTGCCATTTGATATTTTGGCTAGTTTTAGCAATAACTTCAACTAGAGCACATATACAATTAGTATCTTTTAAGGCTTGATTTTGTAAATTGATATACACACTATCCGCCCCGCCTTTATTCATTGTGTTATGCTTATTCTTTAACTCTACATAATATTTTTGTTTGCCATCATCAAATATTATATCAAAGCCTTTTTGCGGAACCTCACAATTTTTTATGTATTTAAAAATTTTTTGATGAAAATAACCAATAGCGTTTGTGTTACTTTTGTCCCTTTGCCTAGCAATCTCTTCATTTAAAATAGTTTTTATCTTTTTATTATAGACAATAGAGTCAAATGTTAATTTAATCGGATCTATAATATTTTCATTAAACTTACTTAAGTCAATTTTTTTTAGAGTTTCACGATATTCATCTAATGTTTCCTTTATATGTTTTTCTAGATCAGTGTCGCTTATAAAATTTAAATATGCCATTTACTTAACCTCCTTTAAAAATCTTACTATTGACAATCCTATTTCTTTGGCCATATTAACCGGCACAGCATTGCCAATTTGTTTGTATTTGCTATACATATTACCACTAAATTGCCATTCGTCAGGAAAAGACTGAATCCTTGCACTTTCTCTTACAGTAAACGGCCTTGTTTCTTCTGGGTGACACCTATCAGTCTGTTTCATACACGGTGAACACAAGATTGTCAAACTTGGTTCGTCCCATGAAATTCTCCTAGCCATACCTGTTTTCCCTCCACCAAGATTATACGATCCTTTCATGTATGCTTTTGCAACATCTTCAGGCAAATCTCTCCAACAACCACCAGGAGGAACTAAATCAAAGACTTCTTTTTTACTTTGCGGATACGAAGCTCCTTCGGATTTTGGAACATCATTTAAAACATCTCGAAGAACAGGTTTATAAGCATAAGGAGTAGGATAATTATATTCACCCTTAATGTCGTTTCTTATTCCAATTATAACCACTCTTTCTCTTTTTTCAGCAACTCCAAAATCCCATGCGTTTAACACTTTATATTGAACATGATATCCTATTTCTTCAAATACATTTATCATTGTCTGTAGTGTTTTACCACCATCATGACTAACTAACCCTTTAACATTCTCAGCTAAAAACATTTTAGGTTTTAACTGCTTTAATATTTTTGCAAAATAATAAAACATTGTTCCTCTAACATCATTCAGTCCTAGTTTTTTGCCTGCATAGCTAAAAGATTGGCACGGATATCCGCCCGACAACAAGTCTAATTCACCCTCTTGTAAGTTTAACTTCTTTAATAAATTCTGCTCAGCCAAATTTTCAACAGAATCACAGACAACATTCCAATCTGGCCTATTAGTTTTTAAAGTGTTGCATGAATCCTTATCAAAATCATTAGATAATAAATTGATAAATCCAGCCTGTTCCAAGCCTAAGGCTAAGCCTCCCGCACCAGCAAACAATTCTACATTAGTAAAGGTCTCTCTATTGCTTTTTATATTTAATAAATTATTAGCATCTATTTTGAAATTTATTGCTATTGAACGTAGATTCTCATAATTAGGTTTAGATTTTCCCGATAACCAATCGCTTACTTGTGCTTGAGTTGCGTTTATTCGCTTTGCAAAAATAGTTTGATTTAATCCGTTTTCATTAATCGTTTTTTGCAAAAGTTGAGCAAGTTCCATTTTGTACTCCTTTTATACTATAAATTATATTATAGCATAAAACTCAAAAGTTGTATATCATTTTATAGGAATTCCTATAATTATTTTTCTAATTAAGCCATTTTTTTCTTCACTTATTCATTTGCTGTTATCACAATGTCAGCGCCAGTGTTAAGCACATTCTTTATCACCACTTCGCCGAATTTTGCATTTTTTAGGCGGAGTTTTTCTATCTCTTTCATCACCTCGAAAATCATTGATTTTGGCACAGGTTTTGAAGTTTTGCAGGCACGCACGCCTTTCTCAGTTTTAACTGAACTTGTGACAATACGCATAGGGCAAGTCACTTCCTCTTTGCCAAATATCTCGCCACGCTTGCAGTTGTTGCCTGTAACGGTTATAATTTCTCCGTCTATCGTCACGGTAAGCTGACAGCCTAGCGGACACATTATGCAGGTTAATTCTCGCTTTTCCATTATTGCACCTCCATGGCAACTTCATTTTTTATGCCACTTTTATTGAACTTCATCGTCATCATCTCTCCTGGAACGCCGGCAAGCACAAATTTTTTTGCAATCTCCTTGCCCTCGCTTTTAACAACAAGCCACTTTCTGACAATCTTATTCTTTAATCTAAATTTCATCTCCACATCTTCATTGCCCTCAAAGAGAGTATATGGAAGCACATAGGCAAAGTCTTTTGAGTGAGAAACTTTGATTAATTTGCCACTATTTAATTTCTTTTGTGCGTATAGCGAAGCGAACAAGCCAACCTGCTTCCCCTCAAGAGCCACATTATCGACAAGGTCATGTACGTGCAAAACATTCCCACAAGAGAAAAGCCAAGGTAGCTTGGTTTGATAATGCTCATTGACAAAAACGCCGTTTGTTTTTGGATTGGTTTCAAAATTTGGAAGTAGTTGCAAATCTGGTACTAAGCCAACCGACAAAATTACGGTGTCACACTTTAAAAATTTTTTTGTGCTTTCTATCTTTTGGAAGTTTTCGTCAACCTGTCCATAATATACGCCCTCCACTCTATCTTTGCCCACAACTTCAAATATGGTGGTGTTGTAGTAGAGTGGAATGTTGAAATCGTCTAGACACTGCAAGATGTTTCGCCTTAGTCCGCTTGATGTGGAATTAATTTCAAAAACAGCGTGAACTTTCGCACCCTCTAAAGTCAAACGCCTTGCCATGATAAGTCCAATATCTCCGCTTCCCAAGATGACAATATCTTTGCCTATCATCTTGCCGTCTATATTGACCATTTTCTGTGCTGAGCCTGCAGTTATTACCCCCATAGGCCTCGTGCCGTTTAGTGAGATATTGCCCGCCGTTCTCTCCCGACAACCCATGGCAAGCACACACGCTTTAAACTTGATTTCCATGATACCACTTCTTCCAAGCACCGTTGCTACATTTTCCTTTAAATCTGTGACAAGCGTGCTTGTTAGAACTGTGATGTTTTTATCCTTTTCTACCATTTTCCTAAAACGGTGAGCAAACTCTGGTCCCGTCAGCTCTTCTCCAAAATAGTGAAGTCCAAAGCCGTTGTGTATGCACTGGTTAAGTATTCCACCAAGCACGCCATCACGCTCGACAATCACCACTTTACTTCCATTTTCAGAGGCAGAAAGTGCCGAACTCATGCCGGCAGGCCCACCCCCAATAATTAAAACATCTGTCACCATTTATCCACCTCCCGGATATTGCCAACCGCAACTTCACTTCCACGATTTTCTTTTAAAACTTCCTCATATTTAATCTTTCTACTCTTTAAAATAAGATTTACTACCTTTGTGAAGCAAAAGCCTCCTTGACAACCACCCATACCAGCGTTTGTTCTTCTCTTTATTCCGTCAACTGAACGCACTTTTAGTGGACGGTTGAGCGCAGATAAAATATCGCCCTTTGTAATTTTTTCACACTTACACACCACTTCGCCATAGTCAGGATTTCCCTTTATCAACTCTTTTTGCTTATTAAGTGGTAGATTTTTTAAGAGAGTGTAGTCCTTTAATTCCTTTAAGTTTTCTTTCTCCTTCAAATCATAGCCTAAAAGTTCAACAACGTACTCAGCAATCGCTGGTGCACTCGACAGTCCAGGCGAACAGATGCCTGCAAGATTGATAATCCCCGGTTGCTTTTGACTTTTTTCGATAATGAAGTCGTCACCGCTAATCACTCTCACTCCGGAAAATTCACGAATAGCGTTTTTAAAATTAATATTATTTAGTATCAAGCCTGCCTTTTTTTTAATATCATTAAGTCCGCTGTCCGTTGTCTTTGTGATATCCTCGCCGTCCTCACTTGTTGGGCCGATAAGAAAATTTCCGTCAACTGTCGGCGTAATTAAAACTCCTTTTCCAAGCTTCGTTGGAAGTGGAAAGATTGTGCATGGAACATCAAGCGGTGCAGTACTTGAAAAGACAAAGTATTCGCCACGCCTAAAAGTGAGAGGATATTCTTCGCTCTTTAAAAGCTTAGCCACCTCATTATAGCCAGCACCGGCACTATTTATGATATTTTTTGCAAGAAAGGTATTTTTCTTCGTTACAACCTTAAATATCTCACCCTCTCGCTCTACCTTTTTAATATCTTCTTCTAAAAATATTTTGCCGCCATTTAAAACTCCCTCATCGGCAAGTGCAATGGTGAGTAAATATGGGCTGACAATCCCGGCAGTTTTGGCGTAAAGAGCATAATTATTGCCCTCCTTTAGATCTGGCACGAGTTTTAAAATTTCCTCACGAGTTAGAATGGAAAGCTCTTTTACGCCGTTTCTCTTTCCTCTTTCGTAAAGTCTCTCTATCATCTCCTTGTTGTCACCAACTACCAATGCCCCTGTTCTTTTATATGGCACATGAAGCCTTTTAGTAAGCTTTGGAAAAAGTTCACTACCTCTGACATTTAATTTTGCTTTCAGCGTGCCGGGCTCTGGGTCATAGCCTGCATGAACAAGCCCGCTATTTGCCTTGCTTGCTCCGGTTGACACATCGCTCGCCTTGTCGATAAGTGCCACCTTTTTGCCAATGCGGACAAGCTTGTTAAAAATTGCCGTGCCGACAACACCACCGCCGATAATCATAGAGTCGTAAATCATTCACCCTCCTTTTGAATAATTTTAACTATAAAAAAAATGTTTGTCAAACAAAAAGAAAAAGTGGCAAATTGTTTCGTATTTTTTTTGGAATGTGATAAAATAAAGCTATGAGGAGTTTATGAGAAGATTTATCTTGGGGCTAGATGAAGGCACAACAAATTTAAGAAGCGTGCTATACGATATTGACTCAAATAAAATTGTCGATATCAATCAACGCTCTTTTCACCAATACTATCCAGAAAGTGGATATGTGGAACAAGACGCCACTGAAATTTTAAATGGCATAATCTCTACCTCTAAAACAGTGCTAACAAGAAACAAGGTTAAAAAAGAGGAACTACTCGGCGTTGGCATAACAAATCAGCGTGAAACAATTGTTGCGTGGGATAGAGAGTCTGGAAAACCTATCTATAACGCCATAGTATGGCAATGTAGGCGAACCACAAAGTATATGAAAACTTTGCCAAATGAAATAAAGAAAAAAATCAAAGAAAAAACAGGACTTATTCCTGACCCATATTTTAGTGCTTCTAAGATGAAATGGATAATAGAAAACGTCAAAGAAGCCAAGAAACTTTTAAAACAAAATAACCTTTGCTTTGGAACGATTGATTGCTACCTTGCCACAATGCTAACCGGCAATTTTGTCACAGATGTCACAAACGCCTCCCGCACCATGCTTATGAACATTAAAACTCTTGACTATGATGACGAACTACTAAATTTTTTTAAAATACCTCGTTCATCTCTTCCAAAAATCTTGCCGTCCGACAGTCATTTTGGAAATATAAAGAAGTTTTTTGGTGCTCCACTTTGCTCCATTATCGGTGACCAGCAGTCAAGCATGATTGGACAAGGTGCAGTTAGCTATGGTAGCACCAAAGTGACCTACGGCACAGGCGGATTTATCTTGACAAACATAGGTAAAAACATCAACAAGCTTCCAGAAAAACTGCTTGTAACTGTCGCATCAACGCTAAACGGAGAAACAGAGTACGCAATTGAAGGTAGCATATATAGTGCGTGCAGTGGACTTAACTTTTTAAAACACAACCTCTCGCTCTATGATGACGTCCGAAAGACAAGTGATATGGCACGCTCGCTTCCTGACAATGAAGGTGTCTATTTTGTGCCTGCTTTCACCGGACTTGGAGCTCCTTATTGGAACAATGATGCTCGTGGAGAGATTTCCGGAATTACCTTCGCTACGAAAAAAGAGCATATTGTGCGAGCAATGCTGGAAAGTATGGCATATAATACAAAGGCAGTGTTTGATGAGATGAGAAAAGAAGGGCAACGCTTTTCACACATATCTGTCGATGGCGGTGGAAGCAACAATGACTTTTTACTGCAATTTCTTGCTGATATGCTAAATCATGATGTTGTGCGAAGTAAAACTAGCGAAGCAACCGTTATGGGAGCGATATATGTAGCTATGTTGTCACTTAAGCTTATCGATAAGGAAGGGATAATCAAGTTGTCTAGCGGGAAAGAGGTGTTCTGCCCTAATATGACAGACGCTGAACGCAAAAAATATTACGATGGTTGGCAAAAAGCCATCAAAAAAGTTTAAGGAGGGAAAAATGGCAGAAGAAAAAGAAGAAGTTGTCGAAGCTAAAAGCGAAAAAAAGACTACAAGCAAAGTAAAAAAGGTAGAAAAAGCTAAATCACCTGAAAAAGTGGAGAAGGCTAAAGCTAGCACCAAAAGAACAAAAAAGGAAGGAGTCGCAAAGAAAGAAGAAATGGCGGAAAGCACAGTAGAAAAAGAAGTAAGTGAAACAACCGCAAAAACAGAAGAGAAAAAAAGCAAGGTGAAGAAGCCTAAAAGGTCAAAAAAGGAAATATATGATATTTTGTCAGTTGAAGGTTATCAACACTTAAAGCTTTACACCTATGTCTATGACAATGTAGAAAATCCTAAGGCTGTTGTTTTAATTGTTCATGGCATGATGGAGCACGCTGGCAGATATTATGATTTTGCAAAATTTTTAAATGCTAACGGCTACATAGTGATTGCTAATGACTTACGTGGGCATGGGCATAGTGCCATTGATAAAAAATTCGGCTATGGTGAAAAAGATATCTTTTCTGAGAGCGTTCAAGATGAAATTATCATATTAGAAAAGATAAAAGACGCCTATAAACTTCCTGTCTATCTTTTTGGTCACTCTTATGGCTCAATGCTCAGTCAGGCAATAATACAAAACACAAATGTTGTGGAAAAATGTGTGCTATGTGGAACGGCAAACGGTTCGAGTGCCATAATGAAGAGTGGAAGTGGGCTTGCAAAATTTTTATCTTTCTTCAAAAATGAAAAATCTGAAGGCGGATTTATCGAAAAGATGTGCATCAAAAATTATGGTAAAAAATTTGAGCATAATAATTGGCTGACAAGAGATGATGCGGTGTTTGAAGCATATTGTAAGGACGAATTTTGTGGTGGTTCTTTCCCATTTAGTTTCTACAAAAGTATGCTGACAAACATGAGCAAGATGAATTCTGGAGTAAATAAAATTGGAAGGAAGAAGGTGTTTATCATTGCCGGAGCTTGCGACCCTGTTGGTTCAAAGGGCAAACAGATCACTTCTCTCAACAAATTCTATCTTAACAACAATATTGACTCTCGCTGTAAGATTTATCCAGATTGTAGGCACGAGCTTCTAAATGAACTTAACAAAGAAGAAGTTTATAATGATGTTTTAGAGTTCTTTAACAGCTAATCATTAAAAGGAGGTAAATTATGATTGGAAGTATAATTTTTATTGTTTTATCTATGCTTTTGTGTGTGGCTTTCTGTTTTCTTAGAGCCCAAAAGGCAACCGGCTTTTCGCTGACGCTTAAAATTTTATCATCAATAGCGTTCATTTTTGCAGGAATACTCGCATTGCGTGTTATCGGCTTTTCGACAATAGGTATTTTGATTTTGGTCGGACTTATCTGTGGACTTGCTGGAGATATCCTCTTAGATTTAAAAATTATGTATCCTGAGCATAACAACGCCTATTTTTATTCTGGTACAGCTTCATTCGCTGTCGGACACGCTTTTTACTTCACAGCAGTGGTGCTTTACATTATAAATATTAACACCATGATGCTTGCTTGGGCTATACCTGTTGCACTTGTACTTGCAGGACTTGCTACTCTTGCTATCATGCTCTCATCAAAAAAGATGAATATGGAATTTGGAAGTGTTAAATGGGCAGTTATCTCTTATAGCATAATCTTAACATTCATGTTCTTCTTCTCCGTGTTTGTGGCAATATATTCACCAATATTCTGGATATTTGCTGGCGGAATGCTCATCTTCCTCTTATCTGACCTCGTGCTTTCCATGCAATACTTTGGAGGCAAAAGTCAAAAGATATTCATCTATATAAATCACATTCTCTATTATCTCGCTCAAAATATGTTTGCCTTATTTATTCTTCTTGGACTATAAGAGGAAACTATGACAATTAGAAATATAAAAGAAAGTGATTTAAGTAATGTTAAAGCCTTACTTGATAGCTTTAATGTTAATAGCACATTCTTTGACAGCCTATATAGCTCCTCTTCTTACATAAACGAACTTTCCTTTGTGCTTGAAAATGAAGAAAAACTTATTGGGCTTATGATATTCTCTAAAAATAAACTCAATAAGGTTACGGGCTTGACTCTTGCTCCACTTCTCATAGAGCCAGAGTTTCAACATAAAGGACTAGGCAAACATCTTTTAAAAAGAGGCTTGAATGTTGCAGAAACGCTGGGCTATGACTATGTGATTGCAATCGGAAATGTCAAATTTTATGAGAAATACAATTTTAGACCTCTTGAAACTTATGGTGTAATTGGTGATGAAAATTCTTTAATTTTAAGCTTAAATAATGATGATGAAGAATTAAATTGTGAAATAAAATTCCCACGAGCATTTAAATATTTAAAAATTGAATAAATAAAAACTATAGAAATAAAATTTAAATTAATATATAAAAAAAATAAAAACACTTTAACTTGTTTTAGTTAAGGTGTTTTCTTATAAATAAATAATTTAATTTTAATTTTTATAAAAATATAATATTATTTTAAAATAAACTAAATTTTAATGAAAAAATACAATTTATGTTTTAATTTTATTTGTTTTTTCTTGATTTTTTTCATTTTTTAATTTTATGGCTAGAACTTTTAAATCGCCTTTTTTGGGATATAATGACTTATAAACATCAAGGGCTTCCTCTTTAGAGGAAAAGCCTAAATTTTTTGCAGGCACAGAATCTAACATCTCTTCAAAGGTGGAAAAAGTGAAAAGATTATCCACATATCGTTTTACTTCTCTTTCACCATTTTGAAAAACTATCATGTCTCCTCTTTTGATTCTCTTTCGCTTTTCATCATAAAGTCGAACTTCATAGTTTTTCTCGCCACTCTTTATTTTTTTAAAATATTCTTCTTTTATATGCATTCTGTGGATAAATCGCTTTTCAAATTCTTCAATAATTCTTTTGGAAAGCTCTTCTACGCCCTTTGTAGCGTCTATAACAACGAATCTATCTTTCTCTTCTTGTGCTAATTTTAAATAACCTTTTCTCACAGCATCGTGATAAGCTTTACCCTTGCTTTCAATTCTGTCTAATTTTTTCAATTTTTCGTCCATACTTTTTCTAGCAAATCCGTCTTCATAGTTTATATCTAAGAGTATCACAAGGTCAGGCACGCAAAAAGATATGGCAAATTCGGTTATCGCTTTAAGTTCGTTTAAGTTTTGTCCACCAGCATAGCCTTGATAGGCATAGGAAGAGTGATAGTATCTGTCTAGTACCACCACCTTGCCCGCCTCGAGATTGGGCTTGACCACCTTTTCAACGTGTTCAGCACGTGCACTTGAAAAGAGCAAAAATTCTGTCTTTGCATTCATATCCTCCTTGTTTTCAAGCAAAAGCGTGCGTATTTTTTCACAAAGTGGTGTGCCTCCCGGTTCACGTGAAAGGATATAGTCAATGTTGTTTTCCTTTAGATATTTCTCAAACAATTTAATCTGCGTGCTTTTCCCACACCCCTCTCCACCTTCAAAAGTTATAAGCATCTCTTTCTCCTTTAAAATTTATTTCTTCAAATATTTTATCATAAATTTTAAAATATAAAAACAAATTTAATAAAAAAACATTATCTAAAAAGATAATGCTTTTTATGATTATTTGTTGCAATCGCAATCATCGTCGTGACAATCGCAATTATCTGTCATAGCTTCCAAGTATTCGTCCATATCAAAGAGATATTTGTCTAGGCTCTCTTGCTTATAAATATTTTCAGGCATCATCTCAGTGGTGATATAGCCTGCTGGAGCCATCAAAACTTCTGGTATTCTATTTACCACTGATGCACAAGTGAGCTCTACTGTGCTAGGCCTGTCAATAACAACACGGGTAGATGGCTCGCCCTCAATCGTCCAATCATTGCGATCAAATTCCGTCTTATCATACACCTTCCCGATGCACTGACTTTCAATGGTGATTCCCTCTTTAGTTTCTGTTGTTACAACGGCACTCATGCCTGTTGCATAGCCCTTTGGAATGGTCATGTCAAGAGTGGAAGAGTAGATTTTTTGTTTAGCAACTTGTGGCACACATTTTTGAGTCTGTTTTGTCACATGAAGTCCTAGTTTACTGCAAAGCCAGCCATTGACATTCCACATATAACTAGGAGTGTAATCACCCTTTTTGATAATCTTTTTGAGCTCTGCCTCGCTTATTCTGTCAGCAGAAGCTATCTCTTTATCGAAGTCTTCAAGACTTAATCCTGCTCCATGAGCTTTTGCAAGAGCAATGCCATAGTCCTCCACATTATATGAAGAACTGCCGACAATTTTTGTTATCTTGTGAGTAGCACCTGCAAGTACGCTGATTAAATTTCCCCAAAAGACATCTTGATAGCCACTTCCTGTTATCGTACAGCCATTCTCCATAGCAAGAGCATCAATCATCTTAAATATCTTTGGATTGCTATTTTGTGGAAAGAATGCCTCTTCCGCCGTTGTAATCGCATTTACTCCACATTTTGCACAGATTAAGAGTGGCTCATACATATCCTTGATATAGCTCATCGTTGTGACAATGACAATATCAACCTTATGCTTTTTTAGCCATTTTTCAAAGGTTGCACTATCTTGAACTTTAACCTTATATTCTTTTCCATCTCCGATTATCTCGCCGATATCCAAGCCCATTTTCTTTTCGTCACAATCAAAAGCACCGACGATTTTTGCCCCTTTTTCAAACACATAACGCATGGTGTATTTGCTCATCTTGCCACAGCCATATTGAACAACACTTATTTTACTCATAATAATTCCTCCTAAGTTTATTTTATATCAATCCGGAAAAAATATCAAACAAAATAGCTAGATTTTTTTCTTTTGATTAGTATTTGAATAAAAAATGAATTAAAATTGCAGGTCACAATTTGATATATTTAAAATAGTTTTTAAAAGCCATATCTTTATTCCTCGCTTCATTTAAGGCTATTAATTCATCAGAATGTCTATTTTCATTTACATAGAAATATAGCTGTGAGCAATTTTTTAATATAATTTGATTTGTATGAAGAAACATATCTTGTTCATTAATTTTTATAACATCATCGTAAAGTCTTCCAAGATATTTTTGCTCCAAATCATTATAAGAATTATCATAACCATGAACTCCCACTATCTTTAAGCCTTTTCTAAAATTTTCTCTTAAAAAATGAAGCACATAATTTTGAAATTCTCCATAAAAACTGACATATATAACATCAAATTCTTCTACAATCTGTTTTAAATCCTGCTTTAAGACTTCCTCTATATAATTAGGCATATTAATTCCCATCTGCCCGATAAAACCACATACTTTCATAAATACCTCCTATCTTACTCATTATGTATAGTAATTTAATAACTCAAAACAAATTGACGGTTAATCGTCAATCTTTTAATTTTATAGAATGCTAAAATTAATTTAGGAGCATATATGAGACTTTGTGAAGCAATAAGGCTAAGAATGATTAATCTGATAAAATCAAGTGGACAATCAGTGAATAAGATTTGTGAGAAAAGTTTTATGACAACATCTACATTAAGCACTTATCTATCCTCTAAAGATGTCTTTTGCTCAACACGAACTCTTGGTAAATTTTGCCAAGGCATAGGTATAACCGTTAAAGAATTTTTTAATGACCCAATTTTTGACAATATTGAAGAAGAGACTGTTTAAGTCGCATTTAAGATACTCCATAACTTAAACTTAGATTATTTTACATCATTTTCTGATGTATGTCAAATATTTTACATCACTTTATGATATATATTCAATATGAATATAGCGAAAATGGTAGGAAATAATATAAAGTGTGCGAGAAAAAGCCTTGGGCTTACTCAAAAAGAAGTGGCAGATAAACTGAGAATGACACAGCAACAATATAGCCGATTTGAAAACGGCGTTTTTGAATTAAACTATCAACAAATTGTTGATATATGTAAATTACTAAATATAACTCCAAACGAAATTTTTAATTTTGATTTATAATTTATTTTATTATTTTAAATATAAAAAAACACCTCTTAGAAATCTAAAAGGTGTTTTTATTTTTTATTTAGAAGCCATCTTTTGTTTTTCCTTGTCTTTCTTTCTTCTTGTAACAATTATAATTATTATTATGATTATTAAAAGAAGTAGAATTCCAAGTCCAATCACAAGATAGATCCACCAATTGTTAGAGCTTGCTCTTGCCCAAACAGCATATAACGTCATAGAGCTTTGAATGGTTATTTGGTCACCTGCTCTATAAGCGACACCATCTTCTCCAAGTTCGGCATTTTCAGGTGAAATTGCCCAGCCAAGGAAGGTGTAGCCTTCTCTCTCGAACATATTATCCATGATAATAACCTGGTCACCATAACTATACGAATTTGGATCAGGAACGCCAGCACTTCCATCGTTAGGGTCATAGTAAACTATGAATTCTTGTGATTCTGTTACCACGGTCATCTTGAATTCCATAGCTGGAACATTATAACTGTAATTGTTGAGAGATAATGAGTCTTGTTGTATCTCGCCCTCTGTCCAATTGCTATCATCGTCTCTAAACGATAGTCTTATTCCACGATATGTGAAGCCCGGCGTGAATGCTACATTGAAGCTTTGAAGAATTTCACCGTATTTAGCAAGGTAAGAATGTATAATTCCCTCTTCGCCATTATCTATGTGAGAACCATATCTTGATGATACGTTGAACGACTCAACGCCCTCTGTAAGTTCAACTTCAAAGTAGATAACTTGCAAGTTGAAGTAGATGTTGATTACACTTCCCTGATTACCATTGATAATAGGCTCTTCTTCTTCGTTAACGCTACTCATAACTTCAACATTGATAAGGTTGTAGCCTAAAGGAGCTGTCAAATATTCGTCATAATTTATAATTGTTCCTGTTATGCCTGTTAATGTGTGAACTGTTGGTTCGCTGTAAATATTTGAGGTTCCGTTTAACTCAATATTTTCAAGATAAATGTTGATTGTGTAGTTTGCATCACCTGCAACACTAGTCATCTTAACATCAATCTTGTAAGCCTCAGTCACTTCATCAAAGACAATATTTTCTTCAGAAATTGTGAAGGTATAGGTCACAATCTCTTCATTATTATTGCCTTGAGTAACTTCATACCCGCTTTCTACGGCAGAACCATTAACTTCAAGAGCTACGAAGTCATAACCAGGTTCTGTGGAAGCCATGATAGTAACTTCTGAACCATAAACATATTTAATGTTATCCTCTGTTTCAGCAAAGTTATCATCAAGGTCAAGGTTAATATCAATTATCTGTCTGTTGATATAGATATTGATTACGGTTGAACCATCACCTGCGACAGTGACGAAGTCTGTTATATCACCACCGGAGCTGTTTGTTGCTTTGTACCAGTAAGAAGCAACATTCATTCCAACGAACAATTCAGCGTTGTAGTTTGGAAGAGTGCTTATGCCGTCAATGTATGTCTGCTTAATAAAGTCCGCTGTGAGGTTGTTGTTGATAAGAGCTAAGCCTGTAGCCTCGAACACAGCCTCTAAGCTGTAATTTTCAACAACTTGGTCATCTGCTTCTTCATAAGAAACAACATTTTGTGTGAAGTATCTAACTGTATATTCAACTTCGATAGCCTCAACTGTGATTCCTATTCTGACATCTTCTAAGCCATGAACATAGGTAATTACTGTGCCATTCTCTCTATATTCACCTGCTTGAAGTTCGCCCTCAGCCTCTCTCTCAGTAAGTCCTTCAACCACAAAGCCATCAAACTCGAAGTTTTCAGCAAGTGTGAAGCTTACCTCAACTGTCTGGCCGTAAGCGATTGAGTATGTTCTTGTTGTGATGATTACACCGCTTGAACCCTCTGACTCTTCGCCATCAACGACAACACCATTTACTCTAACTTGTAGGTTAGAAAGTCCCATGTTATCGTCGTTATAGGAAACTTGCATCTGTTTTCTTATTCTGCTGAAGTAAACATTGACAACAGTTGAACCGTCACCTTGGATTACTGTGTTTTCAACAAGATCATTTCTTGAATACTCGAAGCCTTCACGTGGACTTGTTATTGTGCCATCAGCCATGCCAATCATCTCTTCGGTGATAACCACGCCTGTTGTGCCTTCTTTATCTATTGTCTCGCCCTCATCGTATTCATTATTTAAAGTAACCCTTTCATAATGATATACAACTTTATATGCAGTGTCAGTATTAGCTGTTGTGTTTATGCTAATATTGACATTGTGAGCTGGCATTGTGAAGCTGATTGTGTAGGTTGTGCTTCCTTCCTCAGGAGGAGTTACTATTACAAAATCGCTAAGCACTTCGTCTTCAAGTTCGCCATCTTGTGGACGTGTTGCTGTAATGCTATCAAAAGTGTAGCCCGCTTGAATGGTAAATGTAGCCTGAACAGTATTGCCAAACACGACATAGTCGCTAGCCGGAAGAGCATTGATTGAATTTGGATAAGTAACTTCATAGGAAACTGCATATTCATTTCTCAAATAGTAGAATTTGATAACCGATGTGCCATCACCTAGAATTGTTGTTATATCTTCGCTCTCTTCATCTTGTCCGTATCTAAATTCGCTATAATGATAGGTTGATAGGTCAAATTCATCTTCAATGATTGCTCTTGCATTTTCAGTAGGAATTGCCTCATCTGTTGTGCCTTCACCTGTTGTAGTGTAAGTTGCCTCATCACCATAAACGCCCAATTCATTTGCCAAATATACTTCAATTGTGTAAGGCGTGTCTGTCTTAGGAGTAGCAGAAGCGTTGATTGTTACTCTCATCTGCTCATTCAATGGCATTACAAAGGTTGTACCTGAAAGCTCTATATCTCCGCTTGTAAATTCGACATTTTCATATCCGGCAGAAGGTACTGCTGTAAGCGTTACGCTGTCTCCATGAAGAACGGTGTAATGTTCGCCATTTTCTTCACGGCCGACATAATTATGATTTGTGTCTTTCCAAATAATTCCAGCACTGTCTAATCCGTCTCCAACGTTGATATATAGGTCAACTCTATCTCTTGTGAAGTATAGATTTACAGTAGTTGAACCGTCAGCCATAATTTCAATGCTTTGGTCGCCTTCGTCCCTATCGAATGTGAAGCCATCTTTAACTTCAACATTACCAAGAATGTAGTTATTATAGATTTGTTCAGGTGTGACGATGGAACCTGTTTCCATAACAAGTGGCTCGTCATTTATCTCTGTTAACATTGTGTAGTTGTCTGATGATAACATCGACTCATCATAATTTCCGTCAAGAAGTTGATATAGAAGAAGTATCTTAAAGGCAACTTCACCCTCTGTCCAATTAACATAAATGTCAATCACACCGCCGTCAACATCGGTGAGCATAGATACTGATAGTTCTTGTTCGGCTGTAGCGTCAAGTGGAGTCTTAACTTCATCAACATAGTAATACCAGCCGTTGAACTCATAGCCATCATTTATCCAATCTGTAAAGCGAGCATCTGTGAATGCTGGAATAGTGACATTCTCACTATACTCAAATTCGCCAAGACTTATAGATTTCGTCTTATCCTCATCTATATGGATATTTACAGTATAAGTGTTGATTTCCCAATCAGGATAGAGTGGAACAGTTCCACCATCGACATCTGTTAGGTTAAGAGCGTAGTATTTATCTTCGCTTGTTACATAGTAGATGCCTGCTGTCAAAATTTCATCAACAGAAGCGACTGTTGAGAACACTGCATCTCCGCCTTGTGATGTTGCCCAACCTACAAAATGATAGCCTGTTCTTGTGAAGGTATTTGCTCTTAGCTCTACCACTTCATCATATATCGCAGGAGTACTTTCCATTGGAACGTTGCTTTCATCAAGATATGCGTTATATCTTATAGTGTAAGAGTTAGGTGTCCACATAGCATAGAGATGTAAGTCGCCCGCTGTATCGTAAACTTCTATCACGTCTGTTGGCTCATAAACTTTAACTAATGGCTCGTCTTCGCTTGTTGCCCAACCTTGAAGAGTATATCCATTTTGAGCAAATACGCTTTGGATATCAACTCTGCCAAGATAGGTTATATCGACTTCTTGTCTTACTTCGCTACCTTTGAAGTTTTCATGATAGATAAGTTTGTATGTTTCAGTTTCTGCCCTTACTTCATATATGAATCCGCTTTCTACGCCAGAATTTGTTGTAATAGCACCACTTGTTGTTTGTTCATAAGTCCAAGTGTTAACAGCCTCTTCTGCACTTTCTGCGTTAAGTCTATAAGCTGTGATTAAGCCATATTCATATCCAGATGCAAAGGTTGGAGTGATTGTTATATCAACGCCAAATGCGACATCTGTAACTGTCACAGGGTCAGTTGTCACTTCCACACTCTTTTCAGTATTTTCTTGAACTGAATAGTAGGTCACTGTGATTCGTTCTACTCCTGCATCAGCTGTACGGAAGGTGTAGGAAAGATTCTTTCTTGAGAAGGTTGCATGAACAGTTGTTTCTCCGTCAGCACCAATTGTTGGAGCTCCTTCTGTGAAGCCGACAAACTCAAAGCCGTCCTCCGCACTTGGTAAGGTTATGTTGAAGTCGTCAAGAGCATCATTGAGAGCTTCCCAAGCCTCGTCTTCTGTGATTTCGCTTGCTGTTGTGCCTGTCATTGGAACGGTTACCTCAAGCCTCTCATTTTCAGTTGCACTTGGTATGCTTACAACGATGCTATAAGAGGTATTTGTGTTAGGCGTCCAAATGGCAGTAGCTTCAAGATTGCTTGTAACATCATAGGTGAAGCTTGCTCCGTCAGCATAAGTTTCAGGCTCGGTAGCCTTCGTGATTGACCAACCACCAAAGGTGTAACCCTCTAAGCTATACTTGTTTTCAGTTAAGTTAGCTATTTGAGTGTAATAGAACTCTTGCGTGTATGGTGTGCTAACCATAGTTCCGTCACCACTGTCGTAAGTTCCGCCATTGCCGTTGAATGTCAAGATGTATGTTTCATATTCAACATCAATCTCAATTTCAACATTAACTAAGCCCATTGTGAAGGAGTTTTCAGGGATGCTGATGCCACCGCTTACAACACTCCAATCGCCAAGCTTATAGCCGGCATTAGCACTAGCTGACAATGTGACTAGTGCACCATACTTAATGCTTGCAGTATATACGCCATCTTCAAATGTTCCAGCTGTAAAGCCTGCTTGATTACTTGTTGCAGAAATATTTGTAATATTTTCATTGTTTGCCGTCACTGTAAGTTCGCTAACAATGAGGTCATAGTAAACTTCAAGAACATTATCTGTTGGAGTAAGAACTTTTGATAAGGTTGATGCACCGTCATTGCGTCTATAACCTGTCGGAGCTTCCTCCTCTGGAACACGAACAGTTGTTCCAACTTTGCCTGTATTAGATACAGGGTCTTTAAGGATTACATATTCGCCTGTTGTCAAATCTTCTCTATAATAGTTGATTATATACTCGACATCACCAGCCGACCAAATTGCATATAGATTGATTTCAAAGTTATAAGTTGCAATTGTTTCGTAGTCGAAGTTATGTGCTAAGTCATTTTCGTCAGCAAATGTGAATACTACTCCGCTGTCAGTGGTGTATGCCCAACCAACAAATTCATAGCCAGCTCTTGCCCAACCTGCGAATGTGCTGTTAGTGATATTCTTGATTGTTCCTTCCACATTATATGTCCAGGTTTCAAGTTCAGAAATCTTTTCCGTTTCTCCGCCCTCTGCGACATAGTTAGAATGGTATTGAACAGTGAAGTTAATTGCCTTTGTTATTGCCTTGATGCTTACACTGTAATTTGGCATTGTTTCAAGAATATAGCCCGTTTCATCTTCGGTTATTGTGAATAGGAGATTATCATCTGCCACAGCATCTTTATAATACCCAATCACACCCTCTTCGATTTCCTGAGCGATTAAGTCGATAGCGCCTGCGAGATTTTCGACATTACCAACTGCTTCGATTGCGCTAACTTCAAATCTGTCAAGCACATAACCATCTTCTAAGTCAAGGTTAAGGCGTACGCTTGTTCCAAAGGTTACTCTGTACTGACCTTGTTCTGCTTGTGGAGCAACATTGTCACTAGGTGAGCCTTCCGCTGTTGCTGTAAAGCTTACAACGCCATCACCCTCAGTTTGAAGGGTAAGAAGTCTTATATGGCGTCTATATAAGATGTAAACAGTTGTATAAGTTCCCTCTTCGCTCTCTGCAATATTAGTATTGTAGATAACAGTGAATTCCGTGCTTGCTACATTTTGTAAATTGTTGGTTATTGATGAGTAATAGAAGCCTTCATATCTATCGTCACCATCTTCACTGTCGATGACTCCAAGTTCCACCATAAACTCAGCTGTGATAGGTCTTCCAGTTGCAATTGCTAAGCCTGAATCTGGGCCACCGATGATTTGTTCGTCTTTAACTACAAATTCGGTGTTTTCAAGATTTCTTGTTACATAGATAATTTTAAGTTGAGCATCCGTCTTAGGAGTTGCATCAATCTCTACTGTTGTGTTGCCATGAAGTGTAAAGGTGTAAACATTTGGTTCTTCTGTCGTTTGTGGTTCACTGTTTACAACGAAATTATTAAAGTTATAACCAGCCATCACTGCATTTGTGATATCAACCTTGATGACATCATCATATTTTACCGAACCAATATTGTCAATTGAAACGCCTTCTTCGCTGTCATTTACATAGACTAAGATGTTATTTCTGTCGATACCCGTGCTTGTTGTGAAGGTGAGCGTAACTGCTCCAGCTTCCCAAACCGCATAGAGTTCAACTACATCTTGATATGTTCCGCTCATGTTGAAGGGTTCTCCGCCTGCATATTTTACGCCACCTTCACGAGAGGTTGCCCAACCTTGGAAGCCATAACCAGAAAGTTCAAAGCTAAGCTCTTCGGCGGTTTTTAGCGTTTCAGTCTGAGCATAGGTTCCTGTTGCTGTTTTATAGTTTGCGTCTTCTAGGCTATAGTTGCTGTAGTACCTGATTTCGTAAGTTCTTGCGCTAGCTCCAGCGTTAATCGTTACAGTGCCATCAATCATTGTGAATTTGTTATCCACAATATCGGCTGGCTCAATTCCGGTTGCCGTAAAGGTAGTAAATTCATAGCCTTCACGCTCTGTTACGCTAAGTACAATTGTAGTGCCATATCTTACTTGTAACGAGCCATTTGAGCCTCTTATATACTCAACATCTCCAGTGTGAACGGTCGTATCATACTTAGCGTCAAAGTTCTCAACGCCGTAGTCAGCAGTAAGTGTCAAGCTGTTATAATCTCTATCGAAGTAAACATTGATTACAGTATTTCCATTTACACTTATTGGTGTTTGATCAAATCTATCAGCATAAGTGAAGCCAACAATGGTAGGATACTTTGTATTGATATAGTCTAAGATTGCCTCTTCGGTTGGAACTGCATCAGTTGTGCCCTCTGCGCTTATTGCTTCTGCATAATCTGGATTGATTGAATAGTTTTCAGTGTTAAGCTCTTCAAATAGAAGGTTGATGATGTAGTCAGTATCTGTTCTAGGTGTCCACCTTGCAAACAACTTAATATTATTTGTTGTGTTAACTATATCAGTGTCTGTAACTTGTGTTCCTGATTGATAATTTTGAGTTGTCCACCAACCAGCAAAGTCATAGCCAGCGCGATAGCCATCAACAAGACCTACAACTTCTCCGTCATCGCCAGGAGTTTTTGCCGTCGAGAACGCATAGTCATATCTCACAACAAGACTGTCATATTCAAACTTAGTTGCAGGAGATGCTACACTGTCCATATAATTGAAGGTGATTGTAATTTCTTTTGCATAGTAGTAAACGGTTACAGTAACATCCTCATCAGGCATAACGCCAGTGATTGTTGCATCTTCCGCACTGCATGAGTAGCCTGTGATGTCTGTTGGCGATGTGATAGAGTATGTAGCACCATAGTTATAGCTATTACTGTAAGTTTTTATTATTTCATTGTAATGTGGATGATCAGTATCACCATAAACATAGTTAATTGTAAGTTTATGAGAATTAATCTGCCACTTAGCCTCTAAGGTAACATTGCCATAGAGTGTGCCTTTTGTATATCCAGCATAATCTTCAAAGAGCACCTCTCCGCCGAATACGCCCGTCCAAGTGCTGTTACCACTTATCGTGTAACCAACAAGTGTATGACCCTCACGTGAGATGTCGGTTAAGAATGTAATATCGTCTTCTATTGTGTAAGGGAAGATGTATTCTCCGCTCTCTGCTCCTACTACGCTAGCACCGAATGTTCCGTTATTAGCTAGATATGTGATGTTATATGATGTTGCCGTCCAAACAGCATAGATATTTGCTGTGCCATTTGCCTCGGCAGTTAAATTGTAAGCATAGTAGGTTCTCTCGCCGTTTTCGCCGACAATATAGTAAAGTCCGCTTGTTTTGATTTCGGTGGTAGATGTAACTAAGGTTGCCTCACTTGTAGTTCCACCGTTCACTGTTGTCCAACCAGCAAACGTGTATGCAGGTTTAACAAATTCATTTGGAGATAATTCTACAACAGCATCATAAGTAGCAGGAGTTGCTGTCATTTCTCCACTTCCACTATTGCCATTATAAGCAATGCTGTAAGAGTTTGCTGTCCACTGAGCATAAAGTATAACTTCTCCGTTATCTTCGCTTGTTAAACTCCAAACTTCTTCGTTCTCACTTATCCATCTATCAGAGCCGTCACGCTCAGTATTCCAGCCGACAAAGTGATAACCTGTGAGAGCAAAGTCTGTGTCTGTGATAGAAACTGCGTTGAAGCGTTCAGTGTAGTTATAAGTATTATCTTCTTCACTATAAGTGTCATCTGTTGCATCTTTGCTTGTGTAGTTAGAATTGTAAGTAACTGTGTAGGTATGTTCACGCCATACTGCATAGAGGATGACATTGTCACCTTTATTTGATGCAAGGTTAAATGCATAATATGTGCCGTCTGTTGTTAAGCGATAGATGCCATTTGTTACAATTTCATCTAAGCTATCAACCTCTTGCGCTTCACTTGTTGTGCCACCGCTTACAGTTGTCCAGCCGTCGAAGCTGTGACCTGTTCTTGTAAAGCCAAGTGTGGTTATAGCTACAAGTGCTTCAGCCGTGTCATACTCAACTTCGCCCTCGTGGTCAATCTCAGTTATCGGATCGCCCTCAGCTTGAGCCACACTTCCGCCATTTCCGTTGTAAGTAATGGTATAAGTGTTGTTGCTCCAAACTGCATATAGGTCGAGATCTGAATAGAATGGATATTGTTCAAGGATTTCACCATTATCGTAAACAACTCTATCTTCTAATAGTTCTTCTTCAAGAGAGTCCTCTGTTGCCCAACCCTCAAAAGCATAACCCGTTCTTGTGAATGCATTAGACATAAGCGTTACACGAGATAGATATTTTGCGTTTTCTTGAGTATAAGTTGTGTTATCATCACCGCCTAAATTATGCGTTCCGCCTTCGCCGTGGAAGGTGATTGTGGTCTCAACTGTCTCAGCCGAAGCTACAAGGTTAACAGTGTTTGCAGGAACTTTAAAGGTATCTCCCGAAACAGTCACGCCTGTGAAGGAGATGTTCTCATATCCCGGTAACAAATTATAGGTAATTGTTACATCAGCATTAAATTTAACCACCATTTCGCCGTCAGCATCAAATTCTTGCGATAATGTGTAGTCATTTTCGCCCTCAATTGCTCCTTCTTTCTCATTAACGCTGAGCGTCAAGTCTTGAACGCCTGCGCCAAGTGTTACATTGATAGTTACAGGATTTCTCTTCAAATATACCATCACGGTTGTTGAACCATCAGCTGCAACTATCTTGCCTTTCTCAAAGTCATGATATGTGAAGCCAGTAAAGGTGTTAAGAGTAAATTCATCTAAGCTGTCAATTTCTTCGCCAGTTATAACAAAGTTTCCGCCAATTTCCTTGCTAATCACTTGTGTTTCACCACTAGCATGTAGTTCATCGGTTGCCGAATATACATTGTCTGTGAATGTTTCAAACATGAAGATAACTTTAAAGCTTGATGGCAATCCTGTTACTTCAAGGTTGATTGTGAGATTTTCTGCTGGCATTTCATCAATTGTACCAGTGCCAGAAAGAGTCTCACTTGTGCCAACAGTTACAAGAGTTGAACTCCAAGCCTTGAATGCATATCCGTCTGCAAGTGTATAGGAAATTGTGACATCTGCACCAAACTTAACTTCATAAGAGGTTGATTGTCCGCTTACCACACCCTCGCCGACATAAGTTCCGCTTGCAGTAAGTGTATTAACACCAGCAACACGCGTGAGTGTCAAAGTGAAGTAATCTCTATTGAAGTAAATTCCAACAACTGTGCTATTGTCAGCAGTGATTCTCTTACCTTCGTCAATATGGTCATATAGATATCCTGTCATTTCGAAGGAGATACCTAAACCTTCAAGAACTTCCTTGGTGATAAGATCGTCAACATTTCCTGAATAGCTATTGGTGTCAACATTTTCAACAAGTGCATAGCCTTGTCCGTCAAGGTTCTCGGCATAGTATGCCACCTTAAAGGTTGCTCCACCAGCATTGACTGTGATATCAAAGTTCATATTTTCTTTAATATTAAATGTGTATGGGTTTTGTGCTGAGAAGTCAGAATCTCCTGAGCCATATGTGTACCTACCAAATGTGTAGCCCTTACTAAGGGTAGATGTGATTGTAACTTCTTCGTTATACTTGAATGTATTTCCACTTGCAGTCACAGCGCCAGTAACTGTCACACTTTCAACACCAAATTGAGGAGTTGTATAGTTCACAGTGTAAGTATTTCTTGTGTAGTAAACTTTAAGGGTTGTTTCGCCGTTTCCGTCCACGGTTGCGGAAAGAACTTCACCCTCATGGCCTCTACTATAAGTAAAGCCTTCGTAATAAGCAACGCTGATGCTTACTTCTGAGCCTGTAAGTCTTTGCTCGGTTCTGGTATTTACTGTATTTCCAAGATTTTCATCTTTAAATACCTGATCGCCATCTAGTCTAAACTCGCCGTCGAGTGTTTCAAGATAGTATTCAAACTTTACATTGACATTGTGAGCGTTCCAAACAACATATATTGTTTCAGTTCCGCCATTTGTTGAAGTAAGGTTGAATACATAGTAAGTGCCATTATATAGATAGATACCTCTGCCTAAATGTTCGCCAAGTAGGTATTCTTTAAGTCCGTCATATTCGCTTATCATCTCTTCGGTGACTTCTTGAACATCACTTGCGTTGTCATCTTCAAACGAGTAACCCATAAAGGTGTAGCCATCTCGTGTTGAAGTGCCTTCGATTGCAATAATATCATCATAGACAACACTGCTAAGGTCAGATATATCGCTTCCGCCCTTTTCGTCGATTGTGACATTATAAGTATTAGCTGTCCAAACGGCATAGATTGTTACGCTTCCGCTTGGAGCAAGATTATAAGCATAAACTGTTCCGCCAAAGCTGTATAGGCCTGCTGTTTCAATATCATCAAGACTTTCGATAGGTTGTACATTACTTGTTGTGCCGTTTGGTGTCAAAGTCCAGCCGGTCAATGTATAGCCTGTCTTAGAGAAGCCCGCTCCACTTGATATAGCTCTTGGCTCATCATAGGTAGCAGAAGTTGTTGAGATTTCGCCTGTACCACCGTTGTTATTATATAGGATAGTGTATGGATTTGCCGTAACATTCGCTGTGATTGTCATATTACCTACAGTTGTGTAAGAGAATGTGTAGCTTGCACTTGTTGAAAGCACTCCACTTGAAGAGAAGTTTGCAAACATGTAGCCTTCGCTTGGAGTTGCTGTCAAGGTAACCGAGCTGTCAAACGCCACCTTATATCTTCCGTCAGTTTCAGCAGTCTTATCAACCTCAACTGTCACCTTACCCTCAGGATTTTCAACAATTGTAAGGCTATAGGTCTTAGCTGTCCAATTAGCAAGTAACTCAATAGGTGTTGCACTTGCAAACTTAGTGTCACTTGTGATAACTTCGCCATTCAAAGTGAAGTTTGTAAAGTTATAGCCCGGTCTTGTTATAGTTGACTCATTTACAAAACCTGCAAGTGAGATATATTCATCACTTTCTTCGCTTATATAGAGTTTCTCATAAGTTCCGTTAAATACCGCATAGACTGTAAGCTTGCTATCTGTGAAGTTAACAGTAGTTCCACTTGTGCCACTCTCTGTATCATTCTTTGTTGTGAGAGTTAAACTAGCTCTTGTTGAACCGGTAAGGTCATTTGCATTGATTGTCACAGCCACACGATTTGCTTCCCATTGAGCTTGTATGGTTGCATTACTATCAGCAAACTTAAAACTAAATCCTGTCTCCAATGAGCCGATGAATTCGCCTTTACCCGCTGTCAATTTCCAACCTGTGAAGGTGTAGCCGGTGTAGTCGGTAGGTGTGGATAGAGTATATGTAGATTCAAATGCTCCTTCTACATATTGTAATTCCGTACTGCCATTATATGCACCGCCGTTAGGATTGATTGTAAGTTGATATATGTCTCTTGTTGCGTTAGCAGTGATTGTCGCTGTGCCAAGTCCTATCGTGATTGTCTGCTGTTGTTGTCCGCTTGCACCTTGAACAAGTCCCGTTGGACTGTTGCCTTCTGCTGTCCAGCCGTTCCATACAAAGCCGTCTTGAACGCTGGCATTGATTGTTATCTGTTCACCATAGTAGTAAGTATCAGTTTTCGCACCGGTTAAGGTTGTTCCCTCACCTGCCACAATTGTGATTAAAAATTCTTGTCTTGTATAGTAAAGCTCAATAACAGTTGTGCCATCAGCATTTACATATAAGGTTTCACTTAAATCTGTGCCTTGAGTATTGTCGTAGGTAAAGCCTGTGTTTGGATATGGCTTGCTGTTGATGATTGGGTTACCAGAACCATCATAGCTTACAACGATTCCGCTGTTAGCAAAGCTCTCACGAACATCACTTGTCATAGTGTAGGTTGTGCCGTTTGTATCCATTAAATAGGAATTAACCGTATATTTAACATCACCACGAGCTTCCCATCTAGCATAGAAGTTATAGGTATCTTGTCCATCAAAGTTCCATGGGTCAATTGAAGCACCATTTGCATAATGTTGAGCATCTTCGTCTGTTGGGTCACTGAACCAACCTAGGAAGGTGTAACCTGCAAGATTCCAAGCTTCATTTCTTGAAATCAAGGTTGCCATTGTGTCAAAAGTGAATGTTGCATCATAGGTAGCTGTTTGAGTTGTGTCAGTTATATTTTTTACTCCCGTTGCACTAGGGAAGTTAGAGTTAAGCACGATGTTGTATGTCTTAGGTGAATATGTCACAATAACTTTATGGTTATCTGCTGGCATTGTGCCTGTAACTGTTGTTTGTTCTGTGTAGTAACCTCTGATATTTGATGGTGACTGAACTGTATATGTTGCACCAAACTTAACAGATTCTGTGTGAGTTTCTGCTATCTCAGAGCCATCAGCCTTTTGATATCTTATTGTCAAAGTGTAAGAGTTGATGGTGTAGTATGCATAGAAGGTTGTGCCATTCTCAAGGTCAAGAGTGTTAATATCAGCAGTTGTGTTCTCTGTAATTGGAGTTGCAGTTGATGTATCTCCGTCTGCAGGAATTAGAGTTGTGTAGTAACCTCTAAAGGTATAGCCGTCTTTCGCAGTTGGAGTGATAAGTGCATCGCCATAAAGTTCATTATAGGTTACTTCGCTTTGTGTTGTAGGTAAGTTATCTCCAAAGTATCCGCCATCGTTTGCATTTAATGTGATTGTGATTTTTCTTGCGGTTGCGGTTGCAGTGTAACTTGCCTCACCAACGCCCATTGTGAATGTGTTGCCTGTGATATCTGGCGTTGTTGTGACGTCTGCTGTCTTACTCCATGTGATAGGAGCCTCATAGCCTGTGGCTGGAGTTGCATCTAAGGTCACGCTATCGTTATAGTAAACATAGCCATCTGCAAGGCCACTAGAATTACCACTTGTGTAACTTGTAGAAGCCACGCCTGTGCCTGCAATCAAGGTCAAACTAAAGTATCTTCTTGTGTAGAGATAGGTTACAGAGGCATTTCCGTCAGCACTGATTGTT
Source organism: uncultured Clostridia bacterium (assembly GCA_944372335.1). GTDB lineage: Bacteria > Bacillota > Clostridia > Christensenellales > UBA1242 > Caccovivens. The sequence goes on along the minus strand of CALVYQ010000002.1, from coordinate 119,524 downwards.
ACATTTTGAACAACAGGCATATTAAAGCCGTTAATATCTAAGCCTTCGCCTAAGAAATCTCCCGCTGTCAAAAGTGCCGCTTGAACACTTGTGTCCGTTTCGCCGTATGCCGTTCTTGTGATGGTTGCTTCAAACTCATCGCTTTCGCCAAAGCCTTGAATGTTGTGGATAACGGTATATTGAGTGTTTTCATTTGTTGTCCAATAACCATACACAACGGTTGTGTGGTTCCATGTTTTAAATAGAGTTGCAGAAGAGATTGGAGAGGTTGTAGGTGTTTCATTTACTGCCAATTCTTCTTGATAGAAGCCACCAAATGTGTAGCCAAGTCTTGAAATTGCATCTACAAAGTCATCATAAGCGATTGCAGTATATCCGCCATCTTCACCTAGAACATATAGAGTAGCATAGGTTGTGTTGTAGGTCACATAGAGTTCGATGTTGCCATTTGCGATGGTGAGTTGTGTATCACCAACAGTTACGCTTTCAACGTTTGTTGAGCCGTTGCCAGAAGCATGGTCATTAAGGTCAAAGGTCACCATGTATCTATTTGCAACACCGCTTGCTTCAATAGTTACATTGTCATTGATAATATTTGCATTGATTGAAATATTACCTGTTTCAGCGTTATAAGTGTAATCTTCACCTGCTATAAGTGGTTCTGTGCCATTTGTGATTGTGATTTCGCTTGGGAGACTGTAGCCATTTTGTGCACTGAGTTTTGCAGTGTATGGAGCGTCTGTATTTACATTATCTGCACCAGAATCTCTATTTAAGTTCTCAAGCTCAAAGGTCACTCTGTTATTCATAGGAACAGCGGTTGCCGTAACTGTGAATGATGCTGTGAAGCCAGAGATAACTGCACTGTATGTTCCATTATTTTCAGTTAGCGGTGTAACAGTTGCTAAGCCCTCAACAGTGAATGTCACATTTTCATAGCCTTTAACTGCTTGAGCATAGACTGTGAAAGATGTTCCTGTTGTTGCGTTATAGGTTGCACTTGTTTCATATTCGCCTTCTGTTCCGACTCTTACTAGAGCATGAACGCCATTTACAGTTATATCGTAGCTATTAGCAACAGCCGAGCCTGTGATTACCACATCGCCGTTAATAATATTCTCTCCGATTGTAACAACGCCGTTTTGATATGTGAACTCATCACTTTCAGCTCCATTTATCATAACCGTCAAGCTTGTTGGCAAGCTGTAGCCAGCATTTGGTGTGATTGTGAAGGTAAGCTCAGCACCACTATCAACACTTATTGGAGCGTTATGCGTTGCGTTTGTGATTGTAACATCGACATCGTTATTTCCAGCCGTCCAAACCGCCTCTAACTCTACATTCCCCCACTTTCCTGTAAGGGTTGTGTTAAGAGCGACAATCGCTCCCTCTGTCCAAGAGCCAACGCTTTCACTTAAAACACGGAATGATGATAGAGTATAGCCATCTCTTGTTATCGATGTCACGCCGTAAATATTTTCTTCGCTTTCAATATCATAGTTTTGTGTAGCCTCAAAGCCACTTGCAAAGCTTTCGCCAGCTTTGAGAGTGTAGGTTACTGTGTATGGAATTACACCCCACACAGCTACAAGTGTCACATTGCCATACTTTCCTGCAACAGGAGTGTCCTCATCATAGAGTTCGCTTGTTGACCAAGTATATACTTCACCAATCAAGCCAACATTTGAGGTAGGTCTCCAACCAAGGAAGTTATAACCGTCACGTGTTGCACCTGCAAGGGTGTATTTGCTTTCAATGTCATAATCTACTGTCACTTGACTTGGAAGAGTTACACCACTTGCCGTTCCAGCAGAGTATGTTATTTGATAAGGTGTTGCTGTGAAGTCTGCTGTAAGAGTGGTGTTCTCATCAATTATCCAAGCATTTAGAAGAACGCCTGCCTCTGAGATAACTGTTTCTTCTCCACTCACAAAGCCTTCAAAATCATAGCCCGGTCTATTTGCCGTTGGATTAACCTCTCCGCTTAAAACTCCGCTTGTGTTTACACTATAAAGGGTTTGAGTGTCAAATTTAACATAGACAGTGCTGTTTGTTACTGTTGCACCTTCACCAGCTTCAAGTGTTATTGTGATTGCATGAGCTGTGTAGTAAGCATAGATGACAGTTGTGTCGTTTGCCGTTGCAAAAGAAGTGGAAGCTGTAACCACAACAGCACCGCTTGCAACATTGTCTGCATCATAGCTTGTTGAATAGAAGCCGACAAAATCATAGCCCTTTCTATTTACCGTTGTTGCTGTGAAGTCTGCAAGGCTGACATACTCATTGCCATCTTCACTCGTGTAGAGTACAGAATAATCTCCGTCATATACAGCGTAGAGAGTGATAAGTCCACCTGATACGCTTAACGCACTTGTAGTTCCATCAACATCGTTCTTTGTTGTGATATTGACAGTTGCATTCGTGCTACCTTTTCCGAAGTTTGCGTCATTAAGATTAATGGTTACCTTAAATCTATCAGCAACTCCGTTAGCGGTGATTACAATATCACCAACAACCGCACCACCAACGATTGTGATAACGCCTGTTTCGCTACTATATGTATAGGTACTGTCGCCAGCTGTCAACTCTTCGTCGTTTATGCTAACTTGAATGGTGTCTGGAAGAAGATAGCCTAGCTCTGCCTTTAAGGTTGCAGTGTATTCTTCGCCGGAGATGGCCGTACTGTCACCTGTAACTGAAAGGTTATTAACTTGGAAGGTAACATTGTTGTCACCTGCTGACCATTCAGCTTGCAAGGTCACATTGCCAATTCTGCCAGCTGGAATGCTTGTTCCACGAATCTGCTCGGTTGTTGTCCAAGCGTAAGAGTCGTCCTCTTTCTGTCCAGAGTCTTCTGTTGCGTGCCAATAATTCAAAGAATATCCTTCTCTTTCAATAGTAGGCAAAGTGATTGCTGTTTCGATAGTATAAGTAGCCGAGCCGTCAACTGTGATTGCTCCGTTGTTCTTTAAATACTCAACAGTGTATTCGATTGGATCATAGTAAACGTTGACTGTGTTTATGTTAGCATTTTCGCTGTCATCTTGAACTGTGATTGTTGTGCCTGTTTCTCCACCAACAATTTCATAGCCGTCAAATGTTGGATATGTCACAACAACGCTTTCACCAAGTCTAACTCTTTCGTGAATTTCTGCATCTGTTATTGTTCCATCGTTGAGAGATGCTTCACTATATAGATAGTTGATTGTCACGGTGTAGGTATCACGTGTGTAGTAAACATAGATTGTGCTGTTGCCTTCGCCTGAGATATATACAGGTTCATTTGTTAAACTGCCGATGCTTGCATAAACATATCCTGCTTCTGAGATAATCTTGCCTTGTCCTGCAAGAAGTTCTCTTGTAATTAGAGCATCGGTTGTGCCTTCGCCTGTTGTTTGTGGATATTTAGCAAGCTCCTCATATCTCTCACTACCTGTGAAGTCCTCAGCGTCTAATTTCTCGAACATATACACAATATTGAATGATGTGTCTGTGTTTCTAAGCATATTCGCAGTGATTGTCACATCTTCATAAGGCATATTGAAAGTATAGGAATAGGTTGTTCCCGATTTTACCGCCCCGTCCTTATCCACAGAAGCTACCTGTGAGGAAGAGGAGGTGAAGCCATTAAAGCTATAACCATTTTTAACAGTGACTGAAACAGTTACGCTTGTGCCATAGGTCACATTTACATTTGATGTTCCCTCTTGTTTAGAGTCACCGATTGTGATGTAGATGTCACTGATTGCTTCTTGAATATCTGTTGTCAAGGTGAGTTTGATATCGTCACGTCTATCGTAATAGAGTTTAATCACTCTTGAACCATCGCCGTCGATATTGAGAGATGTGCCCTCTGTTGTATCTGTGGTAGATGTTGAACCATAGCGGTCAAACAAGAAGCCGTTTATTTCGATTTGTTGTTCGCTGTAATCAATATTTGTGTCGGTTGTGCCAAAAAGAACCTCATCTTTATGGTTTTTTAAATCTTGCTCATAATCAGAGCCGTCCACCTTTTCAAAGTAATATTTGATTGTGTATTTTGTGTCGGTGTTAGCATGAGCCGAAATTGTGAAGTCAATTCTATTTGTTGCGGTCATTGTAAAGGTCGAGGAAATTGCAGTGTGTTTTCCGCTTGTTGGAGTGTAGCTGTCAGTTAAAGTAACCGTTGAACCAACTGCACTCTGTGACCATTTTACAAGGTCAGCGTTGTCGATACCAAAGTTGTAACCAGCTTTTACGGTTGCGGAAATTGTAACCCCCGCGCCATACATAACATTGTAAGCATTGGTCTCGCCTACTCTTGTTACGCCATTACCTTCAGTCGCTAACATACTTTGAACGCCGTTTTCAGAATTCAAAGTGATTTGATAGCTCTGACGCGCATAGAAAGCAAAGATGATTGTTTTACCATTACCGTCAATCTGGTCGCCTGCGAATTCGTAAGCACTATATTTAAATCCTGCATATTCCTGAGTAGATAGATAGTTCAAAACAGCGTCTGCCGTGATACCATTGACATCAGGCACTTCCTGTTGAACTCTATAAGTCTTGCCGTCATAGTTGACAAATCTCTCTTCGCCATCTGTAACAAACAATTCATTAACGTTTGGATAAGTAGTGATATTTCCGCCTGCGCCATCAGTCTTTTCAATCTCATGCCCTTCACCTAAATCTCTATGTGTGATTTCTTCTTGTAAGTAGTAAACAGTGTAAGGAACATCATTTCTACCAATCCAAATTGCATAAAGGTCTTGGTCAGCTGTGAGTTGAACTGTGTCTGTTCCTTCAACAATATCATCTGTGCCTTTGACATTTTCACGTGTGAATAGCAAGTCATCTATATTTGTGATATCAGCCCAGCCACTGTATGGATCAGAACCTTCTGCCACTGCTGAAACTTTTACAAAGACGAAATCTACTTCTTCTTGTTCAGCTTCGCCTTGGTGATCTGGATTTGTTCCTAAAACATAGGCAAAGGTATAATCTGTAAGGCTGTCTGCAAATCTATTGTTTGTATATTCATTGAATAGATCTGCTGCAAGCATATAGTAATCACTTCTTGTTGACCAGCCATAGAAGAGGAAGCCCTCATAGATAGGTCTTGGCCAGTAAACGCTGTTGGTGTATTCGCCGTTATATCTATGGTCATAGTAAACAGTTTTATCAACTGACTCATTTGCTCCATGACCTTGAATATATGGTTTTGCCTGTTCATCATCTGTCTTATAGTCAGGTCTTTCATTGACATTGAATGTAACTGTATATGGATTTGGATCATATACCGCAATAACTGTGATGTCGTTTGGATATACCCATCTACCAAGCTCAACAATCTTATCGTCATTGTAGTTTACGGTTTGAACCAAGTTGCCCTTGTCGTCAATAAGCATTGTTGTTGAGGCATTGCCCTCAGCGTCTGCAATATAGAAGCCTTTAAGGGTCCAACCCTCTTTTTGATAGTTGATGTATTCAGGGAAGAAGTCTGCTCCCTTAATGGTTGCATAAACAACATTAAATACCTTATCTTCTTGATGTGTCTTTTTATCACTATCTTTCACAGTAACTTCATAAGTTTCAGGAGTCCATTGAGCATAGAGTGTCTCACTGCCGTTATAGTCACTTGTAAGATTGCTGTATCTTTGCCCAACATAATATCTTGTGCCAGAGCCGTTAGGATTTTCCGTCCAATAAGCAAGGCTGTAGGTCTCGTCTATTGTCGGTGTGTAACCGGTTAGCGTAAATTCATAATCACTCACAACGAACTCATCGTCATAGAAGGTCACTGTTGGAGAAGTTGAGCCTTCTGCCACGCCGTAGTGATATTTGTTGTTTGCGTTTGCATTGTAGTAAACTGTATATTGATTAGCTGTCCATTGAGCATAGAGAATGGTATTGTTAGGAGTTGTATAGCTAAATTCATCTCCCTCATTATAGAGAACATAACCTGCCTCACTTGATGTGCGTCTTGTTGCCCAACCAACAAAGTGATAACCTGTTTTTGAGAAGTTAGTCACGCTGTTAGCAAGAACTGTGTAATCTGTGTCAAACACTGCCTTTATGCTGTCAGGATATGTTTGTTCAGTTTCGGCCCCATTGTTTGCATAATAGGTCACAGTATATTCATTTGCTTGCCATTCAGCAAATAGGCTGACACTTCCAACTGTTGCATAATGATATATTGCTCCTTCGTCATAGTGAGTGCCTTTTCCGTCTGCTTGCGTGTTCCAACCAGTGAAGGTGTAACCAGGTCTTGAAATAGTCACCTTTTCATCAGTTAAAAGTGTTACATTTTCATTAAATTTAACAGGAACAGGGTAGGTCGCACTACCATTGATTGTTCCCTCATTTCCTTGATAGTTAAGTTGATAGCCGATAGGTCCAGCAACAATTGTTAAAGTGGTTTCTTGTGCTGGCATTGTGAAAATGCTATCTGTGACTGTGCCACCTTCCCATCTAAGGAATTGATAACCATTGTTATAGGTCACATTGAGAGTAACCTGTGTGCCATAAACAACAGTGTAAGTGCCGTCATCATTCGCCGTTACGCCGGTCGTTTCTGTTACAGTTACGCTTGCAACACCTGCCGTACTATTAGCATCGTCAGCGATTTCAAGTGTGAGAGTGAAGCTATCTATCTGCCACATAGCATAGAGTGTAGCTTCTCCACCAGCGGTTGCTGTAAGGTTAAGCACAACTTCCTGTCCTGCTGTGTAGGTTGTGCCTTCGCCGTCTGCTCTTGTGCTCCAGCCAATCATATGGTAGCCAGCGAGCGTGTAGTCATATTGTGCGATTGTGGTTTTTGTATCCCAATAAGCCGTATCATCTGCGACTTGTCCAGAAACATTTTCAGCGCCGATAAGTCCTGTTACATTTGAGTTATAGCGAAGTGTGTAAGAGTTATTGTTATATTCTGCAACAAGTCTAACATCACCAAATCTTCCTGCTGTTGAGAATGAGCCAGAATTAATCTTTTCGTCTTTTATCCATGCAAATTTTTCACCCATATCACCAACATTTTCAGCAACCTTCCAATTTGTGAATGTGTAGCCTGTGCGAGTAGGTGTCATCAAGGTGATGTTGTCATCAGTGTAGTAGTTTTGAGTTGAGGTTTGAGTTGTACCCTCAGAGTCGATATATTCATAGGTTATTGTGTATTGCTCTCTTGTAAACTGTGCGGTTAATGTGCAATCTGTGTCTGAATAGTTCCAAACATTGTTGATTACACCAAGAGATGTGATAACCGTTTGAGAGTTGTATGTGAAGCCTGTGAAGTTGTAGCCATACTTCGATGCTGTCACGCTTGCAAGAGGTGTGGATAAAGCTCTATCTGCATAGATGACAGTTCCGTCAAAGTAAACATGAACTTCCGTGTCAGCAATAGTTGCGTTTTCGCCTGTAAGCGTCAAAGTGATAGCCTTTGCTTGCCAGATAGCATAGAGCGTCTGACCGTCAACTTCGCTTGTTGTCCAATTAGCCTTTAATACACCACTTGCATCAATCAAGCATTCGCTAGCCTTAGTTGCATTTCTATTTGTTGACCAACCAAGGAAGTTGTATCCACGTCTTGAAATTGTTGGATTGATTGTGCTTCCAACAGGTTCATAAGGATATGTTGTATGTCCTGCTACTGTTGTTCTTGAAGCATAGATATTTGTTGTGCCATAGGTGATATAGATTGTTCCGCCATTTGGAAGTGTGGTTGCACTATCCTGCGTTCCAATTTCGTCATTAGCGTATAGTGTCACAGCAACGGTGTTTGGTTGCCACTCTGCATCAAGAATAACATCTCCAAATCTGCCTGCAGTAAGGGTTGCAGAGGTGATAAGTTCGTCTGCTGTCCAAGAATATTTATCTCCAAGGACACCGGCATTTTCACGAACACGCCAACCCATAAAGGTGTGACCTGCACGCTCAACCACTTTCAAAGTGATAGCTTCGGTTACAACATACGGAACTTTATCTTCAGTTTCTCCGTCAACATAGGTGATTGTGAAGTTCTCTGTTGTGGCAACAGCAGTGAGAGTTACATTGCCATTTGCCATAACAATAGATTGATTCATTTCTGTGGATGTAAATTTGCTTGGAGTTGTTCCAGCCACCGTCCATTGAGAGAAGGTATAGCCGTTTGCTAAGCTAGCGGAAATTGCATGTGTAGCACCAAATACAGTGGATGTTGCTCCATTTGGCACAACGCCCGTCACGCCTGTTCCAGCATTAACTGTTAGCGTTACAGTGTTTCTAGCAAAGTAGAAGTAAAGTACTGTGCTTCCGTCGGCTTCGATAGTAGCACTCATTGTGTTTGCCTTACTATCGTCAAAGTGGAAGCCTTGACTATAGTAGTTATAGTCAATACCATTTACAGTCACAAAGTTTCCGTCCTCAGAAACTGTGATTGTGATTGCCTCGTTGGTTGTGCCGTATCTCACGATAGGAGTTTCAGGCTCGCCGTAACTTGGTTCGTTAGAAGCGTTGATATTTTGTAAGTAAATGTTGATGGTGTATGCGGTGTCGGTGCTTGCTGACCAAAGAGCCGTCAAGGTGACATTGCCATACATATTATTAAGCTCAGCATTTGCTTGATAAGGAACGGTTGTGCTCCAATTTCCCTCACCAGAAAGAGTTGCTTGCCAGCCTTGGAAGTTGAAGCCTTCTTTCTCTGGAAGAGGAAGAGTGATTGTGTCTAAGATATCATAAGGAAGAGCCTCGATAGGTTCGCCACCATCAGTGTTGTAGGTGATGGTGTATGGAGTTTCTTGCCACATAGCCACTAGTGTAACATCTCCGTGTCTGCCGGCAGAAACTGTCATTTCATCTTCTGCCACAAGGAACTCTTCATTTGCTGTCCAAGAGCCTGCGTCTGCCGAAACTCTCCAACCAAGGAAGGTGTAGCCAGCACGCTCAGAAGTAGCAAGTTCAATCTCGTCTAAGATTGTGTATTCGTCACTTGAGAGTGATGGTTTTCCATAGTTATCTTGATAGGTGATTGTGTAGGTATGTGGAGTGAAGTGTGCGGTCAGTGTTGTTTCGTCAGCATATTTCCAAGTTGATACAAGCCCTGTTTTTGAGATTACAGGGGTTTCATCAAGATAGAAGCCGTCAAAGTCATAGCCCACATAGCTAGCCGTTGGCATAGTGGTGAGTGGAGTATTTCCACTTTCATCAGAATAGAGTGTTGAGCTATCATATTTTGCATAGATTGTGCTTACGCTTACACTGTCACCCTCGCCAGGAAGCAAGTTAACTTTAATGACATTAGCTGTCCAATTAGCCTTAACAGTGGCATCGGTAGCACCGAATGTGAAGGTATTTCCACTTACTGAACCTTCGCCAAGTTCAACCGTCCATTCGTCAAAGGTATAACCTGTCTTAGAGAGCGTAGGTAAAGTATAGGTAGCCTCAAAGCGTCTATCTACTGTATCATTTGCCTCTCCATTATCCTTAACGATTGTCAAAGTGTAAGAGAGTCTTGTGTAGTAAAGTCTAACAACAAGTTGTCCGTCACCACGAATATTGAGTGAGGAGGTATCTGTGTTGTTTGTTTCATATCTACCAAAAGTGAAGCCTTTGATAGTTGTTTGATAGGTGCTGAGAGTTACATTTGTATCAACTGCACCTGTTCCCGATGTTGTTCTTGAAGTATCTTGTGTGTATAGATCATCATTGACATTTTGTAGGTAGTATTCCACAGAGTATGCAACATCAGTCTTCTGCCAGATTGCATGGAGTGTGATTGCTCCGTCAACTGTGGCATTTGTAAAGTCAGAATTTAATGCACCATTAGCGTTAATGAGGCACTCGTCAGCTGTTGTAGCATTGGCATTTGTTGACCAACCAAGGAAGTTATAACCGTCACGGCGTGCTGTTGGAGCGATTGTTCCTCCAACATTTTCCCAACGATTTTCGCCACGCTCAGCGTAGATTTCTCTTGACTCATAGCCAATATATATATGGTTATATGTAAGAGCATCTGCCTTTGTTGCACCAGCGTCGTCATTAGCGTCAAGGTTAACTAAGATTAAGTTGTTGTCTGAATTTAATTTAAGTGTAAAGCTATATGCTGGCATTGTGAACTCATATCCGCCCTCATTTGTTGAGATAGAGACGTTTGGAGTTGTTACAAAGCCTGTGAAGGAGTAGCCTGGCATATTATTGAAGGCAATTCTCACTTCTGTGCCGAAGTTTACACGATAGGTATTTTCAGTTTCTTGCACAGTTGCATCACCTGTAATGCTGAAATCTATTATTTTTGCGTCAGTTAAATCTGTGGTGATAACAAATGTGCCTATTCTCCATACTGCATATAGAGTATCTGCTTCACTGAATGTGGAATTGTTGATAAGTTGTCCACTAGCGTTGATAGCACATTCGCTAAGAGCTGTTGCGTCTGCACTTGTTGCCCAGCCGATGAAGTCGTAGCCTGTGCGTGTTGCCTTTGGAGCAACTGTAACTCTTGAAGAAGTATCCATAGAGTTATAGATGTTCTTTGTGCCGAATGTGATATATACCTTGTTATCGGTAAGCTGTACGCCGGCAGTATCAAGCACAGCGGAAGAGTCAGTGCCTGCATTTAGGTTAAGCGTGATTTCGTAATCATTGACTGTGAAGTATGCAAATACCTCATCGCCAGTAAGTGCTCTATATGGAGCAAGAAGTTCTCCCTCTGCACTTATAAATAGTGTGCCTAAATCATTTTGAGTTGTTTTCCAGCCGTTGAAGGTGTAGCCGACCTTAGAAGCGGTAGGATTTACAGTTGTTGTAGATGTTTGGTCAACATAAAGATTTGTTGAGTCAAATTCTGCCCAAACGGAAGAGTCAATAATGCTATCTCCGTCAAGCGTTCCTGTGTTGACATTGAGTTCGATTTCATATCTATTTGCTGTCCAATGAGCATAAAGTGTCACGCCGTCCGTTCTTGTCCATCTACCGTCAGCGTCAGTATGGCCAGAAACATTTGAAAGCAATCTTCCAGCCTCTGAAATCACCTGCACTCCGCCGTCAGCCAAAGTCCACCAACCAGCAAACTCATAGCCGTCTCTCGAAGCGGTTGGAGTGATTGCACTGCCGGTAACTTCGGTAATAGGATATGTTTCATCTGTAATTGTTGTATAGAAAGCATTTCCGTTATATTCAATATAAGTTGTGCTATTTGAAACAGTAACATCTGTTGAACCATCACTCTGATTGCCATTGAATGAGATTTCATAAACTTCCGGTGACCAGTCAATATTTATGGTGACATTACCTTCATCAACAAGCATTGTCCAAGCGAATGTGCGAGTATGCATACCGGTAAAAGAATTATATAACCATTCTGTTTCACCATTATCTTCAGCCAGCCTATATCCTCCAGTTTCAATACCATAAACTTCATATTTTAATGTATAATGAACGCCTGTAGTTGTATCAATATTTGAATCATTTCTACCAAATACATATCCCTTTCTAGTTGGATTTGTTCCTTTAATTTCAGTAAAGGTTGCTCCTTCAGGATTTGAAGAAACTCCTGTATCTGTTGTAATTAAGATATCTGTAAAGTTGAGAGTTATAACATTGTCGGTTGATGTGATTGTTTCTCTTGATTTAACAGTGCCGTCATATCCTGCAATCACAACCTCAAAAGAATTGAAAACATCACTAAATGTTACAGTGTATGTATTCTCCGTCCACTCGGCTGTCACAGTGTTGTCACCAACGCCAAAGGTGAAGATATTGCCATCAAGTGAGCCGGTGCCTGTGCCACTTAAAGTCCAATGGTCAAAGGTATAGCCACGGCGAGTTGGAGTTTGAAGTGTGTAGGTTGTAAGGTAGTCTTGAGTTATTGTTATGTTCTCAGAAGAATCAATATATGTTCCACCATTAGGATTGATTGTTAAGGTGTAAGTTTCAAGATCAAGGAATGGGTGAATGGAGACATGGTATGCAGGCATTATGAGATTTGTTTGATTTGCTGTTTTAGTATTAAAGTTCTCAATTTCTGCACTAGTTGTCCAACGAGTAAATTCATAACCTGTTTCCTCAACAAGGGTAACATTTATGCTTGCACCATAGACAATTCTCCAAGTGTAGTTTACATAATCACCCACATCACTTTCACTTTCATGTCCATTTGTTGCATAGTCGCAATCAATGGTTACGCTTTCTATGCCAACATTTTTGTAATCAGCGATGACAAAGTCGAATGTTCTTCTTGCAAAGTAAATTTTGATAACTGTGCTTTCGTCGCCGTTGACGTTAAGGTCAGCGTTTGCGCTCTGTGTTGTGCTTGCGTCATATCTAAAGCCGTCAAATTCAAAGTTTGTGGTGTTGACATTGACGCCATAACTTACTGCTGTCAAACTTACATCAGTGTCAGTTGTGCCAGATAGTGTTCTTGTGTTTTCGGTTGTATCTTCATAGCTTCCGTCTAAATCAGCCTGATAGATTTCCACAGTGAAGTTAACTATATCTGCTGTTGCACTTGCTGTAAAGGTGCTGTCCGCTAAAATTTGAACAGGAGATGTGATTGTTCCGCTTGTTCCTGTGAATACAGGATTGATATAGCCCGGAAGTGTGGTTGCAGAGAGAGTGATGCTCTCCTCATAATATACAGCATAGGTGCCATTTCCGCTTATCACGGTGTTGTTATTTCCACGCACGGTTACAGTGTCAATACCTGCCTCTTTCACGATGGTCACATTGTAAGTTCCACGTGTGAAGTAGATGTTAATAACCAAGCTTTCGTCACCGGCAACAACATAGTCTTCATCAATATTTGAAGTTGAAGTTGATTGTAAGAAAGTTGCCTTAAGTTCAGCATTATCCGAGATAAATGCGTTTGCAAGAGTGGATACCACGATTTCTGTTCCCGCATATTCATCTGTGGTTGTGTAGCTAAATCTTGTAAAGTCAGTTGAGAGGTTTGTTGTTCCTGCCCTTGCTGCTGCCACTGTCTGATACATATAGTTGACAGTGTAGGAAACAGGTTCGCTACGCCATACCGCATAGAGGTCATAAGTTCCATTCGCATTTGGAGTCAATCTTGAAACTGTTTCTCCGACAGTAACCATACCGTCAGAGATTCCCGGAGCGTCGCTGTCAAAGTCATCTTCTGTGGTGTCAGGGTCAGTTGCCCAGCCAACAAATTCATAGCCTTCTTTATCGAAGATTTCAACAAGTTCGTAGTTTTGTGTGTATCTAAGCACCACGCTTTCGCTAAGTCCACTCTTGACAGTAGAAATGCTTCCCGAATAATTTTCATCATTCGAGTTAAATGTAAGTGTGTATGTGTGTTCTGTCCATACCGCATAGAGCGTGATGTTAGAGGTGTGGATAAATGGAGTTTCATAGCCCTCTGTTCCAAGTTGTTCAGCGGTGTATGCTATTGCTCCGTTTTGTGTGAGTGACCAACCTGCAAAGGTATAGCCGGTTCTAACAAAGTTAGTTTCATTCGTTCCATCATTTGGACGATAAGTGTAATTTGCATCAAAGGTAGCTCCTGCTCCAGAAATAGTTTCGGTTGAGCCGTCACCATTCACCGTTCCGCCGTTGCCGTTATAGGTCACGGTGTATTGATTTGCTGTCCAGCGAGCGTAGAGAGTGATAGCAAGTGTGTCAGGGTTAACAATGCTCTCTGCCACTGTGCTTTCTGTCACTTCTGAGCCTGCAGTTCTATCTGTGAACCAGCCTATAAATTCGTAGCCGTCACGTCTAGCCTCAGGCATACCGATGATAGAGTTTTCATCAGTGATATATAGCTCGGAGAATTTCTCTGAGAATTTAACGAACATCTCTCCGCCGTTTGAGTTGAGAGCGTCAATAGTGAAGGTAGCTTCTGTTGAGCCGTTGCTGTTTGTTACATCGTTAAGGTCAAAAGTTACAGTAACCGTTCTTGGCTCCCAAACAGCGTAAAGGTCAACTATTCCGTTAGGAACTGCAGTTAAGTTTTGAACTTCTGCTTCGTCCGGATATTCCACTCTCTCTTCATAAGTTTCAGCGTTCAAAGTTTCCGCTGTCGCCCAGCCACGGAAGATGTAGCCAGGGCGTTTATAGGTATTTAAGCTAAGTGCAGTAGGCTCTGCATCATAGGTAAATTGTTGATTTGCCATTGTTCCGCTTGTTGCACCGTTTGGATTGAAGCGAACATAGTAGGTGTTTGCCGTCCACTGCGACGTTAAGGTGTGGTTAGAAGCTGTTGTCACGGTGGAAGTCGAGGTTATGCGTTCACCATTCAAATACCAACCGTTGAAAGTGTAACCTGTCTTTGTTGGAGTTGGAAGAGTGCCATAGAGTTCGTTGTATCTCACCGTTCTATTTCCGATAGCATGATCAGCTTCGATATCACTTACCTTTTGAACAGAAACATTCTTAAACTCGAACACTTCACCGACAGTCCAAGAGTTGGAGTAGAATGTGAAGCCGACCGATCCATCGTTAGCAGTAAATTTATTTGTAACGGTCACCCATTCATTTGTCTCTGTGATTTTGTAGGAGATGTTTCCACCCTGCTCATGACCTATTGCGTATAGATTATGTGCGTGAGTTGACCTAAAATCCACTGACCAAACATATTCTTCACCTTCTTCAAGTGCAGGACCTCTCAAATTAAGTCCAGTTCCAACCTCAGTAAAGGTATAGGAAGTAACCATCTCATTACCAACTAAGCTTATTTCTATATCGCCATCGGTGGTATTAAGAGTTTGTAGATGATATGGATAATAAATGATATTATCTGCATCAAAATTGACAACATAGTTATTAACTTCCCATTGAGCATAGAGAATATCATTGCTTGTTATAGTGTCGATATTTTCATAACTATAGTATGTACCACTTCCGTCACGCTCGGTATTCCAGCCGACAAAGTGATAGCCTGTTCTTTCAGCATAAGGAAGAGGTTGTGCCAGCCCATAGGTTACCTGTTGCTCCAAAACAACTTCATCTTGTCTATAAGCAAAGAAGGAAATTTTAAGATTAAAGAAATTGTACACCATTGTTGAAATATTTACTCTAAATGTAGTAGTTCTTTCTTTATCTAAGGTTATAGTTGTAGAACCATAGCTTGTGTTTCCTGTTACATTGCTAGTTTCACCACTATCAAATCTAAATCTGAAATAGAGGTTAGTGTTTGATTCAGCTATAAATGAACCGCTAGAAACATAATAACCAACGACATAAGTTCCTGCTGAGAATGTTCCATCATAGGTTAAAAGAGTTAAGCCATCTGCTCCTGATTCTCCGTCCAAAGTGAAGACATTTGTGTCGGCATCATAGTTAATGGTCACGCCGTTTTGAGTGGTGTTCCAATCTTCTGCACGGATAGCATAGTTAAGGCCTTTGACACCAGCGTTACCTGTGCCATAGTTTTGGTTATATTGAATTGTGTAGGTGTTAACTTGCCAATTAGCAGTTAAGGTGATATTGCCGAACAATCTGCCACTGTTATCAGCAAGGTCAGCATCGGAGGAGATCACTGTGCCAGGATTTAATTGTGTGCTTGAAGCGAACCACTTGGAGCTTCCGGTTATATCCTCTGTGGTTGATGGAGTGAAGCCGGTTAAAGTGTGTCCGGTTCTTACAATTTCGCTTGTAGTTGGAAGAGTGAAGCCCTCATACTGATTTGTCACAACTTGATTTGCATATTCAACTCGTCCGTAAACATTGTAATACATGGTTGCGGTGTTAGCTCCGCCATTTGCGAAAGAGCCACCTTCGCCTGCGTTTATAGTTGCCGTATAGACAACATAGTTATAGTAAATCGATATATCAAGTGAGCCGTCACCAACAACAGTCAAAGCGTTATCATAGTTTGTGGTGTAGCCATTTTCTGTGCGATATTCAAAGCCGTTTACATTTACTCTACCACCAGCAATTGCATTCTTGACAGCTTCAATATTTACAGTTTCGCCAGCATTGTAAGTCTGTCCGTCAGAGTATCTGCCAAGCTCTGTATAGCTGTCGCCCTCTGCTGTTTGGATATAGACGATAACATCATAGTTAGTCTTTAATGGTTGCCATACCGCTCTAAGAGTGACATCTCCATAGAGATTTGCTATTGTTGTGAAGCTTGCATCTTGAGCAAAGCTGATGCCGTCAGGATAGTTTTCTTCCCAATTGCCCTCATCGTTCAAAATTGTGTAGCCAACAAGAGCATAGCCATCACGAATGACGTTTGTGCCATTTCTTAAGGTGATGGTATTTGGATAGGTATATTCTTGAGTTGAATCGTTTTCGGTGTTAAATCTACCTTGATTTGCATCGTAGGTGATAGTGTAGGTGTTTGCACTCCACTCAGCAACGAGAGTAACATTGCCGTATCTGCCGGTCACTGTTGCACCCTTTTGATAGTCAACAGTTGTGCCGTTATTTACGCTCCAATTGTTTTCTGTATCACTTCCGTCAGACTGATAATTCCAGCCAACAAGTGTGTGCCCTTCTCTTACAATATCAGCATCACCAAAGAGAGTCGCTCCACTTTCAATGGTATAATTATCAGAGCTATCGCCTGTAAAGTTTCCGCCATTTGCCTGATAGGTTATTGTATAAGAAACGGTGTTAAACACTGCCTTTAAGACAACATCACCAAAGAAGCCTGTGCCGAAGCTTTCTTCTGAAAGCACGAACTCAGTTGATTGCCAGCCGTAGCTTTGATTTGTTCCGCTGACAAAATCCCACTCTGTGATTGTGTAGCCATAGCGTGTGAAAGTTTCGTTTCCAAGAAGAGCCAAATCGTCTTCAATTGTGTAAGCACCCTCGATTGTCACTGAGCTTTGAGCGAGGGTTTCGCCGTTATATTGCACCTCAGTGTAGATGCTTTCATCAAAGGTATATGTGATATCATATTCGATAGGAACGAATTGAGCGGTCAAAGTTGCGTCACAGTTCAAAGTGAATGGCTCGCCCTCTGCAAGAACATCTCCGTCTGTGTCAGGGCCTGTCTCAGAGATTACCCAACCTGTGAAATCGTAACCAGTTGGAGGAGTTACCTCAAAGACTTCGTTTTGGTCATGAATTTTCTCTTCAACACTTGTCGAGCCGTTTACGCTGAGAGTGATATCATATATTTCTCTGACCACAACATTTTCGCTATCGTTAATGTTTGGTGTCCAATTGATGGTTATGCTGTTTCTGCTTGCCCCAGAGGTTGGAACACTGCCAAGAGCAAGATAATAGTTTTCTGTGCCTGTTCTAGTCAAAGTGATTTCAACAGCTTCATCATCAAAGTCTTTTGTTATAACAACGCTGTTGCCATAGGTTAGAGTTTGTGAGTAAGCCTCATCATCACTTCTTGTCACTGTCAAGCTTGTTGAGTTCATTGCGCCAAGAGCAGTGATGCCTGCAAAATCGGCAAAGTTGATTGTTAAATTATATTCAATCGGGTCATATTGCGCAGTCAAAGTATATGACGAAGCGTCATATCTATTCCATACTGCGGTTAGACTTCCGAGGTTATTCGTGATTAATTGCCCATCAAGAGCCCAGCCTCTAAAGGTGTAGCCTGTAAGATTAGATACCACAGGAGTTACCACGTCGGATACTGCGTAATCGCTTTGCGTTGAGCCTGTTCTCGATGAGTAGATAACATTTGAATCATACACCACATAAACTGTTGTAGGTGTAGATAATGTTGGACTGCCACCATTATTAATGAGTGACGAATAGTTTGTGTCAAGAGTTACGGCATATACATTAGCCTTCCAAACAGCATATAGGGTTACACTGCCATTCACTGAGCTTGATAGATTTTCAACTTCTTGTCCGTCAGTGTATGTAGGAGTGCTGGCACCACTTTCTCTTGACCAGCCAAGGAAGGTGTAGCCGTTTCGTTTAAAAGTATTTAATGAAAGTGCTTGTGTAACATCATAGGTAAATGCTTGTGGATCCATTTCTCCGCTTGTTGCATGGTTTCCGTCGAAAGTAACGGTGTAAGTATTATTTGTCCATTGTGCTACAAGAGTTACATGGCCATATTTGCCTTGAACGCTTGTGTTTGCTTGATATACCGTGTCCATATCCCAAGAATATTCGCCGGTTGAAAGTAGTCCCACGTCTTCGGTTGGCTTCCAGCCTGCAAAGGTATAGCCTTCGCGCGAAACATTAGCACTTAAAACAGTTGTTGATTCAAAATTGTATTCAAAGGATGTTTGAGTAGGAAGAGTTACCTCGTCAGCAAACTCTCCTGCTGAATATGTTACAGTGTAAGGATCAGCCTTCCAGATTGCATACATTCTACCATGACTTGCAATCTGAGAAAATAGGCTTGTTTCTGCTTCGTCAGCGGTTACCACCATACCTGCAGCATAGATATTGTCAGGATTTGTTTCATTAGCTTCAAGCGCCCAACCTTGGAAAGAATAGCCTTCTCTCACAAGGTTAGAAGCATTGTGTAGTGTAAAGTTTGTGCCTGCTGACATTGGCATTTCGTTTAAGTCAGCATCCCCTGTTGTAAATCTACCACCGTTAGAAGCAAAGCCGATTTGATAAGCATGCACACTCCATTTAGCATGGATGGTTATCGGATTGTCATCGTCTGCCTCATCATAGATTGTCCATGAACTGAACACCAATTGTCCGTTGGTGTAATTTACAACAATATTATTTTCGTTATCGTAATAATAGCCGTCAAAATCATAGAGATTTCTAGTTGGAACTTCTAAGCTTGCTGTTGTTGTTCCTGTGGAAGCTGAGTAGATAAGATTGCTATCAAATTGAATATATACCGTCTTTGTCTTAGAAGTGTCAGAGTATTCGCCCTCGCCAGCATCTTGTATAACCTCTATACGCTTAGCCGTCCAATTTGCAGTAAGAGTAGGATAAACTATATTGCTCCAACTTCTAACATTTTCAACAATATCCCAATCTTTGGTAAATACACCGTTGCCATTGGTGTAGAAGTCACCGTTATAGCTCCAACCAGTAAATGTATAACCAGCCTTTGTTGGAATAAAGTCGCTAACTTTAAGCTGATTTCCGCCTACCCAAGAGTCATAGACATTTTGAGAGTCATATTCGATATATACAGTTGTATAATCATAGCTTGGATCTGTGGAAGCAGAACCTTTGTTAAGATTGAGTGTGACAGGAATACGCTTAGCTTCCCATTGAGCGTAGAGCGTGGTTTCTCCGCCAGTAAGTTCGCCGATATTTCCAGCACTATATGTTATTCCACTGCCGTTTTGTTCTGTATTCCAGCCTGTGAACATATAGCCTTCACGCTCTGCGATTGGTATATATGTGTTCTCATCGTGAGTAATTACTTGACTTGACATAGATGAGTTGTAGTAAGCAAAGAAGCGAATTTGTAGGTTGTTGAAAGTAATAGTCGCTCCTGCACTTGCAAAACCTGAATGCATTCTATAAACTTGCCCATGCATCTCTTCTGTAAAATTCACCGTAGCACTAATACTGCGATTTAATCCGTTATTTAATCTAGGCCAAATACCTGCACTAAACCCACTACCATCTTCCGCTAAGAAACTTATAGAAAAATATGGAGCATCTGTACCAACTTGCTGAAATGATAAATCTCCTGACAACACATCATAACCAAAAGTATATGTTCCTACTGCAAAATTTACATCAGAATCATACGTGTTAAATAAATCACCCAAACCATAGTTGTTAGTTGTTGTTCCATTGAAAGTAAACACATTTGTCTCAGCATTATAATTAATTGTCACACCGTTCTTTGTTGTTGACCAATCTTCAAGGCGAGTTGCGTAGTTTAATCCGCTCATTGTTCCGCCGTTTGGATTGTAGGTGACTGTTGTTGCGTTTGCCGTCCAGTGAGCATAGAGAACGACACCCTCTTCTGCTTTATTCCAAGTTCTTGCACTTGTTCCGTCAGCGTTATAGTATCTTGTGCCGTTTGTTGGATCATCAAAGAAGCCTGCAAAGGTATAGCCAGAGTAGGTCGGCAAGTTTTCTCTTGCGATAGCTGGCATAGAAGCGTCATAGGTAGCCGTCACAGTTGTTGTCGTACCAAGCACACCACCGTTTGCGTTTAAGGTCACCTCATATTCATTGGCTTTCCAAACCGCAGTGAGTGTCACAGAACCATATTTTGAGAACGCTGAAATCTCTTGTCCAGGAGTGTAGGTTGATGTTCCCCAGTTGCTTCCCGTGCTGTTGGAAGCTTCAAAGCCTGTGAGCGTGTAACCCGCTCTTGTCACAACATCGCCATCCAAAAGCTTAAACTCAGCATTTACTTTGTATTTATAAGGAATATTATTTGTCGAACCGTTGTAACTTCCACCTGCAAAGTTGTAAGTGATGACATTGCCGTCTTCATCTTGTTCCCAAATTGCATAGAATTGAGTCACTGCCGTGGTTGACGTCCAAGTGTTTTTCAAGTTTCCGTTTGCGTCAATCTGGCATTCGCTTTCGCTGTCCGCTTCAGAATCTGTTGACCAACCAAGGAAGGTATAGCCATTTAAGCTTGCAGTTACTGCACCAGAGCCAGAGCCTGCAGTGTTGCTTGTTCTGTTATCGTAGAGTGTTCTTGTACCATAGACAACATAGATATCAGCATCGTCACTCAAAACAACATCACCAATACCAGCATTTTCCACTGTTGCAGGTACAGGAGAATTTTCGTTCAAATGAATTTGATATAGGATTGGCAAAGCCTGAGCACGGAGAGTCACCGTCCCCCATTGACCAGATAGCTCAGCACCATTATCAAAGTTAGTGTTTGCCATCCACGATCCAACTGAGGATAGAACAGTCCAACCAGAGATTTCATGGCCTGTAAGAGAAATATTTTGTCCTAAAACAATATCAGTGTTAACGTTGTAGTCAAACGGCCTACCAAGCTCGATTGTGGTTGTGCCATTGTTGTAGGTATAGATGATTTGATATTGGTGAATTGTCCAATGAGCGTAGAGTGTGTCACCGCCATCGGTTGTCCAAGTTCTATCAGTGCTTGTTCCGTCTGCGTTGTAATATTGATTTCCGCCCGTTACCTCATCAAAGAAGCCTTCAAAATCCCAACCAGCTCTCGTTGGCAAGTTAGCCGAAGGAATAGTTGGCAAGGTTGCGTCGTAGGTTGCAGTTACACTTGTTGTTGCACCGTCCTCACCGCCATTTGCGTCTAAGATTATGGTGTATTGCTTAGCCTCCCACTTAGCAAAGAGTGTTACGCTTGCATTTGCTGTGTAAGGAGCAGCATCATCATACTGAACAGCACCACTTTCACTTGTTGCCCAGCCATCAAAGTTGTAGCCTGTTTTTGTGAAGCTGTTAGCCTTTAAATTGATGCTTGCATTGTGAAGCTTATAAGAACTTGACATATTGCCCGCACCGGTATTGCTATTGTATGATATAGTATATACCTCATATAGATATACATTAATAGTTAAAACATTATCAGAAAGCTCGCCGACATCGTTGAATTCTTTGGTAATCTCTATCTGATTTCCACTTGCAGATAAATCGCTTGGATTAGAAGAGAGAGCCGTGTTGGAAATATAATAGTTTGCAGGAGCTGTGAAGTTTAAAGTCAAAGTCTGGCCGAAAGCTACATTAGAAAGTGTGATAGCGTTTGTGCTGTTGGTCAAGCTACCGCTACTGATACTGCCACCAACTGTTCCTTCCACGTTATAATCAACAGATACCGCACTTGAGCTTGCACGATTGATGGTCATATTCAATCTTACGCTGTAAGTATTTGCCGTCCAACGTGCATATAAGGTTGCCGTGTTTGGCTTATTCCACACATTTGTGCATACGCCGTCTTCGTCAAAATATTGATTTCCACCTGTTGCCTCTTGAGTGTCATAGAAGCCTGCAAAACTATAGCCTGGACGTGATGGAAGCGAGGTTATCGTGTCCATATACGCACCGTAAGTTGCCTCAACACTTGTATCTGTTCCCAAAGTTCCGCCATTGGCATTTAAGGTCACTGTGTAGGTTATTGGCGCCCAAATTGCATAGACAGTATCTACATTTGCGTTTTCAGACGCTGTCCATGTTCCATTTACCGTTCCGTTAGCATTGATAACATAAGTTGTTCCATTAGCTGATGTTGCCCAGCCTTGAAGGGTGTAGCCAGCAAGGGTTGCGCCTGGTGTTCCACTTAAGGAACTTGTGCCGTAATTGATAGTCAAAGTGTTGGCATTGCTTAAGCCTGTCAAATTTGCTTCGCCTATAATAGGATTATCATTGGTGTCTCTTCCGCCTTCGCTGTAGTCATTAGCATTGAAGGTGATTGTAACATTGATTGGCGTCCACTGAGCGTAAAGTATATCACTCTCTGTTGTGTATGTAGTTTTGTTCTCTGCAAGAGCACCACTAGATAATATAATCTGCTCACCTGTTCCGTTTGCGTCCGTCCAGTATCCGCCAAAAGTATAGCCCGTTCTTGTTGGAACCTCAACTTCTGATATTTCTGCAGTCGCAGCCAAATTTGAATACCAACCGGTTTCATATTTTAAATATATAGTGCTTGTTGAGCTTGAACCTTGTTGATGGTCAAGAGTGATTGTATAAACTACCGGAGTCCATTGAGCATAAAGTGTAACCGTGCCTCCGTCTGCAACAGGCACACTGCTTAAATCTTGTTGGTCTGCATAAGCCGTGCCGGTTCCTTCAGCACTTGTATTCCAGCCGGTAAAACGGTAGCCCGTTCTTTCAAATTCGTTAGGGGTTAAACTTTCGGCAATTCCATAATTAAAGTCTTGAGGAGCCATACTTCCACTAGTAGCACCGTTACCATCAAAGTTTATGATAAAGTTATTAGCTGCCCAATTTGCTGTCAATGTTATATTACCATACATATTGCTTATCTCTTCGCCGGCATCATACCTACCTAGTCCATTATTTAATCCAGACGGCCAATTTCCATCAGCAACTGTTACAACCCAGAAGTCTTGGGCAACATTGTAACCCGTTCTTTCTACATCTTCTTCAGAAAGAAGATTAAATGTATCATCATAATAATATGTTTTAGTTGATGAGGCATCGCCCACCAAAGACCCGCCATTTAAATCATAAGTTATGGTATATTCTACAACTTCCCAAGCTGCATATAAGGACATAGGACCAGTTACCTGAATTTGTGTAACAGTGCTTGTTGCGTCAGGATATAATTTCCAACCAATGTGCTTATATCCTGGCCTTGTCAAAGCATAATCTCCCGACAAGGTTATTGTATTTGTTCCAGATAGTCCGATTTTTACCTTTCCCGTTTGAGCTTCTGGCTGTTCAAAATTTGCATATAAGGTCACAATATTTCCGCTAGCATTGGCTAAAACATAGTCTCTAGGATATGGATAAAGTGCAGTACCCTGAAGAGTATCTGCCGAAGCACCTACTTCAACCGCTGAGAACATCCAGCCTTCGTTGTTACCATCTATTGTGTCACCAGAAAAATTCCAATCACCAGTCCAGAGCGTGGTTTCTGCTGTGCTGTTCAGATTGATAGGATAAGCACTTTGAGCAAAAAAGCCCACACGATAAGCAAGCCCCACATCAGCCCCTTCCGTTGGTGCACCAAGTTGAACATTTCCAGAAACAGCACTTTTATCTGGGCCATATCCTCTTATACCACTTGTTGTATCATAATAAAAAGAGGTGAGTTTCCTTGAGGTAGCCGTTGGAACATTCACGGTCGAACCGTTGCTTGCAAAAAAGATTGAGTCACTTGCAATCAAGGTTGTCGGTGTTCCTTCGTACATATAAATGCCACTTGTTGAACTGCCTGTATAGACAAAGATCGAGTGGTTGATATAAAGCGTCACGCCTTGTAAATTGTCAAAGCCTGATGCATCACTAAACTCAATTAAGCTGTTTGTGATATGTATTTCATCGCCACTAGTAATTGCAAGTTCATCAAGGGTTGGAGCCGTTCCACTTCCCTCAATCGGCATTTGCGACACGCCGTCAGCAAAGTACTCGTTATTGATGTATATCACATTGCCATCTTCTGTGACTGACGACATCGACACTTCGTCATTGTCACTTGACACAGCCGTGCTGGTGCTTGCCAAAGGTTGGAGGTTTAAAGTATTCACTCCAATACCAAAAGCGGAGGCAAACAAACAAAGCCCCACAACAAGCACGAGATTTAGTTTTGATTTAAATCTATCCATATCTTTCTCCTTGTAATTTACGCCCGCATCTATGGGCATATTCTTACTTGAAAATATTATAATATATATGTGCAAACAAAGTCAAATTTAATCATAAAAAAATAAATAATTTTATAAAAATTTTTTACTAAATTTTTAAAAACAAATCTTGGAATTTATCCACATTTTCGCATCAAAAAATCTTTCAAATTTAATTAAAAATATTGATTTTTTAGAAAAAATTAAGAAAAAAACGTCTATTTTTTAATTTTTTTGATTTTTTCATGTATTTTTTTTAAATTTTTATTATTTGTCTTTTTGTTGATATTTTTTATTGTTTTTATTTTTACTTTTTCTGACTCAAATTTATCCACATTTCCACATTAACCTTATTCTGTTTTTAACATACTATGTAAGTAGAAAAACACAAAAGAGGTCTCTATGTCGTGCACAATTTTTATCGTTTTAGGCTTTTCGATTATCTTTCTGATGACCACTTTAGGAGCAGTTTGCGTATATTTTTTGAAGAAGCCCTCTAACTTTGTCAATATGTTAACCATCGGTTTTGCTTCTGGCATTATGCTTTCTGCATCTATTTGGTCGCTACTATTGCCTTCAATTGAGTACTCAGAAAATCAATATCAAGATTTATTTTTCTTGCCGGTGGCAATAGGCTTTCTTTTGGGTGGCATTTTTATGGTACTTCTTGATAAAATAACCGGACACTTTAGCAATCTAAAGAAAGATGAGGGCAAAAATAAGGCTTTCAAGTTATTTACAGCGGTCACAATACACAATATTCCTGAGGGATTGGCTGTTGGCTTTGCTTTCGGTTCGGCTTTTGCAACCGGAAATTCGATGCTTTCCGCCTTTTTGATAGCTCTTGGCATTGCATTGCAAAACTTTCCAGAAGGTCTGGCCGTAGCCCTCCCGATGCACAAAACGCTTGGTAGCAAACATAAAGCGTTTTTATATGGTATGTCTAGTGGCTTAGTAGAGCCTATATTCGCAGTTTTAGGTTTCTTTTTGGCCAGCGAACTTACCTTCCTCATGCCTTGGCTACTCGCATTTTCGGCAGGGGCAATGATATATGTAGTAATCGAGGAACTTTTACCAGAACTACACATCAATGAAAAAACAACGATAGGTACTTGGGCTTTTATGATCGGATTTGTTCTGATGATGCTCTTAGATTTATGCCTTTAAAATAAATTAAAAATTAAAAATAAATAAAATAAAATTAAAAAAATAAATAATTTTTAATCTATTTATTTATTCGTATTTTAAAGACAATTAGCATGCTAACAAATTTAAATTAAAAATATTATAAAATAAAAAAACTGATAAATAAATATCAGTTTAATTTTTCTCCACATTTTTCACAATAATCATTTTTAATACTATTTACATGATTACATTTTGGACATTGCCTACGAAGAGGCTTACCACACTTATTGCAAAATAATTCCTCTTCTGTAATCTTATCTCCGCAACTTGGACAATTATTACCCACCACTGAATCAGCCAAATCTGTGGTATAGCCTGTAATTATAATTTTAAAAGCAAGTGAAGACAACATTGTCCCTATACATGCTATAACAGCCATAGGAATAATCAAAACAAAAGGAACTATTAATCGTGCTGAAAATCCATTCTCGCTAAATCCATCAGCCCCGGCTGTAGCAAACAGCACAAAGCACACAAAAACGCCCAAATATCCAATTATTGCTAATGGCAAGCCGATAACTAAAAGCTTCTTTCTCAATTTTTTGGCTTTCTCGCAGTTTGTAATATTTTTGACATCAGAGTTTAACGAAACTATTTCGTCTCTAAGCCCTTTAAACACATTTCCTCCAAAAAAATGGCGGAGAGTGAGGGATTCGAACCCTCGCTACCTGTTACAGTACTACTCCCTTAGCAGGGGAGCCTCTTCGACCTCTTGAGTAACTCTCCAAATTAACTATTTTAGTTTACCATTATTAGAAACTTTTGTCAAGGTTTTTATATATCTTTTTTCAACTTTATAATATATTTTTAAGAAAAAATTTATTCCAAATTATTGCATTTTTCTTATTTAAAACAAATAACATAATATTGCTTTTAATTATATTTTAATAACTATTATTTAATATAATAAAATCAGCTAAAGTATTTAAATAGACTATTTTAATTATATAAACATAACTATATCTTTTGCATTAAAAACAACTAAATAAAAAAACAGCCTATTTTCAAGACTGCTTTTGTTAAATTTATTAAAACTCTTCTACTAAAACTTCAAAGAAAGCTTGTGGGTGATTACATACAGGGCAAATCTTTAGAGCTTCGTTTCCAACATATACATGGCCACAATTTCTGCAAACCCAAATCTTTTTATCTGTCTTCTTAAATACCGTTTTATTTTTTACTAATTCTGCAAGTTTTCTATAACGCTCTTCATGTCTTTTTTCAATTGCTGCAACACCTTCAAACTTAGCAGCAATAGCCATAAAGCCTTCTTCACGAGCTTCTTCTGCCATTCTTTTATACATTTCGGTCCATTCACCATTTTCTCCTGCTGCAGCATCTAATAAGTTACTTAAAGTATCAGGAATATCTCCACCATGCAATTCTTTGAACCATAGTTTAGCGTGTTCTTTTTCATTATCTGCCGTTTCTGTAAAGACTGCAGCTATCTGCTCATATCCCTCTTTTTTAGCCTTTGAAGCATAGAATGTATATTTGTTTCTTGCCTGACTTTCACCAGCAAATGCTTCCATTAAGTTTTTTTCTGTTTTAGAACCTTTTAATTCTTTCATAGTTTACCTCCAATAATATATTAACATAAATAATGACAAAAAGTCAAACAATTTATAGCCGATTTATAAATAGATGGCATATATTCCTATCTTATCCATTGCATATACACATATTTTATCAACTATATCATTTCATCATTAAAAATTGTTTCACGTGAAACAATTTTCCTTTATTATACAATTCCTTAATAGGAATATTTTATACTTATTAGAAAGCCTGTTGTTTTTTATAATATTATCTATTGACAAAATATATAAGATAAGAAGCTTAGATATTTTATTTAATATAACACTTTAAACACATCAAATATTATTCAAACTCTCAATTAAAATAGCTGCACTTTATATTTTGTTAAATTAAAATTGTTTCACGTGAAACAATTTTAATAGCAATAATATTTTAAAATAATAGAATTCATACAAACACTAAAATTCATTAGCTCTTTTTATACGTCTATTTATATATCAATGCAAATACTTTAACTAAATGTTTCACGTGAAACATTTTCTTTTGAATATTATTATTTAATATTAATTACAAATATCTTATTATTATAATTCTTAGCATTTACGGTTGTATTATCAATCCTTAAATATTAACTTCTTCAATATTTAAAATAATAACATTTTTATCTATATAAAATCTAAAACTTTAACAATAAAAAATGTTTCACGTGAAACATTTTTTAAATTTTTATTCTACATATAGTTTGATAGATTTATCTATCACCATGAATTTATTTATTAATAATACATAATAGCATTATTTTTAAAGTAGTATGCTTTTTACTTAAGCTTTAATCTTAAATACATAAACAATGTAGTTTTATCCATTTCTTTATTTAATCGTAAGAAAATAAAAGACATAACTGTTTTAGTTATGTCTTTTATTGTAATTCTGTAAATCTTGCAAGGTCATCTCTTTTTTATTTAACAATTCTAATAATTCGGCAATCCTATCTAAGTCATCTCTTGTATAATAATCTATATAAATACGCCCTTTATTATCATTACCAATCGCACTCACCTTCGTTGCAAAGGTTTTCTGCATCTGTATAATCAATTCTTTAAGTTCCAACGATTGCTCTGGCATAACAATATGACGTTTCTGAGGATTTTCTAAATTCTTAACTGCCTTTTCAAGTTCTCTAACGCTTAGATTTTTATTGACTGTAAGTTGTGCTAATTTTATCTGTTGATTTTTATCTTCAATCACCACTAGACATCTAGCGTGTCCAGCCGACAATTTGCCATCTTCTACCATCTTTAAAACATCAGGATATAAAGTCAACAATCTTAAAGTATTGGCAATGCTAGAACGGCTCTTTCCTATTCTGTCAGCCACAACCTCTTGTGTTAATCCATATTCGTCCATCAATTCCTTTATCGCCTTTGCCGCTTCAATTGGATTCAAATCTTCACGCTGTAAGTTCTCTATGATACTTATTTCTTTTACCTGCTTGTCGGTGTAATTTCTTACAACAGCTGGAACTGTCTTTAATCCACATATATTTGCAGCTCGCCATCTTCTTTCTCCGGCGATAATCATATACGTGCCATCGCCCATATCGTTGACAACAATAGGCTGAACAATGCCATGCATTTTAATTGAAGAAGCAAGTTCATTTAAAGCTTCAGTGTCGAAGTTTTTTCTAGGTTGATTTGGATTTGGCTTTATTTTTTCTATTTCAATTTCTGAAACTCCGCCAGCTTTCGCCACGTTTTCCTTTTTTTCTTGTGGTTCATTAGTTATATTATTATAACTTTCTTCTTTATATACACCGAACAGTGCATCTAAACCTCTTCCAAGTCCTTTCTTATTGTTTATCATATATTAATCCTCCGAAAATCTTATTTTTCTAGTTTTAGAAATTCTCTTAAATGGAGTTCCACTTCTTTTTAATATTTCCTCTGCCAAACTTAGATATGCTTCTGCTCCCTTAGAGTTAGCGTCATATAGTGCAACAGGTAATCCATGGCTTGGAGCTTCAGCAAGACGAACATTTCTTGGAATAGTTGTAACATATACCTTTTTACTAAAAAACTTTATTATCTCATTGCTTACCTGATTTGTAAGATTATAGCGTTTATCTTTCATGGTCATAACAACGCCTTCAATATCAATATCAGGATTGAGATATTCCTTAACAAGTTTTATAGTGTTCATCAGTTGAGTTAGCCCCTCGAGTGCAAAAAACTCGCATTGAATAGGGATTATCACACTGTCAGTTGCCGTCAAAGCATTGACTGTTATAAGCCCCAATGATGGCGGACAATCAATTAAAATAAAGTCATAAGTATCCTTTATTTCTGAAAGCAAATTTTTTATTATCTTTTCTCTTTGAGGAATTTGAATAAGCTCTACCTCAGCACCTGCTAAATCAACAGTTGATGGGATAATATAAAGATTATCAACAATAGTTGGCTTAATCACTTCATCAAACGAGCCTTCTCCGTCTATCAAATCATAGATGGTCTTTAAATCTTTTGTTTTACGTATTCCAACACCACTTGTTGCGTTGCCCTGCGGATCTAAATCAAGTATCAAAATTTTTTTACCCATCATAGCCATATAAGCAGCGACATTAACACAAGTTGTAGTTTTTCCAACACCACCTTTTTGATTTGCAA
The DNA here is from genome assembly GCA_944372335.1 of uncultured Clostridia bacterium. Classification (GTDB taxonomy): domain Bacteria; phylum Bacillota; class Clostridia; order Christensenellales; family UBA1242; genus Caccovivens. The sequence goes on along the minus strand of CALVYQ010000002.1, from coordinate 90,051 downwards.
AAGCAATAATTTTTCCCATAGTATCTTCCTTTTATTTAATTATACATTAATATTTAAAAAAAATAAAGCATAAACTAGAATTTTTTATTTAAATATGAAAATTTAATAAATTTATAACGGCTTTAATTTTGGTAAATTTTTTCCACGTGGATATTTTTCTTTAGTCTTTTCCATTTTCTCTACCACTAAGACTTTTCTCGTTGCACCTGCAAGCTCATATTGCAAAATCTTAACAACTTTTACAGATAGAATTTCCATAGCAGTCTTTGCTTGCAAAAGCTCTTCCTCTAGTTTTTGCGACTTATAGATTAAACATTTTCCTCCCACTTTTAGATATGGAACCATATATTCTAAAAGAGTATTTAAAGGGGCTACTGCACGTGCCACCGAAATATCAAATTTTTCTCTATTATTCTTGATGTAATCTTCTGCACGGGAGTGAACAGCCTCTATATCTGATAGGTTAATCTTATAAAATAATTGATTTAAAAAATTTACTCTTTTATTTAAACTATCGACTAGTGTGAACTTTAAATCTGGCCGAACTATCTTTAGCGGTACTGCCGGAAATCCTGCCCCACTTCCAATATCTATCACCTTAGCGTTTTTTTCTATTTCTTCTGCCGGCAAAACACTATCAAGAAAGTGTTTGCAAAAAACATCTTCTTTTGATGTAATGGCTGTTAAATTGTACTTTTGATTCTCTTGCACAAGAAATTCGTAGTATCTTAAAAATTTTTCTTCTTGCTCGTTTGATAGATTAATATTGTAACTATTAAATATCTCCTTAATCTCCATACTTTATCTCCTTTTTGCCTTTTTCACATATATAGAAAGCACGGAGATATCTGCTGGAGAGACACCTGAAATTCTCGAAGCCTGACCTATATTTAACGGACGAATTTTTATCAACTTTTCCTTAGCTTCCTGTCTTAATCCTTTAATACTTGAATAATCAAAAGCTTCCGGGATCATCATCTTTTCATTTGCAAGTGCCTTTTCAATATCCTCTTCCTGTTGTTTTAAATATCCCTCATACTTGACCTTTATATTAACTTTTTCAAGGATATCATATTCATATTCTTGAAAGTCATTAAAGTGGTTTTTTATATCAAATATATTGATATTGACCCTTTTTAACATATCTCTATATCTAACACTTTCCTTTGGCACGCTTTCATTATGTAGTTCATAAAATTTGACGAGTTTATCATCAAGTTTAACTTTTGTGTCGAGCTTCTTTTCAATCTCTTCCATCTTCTTTTTCTTTTCTAAGAAGATTTTATATCTCTCATCACTGACCAAGCCAACCTTTCTTCCTATCTCTGTCAATCTTAAATCGGCATTGTCTTGTCTTAACTTTAAACGATATTCAGCCCGGCTTGTCATCATACGATAGGGCTCGTTAGTTCCTTTTGTGACAATATCATCTATGAGCACTCCGATATATGCATCACTTCTTTTAAGCACCAACATTTCCTTGCCTGCAAGATAAAGTCCGGCATTTATTCCTGCCACAATTCCCTGAGCACCAGCCTCCTCATAACCACTAGTTCCGTTTATTTGACCTGCAAAAAATATACCCTTTTGCTTCTTCCATTCCAAAGTCAAATTAAGCTCTGTTGGATTTATACAATCATACTCAATTGCATAGGCATCACGCATTATTTCTGCATTATCTAGGCCTATAACACTTTCCACCATTTCCTTTTGGATATCTGCTGGCATAGATGTGGAAAAACCTTGAAGATACATCTCTTCTGTGTCTAAGGCTTCTGGTTCTAAAAAGAGTTGATGTCTTTCCTTATCCGCAAATCTAACAACTTTTGTCTCAATTGACGGACAATATCTTGGGCCTATGCCGACAATTTCTCCCGAGATTGCCGGTGCCTTATCTAAGTTATTTCTTATGATTTCATGCGTCTTAGGTGTAGTGTAGGTAAGATAACACTCTGCTTTATTTTCAATTCTATTCTTTGTTAAATATGAAAAGCCGGAAATTTGCTCGTCTCCACACTGCTTTTCCATCTTAGAAAATTCAACGCTACGCCTATGTATTCTAACCGGAGTTCCTGTTTTAAATCTTACAAGTTCCAAGCCTAATTTTTTTAGGGCGGAGGATAAACCGTGACTATTTTTAAAGCCATTAGGTCCTGTTTTTTCTCGTGTTTTACCTATTATTATTTCGCTTTCTAGATAAACGCCTGTAGCAAGAACTATTGCTCTTGCCTCGTATTTTAAACCTACACTTGTCGTTATAATTTTATTTTCTCCGTCAAGAGAGATATCTATCACTTCGCCTTGTCTTAAAGATAGTTTTTCTTCATTTTCAAGCACCTTTTTCATCTCAGTGTGATAAGCATTTTTATCAGCCTGTGCACGAAGACTTTGAACAGCTGGCCCTTTCCCACGATTCAACATTCTTATCTGTAGTGCCGTTTTGTCTGCAATAATTCCCATCTCGCCACCAAGCGCATCAATTTCACTGACTAACTGACCCTTTGCCGTTCCGCCAATGGACGGATTGCACGCTAAAAAGGCGACAGCATCTAAGCTTATCGTCAGAAGTAGAGTCTTGTTTCCCATTCTTGCAAGAGCAAGTGCAGCTTCACAGCCAGCGTGTCCTGCTCCTATAACAATCGCATCAAATTTTTCCATATTATTTCCCCAAGCAGAACTTAGAAAAGATGAGAGAGATTATATCCTCGTTTTCAGTGTTACCTGTTATCTTTCCAAGCTCATTCCATAAGTTTTTTACAAGCATAGCAACAACATCGACAGACAATTCTTTGGCATTTAGAATTTTCTGCATCAATTCATCGCACTTATTTAAAATGTTTATTTGTCTTTCGTTAGTGAGTACAAGTGCATTTGCATCTATCTCTTTTCCTATAATCTCATCAACAATTTTATCTTTCAATTCATCAATATTCTTCCTGGTAAGCGCTGAGATTTCAAGCTCATTTTCTTTTTTAGTAAGCACACGTGGCTTGTCTATTTTGTTAATAAGATTTATAACCACTTTTCCTTTAATATTATCCTCTAATTTTTTATCTTCTTCTGTCTCTTCTATACTTCCATCACGCACAAAAAGCACTAAGTCAGCTCGCTCAATCGAAGCCAAACTTCTTTCGATACCCAACTTTTCCACAACGTCTTCCGTCTGTCTAATTCCAGCAGTATCAATAAGATTTATCTTTATACCCTTATGCATAAAGCTTTCTTTTAAACTATCTCTTGTTGTTCCTTCGATATCAGTGACAATAGCACGCTCCTCGCCTAAAAGAGCATTTAAGATAGAGCTTTTTCCCACATTTGCCTTACCAACGATGGCAACATTTATACCGTTTTTAAGATAAACAGCACTTTTTGAACTCTCTATAATTTCATCATTGTCCTTTTTAATCTTTCGGATAACATCAAAAATCTTTTCTTTGACGATTTCATCATAATCATATTCTGGATAATCAAATGACACTTCAATTTCAGCTAAAAGTTCAGTTAATTTGTCTTGTTCAACCTTAACCTTTTGTGCTAATTTACCATTTGTAATTTGAAGAGATGAATTTAATTCTGCCTTGCTCTCCGCATTTATCTCTCCTATGATCGCCTCAGCCTTATCCAAGGTAATCTTTCCATTTAAAAAAGCACGTTTTGAAAATTCGCCCGGCTCTGCAAGATGACAGCCATTCTTTAAGCAAGTTTCCAAAACCTTTTGAGCAATCAATATTCCACCATGTATTTGAAACTCAACAACATCTTCACCCGTATAAGAAAAAGGAGCTTTAAAATAGACCATCAAACACTCTTCAAAGATACCTTTATCAAGCTCCAACTTGCCAAAGTTCATATATCTAGGAGTTATTTCTTTTTTGTTTGTATGAAAAAACTTAAGAGCTATTTTTAAACTATCCTTACCGCTCATTCTAACTATACTTATAGCACCCCTTCCAAGTGGAGTGGAAATTGAAACTATACTATCCATATATTTATTATATCATCTTTTTATATATTTTGCAAGAAGTTAAAAGATAACTACCATTTATAAAAAATTAATTTTTAATTATAAATTAAATATATTTTAAATAAAATTAATAAAAAATATAAAAATTTAAACATTTTTTATAAAAAAATAATAAAAAATTAATTTTTTATTATTTTTTTTATTTAATATTTAATATTTTTCCATTAGAAATTAAATATTCTATTCCATTTAAATTTTTATTTTCTGTTGTTGAAATAAAAGTTTGAGTTCTACTAGAAAATTTTAATAATCTCTCTTGCCTATCGCTATCAAGCTCACTAAAGACATCGTCTAACATTAAAATAGGATATTCTCCCACCTCATTATACATATTTTCAAGTTCTGCAAGTTTTAATGACAAAGCCACTGTACGTTGTTGCCCTTGAGAACCAAAACTTTTAACTTCCACGCCATTTAAAAAGATATCAATATCATCTCTATGCACGCCTAGCGAAGTGTAACCAAGCTTAAAATCTTTTTCTAAATTCTTTTTTAATAGTTTATCAAAATTTTCTTCAAATTTTTCATCAAGATTTACTCCGCAACCTGAAATGTATCTAAGTTCAATTTCCTCTTTTCCTCCACTAAGATATGATTGTGCTTTTTGTGTATAAGGTGCAATTGATTTAACAAATTTATCTCTTTCAAATGCTATCTTTTTTGCCGATTGTACGAGTGCTCTATCCCAAATATCCACAGTTTCCTTGACAACCTGTATATTTTCACTATTTTTTAATAGTTTATTTCTATTTCCAAGTATCTTTTCATATCTTGAGAGTTGATAAAAGTATCTTTTGTTTATTTGAGAGATATCTATATCCATGAATTTTCTTCTTTCTTCAGGACTTTCTTTAACAAGTTTAAGTTCGTTTGGTGAAAAGAATACGATATTGAGTTCTCCTATTAACTCTCCTATCCTTTTAATAGGAAGACTGTTAATCATTACTATCTTTTTCGATTTCTTAGAAAATTTAACTTCCACACTTAGATCTCGATATTTTTTCTCCGCCTCAACTTTTATATATCCATCTTCATGATTCCATTTAATAATATCCTTATCTTTAACCGACTTAAAACTTTTACCGATGCAACAATAATAGATACTTTCAAGCAAATTTGTCTTCCCTTGTGCATTTTTACCTACAAAAACATTAAGCGAATCACCGAAATTCACCTCTAGCTCTTCATAATTTCTAAAATTTCTTAATTTTAACCTGTTGATTTTCATATTTTATATATTATACCATAAAACTTCAATATATAAAAATGATTTCTCCATTTTTCCTTATATATTATATACAATATATATTATATAATATATATACATATTATATAGGAGTTATCTTTCATTCTTTTTATGTTTAATTAAAAATTTGAAAAAATACAAAAATTCGGTTAAAAGGCAACAAATTTTAAAAAAAACTTGAAAAAAAGTTATAAAATTGATATAATCATCTTATAAAATGAAAGAGAGGTGCTAAAATGCAAGATATTGAAACAATATGGAAACAAATCTTAGAAAAACTTGAACTTAGAATTTCATCTGTTTCCTTTATGCTTTGGATAAAAACTATCAAGCCTCTTGAAATTGATGAAAATGAAAACTTCATACTTGTTGCTCAATCTGTAACAGCAAAGAATCAAATCTTAAGAAACTTCTTAGATAAGATAAATGATTGTGCAAATGAGGTTACGGGTAAAGATTTTAAAATTACAGTACTTGACCAAAACGAAGAGGTAGAATATTTAAAAAATAACAAAGTAGATGAAAAAAATTCCTCAAAAAACGAAGAAAAGTCACCTTTTAAAGAAAAATTTACTTTTGATAATTTTGTTGTTGGCAAAAGCAATCAGTTTGTATATGCAGCAGCTCGCACCGTTGCTGAGCACCCAGGAAAAAGATATAACCCACTTTTTATCTATGGTGGTGTGGGCTTAGGAAAAACTCACCTTCTTCATGCTATTGGAAATTATATACACGAATTTTCTCCAAATTTAAAAATTATGTATGTAACTTGCGAACAATTTACAAATGACTATATTGCTTCTCTATATTCTCCTACTAAAAATAAATCTATCATGGAATTCAGAGGCAAATATCGTAATCTTGATGTTTTGATGGTAGATGATATTCAATTTATCTCCCGTGGAAAGGAAACACAGGAAGAATTCTTCCACACCTTTAACGAACTTATCATGAACAACAAACAAATTATCATCTGCTCCGACCGACCTCCAAAAGATATCGAAACGCTAGAAGACAGACTTCGATCACGTTTCTCTTCTGGACTTATCCATGATATTCAAGCTCCTGATATAGAAACAAGAATTGCCATTCTGCACAAAAAGAGTCAACTTGAAAAATATTATGCTGAAGATGAGGTTATCAACTATATTGCAGAACGTGTGGATTCAAACATAAGAGAATTGGAAGGAAAATTAAGTGAGGTATATTTCTTGGCTACATTAAACGGCAAAAAAGTTGCCACTATGGAAGAAGCCAAAGAGGTGTTCACAAAAGAACCTAACGAAGAAGTTAAAAATGACCTTACAACTGACAAAATTATAAACACTGTTTGCGACTACTTCAACATCAGTTATCAAGATATAATTGGGAAGAAGAAAAATAAAGAAGTTGTTGTGCCTAGAATGATAGCCATATATTTAATCAATGATCTTTTGAATCTCCCTCTTGTTGTCATTGGTAAAATTTTCGGCAAACGTGACCACACCACAATCATGCATTCACGTAACAAAATAACTAGCGAGTTACAGACAAACAAGAAAATGCAAAACTTAGTAAACGATATAAAAGGACTTCTATAATTTACATTTTTAAATCTATAAGGCATATTCTTATAGATTTTTTATGTTTTTTTTGATTTTTTTGAATTTTTTACTAGTTTTTCTTGATTTTTTATAAAGTATTGCTTTTTCTTATCTTTCTTTGAAAATAGAGCATATAGCAAATTCTCGTTTTACTCTGTCTATTATATAAAAAATGGCATACTTTCTTTCTTATACAATAAATTTCTGCTATAATTAAGTCAATTCTCCTCTCTTTTAAGCTTATCCACACCACTTTTCCCCAGATTTTAGGCTGTTGTGCACAAAGTTCTTAACATATCCACAAAAATATCCACACGTAAAAAATACTAGATATAGATTTTTTGTTCACTTTAAAAATATTTTAAATCAATATGTGGAAAAATTAGAAAAGTTATCCACATTTCCACAGCCATAATTAATAATATTATTATGCTATAAATTTATTAATTTAATTATTTTAGTTGCACGCACGCAATATTTGTGTTATAATAAGTAAAACTATAAATAAAGGAGCGTAGAATGTTAGTAAGTTGTCATGGAGTGGAACTTTCTGATGCTTTCCTAAGCGTCAGCAAAGCAATTTCTAATAAAGTTACCAATCCAATTTTAGAGGGTATAAAAATAACGGCAGAAGATGATACTTTAACGCTAAGTGCCACAGATAGTGACCTTTCCATCGAAAGAAAGATTAAAGCCAACATAAAAACTGAGGGAGAAGCTGTTGTTCCTGGAAAATTTATCACAGAGTTTATTAAGAAGTTAACAAATGAGATGATTGAGCTTGAACTTAATGATAAGAATCAGATGCTTATCCGCTATGATGATAGCCATAGTATAATTCAGTGTTACAATGTTTTGGAATATCCATCTTTTAAAAAACTTGAAAGCTGTGAATATTTTGCTATTAGCAAGAAAGATTTAAAAACTATAATAAACAAAACTCGTTTTTCTGTTGCTATCGATGATTCAAGGCCAATTCTTAAGGGAGTACTTTTTGATATTGACAAAAACGAACTAAATGCAGTGGCACTTGATGGATATCGTCTTGCTAAGGTTAAAAAGAATATTCATTCAGATTTAAAGCTGAATATTGTTATTCCAGCAAGAAGTTTAGACGAGATTTCAAGACTACTTGACGATAGCGAAGATTTTATAAATGTCTATGTGGATAAAAATACTTTGATGGTGGATTTTGGAGAAACAAAACTTACCACTCGTCTCATCGAAGGCGACTTTGTAAATTATAAGCAAATAATCTCTGCCAACTATGAAACGATTTGCATAATAAATAAAACGCAGTTTGAAGACGCTCTAGAAAGAGCTTCCCTTCTTTCAAAAGTGGGACAGGGTAACTGTGTCAAATTTGAAATAAAAGAAAAAAATCTTTGCATAACATCAAATTCAGAAATTGGAAATGTTAAAGAGAATGTTCCAACAAACACAAGCGGAAAAGATTTAACAATAGCTTTTAACGCTAGGTATTTTATCGAATCATTAAGGGCAAATCAAGATGAATTTGTTAAGATTTGCTTTAACAGTCCTGCAAATCCTTGCGTAATTGTGCCGGTGGAGGGTGACGAATTCCTTTACCTAATTCTTCCTGTAAGAATGATTGGATAATGATGCTTTTTCTAAAGCTTGATAGACAACGATAAGGTAAATATTTGACTTTTAGCAAAGTATAATTTTATAAAATAAATATAAATTTTATAAAAATAGCCAATCACTGATTGGTAGAATTGTTATGCTCTAAATTTTTATGAATAATTAAAAATTTTAAATAGTGAATTTAGAAATAAAACTTAAATTTTGAAAAGCTAAACACGGGTGAGAAAGAAAGATAAATTAAGAGAAAATAAAAAAGGAATTTTACAGTCCTTTAAGATTCTTTGGTCCTTTATGGGACGCAAAGAAAAAGTCTATTGTGTGCTTATTTTAATTTTTCTTTTATTTATGCCATTCTTGAAAGTTTGGCAGTCGATGCTACCTTCCATAATTCTTTCAAGATTGGTTGGTGAAAATGTCAAAGTTTTAGGCTTTATTGACCTTTCTATACTAAGTGATATAGCCTTTTATGTTATCGTAATTTTATCTATACCTGTTTTATGGATAATTGGTATGATTATTTATAGGGCTGTTGATGTTTTTGCTAGACGAATGATGTGTGTGGCAAATGAAAAAGTTCAAGAATTACTTTTAGAAGAAAGAAAAAACTTAGATTTTAAAATGACCAATGGTGAAGTTTACTATATCGTCAAAAACGCAGTTGATAATATTTATAACATTATAGAGCCAGCATTTTGGGATTACTACATGGGCTTTTTCAGTTTTATTGCTATCTTTATTCAATTTTTTATTTTTGATGTTTATGTAGGTTTAATGGCTATCGCTTATTTTTTTCTGCTTCTTATTTGTGTAATTTTAAGAACGAAATTTCAAGCAAAAGTGGTGGATAGAATTGAAAATATCAATGGAAAAATTGGTAATCATTTTTTAATGTCTCTCACTAATATTCCGATGATAACCATGTTTTCTTCTAAAGCAAAAGAATTTAAAGTTTTAAACGGTATGAATAAGGAATTTTATAAAGAACACAAAACAAGAGCAAATATTGGCTTTTGGTATTGGATCATTATCACCTTTGTGGAATACGCCGGAGTGCTTGGAATTATACTTTTTTTAATTTTAACTAATCATACTAACCTTGCAACAACCGTCACAGCAACGCTTACAATGACAGACTACATTATGACCAATGTGGAAAATTGGGGATATAGTTTAAATAATCTTCAAGTTGCTTCGATAAAATTGTGTAATTTATCCAAAATTTATCCAGAGAAAAAAGATTTAGTTAAAACTGAAAAGGAAAAATTAGATATTGGTGAAATTGAGAAAATTGAAGTTAAAGACTATTTTGTTAAAGTAGAAAACTTTGAAAAAAAATATAATCAAGTTTTTAAAAAGGGTAAAATATATCTCTTAAGTGGACAAAGCGGAGCAGGAAAAACAACATTGATCAACGCTATATGTGGACTTAGAGAAATTGAAAGTGGAACACTTATTGTCAATGATAAAATTAAATTGAAGAATTTATATAATTATCGGGATAAGATTGTGTATCTCTTTCAGGACTCTATCTTGTTTGATCGAAGTTTAAAAGAAAATATAGCCTATCCAAAAGACGAACTAAACACCAAAGCATCAGAACTTGTTGAAAAATTTAATATGAAAAAGATTCTAAACCGAAACGTTAATACTTCTATAAAAAATATTTTGTCAGGCGGAGAAAAAAAGAGAGTGGATATTATCAGAACGCTCTCTAAAGATAGAGAAATTTACCTTTTTGATGAGCCTACAAATGAACTAGACAACAATAATGTTATGGAAGTTTTAGAAGAAATAAAAAAAGTGGCAAGTGATAAAATTGCCATTATCATTTCTCATGATGAAAGATGTTTTGATATTGCTGACGAGATAGTTTATCTATAAAAAAAGAATTTTTTTTGCTCTGTTTTAGGCGAAAACTTTTACAAAAAAAACAATTAAATATTATTAATATCTAGATTTTTATGCATTATAGTCAAGACAAATAGTTATTTAAATATAACAACTTCAATTTTGTATTTATTCATATAATTTAAATATAAATATTTAATAATAAGGGTATAACTCGAAATTTCGACACCCTTTTTTTATTTTTCCGGCGTTTTAGAGTTGACAAATCTCATAAAATTTACTATAATAAGTTTCATAGCACTTCTTTGCTAGAAATTACACATAAGGAGAGGAACATGAAAAGAACATATCAACCTAAGAAAAGACAAAAAAATAAGGTTCATGGCTTCCGTGAAAGAATGAGAACCAAGGGCGGTAGAAATGTTTTGAAAAGACGCAGAAATCGTGGTAGAAAGAAGATTGCAGGCTAAAAATGCATAGCTTAAAGAAGAACAAAGAATTTAACTATATCTATAAGAAGGGAGAGAGGGTTAGCACTGATAACTTTACCCTTTTTGTGGTTAAAAGCAAATTTTTTGATTACCGTATAGGCTTTTCAATTAACAAAAAACTCGGCAAGGCAAATAAGCGTAATTTGCTTAAAAGACGTTTAAAAGAAATATGCCGAAAGGAATTAAAAATCATGCCATATAGAAATTATGTTTTGCTTGCAAGAAATGAGGCTATTGATTTAAACTTTTCTCAACTTTTAGAAGAGATAAAAAGGCTCTTTAGTAAGTATGAAAAAAAGAAAACTCTATAAGACAATTTTTTTAATTCCTATATTTTTTTACAAATATTTAATTTCACCACTTTTGCCTCATAGTTGTATATTTAGGCCAACTTGTTCAAATTACTTTATTGGTTGTGTGGAAGAATTTGGTGTTTTTAAGGGCTCATATTTTGGCATTAAGCGAATTTTTAGATGCGTGCCTTGGCAAAAAAAGACAGGTTATGACCCTGTTCCAATTAATATAAAAGGAGATAGCGTATGGATACTTTAACGATTGTACTTACAGAACCGCATGGTATGTGGGAAAGTATCTTAGGTGCTTTTAGGGGTGCTATGGGTTCCTATATTTTAGCAGTTATCCTCCTTGCAGTTATTGTAAGAATTTTGTTTGCTGTTGTTGATGTTGTCAATAAACGTTTTAGCACGAAAAATATGCAAATCAACGAAAAGATGAAGCCAGAACTTGAATCTATACAGAAAAAATATGGCCATGATAAAGTTTTGCTTCAAAAGAAACAGCAGGAAATCTATAAAAAATATCAATTTAATATGGTGTCCTCATGCCTTCCAATGTTGATTGCAATGGTATTGCAACTTGTCGTCTTCTTGACTCTTTGGACAGGGCTTCAAAATGTGTCAAACTACAACATCGCTAAATCCTATGAGAACACCAAATCGGTGTATTATAATGTTCTACTTTTAAATGAAAATACTGATTTTCAAACGGCAATTCAGCCATATATTGACGAGGGCTTAGAATATGGGGTAGATTACTCTATCACTGTTGAAGTTGACTATGATAATTTAAGTATGAATGTTGTTGTGACAGATAGTTTAGGGGCAGAAGCTTTTAATGAAAACATAACTATCTTGCCTACAAGCACAACTGAAGAGGAAGCAAGCAGTATCTCAAACGAAACGATATATAATCTAATCAGAGAATACGCTATGGAGGAAATTCCTGTCGATAACGGCGAAGGTGTTGAGGGCGAACCAAGTGAAGGAGTAGAGACTGTTCCTAACGATTTATCCGCCTATAATTTAGTGGTAAAAAGTCTTGCAGAAAATGTGACAGCAGACTTCTATATAGATAATCTTGAAAGTTTCTTATGGATAAAAAATATCTATAAGGCTGAATCTCCAACAACAAGCCCTGTGTTCACTAAGAGCGAAATAACAAATTATCTTGAAAGATACTATTCTCCTGACGAACAACAGGCGGAAGAAGATAATGACTATGAAGGTCAAATTTTCGACTATGTAGTTGCCGGCCTTGAAGAGAGAAATCTTGGCGGTAATGGGTATTTTATCTTGGTTATACTTGCTGTTTTGACCTCGTTTTTATCCATCTTCTTAAACAACTTTTTAAGTAAAAAAACAACAGGAACTCAGCCGGGCGGAAAGATGATGTATTTTATAATGCCGTTGATTTTAGGTATTTTTACGCTTATGTACACCAGCTTGTTTGCAATATACATCATAGTTGGACAGATTATGATGATAGCACTCTCTCCTCTTACCAATTTAATTGTTAAAAAATGGATAGAGGCAAGTGACAAGAAAAAAGAAAAGAAAAAGAAAGAGACTATAGATGTAGATTATAGAAGAAAGGATATTTAATAGAAAAACACTTTAACTATAATAGTTAAGGTGTTTTTTATTAAAGAGGAAAAATAGATATTTAAAATAATGGCATAGAAAAATATTCTTATATTTTATTACATTTTTAATTTGGTTATGTTATAATATGTATATAAAAAATTTTTAGGGGTAAATAATGCAAGAATATAAGGTTGTTTCTTTGTTTTCTGGGTGTGGCGGACTTGATTTGGGAATTGAGGGTGGATTTTATTATTTGAATAATTACTATGATAAAAATCCATTTAAAGTTATATGGGCCAATGATATTGATGAAAAAGCAACTCAGACGCAAAAGCTAAATTTTAAAGATATAAATGTTTTATGTAAAGATATAACTGAAATTTTAGCTAATAACAAAAAATACAACTCTAAGCTTTATAATCAATTCAAATTACCTAAATATGCAGATGTTGTTATAGGAGGATTTCCATGTCAAGATTTTAGTTTGGCTGGTAAAAGACAGGGTATATATGTTCAAAGAGGTAAGTTATATCAAAGTATGGCAAAGGTAATAGAATTATTGAAACCTAAAGTTTTTCTTGCAGAAAATGTGAAGGGCTTGATTTCTTGGGAAAATGGACTAGCTATAAACACAATGATTAGTGATTTTTCTAAACTTAATTATAAAGTAGAATATAGGTTATTTAATACGGCAGATTACGGTGTTCCTCAGACAAGAGAGAGAGTAATAATTGTTGGAGTTAGAAATGATCTAAATGTTGACATAGAATGGACAAAACCGACGCATTCATCAAAAGATAAAACCTTAAAACCTTGGCTAACTATTAAAGACGCAATAGGGGATTTAGAAGATGAAAGCAAACTTAAAGCATTGCCTAATTATGGTTACTCAAAAGCAAAGTTATTTAAAGGAAAGCAAGGAAATACAGTAACAAAGGCTGATAGACCTGCTCCAACAATAAGAGCGGAACATCACGGCAACATTGAATTTCATTATTCACTGCCAAGAAGATTATCCGCAAGAGAAGCGGCAAGAATTCAAACTTTCCCTGATGATTTTGTATTCGTAAAATCGACAACAGACGCTTATAGACAAATCGGGAATGCCGTAGCACCCGTCTTTGCTTGGCATTTAGCTCAGATGTTAAAAAAAATTTTAATAAGTGGAGGAGATTTTTAATGAGTAGTGTTTTTAATAAACTTTTTGATGATAATTTAATTGTAAGAAGAGTCAAAAACAAATTACCTCATTTATTTCAATTGGCAGAATTAGAGAGTTCTAGAAATGGAAAAATTGGAATGGAAATAGGCTCCGTAAGAGAAAGAATTCTGATAGCATTATTAATGTATAAATTTGGCATTGATATTGTAAATTCTGATATCCCTATAACCGCACCGGAAGTAGATGTGATTGTTAATGATAATCCTTTATCAATTAAAACTATGACAACGAATAGTGAAAGATGGAGCTCAATAAAACTAATTTGGACAGTAGATGCAAAAAAAGCATTAGAATTTAAGAATACATATATGCCTTCGTGTGATATGCTGGTCGCTAAAATTCGTTGGAATAGTGAGGGGAAATTATTGCTATTTTCAAAAGAAAGTCAACAACAAGTTTTAAACAATATAGGAAGGGATAGATATATAAAATTGCCTAAGGAGAATACAAATGCAAGAGGAGTAGAAATTACAGCTGAAGCTCTTTCAATACTAGAAACTCATAAAGATACTAGATGTATCAATATAAACTTCACAAGAGAAAAAATTGATTATAGAGAAATATATACTAAATGGTTAGATGCGTGGAGAGAGGAATATTGATATAGCATTAAAATATTTGTAAGTACAAGACTTTCCACTTTTAACATTTTATCTTTTTAACGCACATATCATCAAAGAATTTTTTTCGACAATAAAAGCTAAATATATCAAAAAAATAACTTGTAAAATTTTGAAAAATATTTTGAAATGATAGTGTTTTTGTGGTATAATAACTTTGTTTTTTGAAAGGAGTTTTTTAATGAGCGAAATGGAAAGATTAAATGCAAGAAAGGTCATCAGATACGCTCTTGTTAGAATAGGATTTAGAATGGATCAGACGGGCTTTCAATATCTTTTCAGTGCTATCGAATTAGTTATTGTTGATCCGATGCTTTTACATAAAATGATGGGTGGATTGTTTAAAGAAGTATGCACTATATACAATGTTGAAAAGGTGACAAGTGTACAAGGGGCGATAAGAAACATGATAGATACAACTTTTAATAATCACAGCTTTTTAGAGGTCAACAAGATGTTTAATACTAATATTTTTACAATTGACGATAAGCCATCTTGCGGACAGATTATCGGATTGATTGCCGAGTATTATAATCTAAGATTATACAAAAATGAAGAATATTTTCAGTTTTAACTTTTAAGGAGTTTTAAAGATGAATAAGAACAAATATGTTCCTGTGAGATTGTCAGAAAATGATTTTCAAAAGTTGACTATATTATCTAATCAATTTAAAATTAATAAAAGTGAAATTATAAGGCTAGCGATTAACTCTTTCTTTAATGAGGTTGAAAATAAAAAATTTAATTAAATCATTTGCCTTTGTTGTGCTAAAAATGTATCATATAAAAGAGGTGAATTATGATTGAATTTTTTAGATGCCGTCATTGCGGAAATATTGTAGTTAAAGTGGTAGATTCAGGGGTTCCTACAGTTTGTTGTGGAAAGCAGATGGAAGAGCTTGTTGCAAATACAACAGAGGCAGCCACAGAAAAACATCTACCTGTTGTTGAAAAGGGAAGATGTAAAACGACTGTTAAAGTTGGAGCTATTCCACACCCTATGACGCCAGAACACTACATAAATTTTATTGTCGTGACGAAGACTAATGGATATGAGATTCGTTTCTTAAATCCGGGAGATAAGCCAGAAGCAACTTTTAAAAACGATGAATATACGGAAGTGTATAGCTATTGCAATCTTCATAGTCTTTGGGTGACTAAAATTTAAAATATTTTTAAAAATTTAAACTGATAAAATGTTGACATCATGTATATTAATATGATAAAATAACACTTGACGAATGGTGGTCAAGAATTTGTTTGCGTAAAAAAATTGAGAATTCGTCAAGTTGAATATGGAGAGTTGGTAGAGTGGTCGATTACACCAGTCTTGAAAACTGGCATACCGAAAGGTATCTGGGGTTCGAATCCCTAACTCTCCGCCAAACAATTGTCGTTTGAACTCAAACGGCAATTTTTTTAGTTTACGCAAGGACGCTTCGTCCTTATTTTCATCGTCTGAAATTTCTATTTCTTTCTTATAAATAGTCGTTCCATTGTCACTATTGTCATTGTTATCATCATTATCATTTGGTCGGTTATATATTTCTTCTGCTGGGTTTAAACTTGTGTTGTAAACTATTGTAATTTTGTCATCGTAAAGTAATACTTTTAAAATGAAATTATTAAAGAACTCATTTTTGTCAGTTTTGTTATCAAACTGCTTCCTTGCATATACTTTTAAGAAATTTACAATTTGTTCCTTTTCTAGTGGTTTTATTTGATGATTTTGTTCATATTCAACTTTGTCTTCAAGTATTGCTTTTTCATTTTCAAGTTTCATAAGTCTTTCCTGTGTTGAATTTGTTATTATTCCTTTTTCCATTGCATTTAGAATAGAGTCTATTGCTCTATTCTTTTCTTTTAATTCTTCTTGTAGTTTTGTAAAAACTACATTGTTAGATAATTCACTATTAAATCTATTCACAACAACTTCGGCAATAGTATCAATAACATTTGGCTCAAGAACATATTTTTTTGTCTTTTCAAAAACAAAATCTTCTATTGTATCTTTTCTAACATTATGTTTATCGCATTTTGTGATTTTCTTTTTCTTGCCTGAACATTTGTAATATCTATGAACAGCACCAGTTTTGCTTGTTCCTGTTTCTGCCACCATTGGGTATCCACAATAGCCACAAAAGAGTTTGCCACTTAAAATATATACATCTTCATTTAAACTATCTTTTCTTTGTCTATGTTTATGATTATCCATAATTAAATTACACCTTTTAAATATACTTTCTTCAATTATTGGTGGGAATATATTAGTATAGATTTCATCGTCCATTTTGCATATTCCAATATACTTTTCATTTCTTATCATTTTAGCAATGATATTTAAACTAAACTTGTTTCCATATTTTGTTTTAAGACCTTTGTTGTTTAGTTCATTTACAATTTCAATTACCTTTTTACCATTCGCATAATTTCTAAATATTTTCCTTACAATTTCACTTTCGACTTCATTGATAACATATTTTTTGTTTACAACATCAAAACCATACAAAATATATCCACCAATGTAGTTGCCTTTTATTAAACTTTCTTTAATTCCACGCTTAACTTTTTGTGAAAGTTCGGCAGAGTAATATTCTGCCATTCCTTCCAAAACACTTTCCATTAAAACACCACTAGCATCATCACTTATGTTTTCTTTTGCAGATAGAACTCTAACACCATTCTTTTTTAACTTTGCTTTATATGTGGCACTATCGTATCTATTTCTTGCAAATCTATCTAGTTGATAAACTAAAACAAAATCAAAATCACCTTTCTTGCTATCTTCAATCATTTGTTTGAATTGTGGTCGGTTGTCTGTCGTTCCAGAAAGTGCTCGGTCAATATATTCATTAAGAATAATAAGCCCATTTCTTTTTGCATAGGCATAACATTCACGAAGTTGACCTTCAATAGATTGTTCAGTTTGATTATGCGAACTAAATCTCGCATATATTACAGCTCGTTTTTTACTCAAAATATTACTCCTTTTAATTAAACATCTCAAAAACTTGAATTTTTAAAACTCTTGCAATTTTAAAAAGTGCAATTATTCTAAAATTCTCACTATTAGTCATTATTTTATTTAATGTGCTTTGACTAATTTTGCACATCTTACAAAACTTGCTTTTAGATAAGTTGTTTTCTTTTATAAAGTTTTCTATCAATTCAGTTTTAATTGTATTTTTCATAATTCACCATTCCTTATTCGGGATAATTATATCATCCCTATTTAGGAAAAGTCAACTATTTATCCCTTGTTTGGGATATACTTATAAAAAATTTAAGGTGGTATATATGAAAATATTTGCAGAAAGATTAAAAGAATTAAGACAAGAAAAAGGACTTTCAATTCAAGCATTAGCAAGAGAAGTCAAGATTGGTTCATCATCTCTTTGTCGCTGGGAAAACTGTCAAGCAGATGTAAAAGGTTCTCAACTTGTAATTCTCGCTAAATATTTCGGTGTATCAATTGATTACTTAATGGGATTGGAGGATTAGTATGGTAGAAACGCAAGAAAAGATTGTTTATCCAGAATGGATGGATAGGTATTTTAAAGAAAACGAAGTTATAATTAAAAGACTTCCTGATAATTATCGTATTATTGATAAACAAGCTTTACCGAATAAAACAATAAAAACAACAAAACAATTTGTTCAATATTTGGAAACGGAACAAAAATTTTGGAATTACGAAAAAGTTTCAAATAATATTATTGTTTCAAATTATAGTTCTACAATATCAAGTTCGTTATCAAACATTAATAATTTAAGAAACTCAGAAGAAACAGATGACAATAAAAGATTATTTAGAAACTCTGTGGATATGTTCATTAATACTTGTCAAATCGCAAGTATTACAAATATTGCTAAATGGTTTAAAAAATTCTCAGACCGGAATCAATATTTCTTTTATGGATTTAGAGATGCTGTTACAAATAATTCCCCAAGTTACTCAGGATATCCTCAATGGCATGAAGGGTTTTATTATGGAATGGAATATAAAAATGTAATACAAAGTATTGAAATTTTAGTTTCTAACTATGGACTTTCTTATAAAGAAGCATTTGAAAAAACAGAAAAAGAACTTAATGAACTTGTTGCAAATTCTAGTAATTTGTTTCATAATCAACAAGAAGAAATTCTGGAAGTTAAAAATAATACACTTAAAGAAATAGAAGAACAAAAGCAACAATTCTTAGAATATAAAACACAAAAAGAACAAGAGTTAACTAACTTAGAAAATTTATATCAAGAAAAATTAAAACTTTCTAAACCGGCTGAATATTGGAAGAAAATGTCAAAGTCATACACTAAAAGTGGCGGCATTTGGCTTGGAGTAAGTGCATTATTAGCAATTGCCATTATATCAGGACTTGCTCTATTAATAATATTTACGCCAAATCTTTTCGATAAAAATGCTTATTGGTTAGACCTTGTAAAAGACACTGCATTATTAACAGTAATAACAAGTGTAGCAATTTATGTATTAAGAATTACAATAAAACTATCATTAAGTTCATTTCATCTTTCAAGAGACGCCCGTGAAAGAGAACAATTATCATATTTCTATCTATCACTTATGGAATCAAAAGGAATAACCGAAAAAGAACGAGCTTTAATTATAAATTCATTATTTAGTCGTTCAGATACAGGATTGCTAAAAGGAGAATCCACTCCATCAATGACAGCAAATATTACTGATTTACTCGAAAAAGATAAATCTAAATAACATTACTTTTTAAATACATTATCAGGTGTGAGATTATTTATATCTCCATCTTTTTTAATGTAATCAGTTAAATAATTGCTTAAAGTTTCGCCAACACTTTTGGTTACTGACGGATAAAATTTGGCTTGTCCTTTTCTTTCTTTATTTGTTTTAAGATTTATACTTTGTATGTTTTTTGCATATTTTATTTTCTTCATTTTTACTCCTTTTGTTTGTTAAATTCTTAATAAATAACGAAAACGGGCATCACGTTTGTCGCATAAGGGGAATGGATCAATTTTGATTCTGCGAGTTTTTATTTTGCCCCAGTAAAATGCTTTATTTTACTAGCAAAAACGAGCATAATTTTTCAAAATATCCCCATTCCTTATCCTGCTTCTAATAAATTTATCTATTTCAGTCATCATTTTTATCTTCTTCTATCCCAATTGCCTTTAAATATTCATTTTTTAGTTCCTGCAATCCTTCGGGCAATCTGTCATACATTCCAGCTTCAACATATCTTGCTTGCAATGTTCTTTCATCATCATGAGCAAGAACCAAATTATATATTCTTGACAATAATTTTTCTATAAATATTTGTTGAACATTTATCATTTTCAAATCTTGAATATACATATTTTCTTTAACTGATAAGTAATTTTCAAAGTGTGTTATCTTCTCTGATATATTCTCCATTTTTTGATAGTAATCTTTAAAATTCTCATCTTGCAATTCTAAAATATCCAAACCATTTGTAATAACATGAACAAGAAATTCGTTTTTGTTTCTAAAATCGGCCTTGTGCTTTTCAAAACATTTACTCAACCTTTCAATTGTTCCATAACTATAAATCCTAAGCTTTACTTCCATAAGTTTACTTGTATCAATCTTTTTCATTTTATTCTCCTTTTAATTTTTATTTGTTTTTGTTTTTAGTTTTAATTTTACATTTCACACCTCCTTTTAAAATAAATTTACCATTCTCGCGTGGACACCATTTGTCTTTGCGGGAAAAGTTTTTAAACTTTTCATATATATTTTTACATAATCGCATTATCACCATTTGATAATGCGGGGAAAAGATTTTATATCTAAATTTTACAGTTCTCGTAGGGGCACCATTTGTCCCTGCGAAAAATATTTTCTCAACTTTCTCAAGCAAATTTTAACAAAGTCGCATTCACTACATTTTTCCATGCAATAAAAGTTCTTATCTTTTCATGCATATTATTGCATTGTCGCTTGACCACCGTTTGGTCAAACGGAAAAATATTTTCACATTAATCTTACAATTCTCGCGGCACACCCATTGTGTGCAGCGAAAAAAGTTTTTTGATTTTTCATTAGAATTTTACTACTGTCGCTGTATCACCATTTGATACAACGAGAAAAGTTTTTTTGATTTTTCTAACTTAATTCTAAAACTTTCGCTGGCTCACCATTTGAACCAGCGAAAAATATTTTTTAACTTTTTCACCCAAATTATAACAATCCCGCGTGTTCACCATTTGAACACGCGACAAAAATTTTTCAACAATATAAAAAATCGAGTTTAATACTATTGAACCTACTTTGTTTATATAAAATTAATTGACATGTTTTAGCGCTATGCGCTATAATTTTAAAATTAAAGGATAGTCTATGATTAAAATTGAAAAACAAACACTAAAAAATTATACATTTATTGATTTATTCGCTGGATTGGGTGGATTCAGATTAGCATTGGAATCATTAGGAGCAAAGTGCGTTTATTCCAGTGAATGGGATAAGTTTGCACAAGAAGTTTACTGTGAAAATTTTGGAGAAATCCCAGATGGTGACATAACTAAAGTTGATGAAAATCAAATTCCAAAGCACGATATTTTATGTGCAGGTTTTCCATGTCAAGCTTTTTCAATTAGTGGAAAACAACGTGGTTTTGAAGATAGTCGTGGAACCCTGTTTTTTGATGTTGCACGAATAGTAAAAGCTAAAAAACCAAAAGTTGTATTTATGGAAAACGTTAAAAATTTCGCAACACACGACAACGGGAAAACATTAGAAGTTGTTAAGGCTACTATGGAAGAATTAGGATATACATTCAATTATAAAGTTCTAAATGCAACTGATTATGGTATTCCACAAAAAAGAGAAAGAATATATATGGTTTGTTTTAGAAAAGATTTAGATGTAAAAGAATTTTCTTTCCCAAAAGCTTTTGCACTACAAAAACATGTTGAAGATTTCTTATTAAATGATGAGAAGCTTGTTTTTAATCTCTATGTAGATAGGCCAGACACTTACTATAACAATGAAACAGATAATAAAACTAGCAACAAATCTATTCGTCTAGGTATTGTAAATAAAGGTGGACAAGGCGAAAGAATCTACAGCACAAAAGGAATTGCCATTACATTGTCTGCT
The DNA here is from genome assembly GCA_944372335.1 of uncultured Clostridia bacterium. Lineage (GTDB taxonomy): Bacteria > Bacillota > Clostridia > Christensenellales > UBA1242 > Caccovivens. The sequence goes on along the minus strand of CALVYQ010000002.1, from coordinate 68,409 downwards.
AATGGTGGTGGTGTTTTTGCAAAAACAGGCGGCTATCTTATAAATGGAAAACCAAGAAGACTACACCAGAGAGAATGTGCTCGTCTAATGGGATTCCCAGACACCTACATTATGGCTAAAAATAAAAATCAAGCTTATAAACAGTTTGGCAATTCAGTTGTTGTAGATGTTCTTCAATATATTGGAATAGAAATTGGTAAAAGATTGGTTGGAGTATAAGATGAGAGAATTAGATTTTCATAATTGGTTAACAAGCAATAATACTCCAAAAAAATTATGCAGTGATTATATTTCAAGATTAAAACGCCTTGAACATTCATTAGAAGACTGTGATTTAGATGAAGAGTATGAAAAAGATAAGTGTATATCATTATTAGAATTATTTAATAAAAGTGGTCAAAATAAAAAAATGGCAAGTCGCCACATTGGAAACTTGCCTATTGGTAAATACCATATTGCCACATATAAATATGCAGTTAATAAGTATTTAGAATTTTTAACTTCTAATTAACTAAAATAAATATAAAGTCAGCTATTGATACTCCTTCCTTACTTGTTTTTAGTTCAATAGAAAAAATTACATTTGCATTAAAGGTATTGGATAATTTACGCACTTCAAAATAATCTTCACGTCTCGATATCATAAATTCATTCTTACCTACAACAAAACGCTGATTGTGTAAATTATCATTTGTATAAATAAAAACTTTATCATAAGTGGTTTTTAGTTCAATATTTGAGAATTTAGATTTGATATATTCTAGAACTTTGTTCATACTTCCATTCCCAACCGAACTAGATCCACTTCTTTTAATTCTATATTTGGCAGAGACATCAAAATAGTTTGCAAATTCTTCTATTGGTAATATTACATTATTGTTTGTTATAAAGAATTTAACACCTTTATCCTTATATGTTTTTATAATCCAATTGTTAAAGACTGATTGGCAATTATCAAACTCAATATTTTTACCAGCTGTCCCTGCTTCTTTAAATTCTTCAAAATTACTATTCATATAGTCTATTATTGTTTGCGAATAGTTATTTATTTCTGTTGAATTTAGTTTACTATATTCAAACTTTTTAGTTTCAATATTAGGCAACAAAACAAACTGACCACATTGAGCTGGAGAGTGTTTTGCTTCAATATAAAACTGTTTGTTTTTCTTTGTTATTACTCTTATATCCGGTACAGTTGAATCACTTTTCCCTTGATGAATAAATGTTGCATACTCCCCAAACTGTTCATTTAAAAATTTTGTGCAATCTATTTCAAATTGTTCCCAATTATTCATTATTTGTTCTCCTTTATTTTTAAGTATTGAATTATGCAATTTCCAAGCATTTCAATTACATTAACAGTCATAGCATTACCAGCTTGCATTAAAAGATGCCTATCCGTAACTTTATCTTTTACTCTGTCAGCATATTCTTTAGGAAATCCTTGTAATATTAAAGCTTCATATCCTGTTAGTTGATAAATATTATTATCAAAAACATAATATATTCCATCTCTCTGAGCCCTTAGAGTTGGAACTTTACCATCATATATTCTTAAGTCATTCATTCTCGTATCTAAGACTTTGCCATTCATTTTATATAAATCTTCAATAGAGTATTTACCTGCATTAGTCGAATTAACTAAATATCTTTTTAAAATATCCAAATTTAACGTTGATATTGGAACTCTATCAATAAGATACTCCTCAAGTTTTGGTATTAGTATATTTTCTGGCCAAACAAAATCACTAACATTTTTTACTATATCTTTCCTTATTCCAACAAAATAAACCCTTTGTCTCATTTGTGGAACTCCACAATTTAAACTTGTAATAACTTTATATGTTGTAGAATAACCAGATTTTTCTAATTCTTCAATTATTTTTCTTATTGTTTGTCCATTATCGTGCCTAACTAGACCTTTTACATTTTCTAAAATAAAGCACTTAGGCTTTTTTTCTCTTAAAATTCTTGAAAGATGAAATATTATTTGACCTCTATCGTCACTAAAACCTGCTTGTCTACCAATAACAGAAAATGTTTGACAAGGAAATCCTGCTATTAACAAATCAAAATCTGGCAAATTCTCTTGACCAAGTTTTTTTAGATTGCCATAATTTTTATCCTCTGTTTGATGTAACAATCTGTATGAACAATCTGCCAATCTACTTGTATCAGAATGCCCAACACATTTTAACCCACATCTTTCTAATCCAAGTCGTCCTGCTCCAATTCCTGAACAAAAATCAAAAAATGTATTTATCATAAGGTGCTCCTATAATTTACAATTATTATAACATACACTTTTAAATTTTGTGTTAATTTACAAAAGAAAAACTAGCAAATTTAATTTTTGCTAGTTATAATTACAAATTGAAATCATTTAATATGTTCAATATTTCAATATCTTCTGAATCTTTTGAGTCTCTAAGATTATTCTTTATCGAATCAAAATCTATTTCTTTTAAAATTTTATTATCAAAAGTTAAAAAATCTCTATTCTTAGTGTAAAATCTTTCTACTAGATGCCTAGGAATACCAATTTTTTGTAATTCAATATATTCATATTTTTTTGAACCATGTTCAAGATATAATGCCCAATCATTTACATTTTCAATACCTTTTTCTCTTAATATATTGGCATAATTTTCACAATAATTCTTAATTTTAAATCTTAATAACCTATCTATTTCATCCATTATATTATTAATTAATTTGTTAACATGTCGTTTATTATCTGGATCAAATATAACATATTCATTAAAACTTAACCTAAACTTACTTCCAGATTGCTTTTTTATTGCTCGTTTAATTAAAATATTTATTGTTGTCCCAGACATCCATTCAGACATTAGAAAAGCATAATGTTGTAAAGAAGATTTAGGATTGAAATGAGATAAATTTATTAAGGGATTATTCCCAAAACTTTCTTCTTTTACCCAATTGTACTTTTCGTAAAAAATATTTAATATTTCTAAACAACTTTCATAAGAAGGTTCTTGCATATTAGGCAACTTCTCAGATTTTAATAATGCTTCTTGATATCTCCATTTAATTAACGGACTTTTATTTAAAGTTTTGTATGAAATTGTTGTAGATTTTTTTAATTTGTTTAATATATCTCTTGAGTCTACTATTTTACCAATAAATTTATCTTTTAATAAAGAGCTATCATTCATAATGTTCTGTATCATTAAAATATTAGCAAATGAATTCCAAATTTCCACTTGTTTTGCTTTTGGATTAGTTGTAGTAAACGGTCTATTCAATAAGGATGCTCTGACATTTTTATAAAAGTTAGATTCACCTGTTAATAACGGAGATTTAACATCTTCAACTTTTTTATTTTTTAACAATTCTATATCTTTTTCCTTATTCCAATGACCATCTATATTCCCCCATCTAATACAAAAAACATTTCCATACAAATCCTTTGCTAAACGACCAGCTCTACCAGCCAAATTCCAAAAATCAACAGATGTTAACCGCGTATTGCCAATTTTACTACTCAATATGTAAATATTTTGAGCAGGTAAGTTTACTCCTTCTAATAATGTTGAAGTACAAAATAAATAATCAATATCACCTTCAATATACATAGTTTCTATAAGATTTCTTATTCTCTGTGGTAATTTGCCGAAATGAAATGCTACTCCGTTTTTGATACAATCTATTAAAAAATAATCTTCATGAATGTGTTCTTTGATTACTTTTATAGCACTATTGATTTTTTCATTATCTTTACTCTTGCATTTCTTAGAAAAACTTAATGCCAAATTAATAGTATCTTCAATTGTATTACAATAAACAATACTTTTATTAACTGAAGTTCCTTCATTTGATATTTGTAATATAATATCTTCTATATTATTTGGCAAATTATACTCTAACTCCTTTGGCTCAGTCACATTGGAAAAATATTGCAATTTTCTATTTTCAATATCTATAAAACATCTATTTTGACAAACTGGAGATTCTGTTATACGTAAACTTTCATCTTCAGACTTATCAAATATACTTAAAAAAATATTAGCATTATTAATGTTTGGTGATGAAAAAAATAATTTACAACTTTTTCTTTCTGCCATACTTAACGCATGATAATATATAGCAGAACGCGAATCTATAGCCAACATTTTTTGAGCTTCGTCAACAAAAATGTAACCTAAAGTCGGATTATTTTCGCTTGATAAATATGAAACCAAACGTTCAGGTGTAAAAACAAAAATAAAATTTTTATTTTTGTTTAAAAAACATGATGGAATATCTGGACTTTCTAACAAAATATAATTATGTTTATCCTTTATAATTTCCTTTAAAACCTTAATGTTTTGAGAAATCAAAGCTCTAGTAGGAACAATATATGCCATATTAATTCCATTATTATTGGAATTGATAATATGACTTATAAAAGAATTTAATATAAATGATTTTCCAAAAGAAGTTGGGCCAGAAAAACTGAAATGATTCTTGTTTATTAAATTGTTGTATACTTCAAGTTGAGAATCTGTAAATATTTTTTCACTATTGTTTGGGTCTTTGTTTCTTGATTGTTTCAACATCTTTTCGACAACAATATCCATAGGTTCTTTTCCCCAAACAATGTTTGTATTTTTAGATATTAATTCATAACTTGGGAAATTGCCTAATCTCAGCATAATCCCCTTAGCATAATAATTATAAAGAGCATTATTTTTGAAAAATACATTTAGTAAGCTAATTATTTTTATGGAAATATTTTTATTTTCATCTATTATCGACAATGATAATATATCTGCAAAGGACAGCAGGTCATAACATTCCAAATCATTCAATTTACACTCATTTTTTTTGTAAACAATTTTATTAAAAAAATTGTTTTCCAATTTAGTAAATAATTCAATAAAATACTCGTCGTTAAGAGCTTCTCTTGCCATATCTTCAATAATATTATAACTCATCTTAAAACCTCTTTAAGAACAGCATGTTTTGTATTATATAAGTTATCCATAGGCACTATATAAAAATAAAAATTATGACCATTAAGATTGTGCTTTTTTATTAAAGATTTTATATTTTCTGTTTGGTCAATTATTTGATTCTTTAAAATTTCATGGACTTTTTCTCTATACTCAAGATTAGGTAAATTTTTTAGACTTTTATCTAATTGAGGTTCATAAAGTATAATAACTGAAAACGCTGTATCAACAGGTCCTATTCCATTTCTTTTAGGATATAGTATGTCCTTTATGAATTGTTCATCTTCTTTTGAAAACACCTCTTTTGTTATATTAGCTGAAATTAAAGATTTTTCAAACTTTATTCCTTTTAGTTTACCATCTTTCTCATCTTTTATTGAGTTGTTTTTAAATTTATCAATACTATCAATAGCGTTCCATATACCGTTATATAAATCATCATACGTTTTCGCTTCTACAAATATTAATTGATACCCACAATCTTTTTTTAAAAAATGAACACCATCCGCCCCATTAAAATACATATTATTATCAGTTTTAAGTTCCATTTTGGATATTATTTTTGGGGCACCTAAATCACTTTCTAAAAAACTATATCCTATAAATTCAGCCAATTCTCCTTCATTTTTGTCAAATTCTCTAAATTTATCTCTTGTTAATTGAGACAAAAGCAAATGTTGATTGAGATTTTCTTCAAGTGTTGCACGTGATAAACAATAATATGGAGCATACAGCAATAACTTTTTAATCATAAATTCATATTCAAATTCATTTGAATCTATAAGTGGGCAAAAAAACTTTATATTATTTTTTTCTATAGTATCATTATATAATTCATCAAAACATTGAGTAAATTCTTTATCTATTGATGTATTAATCATTCTTTCTCCTTTTTTACATCATTATACCACACAATTATTAAAATTCTATATTTTTATAAATAAAAGCTATTTATTTGATAAAAAATATTATTGTTTACACTTAAACTAATAATTTTGTAAACAAAAAAGTAAGTCAGAAAACAACTTACCTTTTATTACTTTTTTGTTTTTTTATTTTATTTTCTATTTCTTCTCCTATTTTTTTTAATATACTAATTTTTTCTTCAGATGAATTTGTTCTTTGCGTTAATGCCTTCGCAATTTCTACTTGCCCTTGCCTAAAAATATTTTCTTGATGTATTTGATTTATCAGTCCTTCAGGAAGATATGGGTTTTGTATTATCTCCCAATTAATATTTTTGTATTTTAAAGCCTTTGCCATTTCTTCCAACATTTTCGTTTTATTATCATTAATTTCTTTACTTTTTATTTCAATTTCTTCTGGTCGACAATTTAACGACTTTATGTAAATATTATATTTTTCTATTACATCTTCATTATCATTAAAAACAAATGGGACCGAATTTAATACATTAACAGAAACTTGGTCAGTATAACCAAAATACCTATATGACATTAAATGAGTAAAAACTCTCATTTTATCTTTTCTCTTCTCACTTCTGTTTTGTAAATATTGTCCTATTATAACTGAAACTATTGGTATAACAATTATTGCTATAATATTAATAATATTAATAACCATATATCTTTTCAATCTCCGTTTTCTAACTATTTATTTCAGTATACTATATTTGCATTTTATTACCAAAACATTTTTAATCTTTGTTTCTTATAAATAAAAATATTTTAAATCCATCAACTTTTAGTTCAATCTGGATAGTGTTGGTGCCGCCAATTTAAGCCTAAATCGACAGCATGGTTTGATTTGGGCTTTATTTTAAAATATAAGGAGAATTAAAATGGGGAAGATTAAAAAGAAATTGATATTTTCACTTTGCTTTTTATTGGTGATTTTGGCTATCCCATTAATTTTTCTTGCTGGATGTGATTCTGCATCATCTAGAATTAGTTATCAGAAAACAATATGTAGTAAGTAAGAAGCTATTTCTAAGGCAAAATCTCTCTTGCAAACAAATGATCTTTATTTTTTTGACTGTGATTTTTCAAATATTGAAGCTTTTACAATTACCGATATATCATATAATTTATGTGTTAGTGGTTATTATGAAGAGGGTAATAAAATATGTGCATTTTGTATAAAAATAATTAAACTATGAGATGTAAAATTCTTTTGACTCAAAAAATAGTAAATTGTGTCGGCATAATTTAGTTAAACATAGATTTTTTATGATACTTCGTGATTAGGACAAAATAATATATTAAAATATAAATAAATTACACTTGCCAAAGTGTGATTTTTTATATATAATTAGTTTATGTATATTTTATCTCAAATCTCAGTCGGCGTTGGTATGATAATTGACCTTGTCGGAAAGGTGATGAAGTACAAGAATTTACTTCTAACTTTTATGGCAATAAGTTCAGCCTTTTATTCTTTATCATACTTCTTTCTCGGAAGCTATCTTCCTGCCATCATGCAAATTCTTCTTTTAATACGGGCGGTATGGTATATGTTTTTAGATGAAAGGAAAGCAAAGCTCACGCACTATTTTTTGCCGTTTTGTTTGATAAATGTAATATTTGCCGTCTCTGTTATATTTTTTTGGGAAGATGCCACAACGATTCTTCTTGTTGTTGCTATGTTCATACTGACCTTTTGCTTGATATTTAAAAATATGGTGTTTATTAGAATATCGCTGATCGCAAACTCTCTTCTTTGGTGTGCTTATAATTTCACTATCCAAGGTTACGTCAATATGGCGTGTGATTTATGTAGCATTGTTTTGTATTTGATTGCCCTTTTTGCCTACAATATTCAGCCCGGAACAAGAAAGAAAAGATATATTGAAAATAACTATGATATAAAAAGAGAACTTAGAATTTGTAAAAGTAATTAATTTTCAAATAATTTAAATCTATAAAAAAGAACCCTTAAACTTAGAGTTCTTTTTTATTTGTATAAAAATTAAAATTATATTATTTCTTAAACTTCAAGCCTGATTTCCATGCGTCGCCAACTCTTTCGGTGACTTTGTAGTAGCCATGCGTGTATGGGTCAAAGGCAACGGCGTTGACTTTCGAGATATCCACATTGTCACCAGCAAGCACACTTTCCTCGGCAGAAACATTGACGACTTCTCCAATAACTCCTGCATCGTTTATTTCTACAAATTCGCACTCCATGCAAATTGGAAATTCGTTTATGATTGGCGCATCGACATTTTTAGATTTTGTGGCAGTAAGTCCGCTCTTCTCAAATTTATCTTTTGTGGTGTTGGCTGAAACTATGCCAAAGTAGTCCGCCTCAGCAACATGCTTTGTGTCTGCTATGCTGACCGTAAACGCTTTTCTCTTTTTAATGTTTTTAACCGTCTTATGAGATTCGGTTAAACTTAATACAACTTGATTTCTGTCATACATCATTCCCCAAGCGGCGTTCATAACATCAACCGTGCCGTCCTCGTTGTATGTGGCAATCATAAGCACTGGCATTGGAAAGATTGCTTCTGTTGTTTTTATATTCTTCTTCATAATTTCTCCTAATAAAACGCTTCTATTTTAATATATTATTGCAAAACTTATGATATTTAAAAAATTAATTACTTGATAACTTCGACAGTTCCGTCTTCGCTTATTTTTATTTTATCTCCCGTTTTAATCTCTGAAAGAATGTCGTTTCCAAGTTTATCAATGGCGATTATATCGGAGTTTTCCCAGTTTTTTGCCAAGATTACACCGCTTGCTGCAAGGCTGTCAATCTCTTCGCTAAACAAGAGGGCGGACGGATTTATCTTCATCTGACAAATTGTTTGAATGACAAGTCCGCCAGTTGTCGAGCCAATAGTCTGAGGAAGAATAAGTGCCACGCCTGTCAAATTTTTTCCAAATACATCAGGATTATTTTGGTCAGAGCCGATAACTTTTTTCTTGTTCATAAGGGCGGATTTTTGAAAGGTAGCAAGGGTGTTAAGTCCCTGTCGGGATACCACGCATTCTCCTTCATAGTTTCCTTTGCAGATAACTCTGCCTTTAAATATTTTCTTTTCCATACTATTTCACCTCGCAAATAATTTTTACGATATCATCATCTTTATAGTATCTTGCCTTTGAGTAGGTTCTAAGTTTATTACTGTTTGTGATTATCGGCTTACTGCCAGCAATAGGATTGTTGGTGTACATAAGAGGGCAGATAGACGATAGTTTCACACCGTAGCTTGTAAGCTTTTTGTAATCAGGCGTCTTTTTAAACTTATCAGCTACATCTGGGGCACAAGTCATGATTGTACGCACTTTAACCTTTTTCCTTCCACTCTTTTTAAGGTTTTCTCCTATCTTATCAGTCCAATTTTTAAGCTGGCTGAAAGAAAGGTGAGGACAGCCGATGAAGCATAGCGAAGGTTTTGCATCTTCTTTCTTCCACATGATTGGATAGCTCTTATATACTCTTTCAAGCTCCGCATCATCAATCACATACTTTTCTGCATTTTCACGCCATAGCTTTTTGCCATACTTTTTAGCTTCTGGAGTTAGATTGTCGATATGGTATAGCCCTACTGCACCATTAGAGGCGGTGGCTGCTCCAAAATCTTTTAAATATGATATGGTGTCATCATTAAGCTCTGTACCTAAAAATTTGTCTAAGCCGACAACGTAAGGCACTTTTTCCATAACTCTCATGCCGATAGCCGAACCAAGTATTTGTGCCTCAGGTAGATGAGATGTTTTTATCTCCACTATGTAATCAGCCTTTCTTCCGTCATCGGTAAGTAAGCCAAACTTTGGCACTTTGCCTAAGATTGCTCCAAAGATATCCAACATTCCGCTGTTACGATTACATCTTGCCCCAAGCACAGAATTAGCAAAGACAACGGCTGAACTTTCAGCCCAAGAGAGGATATCTCCATACTTTGGAGTGTTGCCAACTTCTTCAAGATAGCAGGTGCAAGTGAAGGCGTTTTTGTTTTTTAGCCCAATCTTTGAAAGTTGCTCCTCATAGTGCTTTTGTTTTGAATACATAATTTTTGAAAAGATAAGCTTGTCCAAGATATTGCATTTAACATTTTTATAGTCAATCGGGCGTGGATCAACTGTGAATGGATACGGCGTTTTAAGTCCAGCTTCTATTATTTCGTCCATAATGCGATATACCGGCTTTAAAAGTCCGATACCAAACGAAGTGACCAAGTGTCCGCATGTAGAAACAGGCACAAATTCAGTCGCACCAAAGAGCTCGCCAAATTCAACAAGAGTTTGCATAATTTTAGCTTTTGTTTGCCCTTCACTTCCAGAAAGAATAGCCTGTTCTTCCTTAGTAAGTTTCATTTTAACCTCCTTTTAAACTCAAAATAATTATAGCAAAATTCTCCATAAAAACAAAATAAAGAAAAAAAGTTTATTCTTTAATTTCAAAAAAAATTTATTTTAAAAATTTGTGCAAAAATACATTTTAAAAAATTATTTAAAAAATTTTTAATATCATTTTGTATTTTATATAAAATGTGTTAAACTAGTCATGTTATTGAGAGTTACAAAGGAGTTTTTGTGGAAAATAAAACCTGTTATGAAGTGCTAAAAGAGGGTGTTGATATGAAGAAAGGTAATATCATTTTCAACGACCACAAAATATCCATGAAAACTTTTTTGAAAAATATTGAAGATTTTGCTATATCTTTAAAAAAATTGGGCTTTAAAAAGGGTGACGTGCTAACAATCTATCTTCCAACCTGTCCACAAGCACTTGTGGCTTTTTATGCTTGCTCGAAACTTGGTGTTGTGGCAAATATTGTTCACCCTCTTTTGCCACTCGACCAACTGAGAGAAAATTTAAAACAGACAAAATCGAAAGGCTTGATGTATTATGATATCTTGATAAGAAATCATAAGGATCTTGCTTCTCTAAATCAAATTTTGATTAATTGTTCGATATCAAACTATGTGATATTGAGGAAGGTTCTTTTTTTGTTGTTTGTAATATATAAATGTCGAACCTATAAAAAGGCGATAAAATATTCTAAGCTTATTAAGCACAATAAAAATGCCACTCTGACAGAGGTGGAGGGGAAAGGCAGTGACGTTGTCTGCACCATGCACAGCGGTGGAACAAGCGGACAGCCAAAGATTATTGAACTTCAAAATAACGCTCTCAACGATTTAAGTGTGTCTCTTGAGAAGATGTACACACGTAAAATCCGTGGTGGTGGCAGTGAGTATTCGCTCGTTGCTTTGCCGATATTTCATGCTTATGGCTTGGGCGTGTCTGTACATACCTGTTTGACCAATCAATATAGTTTAATTCTTGTGCCAAACTTTAAGCCGAAAAAGTTTAACGCTATCATTAAAATGTATAATGTCACCTTTTTTGCTGGCGTGCCTGTCATGTTCAAGAAGATGATTGAATACAAAAATTTCTACGGCAAACATCTTGCAAAACTGAAAGACTTATGGTGCGGTGGCGACGTTTTAACTGAGTCCTTTGTGGAACACTTCGACACAATACTAAAAAAATACAAAAGTTCAGCACGCTTGTTTAGAGGCTATGGGCTTACGGAAGTTTCCAGCGTGTGTGCAGCAAATACCTTTGAACATTATAGGCCGTATAGTTGTGGCAAAGCTATTCCTTACACCAAGATTGAGATTTGGGACGAGGAAAACAATCCACTTTCGCCAAATACAATTGGAGAGATTGCGGTGGGTTCGCCGTCTGTTATGAAGGGCTATCTAAACGAAGTAAACGGCTTTGTGCATAAAGAGGGGATAAAGTGGGTCAAGACAGGTGATATGGGCTATATGGACGAAGATGGCTATCTTTACATACTTGATAGACGCAAGCGTTCCATTAAGATAAATGCCATAAATGTCTTTCCTTCTGAGATAGAAAACTTGGTTAAAAAACTTGAATATATTGATGAAGCGTGTGCAGTGCCATATCACTACAATGAAAAGACTTACATCAAACTTTACATAACTTTAAAAGATAAGGAAGTTGCGGAAGAAAGAGCGAAAAAAGAGATTCTTTCTCTTTGCAAAAAGAATTTGATTAAATATTCGGTTCCTCGTCTTATTGAAATAATTGATGCTATGCCGAGAACGAACTTTGGAAAGATTGATTTTAAAAAATTTGAGTTAGAACAGAGGTAAATATGGAAAAAGTTGAAGAAGCGATTATTAAAAAAGATACAATGCTTCCTATTGATGCAAAAGAAAGTAAGCGTATAAAAAGCATAGACAGATTTCGCGGATTTTGCGTCTTTTGTATGCTAATCTTTCAATTTTTAAAAAACTTTCCTAGTCTTGGAATTTTGTCTAGGCTTGCTGACCATTCGCTGTCAAAAGGCATAATCATCTTGCCGGGTATGACGCTTGCAGACATTATTGCTCCAGCATTTATCTTTGCAATCGGCTTAACCTTTACACTGTCTTTCACCAAGTGGCAAAGATTGTATGGCACAAAGCACGCAATTATCCACTACTTAGAGCGTGCTCTTTCCATTGTTGGGCTTGGAACTTTTCTTGATTTATGCAACAAAGTTTTGGATAGTATGGACGGTTACACCTTAAATGCGTTTGATTATACAGTGCTTGCTTTCTCCATCGTGGCAATTATCGGCTTGGTTTTAAGACTGCTTGCACTCATCCCTGCGTGGAAGAAAAAATTGTCCGTGCCAGCAGAACACATCTTCTATGTGGCACTTTCTTGCATGGGCATTATGAACATCATAATCACAACAATCGATTTCTTTGCCATTCAAAATGATTTTAGTGCGTTTAGATACAACTATTGGGTGACCTTGCAAGGAATCGGCTTTGCCATTCTTGTTGCCTTTCCGTTTGTTAAATCTAAATGGTGGGTGAAACTTATCGGAGCATCTGTCATCCTTGTCGCATACTCAGTTTTCCACCAGATAGGCGACAACAAGGCGTGGCTTGATGTGATTGTGCATGGTGGCACGATAGGTGGCTTTGGCTGGGGCGCAATGCTGATATTTGATATGATGATCGCCGATTTCTATTTCATGAAGAAAAAGCATATAGCTCTCACGCTTTCCGCCATATTCTGCGCACTTGGCGTTTTCTTGACACAGTGGCTTGGCGTAATTAATCTTGGCAGTTGCTCGCCGACTTTCATCTTGGTGAGCGTTGGGCTAAGCGGATTAATCTTCTTCATATTCGATTATCTTGATAAATACATAACTTGGAAATTTGAATTTCTCGTTTGGTGGGGTAAAAATCCTATCATCATGTTCTTAGCGGAATTCTTCGTCATCGGTGTTTACACCACGGTTATGCCAGCAAGTGCCTTGTCGGGCGCTAGTTGGTGGCTTGCGGGAATTCAAGGAATTTTGGCAATAGTGCTTTTGACGGCATTTGCATATCTTCTCGCAAGGAAGAAAAAATCAATTAGTTTATAAAGGAGGGAAAAAAGTGAAAAAAGAAAAAAGTGATGTGATAATTGAAGAAGTTTTAAAAGACAATAAAATGGAATATCGTGCAAAAGCAGACGAAACATCAGAGAAAGGCGAAAGATTGCTATCCATCGACCGATTTAGAGGACTTTGTATGTTCTTAATGGTATGCTCTTTCATTCTTCCAATCTTCTCATGTTTCAACTTTTTAGCACCGATCATTGAACATGGTGCTGATGGCTTCCAAGTTTTGCCGGGAGTTTCGTTCGCGGACCTATTTGCGGCTATGTTCATCTTTGTTATAGGGCTGACAATCTGCAAAAGTTTTAAATCTCGTGAAAGGAAATATGGCACACGCAGGGCATATTGGCAACTTGCCATAAGATTTCTAGCTCTAATTGGAATTGGAATCTTATTCAATGGTTTTGAAAATGGTTGGGCAGATATCTTCACAGGTTCAAAGACATTTGCTGACCTTTCCATAAAAATTCAAATCTTTGCGGTTATGTTTTGGATTGCATTAGCCCTTTTAATTGTCTTTTTAATCAGTCTTGCAGTTAAAAACGAAAAGTTTAAGCAGGTATCATCTGCAATGCTCCGTTATTTTCTTGCAATAGCAGGCGTTTTAGCTTTATATTTTATCTTAGTAAATACCGCAGAAAAAATCACAGTGCCAGCAGACGGTGAGCGTTTCGGTGGTTGGGAATGGGACACTCTCCAAAACATCGGCCTTGCTGGACTCATGGCTCTTCCATTTGTTAAGTTTGACAAATGGGGCAGATTGATTATTGTTTCAATTACCTTTGTTGTTATGACAGTATTGATGCAAAATGGACTTTTCCCTCTTGCAAATAAGATTTTGGAAGGAGGTATATTTGGTGGTTTCAGCTGGGCTGGAATACTTCTTTTAGGTTCAGTTTTTGCCGAACTTAAAGACGATAAGCGTTATTGGATAATGTCCTCACTTATGCTTTTAATCTCCATAGTTTTAATTGTTGCCTTCGGCTTTACCGCAGCAAAAAGAGGTTGTACACCGGTTTATGCACTCTTCTGTGCAAGCATTTCTTCCATGATTTGGGGAGGACTCAACTTCTTAAACAATTGGAAGCCTAAGTTCAGCTTCTTCGCAATTTGGGGAAGCAACGCCATTTTAACTTACATATTGACGTTGGTTGTTAGTATGCTTTTCGGCGGACTTTTAGAGACGCAGATAGCATCACTACATCCAGCCGCAGCTGTGGTTATCGTGCTTGCAATTTTAGGATTATTTACCTTGATGAATTGGTATCTTAGAAAGAAAAATCGTTACATCAGAATTTAATCTTTCCTTGCAAAAGAAGATATTTAATTAAAATTTCTCGACTTAGGTCGAGATTTTTTATTGATAAATTATGAAATATATTTTGTAACACAAATTAAAGGTAATAAATTAGAAAACGATTGTAACACAAAATTTTTTAAAGAGATTGTAACACAGAATTTTATCTATTAATGTTGTAACAAAGATTTTGTTTATTGAGATTGTAACACAAAGATTTTATGCGAATATTTAGGCGTGAATTTGGCAAAACTAAAAGTTGGAGGTATATATGAAATTTAATCCGTTTTTGGAAAAGCCAAAGAGTTTAGAGAGCACGTTGATGGACTTTAAAAAGTTGGCAGGAAAGCCTTATAATAAACTTGAAAGCAGTCCCTACACCCGAGTTCGTTGCATACTTATGAATGGCACCGAGTATGAAGCGGTGTGGTTTAGCCATCATTTTCATAGGCACATAGATGACAATGACTTAAAGCGCTCGCTTGCACTTGTCAGACGCAGTGAACAGCAACAACAAAAATTGATTTCGTCCTTAAAGCCAATCGACGAAAATCAACTTGAAACGACAATCGGCTATGAGCAACTTGCAGTCGATTTGACGGCATTTTTGGCTCAGCACGTGAAAGATAAAAATGTAAAAAGTGCCCTTGATTTTGCACTCTTAGAGGACTTCGACCACCTTTATCGTTATGCAAATATGCTTGAAAGTGATATGGGTTGTCATGCTGAGGACTATGTTGGCGACTACACCGAAATCATGCCGGCACGTCCAACAATTGCTCATCACAGGCACCCTTATGACAGTGTGAAAAATCATATATGCAACAAGACTGCCGACCCGTTCGACAAGTGCGCCGTGAACATCATCACCGCTGCCGAGCAACAAACGATGAACTACTACATGAACCTAGGTGCGTTCTATAAAAATCAAAAGGGCAGGGAAGTCTATACTGAAATTGCCATGGTGGAAGAACAACACGTCACTCACTATGGCTCACTCATCGACCCTTCGGCATCTTGGTTTGAGATGTGTTTGATGCATGAATATATCGAGTGCTATCTCTACTACTCCATGCTCTGTGACGAAAGCGATGAGGGCGTGAAAAAAGTTTGGGAAATGCTGTTAGAGCAGGAGATAGCTCACCTTCATAGTGCCGTAAAGAATTTAAGGAAGTATGAAAAGAAAGAGTGGCAAGAGGTCATTCCAAACGGCGAATTTCCAGAACTCATTTCCTTTAAATCAAACAAGAACTATATCAGGAATATCTTAAAGGACACCGTCAATAACACCGCACATCGTGAGGGCTATATCAACATCAATGATTTATCCGATGACGCTGATTTCTTTAAGTATCAAAGAAAGGTGATTAAAAATGAAAAAGCCGTTGCCTCGCATAAAGTGGTAGAAGAGCATATCGACAGATACGGTAAGGACTACCGTGTGGAAGATAAGCCAAATCCTATCAAGCCTCTTCAAGATAGAACCACTGACAACACCGAAGTCGGCAGGGTTAAGAATTAGGTTTTTCGTCCACAAGATAAGTGATTTTCACACTATAAAATCTAGCTAGTTTGAATAAGGTTCTAATATACATCATGGCATGTCCGCACTCATATTTTGAGTAACTTCTCAAACTTATACCATTCATCTTTGCAACCTCACTCTGTGTGAGGTTTCTTTTTTTTCTAAGTGTTCTTAAATTGTTTCCAATTTGTTTCATAACTATTTTTCTTTCTTCTATTCTTTCTTTATCCATTTTTTCGCTCCTTTTAATTGCCACGATTGTGGAATTAATAATATAATACCGCCACGATTGTGGAATGTCAAGCAATTTTGCCACGATTGTGGATATAATTTTAAAAAGGGAAAAGAATATGGACACATTTTCAAATAGATTAAAAGAATTAAGGCTGGAAAAAGGCTTATCGCAGGAAGATTTAGCAAAATCAATAAAATCTCTTTCTCGTCAAGCAATATCATCTTGGGAAAAAGGGGAACGGGACATAAAATTAAGTTATGCCATAATGCTAGCTAAATTTTTTGATGTTTCTCTTGACTACTTAGCTGGCCTATCGGACGAATATAAAAAATAATCAATTTAAAAATCCCAAAGAAGCCATATTTCAATTAGAAGTATGGTTTTTTAATGTGGAAATGTGGAAAAGTGAGCTTGCGAAAAAAATAAAAATAAGAATTTTTCTGTTTGTCATATAAAAATTATCAAATTTATTAGCGAATATGATATAATAGACTTGTTAAAGTGGAGGTATAGGTGAATAATTATGATGTTGTGATTGTTGGTGCAGGGCCTGCTGGACTTTTCACTGCTTACGAGCTTAAAAGACTAAATAAAGCTTTGAAAGTTTGTTTGATTGACCAAGGCAAGCGTGCAAAAAATCGTGTTTGTCCTATGAAGCAGGGGCATAGCTGTGTAAATTGTCAACCTTGTCAAATCCTATCAGGTTTTGGTGGTGCTGGCACATTCAGTGATGGCAAACTTAACTTCATTCCAAAACTTGGCAAGAGCGACCTATTTAAATATATGAGTGAAAGCGAAGCTTATAAAATCATCGATGACACTGAGGAAATCTTCAACAAGTTTGGTATGGACGCTGAGGTATATCCAAAAAGCACAGAAAAGAGTGAAGAAATTAAACGCCAAGTGACCTTAAAAGGCGCAAGGCTTCTTCTAATCAAGCAAAAGCATCTTGGTTCGGACACACTGCCAAAGCATATAGAAAAATTTACCACTTATCTTGAAGATGAGGGAGTTGAAATCATTGAAAGTGGTAATGTTTTAGATGTGGAGCAAGATGCAAACAATCTCAATCATATAACCTACACTTTGCATGGCGAAATGAAAGAGATGACCTCCAAATATGTTGTGATTGCGCCAGGACGAACGGGTGCAGAGTGGGTACAAAAACTACTAGATAAACATAATATTCCATATAACTCTCAAAGTATAGAAATCGGTGTTCGTGTGGAGGTCAGAAAGGAAATTTTGAAAGACATAACCGATGTTATCTATGACCCGACAATATTTATTAAGACTAAGACTTATGGCGATGAGATACGAACCTTTTGCACCAATCCAGGTGGCTATGTGACCAAAGAAAATTATTATGGCTATATCTGCGTAAACGGTCATGCACTCAAAAATACAAAGTCTAACAATTCGAATTTCGCCTTTATCTCCAAAGTGACCTTGACACAGCCGGTTACAAACACCCGTCTTTATGGCGAATCTATTGCACGTATTGCCAACGTACTTGGAGATAACAAGCCAATCATTCAAACGCTAAAAGACTTGAAACAGGGAAGGCGCAGTGAATGGCATAGAATTAACAAGGGCTTTATTGAGCCTACTTTAAAGGATTGTGTGGCGGGCGACCTTGCTCTTGTTATGCCATATAGAATAATCACCAATATATTGGAGGGCTTGGAAGAGTTAGACAAAATTATTCCTGGTGTAAACAACGATGAAACACTATTGTATGGACCAGAGATAAAGTTCTTTTCAAATGAGATTGAAACGGATAATAAATTCAAAGTCAAAGATAAAAATCTATACTTTATTGGCGATGGAGCAGGGAAGGCTGGCAATATCGTTGTGGCAGCTGCGACAGGGCTTATTGCTGCACGTGATATCATAGATAAAATTTAAGCTTTATTAAGTTTAATTGATATTTTAAACGAATAAAGTCGAAAAACATTTAAATTATAAAAAGGAAGAATTATCTTCCTTTTATTTTTTTTATTTTAAAAATTGAGGTTAGTGAGAGCGTTCCAAGTGTTATTTCCAACTAAGCCGTCAACCGTGAGATTATTTGCACTTTGAAAGGAGCGAACTGCACTCAGTGTTCGACTGCCGAATATGCCGTCAATTCCGCCGACAGGATAGAGGTTACTCTCTAGAAGTTGTTGTAGAAAAGTCACATACGCTCCACGATTTCCCTCACGAAGCAGTGGATATGGTGGAAGATTTAAAAGTGTTCGCCAAGTGTTAGTGCCGACCAAGCCATCGACAGAAAGCGAGTTATTTCGTTGAAAATCTCTGACAGCATTCAGTGTGTTTGAACCAAAGATGCCATCAACCGAAAGATTGTAGCCATATTGATTTAATATGAATTGCAGAAGATAGACAAAGTTATTATTGCTTCCACTTCTTAAAAGAGGATAGTTGTTTAAGTTGTCACGTGGCAAGTATGGAACGCCTAAATAGTTACACACGCCGTGGCAAGCTTCTTCTCCAACCTCAGTTTGGAAAAGTGGATTAATCATGAGGCGTGCCTCTCTTAAATTTGTCATAAAGCCTGCCTCAATTAAGCTTGAAACGCAGTTTACATTACTTAGAACGCCAACATCAAGCGTTTTAACGCCACGTCCATTTTGATTCGTTCCTCCGATAAGTTCGGCATACAGATTTTCGGAGAGATTTCGACTTTGACTTGATTTTGGATTGAGAGGAGAATAATACACCTCTAAGCCTGATGCACTGGAGAAAGTTTCGCCAAAAGCGTTATAGGCAAAGGTGACAAGCAAGGTTAAGTTCTGAGAGTTTATCCTATTAATGCGTTCATTTATCGAAATATCTTGAAGCTCCGGCTTCACATCATATACCGAAAAATCTTGACGCATACAGGCCTCAATAAACTTATTTTTTGCTGCCCTATTAAATTCATTTTCATATATTTGCCTATTTAATCCCGGAGCAATGGGTGTTCGCTTCCCGAGAGTTGGAGGATTGACGCCATGCTCATCGTTCGCACCTATGTAATAATCTGAATTAGCCATAAAAACTCCTTTTCATATTTTTTCTATGAGATTTGTTTACTTATTGACACAAAATCATATTATAATTTTAAGGAATTTATAAAAACTAGTTTTAATTTTTGATAGCTTTGTGATATTATATATCTATATGGAAAGTAGTTTAATAAAAAGGAAAACTAAAATTGCACTTTTATTATGCATGTTCATGCTTCTTGTTTTTGCGCTGTCTGGCTGTGGCACAACGATAGACGACTATGTGCCAGAGTTTAACAGTCGATATTATATCAACAACTACGAAGTGAATATCGTTATTGGTGAAGATAATAAGTATGAGATAAACGAGAAAATAACAGCAACTTTCTTTAATAATGTAAACGGCATTATACGCACTTTGCCTATCGAACAGACTATCGGCGTGCCGAACGAAAACGGCAAAAGGTCAATTAAAAATTACGAATTTGAAATTTCCAATTTTCACATGAATAACGATGACGGGGCATATGTGGAAGAGGGGTACTCAGGCGACTATTCCATGAGGGCGTATTATCTCCACCTTCCATATAGCATGGGCGGAGTGCCGGCGGAAGGCGAAGAGTTTGATAGTTATACCTTTGATTTTTCTTATACCTATGATTTAGGACTTGACAGGGACACAAGCAAGGACTTTGTCTATTTTAATATCATCGGTTCAAGTGTGGATACGCATATTGGCAATGTCGATTTTTCTATCACCTTCCCTAAGGAAGTAACGGAAGAATATCGCAATAAGCTTATCTTCTATGCAGGGCGTTATGGCGTAAACACTGACGGAACAGAAGTTGAATATACCTATGACGAAGAAACTTACACGCTTTCGGGTTCTTACTCTGCTCACTCTGAATATATTTACGATTTTTACAGCTATGGCGAGTACAAGGCACCTGTTGCGTTATATTACGGCGAGGCACTTACGGTGTATCAGCCACTTAATGAGGGCTATTTTGATGTTTCAAGAAGTTATACCTTTGATATCGTTTTGCTTGTCATCTTACTTGTGCTTATCATCGTTTTAATCGTCTTTTATGTTATGCACAGACGCAAACATGACTTAATTGATGTTGTTGAATTTAAAGCGCCAGACGGTTTGACTCCAACTGAGGCGGGATATATCATTGATAGAACGGTATCGGGCGATGATATAACCTCACTGATTGTCTATTGGGCATCGAAAGGCTATGTAGAAATTCAGGAAAAGGAAAAGAAAATCTATATTAAAAAACTAAAAGATTTAGAAAACGCTAAGGAACATGAGCGCCTCTTCTTTAATTCAATTTTTACAAGCGATCAGCCGATAGATACTTCAACACTTAAATCAATGAGTCCTTTTATTGGACAAAAGATATCGAATTCTGTTAAGAGAGAAGGCAAAAAATATTTCAATCCTGCGGTTGACAGATATTATCGCATGACGCTCATTGCCGTGCTTGTGGCTTTGGTGCTAACAATTGTCAGAATTGACCTTCAAAGTTTAAACTACCTCTTCATGTTTTTAAAGATTTTGCTTGCTGTGGTTGGTGTGGCACTACTATGGCGACTGCCTAATATTGAAAAATACAAACACAAACAAAAAGCCAAAAAGTTTTGGGCGAAAAAGATAATTTTGCTAATCTTCTCCATTGCCTGCTTTATCGGTATCATACTTATGAGCGAAGCTTATTGTGATCCGTTCTTCATGAGAATATTTATTCCGATCGTGCCGATAGCACTCTTCTTCATTTATCCATTTTTTGAGCAATACACAAAGAAAGGCCTGGAATATCTTGGTAGGCTTAGAGGGCTTAAGCAATATATAGAGGTAGCAGAAAAGGATATGATGGAGGCAATGGTTAAAGAAAATCCAACGCTCTTCTATGATGTGCTTCCTTATGCCTATGTGCTTGGTGTTAGTGATGTGTATATGAAGAAATTTGAGAGCATCCCTCTTCAAAGTCCAACTTGGCTTGTCACTGATAATATCTTGTCGCTATATATGACTATTTACTTGATGAATAGGAGTATGGCAACTCTTGGTGTGCTTGTAGGTCAGACAATGGTAAGTGCATTAGTTAAAGAGGTCGCAAAGATTGCCACAACAATAACAATATCTAACATCGGTGGCGATGGCGGAGGAGGCTTCTCTGGTGGCGGTGCTGGCGGTGGCGGAGTCGGCACATTTTAAAGTTTGTTATAAATAAAGGAGGACAAATGAAAAAAGGTTGGAAGATTGCAGGAGTAAGCTTACTAATGGTTGTTTTACTTATCGTGGCGATATTTCTTAGCTATGTGGCCTATCTTTCTGTCAACTATTATAGGATACGAGATAATCTTGCTGTCACGGTCAATAATAACACCGAAGCGGTGGTGGAGCTTGATAGGTCATATTCCATCTCCACCTATAATATCGGTTTTGGGGCATATTCGCATGATTTTTCCTTCTTTATGGACAGTGGCGAGATGCTAGACGGCAAGAAAGTACAGGGCACAAAGTCACGTGCAAGCAGTAAAGACGTGGTGCTTTACAATACCAATGGTGCGATAAACGCAATAAGAACTCTCAACACCGATTTTTCCTTTTTTCAAGAGGTGGACATAAAGGCGGACAGAAGCCACTTTGTCAACCAATATGAAGAGATTTGCGAAAATTTTTCAGAATACTCAAATAGCTATGTTGAAAATATGCACACGGGTTATCTAATCTATCCTCCTACCAATCCAATAGGGGCTGTAAAGAGTGGACAGGTGACCTTGTCAAAATATCAAATTTCAGAAAGCGTCCGCCGTTCCTTTCCAATTGATGAAAGTTTCGTTCAGAAGTTTTTTGATTTAGATAGATGCTTTGAAGTAAACTATCTTCCAATTCAAAATTCCGACAAACAACTTGTGCTTATCAATCTACACATGAGTGCGTATGATGAAGGAGGAAGAATAAGAGCACAGCAACTAGAGATGCTTTTAACTTTTATGCAGGGAGAGTATAACAAAGGTAACTACGTGATTGCAGGAGGTGATTGGAATCATGATATAGCTAATAGTTCCAATTCCTTTGAAACACAGCAAAAAGTTCCTGAATGGGTAAAGGCAATTAGCGAAGAGGAAATTCCAGAGCATTTTTCCTTTGCACAAGATACGAGTGTGGCAACTTGTCGTTCCACCGATATGCCTTATGAGAAGGGCGTCAACTATACTGTTGTTTTAGATGGCTTTTTGGTTTCAGACAATATTCAAATTAATAGCATAGAAAACATCGACACAGATTTTGAATATTCTGACCATAATCCCGCCTATATGACCTTCACCTTACTTCAAGAGGAAGAAACAGGAGAAACTATTGAATAAAAAATCCATAAAAATAATAAGAAAATACAAATATTAAATAAAAACAAATACTTTAAAATAAAACTTATATTTATAAATAAATTTGAAATATTTTTCGGCATTATGAAAAGCAATTTTAATTAATTTATTATAATTTTTTATAAAAAACAATAAAAAATAGCAAAAGATTTTGATTTTTTGCTATTTTTTTGTTAATTTTAATATTAATTAAATATTTATTTAAAATTATTCTTTGTATTCTCTTGGAAAGACAATTAAATATCTTCTTGGTTCTTCGCCTTTACTCATTGTGGTCACTCTGTCATCATTTTGAAGTGCAGTGTGGATAACTTTGCGTTCGCTGGCGTCCATAGGTTCAAACTTATAATATCTTCCGCTTTTTGCCACTTTGTTTGCAATACGCTCAGCGAGTGCTCTCAAAGTCTCTTCACGCTTTGAACGATAATTTTCAACATCAAGCACCACCTTCTTGCGTTTATCATTCTTGCATACCGAGCTAATGAAAGATGAAAGTGCGTATAGACATTCACCGTGATGACCGATTAAATCGTTGAGATTTTCTCCTGTTACGCTATAGCGAATAAATTTTTCGTCTTCACTGACTGAAATTTCTGCGGTTAGGTCAAGTGCTTCCAAAATATCTTTAATAAGTTTTTCTGGTTCAACTGTTTTAACATTTTTTTCATCTTTATCTTCTTTCTGTACCGAAACATATTCTTCGTCAGTGATGATTTGCACTTTTGGCTTTTCAACTGAAATCTTAGGTTGTTCAACATCTACCTTGACTTTTGCTTGTTCTACATTAACCTTAGGCTCATGTACATTTATTTCAATCTTTGTTTCTTCTTCTTTTTCTTGCTTTTTTAGCTGTTCCTTTTTCTCATATTTCTCTCTGGCATCTTCAGAGATGGTTACAAGCACTTTGGCCTTTTTCAAAAATCCACCTGGATTTAAAATTTTGATATCGACATCTTCTCTTGACACTTTAAGTTCAAAGAGGGCGTTCTCCACAGCCTGTTCGATATTCTTTCCTGTTCCTTCACATGATAGCATTTTTTCCTCTCCTTTTATTTTTTCAAGGCAATAGATAGGGCAACTTTAACAATCTCATCAAAAGAATTCGCTCTTTCATTTGCAGGTAGTGCCTTTTTCGTCACCAAACTATCTGACACAACACACATAGTGAGAGCGTCCTTTTTAAACTTCTTGGCATTTAAATATAGACTTGCACTTTCCATTTCCACACCTAAAAGCTTTTTCTCCTTAGCGAGTTTAATTTGGTCAAAGTCGGTGTAGAAGTTATCAGAGCAGTAAATATTTCCATAATGGTATTTAACATTATCCTTCTCACAAATTTCTACCGCTTTTTGGGCAAGCCTAGAAGAAGCTTCCACAAAAGATGCACCATTTTTGATGTAGAAATCGTCAAAGTTAGTCTTAGTATAGGCTTGATGAGCAATTATGATATCTTTTAAATCGATTTCCTCTCTTAATGCACCGATAGTTCCAACCCGAATGATTGTTTCTACGCCGTAAAATGCAAAAAGCTCATAGGAGTAAATCCCCATAGACGGACAGCCCATGCCATGAGCCATAAAGGTCACTTTTTTTCCTTTATATAGGCCAGTGTATGCAAGCATGCCTCTTGTGTCGTTGACGCATTTTGCATTATCAAGAAATTTTTCCGCCATATTCTTAATGCGGACAGGGTCACCAGCCATAATCACCACTTTTGCTATATCGCTTTTCTTTGCATTTATATGTGGCGTTGCCATACCTCCTCCCTTAACAGTTAGATTATAGCACAGAAATCTATCTTTTTACAATTTTTTTTAAATAAAATTGCTTTTTTCTTTTTTAGAGGCTATAATTTTTCTTACAATAGTTTAATAAGGATACGATTTGTGTTAAAAAGGAGGAATTATGGTAATCACGATAACAGGTAAGCCTTGCAGTGGAAAATCTACAATTGCAAAGGTGTTAGAACAAAAATATAATTTTAAACGAATAAGCATGGGCGATCTATTTAAAGAAGAAGCTAAGAGGCGAGGAATGAGCACGGAAGAGTTTACAAAATTTAGAGTGAAAGATTCCTCCTTTGATGTTTATATGGACAAGCAAATTCCAACCTTTATAAAAAAGTATGAAGGACAGAATGTGGTGCTAGAAAGCAGGGTAGCATGGCATTTTCTGCCTGAAGCTTTTAATGTTTTTATCGACTTAGATAAAGAGGAAATTGCAAAACGTCTAGTAAACTCCGACCGTGAAGGGCTAGAAAAATATACCAATTTTGAGGAAGCAAAGCGTGTTGTTATATCACGTTGGGAAAACGAACTCAAAGTCTATAAAAAGACCTATGGAATCGATTGCTCCAACTTAAAAAACTATGACTTTGTCCAGTCAAGCAAAAATAAGACGCCAGAGGAACTTGCAGACATCATATATAACGCCTACAAAAAGCATTTTAAGATTAAATAATCTCCTATTTTAAGCCAAAAAATAGGAGATTAGTCAAGGAAATAGGAGAAAATATTATTCTTATTATTTTATAATTTTAAAAAAATCTCCATTTTCAAAAATTATTCCCCCGGAAAATCTCCATTTTTTAAAAATATTCGGTGGAAAAATCTCCAAATTTCCAAATTATTCCCCCGGAAAATCTCCATAATGGTTGACTTTATTGTTGTTTTATGATAAAGTATTCGTATAAAAGGAGTGTTTATGCTAAAAAGAGAGATAGAAGAAAAATTAAAAGAATGGAAGAGAAACAGTGACAAAAAGTGTTTAATAATAAGTGGTGCAAGACAGGTAGGTAAAACATATATTGTTGAAAAATTTGCGAAAGAGAATTATGAAAACTTTATTGAGATTAATTTTGTGGAAAATCCAACCGCAAAAAAAATATTTGAGGGCGATTTGGACATTAATTCTATTCTTGCCAATATGTCTTTGTATGTTCAATCGCATTTAGTTCCAAATAAAACTCTCATCTTTTTTGATGAAATTCAAGTTTGTCCTAATGCAAGAACGGCATTAAAGTTTTTTGCAATTGATAAAAGGTTTGATGTAATTGCTTCAGGTTCTCTTTTGGGGATAAATTATGAACAAGTTTCTTCTTATCCGACTGGTTATGTTGAATTTTTAGAGATGAATCCTCTTTCGTTTACAGAATTCCTTTGGGCAAATGGTGTTGAAGAAAGAGTTATCTCAATTATAAAAGAATGTTATGAAACTAAAAGTGGTGTAAATGAAGCAATGAATTTTAAACTATTAGAATATTTTAAACAATATATTGTTGTTGGTGGTATGCCTAATGTTGTTAATACTTTTATAAATAATCACAACTATGAAGAAGTCTTGAATCTACAAAAAAATATATTAATTGATTATAAGAACGATATTGCAAAGTATGCTGTTTCAACAGAAAAAGTTAAAGCCAAAGCTTGTTTTGAAAGCATACCAGCACAACTTGCAAAAGAGAATAAAAAGTTTATGTATAGCACTTTTGATAAAAACGGCAAAAGTCAAAAATATTTAGGAAGTGTAAATTGGTTAATTGATGCTGGAATAGTTAATATTTGCAATAATGTATCAACCCTTGACCTTCCACTGGTTGCATATAAAGAAGAAGATTACTTCAAACTCTATATGGCAGATACCGGACTTCTTATATCTATGCTAGATGATGGAACAAATGCTCAAATTATGGAAGGAAATCTTGGAATTTATAAAGGTGCAATTTTTGAAAATATCATAGCTCAAATCTTGCACTCAAATGGAAATAAACTATACTTTTATAATAGAAATAACACACTGGAAATAGATTTTGTTTTATCAAAAAATGCAAAAGTAATCCCAATTGAAGTAAAATCAAATAATAGCAAGGCAAAATCATTGTCAACGATATTAAAAATAAATCCTAATTTACAAGGAATTAAATTAATTTATGGCAATGTTGGACAGGTTGGAAATATGCTAACACTGCCACTATATATGGCTATGTTTTTATAATATATTTAAGAGATGAATAAAATAAAGCCTAATAATTCTCAAACAATTCTTTGAAAGTAATGTTGTAAAACTTAACTAATTTTAGTAATGTTCGTAGTCGTGGAATGACTTTGTTGTTTTCTATGTTTGTCAGCGTTGACTCCGAAATGCCTGTTTTTAATGATAGTTCTTTTATTGTTAGATTTTGCTTTTTTCTTAATTTTGTAAAATACCTTCCATTTGTTTTTATTTTTGTTTTCATTTTCAACCTCCGAAAGTATTTTAAAATATTAAAAAACAAAAAGGTTGTAAAGGGTAAAAATTGCACATTATTTTTTGGCGTTAGAGAAAAATATATTAAACTTTGCGTATTCCTTTTGAAAACGGGGAATAAGTTTGATATACTTTTAGCATGGAGGGGTTATGGAAACCTGGGTGACGATACTTACCATTATTATTGTCCTTTTCTTTGTGGCGGTGATTGCTGTGTTTTATTATCGTGATAGAAAGAATAAGGGCGTTTCAAAATATATCTCAAAGCTTATCTTTGATAAGTATAATGCCAAGGTTGATAAGATTATCAAGGCGGTTGGAAGCGAGGAGCTTGAAAAAATCTTAAATGAAAGCAAACTCCAAATTGAGGAAAAAGACAAGCCAAGCGAGAGTTTAATCTTTGAGAATATTCGCTCAATAGACGCTGTGGAAGACAACTTTGAACTTTTAAAGAAAGTGGACACAAACCATATCGGACAGTCGAAAGACACGCTAAACCTTTTGAAGAAACATATCAAAATTTTCGACCTATCGGAGTTTGAGGCTAAACCGCACAATGCAAAATGCCAGGCGCTTAAAAAGTTTGAAGAAAAGCTACGAAAGGTGCCACTTGAAAGCGACTATAAAAAGGTGTTGTCCGCCACGCCTTGCTATAAATTCAACTATATCTTTATGTTTCTTGGCAAGTGTGCCTTAAAAATCGACCTTGACAATATATTTGCTGTGGAGATGGTGGACTACAAGAACATCGGCGTAAAGGTGTGGCTTAGTGATGAGGGCTGGACGGACTTTGACGGCACTTACGATTTAAACGAAACAAAACACGAATTTCCAAAGAGCGAGGACGAAAATGACCTAAACATCAAAGAACAGGTATGGCAGAAAAACTATGTATTATCATTTACCTACAAAGAGATGACCTACGATGTCTCAAAGAGTGTGGTGCTTTTAAAAGAGCAACAAGAATATGATAAACTGACCACAAAAAAATTTTAAAACAAAATCCTTTTACTAAATTAAAAGGACTTTTTGTTTTTGCGAATAGATATAGAATTCTTATAAAAAAATTTTAAATGCGAATTTTGTTATAAAGATATAACCTACTTTAAGACCTTTTCGCTTAAGAAAGATTTTAAAAAATATTTTAAAATTTATTGAATTATGAATTTTATAAAAAATTTGCAAAAAACACAATATCTAGTTATTTTTGTTTGACAAAAACACTATATATGTTTTAAAATAGGGCTAGAACTTGTAGCAGGAGGGAAAGAAAAATGCAAGTAGTTAAAAGAAATGGAACGATTGTTGACTTTGACCAGACTAAGATTGCAAATGCTATTGGAAAGGCTAATAATGAAGTTCCAGAGGGCGAAAGAGCGACAGAAAAAGAGATAAATGACATTATTAAAGGTGTTTTATCGCTTAAAAAATCACGAATTTTGGTGGAGGATATTCAAGACTTTATCGAAGAGAAGCTCATGGCGTATGGGCACTATGAACTTGCCAAGAAGTATATCATATATAGATACACACGTGCATTAGTTAGAAAAGCCAACACCACCGACCAATCTATCAAGGAACTTATAGACGGCGAGAGTGAGTATTGGAACACCGAAAACTCTAACAAAAACGCTAGAATTGTCACTACGCAAAGAGACTACCTTGCAGGTATCACAAGCACTGATATCACAAGAAGATTTTTGCTTCCAGAAGATGTTGTTAAGGCACACGATGAGGGTATTATTCACTTCCATGATGCCGACTATTTTGCACAGAATGCTCTTCATAACTGCGACCTTATCAATCTTGAAGATATGCTTCAAAATGGCACAAATATCAACGGGGTTATGATTGAAAAGCCTCATAAGTTTTTGACGGCTATGACAATTGCAACACAGATTATTACGGCTGTTACTTCCAGCCAATATGGTGGAGCTACTGTCACCATGACACATCTTGCTCCTTTTGTAAGAGATAGTTACAAAAAATATCTTGATATGTATCGCAAACGTAATTTAAGCGAAGAGGAATGCGTTAAGTTTGCTAAAGAGGACGTGGCAAGAGAGATTCGTGACGGCGTGCAGACTTTCCAATATCAAGTGAACTCCATGACAACTACAAACGGACAAGCTCCATTTTTGAGTGTCTGCCTATATCTTGGCGAAACTGAGGAATACAAAGAAGAGCTTGCCATGATTATTGAAGAGATTTTGAAGCAGAGAATTCAAGGCATGAAGAACGAGAAAGGTGTTTACATAACTCCTGCCTTTCCAAAACTTTTGTATGTGCTTGAAGAGGACAACATTTATGAGAACAGCAAATACTATTATCTTACCAAACTTGCCGCTCAGTGTACCGCTAAGCGTATGGTGCCCGACTATATCTCTGAGAAGATAATGAAACAACTTAAAATCGACAAAAATGGCAATGGAAACTGCTATCCTTGCATGGGTTGTCGTTCCTTCCTCACTCCTTATGTTGACCCTAAGACAAACAAGCCAAAATATTATGGAAGATTTAATCAAGGCGTTGTAACCATCAATCTTGTAGATGTGGCACTCTCATCTAATAAAGATTTTGACGAGTTTTGGAAGATTTACGAAGATAGACTGGAACTATGCCACAAAGCTCTCAAAATTAGGCATGAGCGTCTTGCAAAAATCACAAGCGATGTTGCGCCAATCCTTTGGCAATATGGCGCACTTGCAAGACTTGAAAAGGGCGAAAGCGTACATCCACTTCTTCACGGCGGGTATTCTACAATTTCTCTTGGCTATGCAGGGCTCTATGAGTGCGTGAAGTATATGACTGGTCATAGCCATACCGATAACGGCGAGGGCAAGGCGTTTGCTCTTAAAGTTATGCAAAAGATGAATGATAAGTGCAAAGAGTGGAAAGAGGCTGAGAATATGGATTATAGCGTCTATGGCACTCCTATTGAATCGACAACCTACAAGTTTGCAAAGTGTCTTAAAAAGCGTTTTGGCGTTGTAAAGGGCGTTACAGATAAGGACTACATCACAAACTCCTATCACGTTCCTGTATTTGAAGAGATTGACGCTTTCTCAAAACTTAAACTTGAAAGCGAGTTCCAAAGATTAAGTCCGGGTGGAGCAGTTTCCTATGTGGAAACACCAAATCTTCAAAACAACCTAGAAGTTGTAATGCAAGTTATCAAGTTTATCTATGACAACATCATGTATGCCGAGCTTAACACAAAGAGCGATTATTGCCAGAAGTGTGGTTATACCGGCGAAATCTTAATTGATGATAATTTGGAATGGTATTGTCCAAACTGTGGTAACCGTGACCATAACACTCTTAATGTCGCAAGAAGAACCTGTGGCTATATCGGCACAAACTTCTGGAACAAAGGAAGAACGCAGGAGATTAAAGAGAGAGTGCTTCATATAGACAATAAGGACGATGAAGAATGAGATATAATAAGATAAGAAAGATGGATATATCAAATGGGTCGGGCGTAAGAGTCTCAATATTTGTTCAAGGTTGCACTTTTAACTGTAAAAATTGCTTTAATCCTGAAACGCACGATTTTAATGGTGGCAAAGAGTTTACCGATGAGGTTTTGGAGCATATACTCGACCTTTGTGACAATCCTAATGTGGAAGGACTTTCAATACTTGGCGGAGAACCTATGCATCCAAAGAATATTGAAGCTGTCACAAAGCTTGCTAAAAAATTTAAAGAGCGATTTCCTGAAAAGAATTTATGGGCATGGACAGGCTACCTATTTGATAAATATCTGAAAGATAAAGAGATTGTAAAATACTTAGATGTTGTGGTTGACGGACAGTATGTTGATGAGCTTCACAACTTCACTTTTGAATGGCGTGGCTCATCAAATCAGCGTGTTATTGATGTGCAAAGGTCGATAAAAGAAGGCAAAGTTATAGAGATTGTTTAGTTTTTATGCGACTTTTTATAAAAAAGGAAAAATTATGAGAAAATTTGAGTTAGTTAAGAAAGAGTTTATGAAATATGGAGTTGACCCAAAAACTTTAAAAAAGCCATATAGAGCAACCAAGCACGCTGTGTGCTATGATTGTTTTTCACCAATAGATATAACGATTGCACCAGAGTCAACCGAACTTGTTTTCATCAATTTTAAAGCGTATTGCAACGAAGATGAAGGCTTTATCTTGGCATCTACAAGCGGACTTGGCAAGAAAGGGATAATTCTTGCAAATGGAATAGGTATCATTGAAAGCGATTATGCCGACAATGAAACTAATGACGGCAATATTGGCTTTTTGTTACATAACTTAAACAAAACACCTTACGAAGTTAAGGCGGGCGATAAAATTGGGCAAATCTTCTTTTTCAAATTTTTGACAGTAGATGATGATGTTCAATCTACAGTTGTCAGAAAAGGTGGCTTCGGCTCGACAGGGAAGAAATAGGAAAAATACAAAAAAACTTTTGTAGTTTTTGCTTTATTTTAGATTATATAATCACAATTTAAAATTGATAGTTTAGTAAAACTAGATTTTAAACACAAAAAATATCCACATATCCACATTTTTGTGGATATTTTTTTATTAATGACAATAAGTTTTTTTATTTAATAAGTTGATATATTTTTGAGTTGGCTAAAATTCTCAACAAAACGATATTTTTATCCACATTTTATTGTAAAAAACTTTTTTCGTTTAGAATTTTGTTGTCGCTATCTATCGTTTTTTTCATATATATGTTAAAAAATAGCCACCCGTTTGAGATTTTATTTAAAAAATTTAAAAATTTTTTGTTATTTAAAGGAGGATAAATGAAAAGAATAAAAACACTAATTGCTGGAATTTTAGGCACTGTGGCAAATCTCGCTTGGACGATTATGTATGGCTACACTCTAATTGTGCTAATTGCGTTTCTTGGAGGTGCAACCGGTGCGACCGGAATGGCAGGAGGAATTGTCATCTTTACAAATGCTATAATCTTTTTGTCGGCACTTCTAGGACTTATCTTTTCCATTCTAAGCCTTGTATATTTTAATTCAAGTGCCGAAGTTTTTGAAAAGAAAAAGAAGTTTAATGTAACTGCAATTGTTTTCAACTTTATTTCAGCGTTTTTCTTCTTGCTTACTTTCTTTGGCGGTGGAGTAACTGCAGGAACGATAGTCGTAGCAGTAATCGCAATTGCTGTATATGTTGCTGCAAATGTGCTTTACATTTTAGATATGAAGAAAGAAAAATCAGCAAAAGTTGTTAAAGAACCAACAAATGTTGAAAGCGACAAGCCACAAAATGAAGAAAACAAAGAAAACAAATAAATTTAAAGCCTCAAAATTTAGAGGCTTTTATTTTTTTGCTATGATGTATTTATTATTTTTCCAAAGTATTTGTCTAAATATCTATAAAACTTTTGTTCTTCACATAAAATAACTATTTTTATTTTGAATTTTAATTAAAGTAGGATATAATTAAACTAGATTAGTTAAACTAAAAGAGAGGGAAGTATGGCAACTTATTTTTTATGGGGAAGTATTGCACTTATCGTTTTAGCACTCGTAATTGGCTTTTTGGTCGGACTATATCGTGGCTTAAAACGCTCTGCAACACACGTTTTGTTTGTTGTTGTCAGTGTTGTTATAGCTTTTTTTGTGACACAGCCAATCACAAACGCTATTCTTGAAGTCAACATCAACTATGAAGGCTCACTGATAACAATAAGTGACTTCATTGTTCGTATGATTTCAGAAAACATCATTGATTTGTCGAATTTTGACAGTGCTTCTGATTTTATTAGGCAACTGCCGGGTGCGGTGACTAGTCCTATTGTCTTTATCGTTGTGATGATTTTGATGTTCTTTATCTTTGAAATTATCTATTTAATTACAGCAAGAATAAGTTTTGGCTCAAAGAAAAAGGATTTCTCGACAAACAAGCCTCGCAGAGTGCCGGGTGCCTTTATTGCCATGGCAGAAACTTTTATGTTCTTGCTTGTGCTGTTTGCTCCAATCACCTCTTTAACTCACACTTATGAAGAAATTGTGACCACAGCCTCAACATCGACTTCCACCAGCGAAAATGCTATGCCAACTTTAGGAGAGCAACTTTCTTCCATGCTTCCACCAGAAGTAAATGAGGCAATTCTTTCTTTTAATGACAGTGCTTTTGGAGTTATCTGTTCTGCCGGTGGCTTTGACGATGCTCTCTTTGACGGACTTTCCGATGTTAAGATAGACGGAGAAAAGATAAATGTCAGAAAGGAAATCGTTACACTTGCGGGAGCTTACGATGAAGTAGCAATTTTCGTAAATGAAGTTTCGGCAAACAATTTTTCAGAGCTCGACTTTACTCCTTTAAAGGCAAGCATAACTGAAGTTGTCAATAACAACCTTTTTAAAACTGTTTTGACCGACACTATTGAAGATTTTATCGTGAATTTTGATACGCTTAGAGACGAACTTGGACTTACCGATATTCCAGAGGAAGTGGTGAATATCATTCATGACCTACAAGCAAAGCTGACTGAAGATTTTGATTTTTACACATATCTATCTTCTGATATTCTTGATGTCTTGGACATAGCTGACAGCGTCATAACAAATGGAGTCCTTGAAGAATATATGGCACTTGAAAATGTTGGAGCGGAAGAGATATTGAACCTTGTAGTCAACAATGATGAAACAGTTTCGACTTCATTAAAAAACGCTCTCACGTTAAATCTTGTATCCGACACAATGCCACGCCTTCTTGAACTTCTATCCTCAGAACTTCAACAGGCGTTTGAAAACAATAATCTTGGGCTTAACACCAGCATGACAAGAGAAGATATGGAAAGCATGGTTGACAGCCTTATGAGTATAGCGACCGAACTTAAGACTTTAAATGATGCTAACGATATCTTTGGTATTCTTGAAAGCGAAGATATTGTCAACAGCATTTTGAACTTAAATGATATCGGTGGCGTGCTCGACGGACTTGGCGGTATGCTTGATGAGGCTCGCTCTTTGAAGATACTTAATTTTGAGCGTGAAAGCGTTTCTTATAACTCACTAGATATATTATTGGAAACAATGGGCTTTGAGTTATTAGGTGATGACGTTCATCAAGCGACAGGCACTGAAACTCTTGATTCTTACACTGAATTCTTTGGTTATATTAAAACGCCAATTCTGAGTATAAAAGAGGCAGGACTTACAACTATCTTAGATGAAAGCGTTGATTTTGATGCCGTGCTTGACACAATTAAAACTGAAGTACAAAAGGACAACGAATTTTTGGCAAAAGTGCTTATGCCTTTCTATGATTTAGATAAGACTTCCTTTAATGGTCAATCTTTAAAAGCTATGGTATTTGACACGGTTATAGAACAACTTTCAAACAATCTATCTGGCTTTGTTAAGCTTGATGAGGGCGAAGACACTTACGAAAATTACTACGCAAAACTCTCTTCAATTGGAGAACTTTTAGATGTGCTCTCTTCTAACACAATAACAGTATCAGAAGATGCTGGAGATGCTACCTATGACTATTTTGAATATTTGATGACAGATAATGCTGACTATATCACACTTATCAACGATATGGCCAAAAAGTCCACCGAGGTTGAGAATGAAACGGTTATGGATAGGGTGCTTGGAATTCTCTTTGAAAACAATATGTATAGCCCACTCTATGCAAATATATTCCCACAGATTGACAGTCAGTTAGGCGGAATCACAGGCGTTACTCCAGAAACAGACTACTCCAATCTTAGCGAAAATAGCGAACAATATATCAGCATTATTAAAGAGCTTCTTGATGTGGTAAATGATGAGGCTATGAGCGGTGACGATTTGTCTTTACAACTTCCAATTCTTGGAAAACTTCTTGACACTTTGAAAGTCAGTGCAAAAAACAATGTGTTTAATGATGTGTTTGTCAACTTGATTTGGTATTTGACTGACGATGTTATAGACGGCAACACAATTTATGACAATCTAAATCCTGACAGTGAAGGAATGCCAAATCCAAACAGTAATTACCAAGACATCAAGACATATATTGGAGTTAGCGATGTTCAAAATGGCTATTATGATGTGCCATCTTATGAAGCTATAATGAATGAACTTGTTGAAGTTTTACAATTTGCTGATAGATTAAGTGCTAATTTAGAGGGTGTGTCAACAGATGATTATGAAGGCTTAGTTGATTTTGCGGGAAGAATAAGAGCAACAATAACCGAACTTTATGGTGAAGATTATGAAAAGGCAACAACAGTTATAAATAACGCCACAAAAATTCCAAATGATATTTTATCAGAGGAAGATAAAACAACCAATCGCACGCAAATTGAGACGGCAATAGA
The DNA here is from genome assembly GCA_944372335.1 of uncultured Clostridia bacterium. GTDB lineage: Bacteria > Bacillota > Clostridia > Christensenellales > UBA1242 > Caccovivens. The sequence goes on along the minus strand of CALVYQ010000002.1, from coordinate 33,064 downwards.
TGGCGTCTTCGTAGATACTTCAAGTGACCTTATTAATGCTATCAAAGTTCTTTTGTTTGGAGTTTCAAGTGATGCAAGCGGGGCAGAAAATGGAATTTAAACATATTCCGGTTATGCTAAACGAGGTAATTGACGCATTAAATATAAAGCCTGACGGAAGATATATCGACTGCACCGTCGGTGGTGGCGGACACTCTTACGAGATTGCAAAACGACTTAAAAATGGCAAACTATATTGCTTTGATAGAGACAGTGAGGCTCTTTCAACAAGTAAAGCTCGCCTTAAAGAATTTGGCGAAAAAGTGGAGTTTTTTAAGGCGAATTTCAAAGATGCACCTAAGGTTATCAGCGACAAAGTTGACGGAATTTTGATAGATCTTGGCGTAAGCTCTCACCAAATTGATGAGGGCGAAAGAGGCTTCAGCTTTTTACATAACGGCAGGCTGGATATGCGTATGGGGCAGGACGAGGAGATAAGAACCGCCTATGATATTGTAAATTTTTACACCGAAGAAGAATTGCGAGAGCTGTTCTACAAGTATGGTGAAGAAGAATTTTCAAAGTCGATTGCAAGAAACATTGTCAAAGCACGAGAAAAGAAGAAGCTTGAAACAACCTTTGAATTAAGAGATATCATTGAAAACAGTATGCCAAAAAAGGTGGTGTATTCTAGAGGAGGTGCATCTAAAAAAGTCTTTCAGGCACTTAGAATAGCTGTAAATGGCGAACTAGACGGCTTGGAAGAGGCTCTTTATTCCTTTATTGATATGTTAAATGTTGGCGGAAGATTGGTGGTTCTCTCCTTTCATAGTTTAGAGGATAGAATCGTCAAAAACGTCTTTAAAAGAGAATCAACCGATTGCCTTTGTCCGCCAGAGACTCCTGTTTGCATCTGTGGTCACAAAAAAAAGATTATCCTGCTGAGCAGAAAGCCGATAATAGCAGGCGAAAAAGAATTAGAAGATAACAGTCGAAGTTCAAGTGCTAAACTTAGAGCGGTGGAAAGAGTTTAAAATTATATTATGTAAAATTTCTTTGAAAGTTATCTTTTTAAAAGGAGGTAAATATAATTATATGGATAAGGAAGTCTTAGAAAAAGTAGAAGTTGCAAAAGAGAAAGAAATAGAACTTGCAGTAAAGGCAGAAGAGAAGTCTTCCGAAACTAATCTTGCAACCGAAAAAGAAGAAAAGGCTGTTGTTAAGGAAGAAAAAGAGAAAGTAAAGCAAGAAGCAAAGAAGGAAGAAAAAAAGGAATCTTTGTCTGAATATCTAGCCTCTTTTAAAAATTTGACACTTAAAGATGTTAAACAAGAAGAAGTTAAAGAGGAAGAAACTCAAAAAATTGTTGAAGATGAGTTAGAAGAGAAAGTGTCTGAGACAGAGCCTGAGATTATGCCAACAACAAAGGAGAAAAAGACCACCCTTATCATAGAAAAGCCCAACTATGACCTGATGTCGAAAAAGAAAGGAGCAGTAAAGAAAAAGCGGAAATTTAAAACCGCACTTCTTGCCTGTGCACTTGCTGTATGTTCGATTGGTTGTGTGGCGGGAGCGGTAGTCTGTGACAATATGAATGCTCACTATATGCAACTTGAAGATAGCTATAATCTAAATCTCTTAGATTATTTAAACAAGATAAACAATCTCAACGCCACAAATAAAGGATTTGAATTTATTGAGACATATCCAGAGGAAATCAACGAAATCTCCTCCATAGGCGAAAGCACAAATTGGTTCGACAATCTAACGAACTTCATAACGGGGCTATTTGGAGGTTAAAATTGCGAAAGCCTTACACCTTATATTCATTGCAAAAGAGGATTATCACTGTGGGATTAGTTCTAATTCTCCTTGCGTGCACATTAGGTGTGAGGCTTTTTATTGTGCAGATAATAAACGGCAAAGATATGCAGATACGTGCTTTAGACCAGTGGACGAGAGATTTATCACTTGTAGCTCCACGTGGAACGCTCTATGATTCAACCGGTGACACGCTTGCGGTGTCCTATACAACCTACAATGTCTATGTTCGTGGGCGGGAAGTTGTAAATGCGGAAGAGACGGCAAAAGCATTAGCGGATATTTTGGACTTAAACTACGAAAACACACTCACAAAGGTCAAAAATAAAAATGTCAGCGAAAGTTTGTTAAAAATGCAGGTGGAGGGCGATGTTGCAGAGCAGATATATAAGCTTTCTCTTAGCGGAGTCTATCTCTCTGAAAATGTGGGACGCTATTATATCTATGGCGACCTGATGACGCAACTTTTAGGCTTTACTAGTCTTGATAATGACGGGCAGAGTGGGGTAGAGGCGTATTTCAATTCCTATCTTAAAGGAGAGGACGGTTATAGTTTCGTGCAGAGCGACTTGCAGGGTAAGGAGATAGGCGGGAATTTAAGGTATTATGTTTCAGGGGTTGCTGGCGATGATATAATTATGACGGTTGACAGCAAACTACAAATTATATTAGAGGAAGTCCTAGAAAAAGCCTTTGAAGAACAAAAAGCGAAGTCTGTCACAGGGATTGTTATGAAGCCAAAGACGGGTGAGATTTTAGCTATAAGCACAAAGCCAAGTTTTGACCTTAACGAAGTGCCACGAGATGATTTGGCTTCACTGTTTTCTATGTCAAGAATGTCGGCAGTCACTGACACCTATGAGCCGGGCTCTACCTTCAAGATTTTAACAGTGGCAATGGCTCTTGAAGAGGGGCTGACAAGTTTAGATGACGCCTTCTACTGTCCGGGCTATCGAATAATAGACGGGCAGAGAATTAAATGCTGGAAGACAACAGGTCACGGTAATCAAACGTTAGCAGAGGCTTTTTCCAATTCTTGTAACTGTTGCTTTATGGATTTAGCTCTTCGATTAGGGGTTGACAAGTTTTATTCCTATGCTGAAAAATTTGGGCTTGGGCAAAAGACGGGCATCACAATATCTGGCGAGAGTGCTGGAATATTGATGAAGAAAGAAAATGTCAAGACGGTAGATTTGGCACGTATGGGCTTTGGTCATGCGATAGCTGTTACGCCATTACAACTTTTATCCATTGTCTCAGGAATTGTCAATGGTGGCATCTATCACACTCCAACTATTGTTCAAAAGGCGGTTGATGTCTATGGCAACATCACCTATACGCCGGTTGTTACTGAAAAGCGATTGGTGTCAAAAACAACAAGCGACACGATAAACTCCTTTTTAAAATTGACTACCAACAAGACTGGAGAGTATGTCTTTGTTGAGGGATACAACATTGGCGGAAAGACAGGCACAGCACAAAAATACAACGAAAACGGACAAATAGCACAGGGAAAGTATATTTCAAGCTTCATAGGAACATATCCAGCTGATGAGCCAGAGTATATCATCATGATTATGGTTGACGAGCCAAGTGCTGGTGCGTATTATGGCTCCATTGTGGCATCTCCTTATGGAAGAGAGTTTTATGAGAAGATTTTTTCTTATTACAACATTCCAAAGGACGACCCTAGTGCCATGCGTAAAGAGGTTATTATGCCAAATGTTGTTGGTATGGGCATTTCAAATGCTCTTGCCGAGTTAAAGTTGCTTAATTTATATATAGAGGTTGAAGGCGAAGGCACAATTGTCACTTCTCAACTTCCCCCTGCCGGCACAGTGTGCTATGAAGGAGAAACAATTTTAATTTCCACTGCATAGTGTTTGTAAAAAAATTATCTTGTGTGCTATAATCTAAATATGTGGTTATATATTGTTATTGGAATCGGAGTCCTATTCTTTTTAATTATTTGTTTTTGTTTGGCGGTTGCTAATTTTTCCTTTGATAATTTCAAGGAAAAGCGAAAAGAGGCGATGAGCTATCGTGCGTCTAACGGCATGAATATTCAAGATTTTGTAGCTATTATAAACGAACAATATTTGGATGGGGCGTTAAAGGTCACTAGATGTGAAGAGTATATGGATCATTTTTCGCCGGGATATATCGCACTTAGTCCGTCAACTCTAAGCTCTAACAGTCTTGCTTCTTTTTCCACAATTGCACACGAACTAGGACACGGATTGCAATATAAAAAAGGCGAACTTAACAAGCATTGGCAGAGAAAAAATAAAAATAGGGTACTTGGTAAATTCTTCCTTCCGTTGATTATCATAGGTATAGTGCTTGCTGTTTTAAGTCTTGTCAATGTTGTGCCGTCTTTTGTGCTCTATATTGGAATTGGCTTTTTTTCTCTTGCTTTTCTCATATTTTTAATAGCTTGTTACACTAAATATCGGGAGATAAAAATTGAAAAAGGTGCGTCAAACTATGGCATATCTTTTCTAAGGGAATGTATGACAAAAGAGGAGGTGAAAATCTGTGCCGAATTTTTAAATTCTGCAAGGTTAACTTATTGGGGAAGTTTGTTTAGAACGATGCTTGGCTGGACGATGTTGACTAAAAAGGACAAGATGTTTTATTAATAGCTTTTTTAAATAGATTAAAATAAATATAATTTATGAATTTTCTTATATTAATTTAATAATTTTAAATAAAAAAACTTTTTGCGATATTCACAAAAAGTTTTTTATTATTAATTTTTCTTGATAGATGATTCTATAAAATTATTTGTTTGTTTAATAACTTTAATTCCGTTAGATTTTGATATCTCTTTAATTACTAAATCAGACATTTGCTTTCCGGTGTATTGAGTGAAAGTCAAGGTTGAGTCATCATTAAAAGCCAATTCTTTGTAGATGGTTTTTCTTTTAAGTCCACCCTTTCTTCTGGTAATTGTCTGTTTAACACCATTTTCTTCCACAGTTATAGTTGACGAGTAAGAATTATTGCCTCTTTTCCATGAAGAATTAAACTCGTTGGTTAAAAGGCCGTCCAGCAAGTTCAAGATATCATTGTTAGGATAATTCATAACATTTTGGTCATCATAAGACTCTCTTTCTTTATTTAATTTGAAATAAATTGCTCTAAGTCTATCAATATATTTTTTGTTTTTCATTTTCTCTCCTTATTTTTGCAATATACATTATACACCATAACTTTTTAAATTTCAAGAGGAATTTTTAATATTCTTGTAAAAAATTTGCACATCTATCTGTATGATAGAAAGATAAGTTATGCCAAAATAGTAACTGTTATATGAAAATAATAAAAATTTTATTGACAAAATCTATTCAAATCTCTATAATTAAGATAGCAAAGATGGAATTGGCAACTCCGGAGCTGAACGCTATGCCGGCGTAAAGGCAATAATTGAGGCAGGCTTGCCTGCGAAGTAGGGTGGAACAGCGGTATAAATCGCCCCTATGCAAAAAATGCATAGGGCTTTTTTAGTCTTATGTGCATAAAAAAGGAGAGAATTATGGAAAAGAAACTTACAATGGAAAAACTTGTCAATCTCTGTAAAAACAGAGGCTTTGTCTTTCAGGGAAGCGAAATCTACGGCGGATTTGCTAATACATGGGACTTTGGGCCGGTCGGCGTGGAATTAAAAAACAACATTAAGCGTGCTTGGTGGAAGAAGTTTGTTCAAGAGGATCCCTCTTGTTACGGCGTAGATGCTGCTATTCTTATGAATCCACGTGTTTGGGAGGCGAGCGGGCACGTACAAAGCTTTGGCGACCCTAAGATGGACTGCAAAAACTGCAAGACAAGACATCGTGCTGACACAATCATCGAAAATTATTCCAAAGGAACGATAAGTGCTGAGGGAATGAGTAACGAGGAGATGGAGAAATACATTGAAGAGCACGATATCAAGTGTCCTAATTGTGGCAAGCGTGCATGGACACCTATACGAAAGTTTAATCCAATGTTCACAACTTCACGCAATATGGTTGGCGATGAAAAGGACGTTGTCTATCTAAGGCCAGAGACTTGTCAGGGCGAATACATCAACTTTTTAAATGTTCAACGTACAATGCGTGCAAAGGTGCCGTTTGCGATTGCTCAGATTGGTAAATCTTTTAGAAATGAGATAACTCCGGGCAACTTTCTTTTCAGAACGGTGGAGTTTGAGCAAATGGAGCTTCAAATGTTTTGTCATGAAAAGGATAGCATGAGTTTTTATAATGCCTATAAAGAGAGAGCGTTGAAATTTGTGGAGAGTTTAGGCTTGAAAGCTGAGAATTTACGTTATCACGACCACGATAAACTCGCTCACTACGCAAAGGCAGCGTGTGACATACAATATAATTTTCCAATCGGTTGGCAAGAGCTTAACGGTGTGCATCACAGGGGAACTTGGGACTTATCTCGCCACAGTGAATTTAGTGGAAAGAATATGGACTATCTCGACCCATTCACAAATGAAAGATTTACGCCAAATGTCATTGAATACTCCATTGGTGCTGACAGACTTATGCTTGCAATAATGTGTGAAGCTTATGAAGAGGAAGTGCTAGAAAATGGAGAGACCCGTGTTGTTATGCATTTTCTTCCAGCAATTGCTCCATACAAAGTGGCAATTCTTCCGCTTCAAAAAAATTTAGGAGATATGGCAAAAGAAGTATATAACAAACTGTCAAAAAGCTTTATGTGTGACTATGATGAAGCTGGCTCAATCGGCAAGAGATATAGAAGACAAGATGAGATTGGCACGCCTTTCTGTGTGACAGTTGACTTTGACACTTTGGAAGATGACACAGTTACCATTCGTGATAGAGATACTATGAAACAAATTCGCTTGAAGATTGATGAACTTTCCGATTATATTCAAAAAGCAATAGAATTTTAATAAAATAAAAATAAATATAAAAATAATAAAAAACACATTATTTTTGCAAAAAAAGCAATTTTTAATGTGTTTTTTATATATTTTTTGTTTAGGAAATATAATATTTTAAATATTTTCTTTTTTATTTTCATTTTAAAACATATTTTTATTTTAACAGTAAATTTTATCTACAAGAAAATTTATTAATTTAGTAGGCAATATTCTTGGCAAAAATACCACGCATTTATACCAAAAGCCTATCGTTTTTCTGAGAGGAGGATTTCTCTTTTTTAAAAGTTTAACCACCATTTTGCCAACAGTGTCTGGACTTTTGCCGGTTATCTCATCTTTTTCCATTTTCTTAATAGACTTTTCGACGTCCTTTCGGTATGAATCGTTTTGATTGTTGTTTTCAACTATTCGATTTTGAGTAAAGCCGGTCTTTGTGTCACCGGGAAGAACAGAGGTCACTTTTATATTGAAAGGTTTAACCTCATTTGCTAAGGCTCGTCCAAATATTTCCACGCCAGCCTTGGTTGCACTGTATGTAGCTTGAAACGGAAGAGGAATGATACCTCCGACCGAGCAGGTGTTTATTATTCTTCCGCCCTTAGAACGTTTTAAGAATTTAATGGCAACTCCGCTAAGAGCGATAACAGCTGAAAGATTTGTATTGACAAGAGCGTAAATTTTTTCAGGGCTAGCATCTTCGATTGCACCAGCAATACCAAAGCCGGCATTGTTTATAAAGATGTCAAGGTGACCGTTTTCGTTATATATTTCTTCAAGTATCTCGTTAATTTTTTGCGTGTCATTGACATCGGCGGAATAGCTTTTTGCAATTTCCTCATGCTTTTCTGTTGAGAGCGAAATATCATACACTTTAACACCTTCTTTATAAAGGTACTTCGCCATAGAATAACCAATTCCTCCACTAGCACCTGTAATCACCGCTACTTTGCCAGAAATTTTCATTTTACCTCCTATTTTTTAATTACTCAAAAACTTGCTATTAATAATATTTTTTAATTAGAAAATATTTATAAAATATTTTTTCATCTACTTTTTCCTATGATTTTATCGAAAAAATCAATTTTTTTGCATTTTTAATTAAAATTACATTAAATTTTTATATATTTTTGCGTTTTTATATAAATTTTCGCTATTTATAACTATTTTTTAAATTTAATTTTTAAATTTTTCCATATATTCTTCGTAGGACACCTGTTTGTCGATGATGGTGTTTTCATCTACGATATCAATTATTCTATTCGCAACCGTGTCAATTATCTCTTGGTCGCCGGTAGCAAAGAGAATAGGCCCTTTGAAGTTTATCATTCCTTTGTTTAAAGAGGTGATACTTTCAAGGTCTAAATGGTTCACAGGCTCATCTAAAATTAAGAGATTTCCTCCTTCAAGCATCAATTTTGCCAGCATACATCTAACTCTTTCGCCACCAGACAGCACGGATACTTCCTTTAAACTCTCCTCGCCAGAGAAGAGCATTCTTCCCAGCCAGCCTCTGACATAACTTTCTGATTTATCCTTAGAATATTGTCTAAGCCAATCTACGATAGATAGATGGCAGTTATCAAAATACTCGCTATTGTTTTGAGGTAGATATGACGGTTTTATTGTTTTGCCAAAGAACACCGTTCCGCTATCAGCTTCTTCTTTTCCCATTAAGATGTTAAAAAGTGTGGTTAAAACTAGGGAGTTTGAAGAGAGAAAGACAATCTTTTGGTCGGGTTCAACATTAAAGGAGAGATTTTTGAACATACCTTTTTTTGTTAAATTTTCCACTTTTAAAATCTCCTTGCCGATGGCTTGTTCAAACTTAAAATCGACATAAGGATACTTTCGTGAAGATGGCTTTAAGTCTTCTATTGTCAACTTTTCAAGTTCTCTCTTTCTGCTTGTTGCCTGCTTACTTTTAGAAGCGTTTGCAGAGAATCGTGCAATAAACTCTTTAAGTTCCTTTGCTCTCTGTTCTGCTTTTTTGTTTTGGTCTTTTTGTTGTCTTAAAAGTAGTTGGCTTGTTTCATACCAAAAGTCATAATTTCCTAGATACATATTAATTTGCCCAAAATCGACATCACAAATATGTGTGCACACTTTATTTAAAAAGTGACGATTGTGAGAGACAATGATGACGATGTTTTCAAAGTCTAAAAGGAAATTTTCTAGCCATTTGATTGTCTTAAAGTCTAGGTTGTTTGTTGGCTCATCTAAAATTAAGATGTCAGGATTGCCAAAAAGAGCCTGTGCAAGCAGAATCTTAACCTTGATTTTTGCGTCAAGCTCACCCATTAATTTATAGAAATCCTCTTCTTTTATGCCAAGAGATTGCAAAAGACTTTTGGCATCACTTTCAGCCTCCCAGCCACCAAGTTCGGCAAATTCTGTTTCGAGCTCTCCTGCACGAATGCCGTCCTCTTCGCTAAAATCAGGCTTTGCGTAGATGGCGTCTTTCTCTTTTTGTATCTCCATAAGGCGTTTGTGTCCAAGAAGTACGGTGTCAAGCACGGTTTCGTTGTCATATTTATTTTGATTTTGCTCTAACACAGACATTCTTTCGCCTGGCGTAATTATCACTTCTCCGGTGTTTGGTTCGATTTCTCCTGTGAGAATTTTTAAAAAGGTAGATTTTCCAGCTCCGTTTGCACCTATTATACCGTAACAATTCCCTTTTGTAAATTTTAAGTTTACTTCCTTATAGAGGGTTCTGCCTCCGAAAGCAAGTGACACGTTGACTGTTTGTATCATATAGCACTCTCCAAAAATTATTTTTAAATCAATAAAATTTACGAAAAAATCAATTTTTTATTAAAAAAAACGATATTTTAATTATATTTTTTGTAAATTTTAAGATTTTTAATAATTATAACCGCTTAAATAATTTTTGTCAAGGAAAATATGAGGTTGTTGATTTTTATAAGAATTTATTTAATTTTATTTTCTTGCAAAAAATATTTTTTTATTTTTTTAAATCTTTATTTATTTGTTTGCGAATTACGAAAAATAATTGTATAATTATCTTGATATTATAAAATATAATTTAAGGGGAGTGGCTATGAAAAAGAAGAGAAAGGCGATGGCACTATGGAAAGTCATCTTAATCACAATATCTTCAATTATCGGACTTATTGGGGTTACCGTGCTTGCCCTCTATATAAGAGGCGACTTTAACGACAATCCTGTCTATCCAGAAAGCGGTATCTTTTTTGTTTTGGACGGAAACGAAAAGTATAACTCTGAACTTAATGTTATAGAGACCTCTGAGAGTTTTTCTCTTACTCTTTCGACCTCCACAGAAGATGTTAATAGAAGAACGGTCAATCTTTCTCTTCCAACCGGCACTCATGCCACGGTGAGAGAAAACGGATATTTAGATAATGGCATAATAAGAGTGCCAGAGACAGTTCAACTTGATAGAGCTTTTAATGTCGAACTTTCCGTTTCTCCTACCGACAATCACATAGCAGGAGGTTTAACTTCAATTACAGCTACTTCTACCTATCCAACCATTAATCCTGTGACAATTAGCGTGAATGTTGATGTTCCTGTGGAAGAGATAACTGCTTATTGTTATGATGCAGAAGACGCTAGCGAGGCGGAACTAAACGATATCTTTGTCGGCTCATATTTTAAAGTGGGCTTAAATTATAGTCCTGAGCGAAGCGAGAATGTCTTTGGCAGAGAGGAATCGAAATATGTCTTCTATTATTTTACAAGAGATAATATTGAATTTGACTACATAACAAAGACCTTTCATGCAACAAGGGTTAGCGAAGGTTCAACCGATGAAATAACCCTTTTTGTCTTCTCCAATTCTCAATATGAAAAAGACTTTTTAAATCAATTTGATGGCAATCCTGAAGAGTTTGTCACCGAAGCAGAATATAGCGAGTTCAATACTGAGGCTATTAATTATATGCTTGCAAATTCTGGCTCATATAGAACTGCCACAATTAGCAATATTACGGTTAAGGAAGTTTCAGTTAGCAGTTTTGTTGTTTCTAACGAGAATTTTAACGCAAAAGTAGATAAAAAATTCAACCTTGCAATCAACTCCACTCTTCCAGAGTTTGATGGCAATTTGGGCGTGGTTATTCGTGATGAAGAGGATAATATCCTAAATTCCGTCTATGCAGGAGGTGTTGGAATAGCTCTTAGCTCCAACAACACAAATAATAACAGAATTATACTCTCAGGTGGGGAAGTCTTAAAGGTGACAATTAACGCAACTGGGCATACTGACTCAATTAACAATTATTCCTATGAGTTTTCTTATGACGAAGAAGGAAATTTAAGCGGCACAATAGAGAGATTGACTTCTGGTCAAATTGAATCAATCGCAGCATCATCAACCGGCTTTATGCCAACTTTACCTAATGTGACAAGCGAAGGAGAGGTAGTGCAAATTGTCTATTATTTCTTCTTACCGTCAAGGAATGTTGGAGGCACTGCTGGAAACTATAACTATAGCCTTTCCTCTGACAGTCAGACCACCGCAGATTTTATCGTTGCACTCTTCCTTGAAAGAGAGGGAGAATATGAACTTTTCCTTGCGGAAGAACAAGAGTTTGAAACCCTTTCCCATATCACTGTTACCTTTGAAAACAGTGTGGAGAGTGATATATCTTGGCAGGAAGGCACGGATATTTTAAGAATTATCTATGATAGCGACAGCAAGCTCTCTGACAGCGTAGAACTAAGCGAACTTATCAATCTTCCAAGCGAGAATGTCTATCAGACAACACGATATTTCTTGATGTTTGAAGGTGGAGGCCAAATGCCTGCTGAATTTAACGCAATTTCACTAGGGAATGGATATACTTATCAAAACGGCACAGATTTTAATATCAGTGGATTGCCAAGCGGTGATATCTATCTTTACGAACTTCCAAGCTCTAACCTAACAGCGCTCTCTGGCTATGATAATACACTTTATCTTGTTTTTGCCACAGTCAGAACAAATGCCGATGGAGAACTTGTTCTTCAAGAAGATGATGGAACTTGGAAATATTCTATTATGATGATAAGTGACATCAAGAGTTTGGAAATTGAAGCGACAATTCCTCTTAATGAAATAAACAAAACTTTAGTTTTAACTTCAAGCGTGAATGAGGCATATCTTGACAATAACCAAATATTGTTGCCTTCAGTTTTAACAAGTGAGGACTCTTTCAGATTTAATATCACAATTGATGAAACACGCAGAGACCAACTTCTAAACTTATATAATGCTGGCAACCTTAGAATTGAATTTAGAGAAACTTCAACCGGCGAGGTTGCAGACTATATTGTTACTTCTTCAGATATAACCATCTCAGATACTGGATTTTCAGGAGATATCGTTGTTTACGAGTCTTTCAATAATGTTGAAGGAGTTAATTTGACGCCATATCTCATCTATAACAACGGCAAGCGTGTGCAGGAAAGTGCAGTGAATGTTGAATATGGCGGAGCAAGACAATCTTTCACTCTCTATAAACAGAGCGTGGCAAGTGCAGAATATGCTTTTATGGCAAACGAAGAACAAGCAATGACCTATCCAACAGACGAGCTTAGCCCTATAAATGTGATATTTAATCTAGAGGGGCAGACGATAACTTGGCCGGACCAAACTGATAGTATCGCAATTGAGGAATTAAACAATCGTCTTTCCGTTATTCTCTATGACACGAAGGGTAAGATTATTCGCACAAATGTGGCTTCCTATAATTTAAGCGAAGTTCCAATAACCGGAGATAGAGTTATAACAATAACAAACAACGCAATCACCCAGTTTTTATCCACCGATGGGAGGGTAATTACCACCACGGTTCAAGCGACCTATAGAAATGCCGGTATGACGGAAAGTGCCTCTCTAGCTCCAATATATTTCACCGTTCAAAGTGAAGGAGTATCGTCAATTTGGTATGACCCGACAGACGGAGTTCCATCGCAGGAAACAATATATGAAGAATGGGATATAAAAGATGGCGGAACAATTACCATTGAAAAGTATCTTATAGACAACGATTTCATTTTGATGGACAACCTTGTGAAAGTTAATAGAAAAGTTAATAGAGACGGTGAAGACGGAGAAAAGCCGGTTGAAGAGCCGGTTGATGTTACTTTCACTCTAAATAGAGCGGATATGACAGGTTTTGACACTAGCGACCTCGAGAGTTTGTTCTTGGTACATGGTGAGGAAACGGAGAACGGAATAACCAATGGAATTATCGGGCTTGGCAATGCTAACGCTACAGAAAATACTATCAACGCTAATCTTGTTGAAAGTTACACTGACCCAATATATAGTTTCGCTATGATTTCCGCTTTAGCTAGAGATGTGAGACTTGTATTTGATATCACAGACGAAAGTGGACTTGTAAACCTTAAACTTGAGCTTGTTTTAAAGAAAAATATCGACTATTCTCCACTTCTTGAAACCTATGCAAATGAAAAAGGATATTCTGACTATCTTCTATACGGAGATAACGATGAGGTGAGAGTTTTTGGTGATGAAGGCAGTGACGATCCATTTAGCCTAGACACTTATCTACCAATATCCAATATAAGAAACGGCAACACAGGAGAGAGCTCGACTCGATGGAATGGCAATCTATATGTTTCCTCTCCAACAGGAATCATTGTAAAAGAAAAAAAGCCAGTAGGAACCACTCCTACTTTGCTTGGCGGAAGCGGAATTACCTTCAAAGATGTTACAAGCAAAGAGATCGGTTCTGTTACTTTCTATTATAAAGGCTATAATCCTTATGGCCTATCTATCATGGTGGATTTTGTTTTGAGTCCAAATTATGCCTATGTTCAAAGGAATGACTATGTTAACCTTTACTCACTTACAGATACAGACTCGCTTACAGATACAGACCTAAGTTCGTATTATGTGCTTTGCAGGGCAACTGACTTAATTGACTATATAAGAAGCGGTGCGGACGGTGATGGCCTGCCTGTTTTAGAGACAGAGACAGAGCTAGCCTTTACCTATCATTCTGAAGACGGTTCTCTTATCTCTCTTTCAGATAACACATTATCACGTACAAAAGAAAGTTTTTCTGCTCAACTTGGTGCAACAATAGAAAACAATATTTCGCTTGTTCTTAAAGAAAATGATGCAGTAAGCGAAGAAGATGCCTTTGCTTTGATGTTCAGCGAAGGAGAGAACGGATATGTTAACAATGGATATGTCAGCTCATTGCCATTTAGAGTGGGCTATGGAAAATCTGGAAGTGCTGGAGCATCAGAGCTCATTGACACTATCCTTGGTTATGCTGTCGGAGAGACAAGAAACTATAGCGTGCTTGCCACAAGTGATGGATATGAGCTTGTTTTGCTTGAGAATACTCAATATGAGCTTGACGGGTGGACGTATGAATACCAAGGCTCAGGCATTCAAAGCACTACAAACAATGAAACAATCAGAGTACAAAACTTATCAAGCTTCAATATAAACGGAGTTCTGACTTTCACAAATAATACCATAACTGAAAAAACAGATAAAATCATAGTTGACACAAGATTGACAAGAATTGGGCTTGAATATGTTGTATATAGCGAAAATTATCCTTATGATATCATAACCGGCAATATGAATGACCTTGTTGAAAATAATATAAAAGAGGATATAAGTGCCGGCCAAAACGTATTAAAAATTATATATTTTAATACTAGTGATGCTAGCGATGAGGACTTAACAGAGCCGGGCTTCCATTTACTACAAAACACAGGAAATGAAATAACAACAACAGGATATAACTTGCAAGTGGAAGCAGTGACAGAGGGCTATGAAGATTTGATCACAATAATCAAAACAAGTGATATTTCTGATATAAATGATGCTATCAAACTTAATTCGATGATAGATTTAGATGTTGATGTGTTCGCTGTTTTAAAACTTACTCTGACAATGACTGTAAGTGGTGGGCAACAACTTAGCAATGATATATATTATAGGATAAGGATTGTGCCAAATTATAGTTTTGAAAGCGATGTCACATATCCGTATAACGGCACGGCAGAATATGTCACAGATATAGTTGACGGAAAGTTCAATATTAATTTCAAAGAAGAATTTACCAGCCAAAATGCCTCATTAAGTGTTGTTGGAAAGACACGTTTCCCAAGTGTAATCAATATTGAAGACGAAAGTGTTGTAGAAGGCTTAAATTACATTTACACAATAGAGAGTGTCACGGTGAATGACGAGGAACTTTTCGATTACTCTAACTATCTCACTTTCAATTTAGAAAATAATGAAATTCCAGACGGAAAACTAAAGGGCACTCTCACAGAACTTGGAAGAGATGCTATCATTCAAATTAAAGTGACAAGGACAATAGAAGATGTGGCAAATTCAGCAAAAACTTACACCTTGATAATCAATAATGCTCCATCTTATGACCCAACAGTTAAAAATCTTGATGGCGGTGACCGTGATAGTTTGACACAAAACGAAGACGGCAATTTTGAAGATAATGTAACGATTGGCACATATTATAGTTACTCTATCACTCTTCTTCAAAATGAGGGAGAAATTCAAACGCCTGTTATCTCAGGAGTTAACGCTCACATAACCTCAGAAGACGGCGAGAAATACTTAAAGCCATTCTTGCGTGAAATTTCTGACGACAATCCAATCAATGCCTACACATCTGCCGGACCAACAACTATCTTTAATACTGCCGACAATACCATCGATTTTGCCAATATTACAGTGCAAGACTTAGCGGAAGATGTGGTAATTGGAGAGGTAACACTTTCTGCAAGCGAATATAAGGAAGTGACAACAGAAGAGGGTGCTACCTATTATATAAGAAATGACGATATTCGATATTTTACATTTACTCAAACTGGTTCGCAATACGAACTATCCTTTACTACAGTCAGCGAGATTGAAGAAGATGCAGTTTTCTCTATAGGAATTTACACAGAATACACCAATGTCTTTGATATCTTCTTCAATTTAGACGGCGGATACGATATAGAATTTAGAGACGAATTAAGTGGAAGCTTCGAAAGTGGAAACGACTATAGCATCTCTTCCTTTATCACAAGCATAACGCAAAAAGGCGAACAGCCAACAGTTGTCAATTTATCTGATATAGAATATGAAGTAACCTCAATAACAACAGCTTCTAATGTTGTTTATGATAATGCCAGCAAAACGTTTGTGGCTTCAGACTTTATTGTGATTACAGATGATAAAGTCTTCCGTGTGACAGGCTTTAATGAAGACTTCACAGCAAATATTAAGGCAACTATAAATGGAATTTACAGCTTTACATTCAACATCAACTTTACTAGAAGCTATGATAACACAGTTATAAGACAGGATAGTAGCCTAACTATTTACGCTCAAGACAGCAATATTTTAGAGATAGGTGGCGCAGATATCTCAGATGCTCTTAGCATATTTGATCCACGTCAATATGTAAATGACGGTGTAGAGGGAGTAGTGGGGCTTGCCGAAATTGATGAATTTACCTTCTCAAACAACGATACGCAATACGAGTTTACCGCCGAAAATGTTGCTGAAGCAGAAAGTTTTGTTTTAGACTTAACTTTAAATTACATCTTTAATGATAAGACGATGTTTACATTTACGATCATGTATAACTATGAGGTTCAACCAAATGTTGCACTTCACTTTAATTATCCAAATCCACAGAATTTAACTACCACAAACTTCACAAGTGAATATGTTGACAATAACGAAACAATTGATAACTACTTTAATTCAGCTCCAAAATTCTCAAAGCCTAATGGTGATGGTGAAGTAGATAATCGTGTAAGCATAGAAAAAATTGGACAAGGTGAGTATTACTACGATATTGCTATCTATGTTGATGAAATTAACAACGCAGTTTTGACGGTTGACAACACCACAATATCCTCAGCAGGACTTGTTGGAAGTGTGACAAATAGGACGGGTGATATGCCGAACTATAGCTTCACGTTTAGATTGAATAATCTCAGCCAAGTTGGAACCATTGCCTTTTCAATTGTTGTAAATGAAGTGACAGATTACTACTATGTCACAATCAACAACAATAACGTTGTGACTGTGGAAACAAACGCCACAAATCTAGTTGAAAATAATTACGAAAGGATATATGTCGAGGATATTGCAGGAGCTACTGACAGCTATCTATATTCTCTAGACAGAATGTTGAAATATGAATTTAACACAGGTGCTTCTGGCAGTTATTATCTAAGATTTGAAAACGGAACAGAGAACTTTATCCACAGTATAACAGTGGAAGATTCCGGCATCGTCGTTGTTGAGGATATGGGAGCTTCCTATAGTGGTTACAGCTTGCAAGGCGTATATAATAGCGAAAATGATGCCTTAAACATGACAAATGCCATAACAAACACCTCAACAATCTTCTTGCAAGTGCCATATCTAACAAATAGAATTGTGCTTAGATATGCCGGCTATGAAGTAGCAAAAGAAGTGGCTTCTATCTACTTGCAGGAGGATGATGCTACCGAAGAGATGGAAACAGTGACAATAACAAATAAAATAGAGACCAAACAGACACAAAACATCTTATATAAGTACTCTTATGAAAGTGGACTATATGAAACAAATGCTACCTTCACAACTCTTCTTACTGTTAAGTTTGAGGTGACAAGTAGCGTTCAAAATCACTATGAAGAAATCATAACAGGGCAACAAGTATCTCTCCTTTCGCTCTCAGGCTTTGGCATTTTGAATGCTGAAACGGGAGAGACCTACACTGCAAGTGAGATACAGGCAAACAATGCATACTTAACACTTCAAATCTATGGATTTAGTGATAATAAAATTGAAGAAGAAGATTTACTTAACCTTCATGAAGGCTTAAAAAATGGAACGGCAACTGTTGCTCAAGGGCAACGCTTTGATACGGGGCTTATTCCTAGATATGGTATGGAACTTAATGAAAATTCAGGAAGCATAACCTCTAACTTCCTCACACTTACATCGCAAGGAACAGCTCAAAGGCCAAATAACTATACAATTTATGCACAAGGGGCAGGAAATATTGGAAACTTTGTCGCCATGAAACTCACATACACAACAGTTATAGGCGAAAATCCTTACAGCAAGAGTGCCGATTTACTGTTCAAAGTGCTTCCAGCATATCAAGTTGAGTTCACCGCAGAAAGTGCATCAGGTGGAACGATATATGGCAATGATATGACGATTGGTGATAAGAACTATTCCACAAACTCCAGCAACAATCCATTCAATATAATCAATGCCGATACTAATGATGGTGGAACAGGAAATGGACAATATTACCTATATTCAACCGCTACCAATGTTACGCCGGTTCTTAGAGTATATAGAACAAATGGAAGCGGAACAGTGACAAATTCGACTAACCTTTCAAATAGATTTACCTACACCTTCAATGTCAATGCTGAAAGTGGCTATAACACCTATGATACCACTAGCACAGAGGGTCTTAGATTAAATAATTGGAAAAGCACAGACAATAAAGTATATACTGCAAACGCTGATCTGACTGCATCAACCATTTCCTTTACTGCATACAGCATAGATCTTGGTGCAAGATATTATTATATCGATGCTGTGGATAGTTTCGGCTTCAATATTCGCTTCTATATAGCAATAAGAGCAGCAATCAATCCGACAGTGCAAGAAGTCAACACCTATGATGTCAATGAGGGAGATATCATACAGATAGGTGCTCAATATAGATTAATAACCTTGCAACAGGGCAGAGCAGTGGCTGATGAGGGTGGTGGTGAGTCAGGAATTGAATTCAATTACTATTATGCCTATGATTTACAGAATGTTAGCGGTGAAAATGCACCAACAATATCACCAAAGGTTGGAGCGATTAGATATTATTATATTGATGTTAACGGAGAAAGTTATTTGACAGATAGTTATCAAGATGTTGTAGCAAATTGGGAAGCGACAAATAACTCTGCAATACTTTACATTGGTGAACCTACAATCTCTGAAGATGGCACATTCACCAAAGATGGCACATTCACCGTGCGATATAACGAGCAAGTGCTTTCTCCACTTCACAGCGACTCAGAGTATATTAATCCTACCTTTAACACAAATGTCGGTGGATTAAACATAACACTTTCCGGCTTTGAAGCTTATATGTATAACAAGACGGAAGAGATTGATGCGATACCATATATTGAAGGCCATAGCATCTTTGGTGACCACATCTCCAATGTCAACGATGTAGAAATTTCTTCAATAACCTTTGAATATAACGGCGTGGAGAAAGAGGCAGATGGTTATAACTCCGAGCAATATGATTCTACATTTACAAGCAACAGTCCTTCAAATAAGTTAATCACAGCAGAAAGATATATGATTAATAATGAAGATGATTTGGTCACAGGCTACAGTGCAATAGATAGTGAAGATAATAGTGGTTCTCAATTCAAAATTCCAACTTTGCCGGGTTATCTATATGGCACAGATATGGTGATTGATGGAGTCACAATGGTGATTACTCTTACATCAGATTCTGGCAGTGCCGAACTTAGAATCAATCTTAATATATCAAGAAGTCAAGCTACCACTTTGACTACAACCAACTTCACCGACACGCAAGAGATAAACCGAAAATCATTTACCAATAATGGTAATGAAGTCTATAATGATACTTTGGAAATTGTGCTTGAGCCGGGTGCTGAGGTAAGCTATGCAATAACAAGTGACAAAGCTACGCCAACCTCGTTCACAACAATTTCAAATAACAGAAACTATACTCATGTTGAATATGTCAGAATTTCCACCGTAGGCGTTAAATGGGAGCCAAATGCCACATATTATATCCATCTAAATTCCGAGGAGTTGCCTGAGGGTGTGACCTTTAGATATGGTAATACTGATTATAATAGTAAAACATTTAACACGAATAACTATGCAACGCTTGGTAACATTCAATCAATAGCTACAAAGCCAATCACTCTTAGAGTTGAAAGTACAAGCGAGCTTAATTCTCAAAACTACACAACAAGAAGATTCTATACGCTAATAGAAGAAGGTAAACAGTTTTATCACAGCAACCACAGTGTTCGCCTTTACACCTTAGCTAACAGCATAACAACCACCGCTGAGTTTGGAGTAAGTAACTATTACAGTGTGTCAGGAGGAACTGGTAGTGACGCATATACCTACTATGTCATCTCAGCATCAGAATGGGCAGGAGATCTTGAATATTCAGTAGGTAGCGATGGAGCTAATAATAACAGTGCTCCAATTTCTGATCGTCCATATTACTATTCTTACTCTATCTCGACTGACGGCAGTTCGGCTAGGGGAGCTAGTGTAGATTCTATGGGAACGGTAACCACCGGCACAACTTTCAATATCAACACAAACTATATTGAAATTGATGTGACGCTTCACGTTGCAGGGGCTGATGGCTTGTTTGAAGATGAAGTTGGCATTGAACTTGGCACGGTTAGATTCCATTTGAACGCCTATTCAGAAGAAAAAGGGCGCCTAGTAACATATAGTGAAAGTGGAATATACACTCTCGAAGGAAATGCACTTGTGACCTTGAATGATGGTGAAACTGTCACTGCTTTTGGTTTTGGTGATGCAACAGTAACCGCTAGAGGGATAGAGACTAATGACGAAAAAACAATTGTTGTTCCTGCGGGAGAGCAGATATACTTTGCAGACTACTTATCTTCAACCGGTTCAAATAGCTCATTTAGAATTGTTAAGGAAAACACAAGTGATAGATATAGCAATTGGAACAATGAGGATAGCTACACCTATTCGACTGCTCAACAATATCAAAGCATCATTGTTGAAAGTTATGTAAATGACACAACAATAAGCTATAGTGCAACTCCAACAACCGTCATTGCTTATAACGACAACAACGTGCAGTATAAGGCGCTCGCTGTTGGAACAGATACTTACAATCAGACTTTAGCCTTTCTAGGAGGAACGGTATATCTAGCAGAAGACGTCGAAAAGGGTGTGTTTGGTGATGAAGCTCTTTCTAATGGTGCTGAGGTAACAAAGACATCGCTTAACTCTAGCGAAGCAAAAGTCGAAACAGTGAATGTTATCAGTGTAGATAATGGAACAGTTACCTATTATGAAATCACCTTGTTCTTCTATACCGCCGGAGAGAGCTATGATTATGATGTGGCATTGACAACAAGAACAAATTATGATTTATTCAGCCTCTTCACCGATGCAACTTCCGTCTATTCGATAGATAGTGAAAACAACCTTAACAATATGCGTAATGAATCGCTCACTGAAACGGCATACAGCATGGCTGAGCGAACCTATTATGTGGTAGATGCAAGCGGAAAGGTAACACAAAACAATGTGAAATATTACATCTACAACAGCACGGAAAATGAAGATAGACTTTTGTGGTATCATGATGCTGTAACGAGAGAAGAGGTTATAGCAAGCATGCTAAAAGAAGAGTATAGTGAGAGTACAAGTTACGATGAATCTAACTATAAACTCTATCAACTGGCTTCAAACAATGTCATGACAATGATAACAGCAGAGGGCGAGATTGATATGGGTACACTTGACGATAATCGTGCGAACATCAACTTCTTGCTTGAGACACCTGTAGATGAAAAAGTAAGTTATAGATATTATATCTTCACATTCTACTACTACAATAATAGTGCGACCTTTGATGTGGCAACAAACTACTCTTCAGGCTATGCTCTCTCTAACCTCAACGAATTAATTATCAATCATTTTGGATTGTCTATGGTAGGCTCTGCAAATTGGTATGTCTTTGAAGCTGGAGATATAGTTTCACAATCTGTTATTGAACTTTCTGCGAGTACGGCAATTAATGGTTTAATCAATAAAGATTTCTATGTAAACATAAACGATACCTACTATCAAATAACCATCAACTTCCACTGCTCACTTGGAACATATACTGACACGATAACAACACAAAGCAGTGTTATCGTCAGTGATTTGCAGGATAAATTTAATGAGATACTTGGAAATAATGGCGTGACTATAACATCGACAGGAGCTATCTATCAGATTTTAGATGATAATAGCATTGGTGATGCTCTTTCAGGAAGTGTCACTCCACCAAGTGATAATACAAGTGCGATGAATGGAAGATTCCTATATAATGTGAATAACTCATACTACATCTTTAATATAACGATTTTAAAAGATAAAAGCGTTAATACAATAGACTTAGACAGCGTGTTCAGATTAAACTCTGTAACATCTGGAGAAAATGGCGAAGTTAGTCTTTTGCTCAGTAGCGTTAGAGCTGAGATTGCTTCTAAATTAAACATCTTGCAAAGAAATCTTGTGTTATCTACGGGAGGTGGAGAGAATATTGTGACACCATATTCCTTCACGCCTTTGGAACCTATCATCAACTATGACTATTTCTTTATCAAGTTAATTGCAGAAGATAGCTCAAATCCTGATTTTGAAGCAACGATTTATATACTTGCTACAAACACAATAAATTTAGGAACTAACAATCTAAATATCATCATCAATAATTTCAGTGGAACGGCTATTAGCGCTGACACTTTGAAAGAGAAAATAAATGCTGGCTTAGGCCTGACCGATGTGGTTAGCTCAAAATTATACCTAATCGAAAATGATAGGGCAACAGACGAGTTAACCGGACTCTCTGTAGCTAGCACAACTTTTGTAATACGAGAAGAATTTTACTATGAAGCGGAAAATTCTGCTGGAATCATCACAAGAGCGGTTATATCTGCAACCATTGTAGGCTATCCAACGGCTGATGTGATTGGAGAAGAGAACATTGTCAATGTCGATTACAGCGTTGTCTATGAGAACGGAACAGTTAAACTTAGTTTTGACAAAGATATACTCCATTCAAGATTATCAGCTAAAATCGGAACGACCGTTGACAGCGTGACAGGTTTAACAAGAGTCGATGATAATTATCAAGTGGAAATTTCAGGTGACGGCGACTATGCATTTATGGTTAAGGCACTTGTCAATTCTCAGACAGGTACACCAGAGGAGAGAAATGTTATAATTTTAGCCTTCAATGTTGAGGTGGGCTGATGAATTCTTGGTTCTGGGTGTTTGTTGCCACCTATTCATTAAACTTTCTTCTCTTCCTATCCATGGTGTTTTTGGAGAGAAAGAAATTTACCACCATTGTCTGCTGGACAACAATCCTCACCATACTTCCGATTGTCGGCTATGTCTTTTATATAGTCATGGGCAACGGGCTTTCGATAAGAACAAGGCGAATGATAAGAAAGCACAAGCTCTATTATCTTGACTATAATGATGAAATCAAGCGAATACTTTCCATGCAAGATAACTTACGAAGCGAGCTTAAAGACGATGTTGGGCTTGTCAAGTGCTGTTATACCTTTGGAAGTATCCTCTGTCCGGGCAATAGCGTAAAATTTTATCGTTGGGGCACGGATAAGATGGCAGATTTAAAAAAAGATCTCTTGTCCGCAAAAGAAACAATAAATATGGAATACTATATCTTTGCTGACGATGAGGTAGGCGAAGAGATTATGGACATTCTTATAAAGAAAGCTAGAGAGGGGGTTAAGGTCAAATTTATATACGACTCAATCGGCTGTTTGGGCGCTCCAAGACGTTTCTTCCGTAAGCTCAAAAAGGCAGGCGGTCAAGTGGCAGAATTTTTCCCACCTTTTGCTCATATAAGGCTATTAAATTTAAAGATGAACTACCGTAATCACAGAAAGATTGTTGTTATTGACGGAAAAATTGGCTACACCGGCGGAATGAATATAAGAAACGACCATATCTATGGCACTAAAAAGAAGACTTCCCCTTGGCGAGATACTCATATAAGAATTGAGGGAAGCGGAGTGTATATCCTTCAAAACATCTTTTTAAATGATTGGCGTTACACTCAAAAAGAGGAAAAGTCTCCAGATGAATACGTCAAGGCTGGCTATTTCCCTAAAATAAGGAAAAAGGGAGATATAAATTTGCAGGTTGTTGATTCTGGGCCAGATTTGCCAATTCAAAAGATTAAAGAAACCTATATAAAGATGATTACAAACGCAGAGAAACATGTGGTGATTGAAACGCCATACTTTGTTCCGGACGATAGTTTTCTTTCGGCTATAAAGATAGCTCTTGCAAGTGGAGTTAGGGTGGTTATAATAATTCCTCTTAAGCCTGACCACAAAGCCATCTTTCATGTTTCAATATCCTATCTCAAAGAGGTACTTGATTTGGGGGCAGAAGTTTATCTCTATCGGGGCTTTTTGCATAGCAAGGCGCTATTAGTCGATGACAATAAACTTTCAATCGGAACTTGTAACACAGACAACCGCTCCTTTGCTCTAAACTTTGAAGATACTGTCATAATGTATTCAAAGGAACTAAATTTGGAATATACAAAAAGCGTTATGGAGGATATTAGAAACTCTATAAAGGTTGACCAACAATATTATAAAGATAGACGATGGTACACAAAATTCTTGCAGGCAATTTATAGACTCGGAGCTCCAATCTTATAATCATTACAAAAAAATTTTTAATATAGAATCCTATATTAAAAATTTTTTATTTAAAATTTAAGTTTTGCACAATGTTCTAATAAATTTGTCAAAAGTTGTGATATAAGTCGAAAGTAATGTGTAAATGTGGATAAATTGTGGATAACTTGTGTGTAAATGTGGATAACTCATCAAAAAAGTGGGAAAATACGCAATTTGTTTGCAGAAATTTCTTAAATTGATTAAAATAATGGCATAGGAGAGAACATGGACTATAAAAAATTTATTGACAGAGATAAAGCATATAAAGGCTTTGTAAAATATCGTCGTATGATTTTGGACGCCAGCGAAAATGGAAAGTTTGATGAGGTATTCACGGATATCGGAACAAAGGCACTAGAAGGAGACGCTATTGCTCAAGATGTTTTGGCATATTTTTACAATAAGGGCTTGCCGAAATTTTTAAGGCCTCATTATAGCCTCTATCTTTCTTGGCAAATTTTAGCTTCAGCTAACGGAAACTGTTTTTCTATGGAAAAATCAGAGTATATCATAAAGTTTGCCTTAGATAGCATTTTCAATTCTGATGATGTGCTTAAGCAGGCAATTATCAAAGGTAATATCGACAAGGATAACGCATACTATGTCATTTCAAATCTTATTTGTGAAAGTATGGTAGATACTTTGGATATAAACGCAAAAAAACTTATCGCTATTCAAGGTGGAATGAAATATTCGCCTGAAATTAATCGCCTCTTTGTGCTTGCTATGGAGAATGCCGTGCCGGTGGTTGTCAAATTCTTAGTTAGCTAAATGGATATTGACAAACAGTTAATTTTGTGTTATCCTCAGATTGAGGAAAAGCTATGGCAAAGTTATATTTAATTGAAGATTTCAAAAATGTGGTGAAAGAGACTGTTGTTATGAAGAGCTTTCTTGGTAGGCGTGTCAGCATTGTATATGAGGACGGCGTTGTAAAGCCTTTGATTGATAAGGAAGTGCTACAAAAGATTTCTTCCATTCTTCAGGCAAGACGCTTGCGTCTATATGACAGAGCAATCTGCATAGAGGGTGGCTTCTTTAAGCGTGGCAACAGCTACTATATCGGTGATATCTGCGGTATTCGTGACTATTATGGTATGAAATTTGGAACGGGCTATTTTTATGAGATAACAGAAAACATCTATAACTACGCTAAAGCTGGAAAGTCTCTTAGATATATGGTGAAAGAGATTGTCCAAAAAAATGACAGTAGGCGTAAAGAGAGTGTGATTGACTTCATAACCGGCAGGCAGGAGACACGTGCAACAAGTATCGCTCTTGCTGTTGAAAACGCACGAGATGCGGAATATAATGTTTTTCCAAAGACGGTCAGAGTGATAAAAAAATGCTCAAATAATTTACAAATTTTGGATAATAGATGTAGAGAATATCTAATAGAAAATAGATTACTATTTTCATCTATAAAAGATAAAAAATAAGATTTATGCTATCAAGAACTAAAAATTTGCAAAATGAACATTAAAGCCATCTCTTTTTTGATAAACATTTTGCATTTTTTTATTTTTATGATATACTTAAATAGTTAAGGAGTTAATTATGATTGAAGAACAAATTAAAAAAGCAAATATTGAAGCCATTAAAAACAAGGATACTGTTGCACGTGCATTTTACAGCGTTTTGATGAATAAGATTTTGCTTGAAAGAATAAATAAGCGTGAAAAAGGTCAGCTTGTTGAAGATAGTGACATAGCTTCTATCCTTCAAAAGATGATTAAAGAATTAGGTGATGAAAAAGAGAACTATCATAAGGCTGGCAACGAAGCCGAGGTTAAAAATATTGAGCGTCAGATTGAAATAGCTAACACCTATCTTCCAAAACAGATGACTCGTGAAGAGATAAAGGTGGAGATTTCTAAACTTGATGATAAGTCTATTCCAAACGTTATGAAACACTTTAAGGCAAATTTCGCTGGACGTTGCGATATGCGTCTTGTGCAAGAAGTCTTTAAGGAATTTGTATGAAAATCTTTGCTATAAGCGATTTGCATCTTTCTGTCAATAATCCTAAGCCTATGGATATCTTTGGGCCGACTTGGGAGAACTACATCGAAAAAATCTTTGACGATTGGCGGGCAAAGGTGACCGAGGAAGATGTTGTGTTACTTGCGGGTGATTTCAGTTGGGCAATGAAGATAGACGATGTAAGAGCCGATTTTGCTATGCTGAAAGACTTGCCGGGCAAGAAGGTGATAATAAGAGGCAACCACGATTATTGGTGGAAGAGCATAAGTGCGGTAAGAAATATTTTGCCCCCAAATTTCTACGCTATACAAAATGATGCGATAAAGTTTGAAAATGTTGTCATCTGCGGAACAAGGCTTTGGAATATTCCAGATTTAAAAAAAGCGAGCGAAGAGGATATAAAAATATATAACCGTGAACTTATCAGGCTTAAACTCACCCTTGATAGTGCCAAGAAACTTCAAGAAGAGGGTGATAAGTTAATCTGTATGTTGCATTATCCTCCATACTCATTCAAAGAGGAAGATAATGAAATAACGAAGCTCTTAGAGGAATATAAGGTAGATGCCGTTGTCTATGGACATATTCACGCATACTGCCGACAGAAGCTTATTCTTAAAAAAAATGAGGTGACATATTATCTTACTTCTTGCGATATTGTCAATAATACTCTCATACCGATTGAAGTATAAAAGGTCGATTATTGTATGATTTTGGCGGGTATAAATTAATCAAATATTATTGACAATGCTAATTATAATATTGTAAAATAGACAAATGGAGTTACTATGAAAAAATTTTTAATGGTTCTATGTTGCATTCTATCTTTTGGATTTGTCCTTGCGGGCTGCTCCACTGTTTCGATGGTCACAAACGATAATAGCGAACTTATCTACAACGGCAATGCTGGTGTTACGATTGGCGATTATCTCTATTTTGGCAATGCATATAACGAAGTTTCTTCTTTGACAGATTTAGCAGGCCTGAGAGATGTGAGAAAAAGCTCATATCTTGCACGTATAAATCTTGAAAATGTCGATGCTAAGGGTCAAAATTTTACACCTAATGGAGTGGAGAAAGTCAACAGCGAAGCTATTGCAAATGAAAATCAATTTATGTTTGCAATTGGCAATTATATCTATTATTTAAAGCCTGATGTTCACCGCTACACAAATGAAGAGGGAGCGTCCTATCAATTTAATTATTCTGTGCTTTGCTCTGTGAAGTTAAATGGTGACGGTAACAGAGAGATTTACACATACCAAGGCGAGGTCAATGAGATTGAAGTGCTCAAATATGATGGAAATTACTATGTTGTGGCGTATGCTGGCGAAAGCTTGTTTGTTACAAGATTAAATAACGGCAGAGGAAGCACAAAAATTTTAGGTGAACGTGTCACTAGTGTGGCTATTCCAAGCACAAAGGGAGCAGAGCTTGATGGCTACACAGATGAATGGAATGGTATGATATATTTCACAGACTCTGACGAAAACAGTGTCTCAAGAGTTAAAGAGATAGCAGTCACAGCAAACGATGCTGAGGAAGCTATGGTTGTAGGGGATAAAAATGGTACTGTTTCCTTCGTTTATAGACAAAACGACCTTATCTTCTACACCTACACCTCTGGTTCAATCCCAAGAACATATTATAACAATGTAAAAGACTTGTCAGGAGAATTCTATAGAAACAACATCATTCTTGTTGATAATGCACACGAATTTTCCACAGCAACAATATCGAATGTTTTTGTCATTCAATATGGCACATCACTAGAAACGGTAATTTATACCGCAAATGAAAGTATTTACTATAAAAACACTATGAACGGAAGCGGAGAGGTATCTATTAGTGATGCTGAGGGAACAGACTTATCAAGTGCTACAATCATGGTTGTTGATGATAGACTTGCCTATCTCATCACTTCAACAGGAATTTATGAGGTTGACTTTGCAAGACTTGCTCTAGGAAACGGAGATATATCTTTGACAGCGACTAAGACGCTTGCAACAATGACATCAATAAACACAGGAGTATATAGTTATGATGGAGATTATATCTACTTCTATGCTGGACTTGAAGCATTGACTGATGAGGAGCAAGAACTTATAGACAAAGAGAAAGAAGAGGCTGGAATTGAAGTGAGTGACGAAGAAGAGGATATAACATCACTTGATAGTGGCGTATATCTTTATAGAGTTAGCATTTCAACAGGTGCTACTCAACTTTTAGGCGTTACAAGCTATGAAGAAAGGCATTCATCTTATGTTTATAGAAGCTAATATTTAAAATCTAACCACTAATATTAAATTATAAAAATTTACGCACCTATTTAGGTGCGTTTTTTTATGAAGATTTATTTAAAAGTGGTTTTTCTATTTTATTCTTTGCAAAAATATTCTTTTTTTAATTTTTTCCTAATTTCCTCTAAAAGAAAGGACAATTCTTTTAATTTTTACATTAAATTTTTCCTTTCAGCCAAAATTCGACAAATATCTTTTAAACACGACATAATATCGGCATTTTCTTCTTTTAGTATTGGTAATAATTATGCTATCTTAATAATGTTTTGCAGAAAGAGCAAAAAATAAGGAGTTAAAAATGAGTAAAAAAATTTATATTGCTGATATAGACGGAGAAAACTTAGTAGATTACTTTAAAGGAAAAGAGGGCTTTGAGGTTGTGGGTTCTTCTAGTGACGGCGAAGAGGTGACAAACAGCGTTATCAAACTTCAACCAGATATTCTTGTGATGGAGGTTATGCTTTCAAAGTTAGATGGCTTTGCTGTGTTTGAAAAGATAAAGGTTTTGAAAGAAAAAACTCCAAAAGTCATCTTTATTTCCAGCCTTTCACACAGTGGCTTTGTGACCAAGGCACTACAGATGGGAGCAAGTTATTTTATGATTAAGCCAATCAATGCTGAAAATTTGGAAAGTAGAATAAACGAGATTTTGTCTAATAACCATAGTCAAGAAAATAGGCAACTTGATGAAAAGATTTCCAATATTTTTATAAGCATCGGCATTCCTGCACATATCAAAGGCTACCAATTTCTTCGAGAGGCGGTGAAGCTTGCAGTGGAAGAGCCGGAAATTATCAGCTCCATCACAAAGAAACTCTACCCGACCATTGCCGAGCGTTTTGATACAAGTTCCAGCAAGGTGGAAAGGGGAATGCGACACGCTATTGAAGTTGCTTGGAACAGAGGCAAGATTGAGAATATCAACAATATTTTCGGCCTTAAAATATATAATCGAAACGAAAAGCCGACAAATGGTGAGCTAATTGCACTTATTGCCGACAAAATGTTGATGGATTGTTGATAAATTTTTACAAGTTTTTCGCAAAATTTATAAAAGGGTATTGAAATAAATGAAAATATGTGGTATAATAATCTCAAACTTAGGAGGTTATTATGTCCAGTAAATTAGCAAAGGTGTTACTTATCTGTGCACTTACGGTGGTTCTGCCTTTATTTATTGCCGGCACTGTTATCGCTGTATATTATTCTATGAATGCGGCTACAACTTTCGAGATATACACCGACAGTCAAAATATAGACGCACCAACGATTTCTTCTTCAAGTGCCACTGTTAGATATGACGCAGAAAGTGGCACATATCGTGTCATAAATGGCCACTCAAAAGCAACAAGCGTGGAATATTCCAGCGAAGGCTTTAACTTCTTGTATTGGTTCGATGGCACACATGAGGAATATGTTAAACTTATCGGCGAAATAGATGAAGCAACAGATGAAACTATTAAAGAAGAACTCACTTTAGAACTTGAAGGCAAAAAGCTTTCTGAAAGTGATATTCTTTCTTTCCAAACAGGCGATTACGAAAATATCACTGCTATCTTCAATATTATTAAATACACAGTGCGATATGAAGGTCAAGAATATACCTTTGAATATGGCGAAGCTTTGACAGGCGAGGGAAAGTTACCTGTTCTTACCGACACTGAAACTCAAGACTTCTTGGGATATATTGTCAATGGTAACGAAGATGTTATCTATACTGATGCTATCTTCCCTTCTATTGCAGATGGAGAACCTATTGAGATAACAGCATTATACAAAGATATACCATCTTTCCAAGTTAGATATTATAATGACGGAAATTTGGAATTTACAGGCAATTCATTCAATAGAAACAACTATACAACTCACAGTATTGAAAGTGTGAATAATTATAAAAGAGATGGCTACACAGCAACTTGGCTCTATAATGGAGAAGAATTTACAACAATCACAGAAGATATGATTGCAAATCCAAGTTATGATGGAGTGAACTATATTGATGTTCAACTTTCAGAAACTCCAATCTCATATACTGTTCATGTTACCGGCTCTGCTTCTGGCACAACCGCAACATACAGAAACAACTCAACATTTACTGTAAGCGATGTTAATATAACCGCTCTTGATTCTGCCAGCGTGGTTACAAATTGGACATTCGGTCAATATGCTTGGGATTTTAGAAACTTCACATATAATAGCACATATTATGGAGATGCAAGAGATCTCGTTGATGCGATAATGGCAAGAAATCCAGACAGTGCAAACGGAACAATTAATATAACAGTTAACTTCACAAGAGATGCTGAAACCTATACATTTAACTTTTACAACGGTAGTTCTTATCTTGGTCAGGCAACAGCACTAGACACACAATCTTCCGTAGCTCTTCCAAGTGGAGCTCGTAGATTGGGCTATCAGATAACATCAGCAAATATCGGAGGAACAACAGTTGGACACTTAAACTATAACCACTCATATTCTAATAGTACGGTAACAACATCTGGCGGTTCAATCATTCTTCCTTCAAGCATATTTGCAGGAAATACAACCAAAACTATCAATCTTAACTACACAGCACTTTCATTCACAGTTACAGTTTCAGATAGCGACTATGAAGGAACAACCACAATCGACAACGTGACAATTTCTAACTACTCTACAAGACTTGCCCCACTCTTCATCGAAAACAATTGGACAGAATATGACAATATTCAAACTTGGTCAGGAGAAGTTACTGTAAATAGTCAAAACTTTAGAAGTACATCTGCACTATTTAATTACATCTTAGGTAACTATGACGAAGGCGATTCCATTGTTTTGACAAGTGATGTTACCGAATCAGTTACATCGTTGACAATTGATGGCGTAACTTATCCAACAGATATACGTGCAAATGGCAACACTCTTATCAACAATCCAAACGAATTTACTATCACAAACTTCAACATTTCTATAATTGATGAAGACGGTATCTTTGCTTATGACCTTAACAGCAACTTTACAGATACATCTGGAGCTACAGTTGAACCTGTTTCATTCAGTTACATCTTGGAAGGCGGTGATGAACGTAGAATAACCTTTAAATTAAGCAGTTTAAACGGTGACTATTCAATATATAACTTCTTAAACACTATCTATGGAAGCATACCTGCTGGCACAACAGAAGTTACATTAAGTTCATTAGTGCTTCATTTTTAATTAAAAATATTATCAAAATATAAACTCTATTAAATCATAATAGAGTTTTTATTAAAATCGAAATTAAATTTAAATATAAAATAATAAATTATATGTTTAAATATAAATATAAAATAATAAATTATATGTTTAAATATAAATAGAAAATTATATGAATTATTTAATTAAACATAAATAAAAAATCGCAATATTTAATTGCGATTTTTTATTAAGCACCTGTGCATAATGGAACGATAATTCCGGCAACAACAATCAACAAGCAAATAATGTAAAGCACTTTCCAAACTGTTGGCTTTGACTTAACATAACGCCAAGCAAGAATTGCCACAATCACAATCATAACAGCGGTTGCAATTCCTTGCATAATTCTTGTTGCTGTCATAAGTGCGTTTCCACCAATCGCAGAAAGAACGATTGAGATTGCATATATGATTGTTACAGCAACAATGGTCCAGAATGAAATCTTGTTAAGTCCCCAGACATTTCTCTTTGAAGAGCTTGAAGACTTTGAACTTGATGATTTTGAACTTGTCTTTTTCTCTGCCATATTTCCCTCCTACTCTTATTATTATACAATATTTTAAACTATATGTCAATTATTTATTTAATTTGATTATAAATACTTAAAAATTTTAAACAAAAATTGATTTTAAAATTAGTTAAAATTTATTGCAAAATCAAAATAAATGTGTTATAATAAAAAGCGATTAAAAATTAAGAGGCTGGCGACTTGCCAAAAAATTTAGTCCGTCTGCCATAGCAAAGCGTTCATATTTACTCATCAAAATTGAATGTTTTGCCTATAAAATCTTAAAGCTCAACTGGATAGAGTGTTCGCCTACGGAAGAGATGGTCTTGGGTTCGATTTCTCCCATAAAAAAGAAACAAAAAACTTAATATGCGCCATTAGCTCAGCTGGATAGAGCGTCTGTCTACGGAACAGAAGGTCGAGCGTTCGAATCGCCCATGGCGCACCACAAGCCTTACGCTTGGCGACTAAAATAACATTCTGTATTTATGCCAAATATTAAAAAAAATATCTAGCGATTTTAATTGTAGCTAGATTTTTTATTTTAACCATAAAATTATAAAAATAATTTTTATAACAAAATCATTTTTCATTACAAAAATTGACAAAATCTAATTAACATAATTTTCATCAAAAAGAGTTAAAAACGGGCAATGTCTACGAATTGTCTACGAATTCTTCCAAAATTTATGTAAAAAATGTTTGTGTTGTATTCTTTTATAATGTATTTTATTGTATCGTTTTATAAAAAATAAGGGCAGGAATTTTCTTCCTACCCTAAATTTTTACATTTCTGCCTCTTGCTTTTTCTTTAAT
>CALVYQ010000001.1 GCA_944372335.1 uncultured Clostridia bacterium | reverse complement strand
TCATGGGAATTGCACTTGGCTACTATAATGTTGAGGCATAGTTAAATAAATCAAAATTAAAAAAAATATATAGTTTACAATTTATTTTGTTTTGTTCATTTATTATTTGTTTATCTATTAACTGAAACTCATTTGGAATTTCAATACCTTTATTAAAATTTTCTAATATGTATCCAGTCTCTGTTCTTTCATCTTCAAGTTTGGGATATGCGCAAAAAAATAAATCATATAATTTATATTCTAATTCACTTCCATTTTTAATTTCAAACAAAACTTCAAAATTGTCTACTAAACCCCTATATAACGAACTTTTCATTGAACGTCTGTCATAATCAATGATTTTCCCGCAAGAATTTTTCAAATATATATTTTTTAAAAGCCAATATATATCATTTACTTTTGCAACTTGAATTGGATTATCTAATTCAAATCCATAACCTTTTTTTGACACATATTCATATTTAATTTTCTTATTATTAAGATTGTCTTTTATTCGCATAAAACCTCCAAGCAAAGATAATATACATATACTCCAAAATTTACAAATTTCCTTTTTTAGTTCTATTTTGTCTTTATTTTAGTCTTTTTAAATTTCTCCTGTTTTTATATAAACATTCTACATAGTTGAAACTTTTCATAATAAATCTCTAACATTTAAATAAAATTTTATAATCTAATTATAACATAAATAAAATATAATAGTCAGCGTAAATTGATTTTTTCTTATTCTCTATATGATAACATGACTATAATATTTAGAAAATATAGTAAACATATTAGTATGCATGCTAAATAAAAAAAGGATTTTGTCACTTTGGCAAAATTCTAAATTTTCTGCTAGTTTCAAAAGTTTGCAATCTTAAGCTGTTTTTTTTCATTTATATTTAAAAATTTTTTGGGGGGACTATTAATTCAAAATTTAATAGTAGTATGCAATACAAATGATAGATGAGTATAATATTGAATAAATCCTTAAAAAAATTTAATCCTAAATTATATCCAAAAGATGATTATTTAAAAATTAATATTAGTTTAGGTACAAGTTTATAAGAATTAGCATGAGGAATTATTCATCTTATTAATTAAAAATCGTTTCTAAACATAAAAATGTTTGTTATATAAGAAAATGCATAATACCACAACATTTTGTGTGTTTTTATTGCGTACTACTCTAAATATAGCATATCTATTCGCAAAACCTGTCTTTTGCGAATAGATAAGATGTGTTATCACCAACAAAATTTGATGGCTTTTGACAATATTTTATTAGCTATTTATATAGCAAACTATAAATTTATTATGCCTTTTCCTCATATTTTAGCCGATTTTATCACCTTAATTATATCATGTTTTTCAAGATATTTTATCTATTCTAAATTTAAAAAGGTATCTAATTGCGGGCAAAATGAATAAACTCTCACATCGTTAATATTATAACACTTTGCAGATAATTCTTTGGCTAACAAGTCCCCTGGCATATAGTCCCATTTAGTTTTAACAGTTTGAAAGAAAAAATCCACCACCCCGCTTGCTAAAAGTGTATAGGCAAAGCCAGATGAATTTATCAACAAAAATTTTGGAGATTGATACTCTTGTTTCTCATAATTATATATCTTTTCAATTTTCTCAGTTGTTTCGCTGTTCCATTTTGACGGAGCCCCACAAACAGCAACATTACATCTTTCAAACGACATATCCCCTTGACGAGATGGGATTTTTTTGTTATTTAAAAATGCTCCTACTCCCCTGATTGCGACATACATATCGTGACTTTTTGGAAGATAAATAATAGAAAATTGTGTTTCGCCTTCATCATAAAAAGCTAATTGAACGCTATAAAACTGGCAATTTCTAACAAAGAAAGCGGTGCCGTCTATTGGGTCAATTACCCATGTCCTATTCGACAAATCAGTATTATTTGAAGTTTCCTCTGTTAAAAAATTATCGCCTTTATAGACCTTTTTGATAGCAGAGATTAATGATTTTTCTAAGTTTATATCAACATTCGAAACTAATGATTTATCATCTTTAACTTTAATATTCATATGCACATCTTTTGTGCTTTGTTTATAACATTTCACTATAAGCTTTTTTGCTAAAAGTAGCTCATTTTTGTATTTAAATCTTTGCTCTATTTTCATGGCATCCTCTAACAAACTTTTCAAGTTCTTGTTTTGTTGGCATACCAGCCTGAGCTGATTTAAATTGAATTTTATAAGCAGAAGCATATTGCGCTTTTGCTATCGCATTATGAATAGTGTCCCCTTTTACAAGGTTAGCAACAAAGTTGCCACAAAAGGTATCTCCTGCCCCTGTTGTGTCAATAACATTTTTTATTTTTATAGCAGGTAATTTAATAATTTTGTTACCGTCACTATATATTAGTCCTTTTGCTCCTAGTGTTGTTATAAGTTTGTTAGGATATGATTTAACAATTTCTTCTATATTTTCGCTATTGAAAACGATTTTTGTTTCCTTTTCATTGGCGCAAATATATGAAATTTTATTTATCAATTTTAAATTATCACTATCTTTAATTGAAAGCTGTGAAGGATTGGAAGGTGTTAAAACAATTTGTTTTCCATGTTCATTACAAAATTCGACCAAATACTTAGTAAAAGAATGTGGCGCTTTATTTTGAATAACTATAAATTTTGATGATAAAATTACATCTTTGTATTTATCAATAAGTTTTTTATCAAACTTTTTAATCATTTCGCTATGGCGCTCAATGGTATTGTCACCATTTTTAATATATATTTTTGATACATCGTTTTTTGCTAAACTAGTTATGGTAGCAAAAACATCAACGCCATTATTTTTTAGATTTTCTATTATCGGTTGGCAATATTCGTCCTTACCTAATTTGGTTATTATACAAGTTTTAGCTCCTGACCTAGCACTTGCCACTGCTTGATTTGACGCTTTACCACCAAAAAAAGTTTCTTCGCTACCATCTTCATAATAGGTCAAATCAATAGAACAACCACCGATAACACAAATATCATAATTTAAGTGCTGAGATTTTTTCCCCCCCCCGAATTTTTTCATAATCTTTCCTCCTTTATAAAATTTATATATCAAGCTACAAACATTGCAAATATGAATAGGCCGGCAAAGCCAAAACAAAGAACTATCTTGCAAATTTCAAAAATCTTAGTTTTCGTTGTTCTTTTATTAAATTCTTTTCGATAGGCTTGCTCATTTTTCTCAAATTCCTCAGATGTAACATTTGTAGCGTTAATTTTTTCTGCCTTAAAAAAGGCAAAATCTTCTTCTAACTGTTTTTTAAAGTCAGTGAGATAATTATAAATAAGATACCCTGCCCAAACTAAAGTTAAAAGCGTCATAAACGAAAAGACAAAATAGGAAAAGCCTGCCCACACATCTATGAGCAAGGCAAAAATTATGCATAGAACAATTATAACAGCACTGATTATATAAACTATACTACTCTTCTTCATATTTTCCTTTTATCATTCTTGAGCAAAAGCAAATATATAGAAAATCACAAGGATAACGGAAGCAATTATCCAGCCGATTAGCCACCAAATATTACCTCTTTTTCTTGTAAAGTAGAAACCAAGCCAGATACAGACGATATATGCTAAACACTCGCCCACACCCTGCATCGATTTAGCAATTTGCGGAACAGAGCTCCTTGAAAAAGCAAGCCTTAAAATCATTGCTACTGCAATAAGAATGACAGAAAAATAGGCAAAGCATTGTAATATTCTATTAGGCCCCCATTTTATTACCTTTTTTTCTTCCTTTCTCTTTCCTTTTTCCTCTACTGTACTCTGAATGCTTACAGTCTCTTCTTTTGGTTCGCTTTCTTTTTCTGCTGGAGGTTCAACCTTGACGATTTCATCATCAGTTTCTACACTCTGTTTTTGCTTCAATTTGAACATATTTTTCTCCTATCCTTATCATTATGAAAGCAAATTTTTGCTTACATATATTGATATGCTATTATCTAGCAAAAATACTACTTCGCAGTTTCAATAAATCTACTTTCTCTTATCACGTTAACTTTGATGTGACCTGGATACTGCATCTCGTTTTCAATTTTTGTTGCAATTTCCTTTGCCATAAACATTGCTTGGCTATCACTAATTTCTTCCGGCTTAACGATTATACGCACTTCTCTTCCTGCTTGAACTGCAAAAGATTTATCAACCCCTTTAAAACTGTTGGCAATCTCTTCGAGTTGTTGTAGTCTTTTGATATAATTTTCAAATGAGTCACGTCTAGCTCCCGGCCTTGAAGAAGATATGGCATCAGCAACTTGAACGATTACTGCCTCAATTGTTTTAAATTCCACATTAAAGTGATGAGCCTCAATACAGTGAACAACCTCTTCGCTTTCGCCGTATTTTCTTGCAAGCTCCACGCCTATTTGAACGTGTGTGCCTTCAAGTTCTTGGTCAAGTGCTTTGCCGATGTCGTGAAGAAGTCCACCACGCTTAGCAATTTTAACATTTGCACCCATCTCTGACGCTAATAGTCCAGCAATTATTGAAGTTTCGATGGAGTGTTTCAGAACATTTTGGCCATAACTTGTTCTATATTTCAATCTACCTAAAACTTTGACAAGTTCGCCATTTAAATTATAAATTCCCGTTTCGTTGCAAGCTTCATCTCCCGCTTGTTTAATTGTTTTATCAACTTCTCGTTGCATTTTCTCAACGATTTCTTCGATTCTTGTTGGGTGTATTCTGCCATCAGTGATGAGTTTTTCAAGCGATAGTCTTGCCACCTCTCTACGTATTGGGTCAAAGCCAGAAACTGTGATTGTTTCAGGTGTGTCGTCAACAATAAGTTCCACGCCAGTTGCAGCTTCAATGGCTCTAATATTTCTTCCCTCACGGCCGATTATTCTACCCTTCATTTCGTCGTTTGGAAGACTAACAACTGATACGGTCATTTCTTGTGTTGTTTCAGTTGCACATCTTTGAAGAGCTTGTCCGATTATTTCACGTGCCTTCGCTTCGCCGTTCTCTCTTGCATCTTCTTCGATTTTTTTAACAATGACCGAAGCCTCCTTTTGAGCATCTTCACGCATTGAATTGACAAGCATATCAACAGCCTCTTGTTTCGACATTTTTGCCACTTTTTCAAGCTCTTGCATAGTCTGTTGTTTGAGAGTGTTTAAGCCCTCTCTTTCTTTTTCTAATCCCTGCTTAATTTCTGCAATCTCTTTTTTATCGTCTTCAAGTTGTTCTGTTCTTTTATCAAGAGATAGCTCCTTCTTTTCGATAAATTCTTCACGCTGATTTAGGCGTTCTTCAAGTTTGGTCACCTCTTGTCGCCTATTCCTAACTTCAGCCTCAATTTCATCTTTAACTCTTTGAGACTGCTCCTTACTTTCCAGCAAGGCTTCTTTTTTTATTGTCTTTGCTTCTGCATACGCATCTTCGATTATTTTAACAGCATTTGATTTATTTTTTTGCATTTTTTTGTTGGTATAAAGAATAATAGCTCCGCCACCAATCAAAAGTCCCGCAATTAGACAAACTATTGCTATCACAGATGCGACTGCAGGAGTGACGTCTAATAACATTCCTCCCATTTTCGCATTTACTCCTTTTAATTTATGTGAAACATTTTCACACATTTCTAGTTTAAACTTTTTTTCATATTTTGTCAAACTATTTAATATTACAATTAATA
This sequence comes from uncultured Clostridia bacterium, assembly GCA_944372335.1. GTDB lineage: Bacteria > Bacillota > Clostridia > Christensenellales > UBA1242 > Caccovivens. Next base: position 225,011 of record CALVYQ010000001.1, on the reverse strand, counting down.
AAAAATGCAAAAATGTAAGATTTTTTAATAAAAAAAGACAGACTATATCTGCCTTTTACATATTCACATTGTGATATACTTCTTGAACATCATCTAAATCTTCAAGAGCATCAACCATACGGTTGAATTTTGCAAGTTGGTCATCATTTAAATCAACATAGTTATCTGGCACAAGCTCAGTGCTTGAAGATACCACATTGTAGCCATTTTTTTCAAGTGCGTCTTGCATTTTTGTATGTTCGTTTGGCTCAGTTATTACCTGAACAACGTCCTCATCTTCGACGACATCAACCGCTCCTGCGTCAAGTGAGTCCATCATAAGAGCATCAACGTCTTTAACATCAGCAACAAGCACAATACCCTTTCTATTAAATAGATAAGACACGCAATTTGATGAGCCTAAACTTCCGCCGTGTTTATCAAAAGCGTGTCGAACATCTCCTGCAGTTCTATTTTTGTTATCGGTCAGACATTCCACAATAACTGCCGAACCGCCAACACCATATCCCTCATAAGTTATTGCCTCATAGTTAATTCCGCTTAATTCGCCTGACGCTTTTTTAATAGAACGCTCGATGTTATCACTTGGCATATTGTTTTGCTTTGCCTTTGCGATGATATCACGAAGCTTACTGTTTGTGTTCGGGTCAGGCCCACCTGCTTTAACGCATACAGCAATTTCTCGACCAATCTTTGTAAAAATTTTACCACGTGCAGCATCTGATTTGCCCTTACGTGCTTGAATATTGTGCCATTTTGAGTGACCTGACATATAAACACCTCCTAAATTTTAATTTACATTTAAATTATAAGAAAAAAGAATAAATCTGTCAAATTTGTTTACTAAATTTAAACTATATGATATTATATTTATATGGATATTTTAATTAGAGTTTTAAGTTTTTTAATTATAGAAATTATATTAGTAATTACTCTTCCAAAAATAACAAATAGTGTAAAGAAAGATGAGAAAATGGCTGAACAAAATAATAAAGTTTATTTTCATAAAGCTATTATAACATTCTTTATTGTATGTTGTTCTATAATTACAATTCTATCTATGCTGTTATTAGTCGCTTCTGATATCATTTCTGAAGAAGTGGGTTTTAGTTTTTATATTATATCAATACCTTTATTATTAATATCAATTATTTATGATTGTTTAGTTATTTGGTTAAATAGAAGTGTCTTATATTTTGAGAGCTTTTTTGTGTATGTTTCTCCATTTGATAGAAAAATCATAAATTATAGCGACATAATAGAAATTAAAAAAACTAAATTTAATAATTTGATAATTAAAACAAAAGATGAGAAAATCCTCCTATATCGAGCAATGTTAGGTTTAGATAAATTTGAAATTAAAATTAAAGAACAATTACCGAATATAAATTTTTAATCAAATTAAATTTTCCTTTGCTATTTGATACATGATTATTGACCCACTAACGCCTGCATTTAAGCTTTCGATATTTCCCTTCATAGGTATTGAAAGAGAGAGTCTGCAGAGTTTTGAAATTTCCTCACTTACTCCTTGTCCCTCGTTTCCGACAACAATACCTAAATTTTTGTCAAATTTAGTTGTAAATATATTTTCGCCATTCATGTCGCATTTAGCAAGAGGTAAATTATTTAAACTTGCAAATTTAATAAATTCTTCTTTTGACATCTCATAGATTTTCTGATTGAAAACAGCTCCCACTGAACTTCTTATTAGTTTGGAATTTGTTATATGCACGCAGTTTACTGCAAAGACGCAATCAAAATCACAAGCAACTGAAGTTCTTATAAGAGTTCCCATATTCCCCGGATCTTGAAGAGAATCTAAAACTAAAAAATTCCCCTTTGGAACAACGAGTTCACTTTTTCTTAACTCTGCCACACAAAGCACTCCCTGAGGAGTCACTGTGTCAGCAAGCATTTCAATATTTTTATAATCAGTTTTATAAACTAAAACATTTCCAGCATCAAAAGGCAAGGGTTCAATTGCTGTCAAAATCAACTTTGCATCTATATTTGGAAGAGCATCCTTAATTATTTTGACATTATCCAAAAAAAGCAAAGACTTATCGTGTTTTTGCTTTTTTAAATTTAAAATTAAGTCCCTGTTCGCCCTTTCCATTAAGCCTTCTTTGCAGTTTCTACAAGTTTAGCGAAAGTTTCTGGCTCACGAACAGCGATATCAGCAAGTACCTTTCTGTTGAGCGTAACATTTGCTTTTTTAAGGCCTGAGATAAATCTTGAATAAGAGATATCATTTTGATGGCAACCAGCATTGATTCTTGTTATCCAAAGAGCACGGAAATCTCTCTTTTTTTGTTTTCTGCCAATATAAGCATATTGACCAGATTTCATAACTTGCTCTCTTGCGGTTCTATAGAGCTTGCTCTTTGCACCAAAATAACCTTTGGCTGACTTTAAGATTTTTCTACGCTTCTTAACTGCGTTTACACCTCTTTTAATTCTCATACTTCTCCTCCATTACTTGCAAAGAAGTGTCTTAATGTTGTTTGCATTCTTTCCTGCAATATAAGACCCCTTTCTAAGTTTTCTCTTGCGATTTTTGTTTTTTACCGTTAAGAAGTGACCCTTGCCAGGTCTTGCATACTTAACCTTCCCTGTTGCAGTGAGTGAAAAGCGTTTTTTTGCACCACTGTGTGTTTTTTGCTTAGGCATAACTTTTCTCCTTTTATTTTGTCTTTTTTGGATTGATTACAACGATTACATTTCTTCCAACAATCTCTGGCTTCTTATCAACAGAGCCAAATTCACTAAGTGCGTTAACAAAGTTTTCAACAACCTCAACAGCATTTTTTGAATATGCTTGTTCACGCCCTTTCATTCTGAGTGACACTTTAACCTTATCACCCTCTTGCAATATCTTTTGTGCACTTTTAAGCTTGAAATTGATATGATATTGGTCAATGCGCATCGTAAGTTGAATTTCTTTAAGTTCAACTATCTTTTGATTTTTTTTCATTTCCTTTTCACGCTTAATGCTGTCAAAACGATATTTTCCATAATCCATAATTTTGCAAACAGCAGGATTGGAATTTCCAGACATTAAAACAAGGTCAAGTCCTTCATTATCGGCAATCTGCCTTGCTTTTTCAATAGGCATAACACCTAATTGTTCACCGTCTTCGCCGATTAGTCTTACCGTGCTAGCGGTGATTTGTTCGTTTATTAATTGTTCCTTAAAAATTGTCGTAATCTCCTTTAAAAAAATTTTGGCAGAAAGAATGCTCCCTACCAAAATATAATAAAAGTCTTATTAAATTTTGTGACCGTGTCAAAACGAAATTCGACAGGTGAGAAGGGAACTTCTACTTTCATACGCCGATGATTATATCATAATATTTTATGTCTGTCAACTATTTTAACAAACATTTTCAAAAATTTTATCTAATTTCAAGAATTTTGTTATTTTTATTGTATTTAAATAGCATTCTTATTTTGCTCAGAGTCCGTTCTTTCAATAAGTTTAGGCTCAGCACCCTTTTCCATAAAGTCTTTTGTTATAATAACTTTTTCATAAACTTTTGGGTCAGGTAGGTCATACATAAGTTCGGTCATTCGTGTTTCCATAATCGTTCTTATGCCTCTAGCACCTGTTTTGAGCTCAAGTGCCTTGTTTGCAACATAGCCTATTGCTTCTTTCTCAAATTCAAGTTCAAAGCCGTCCATCTTAAAAAGTTCGGTGTATTGCTTAATCAAACTATTCTTTGGCTCAACCAAAATTTTTTCTAACGCACTTACATCTAAATTATCAAGTCCGGTGATAATTGGTAATCTTCCCACAAATTCTGGAATCAAGCCAAATTTGATTAAGTCATCAGGCTGAACATCTTGAGAGTAATCAATTTTTGCCCTCTCAGAAGAATTTTTAATCTCAGCATTAAAGCCAAGAGCGGAAGATGCCATACGCTTATAGATGATATCATCTAAGCCGACAAATGCTCCGCCACAGATGAAGAGGATATTTGTTGTGTCTATTTGAAGCATCTCTTGATGAGGGTGCTTTCTTCCGCCTTGAGGTGGAACGGAAGCGATTGTGCTTTCGATAATCTTAAGAAGAGCCTGTTGAACTCCCTCACCGCCGACATCTCTTGTTATTGAACGATTTTCGCTCTTTCTTGAAATCTTGTCAATTTCGTCAATATAGATAATTCCTCTTTCAGCACGTGTTATATCGTAGTCAGCATTTTGAATTAATTTTAATAAGACGTTTTCAACATCTTCTCCGACATAGCCAGCCTCAGTTAATGTTGTGGCATCAGCAACAGCAAATGGAACATCAAGTATCTTCGCCAAAGTCTTAACAAGAAGAGTCTTGCCTGAACCTGTTGGGCCAATCATTAAGATATTGCTTTTTTCAAGTTCAACATTATTTTCATTTTTCTTTTTCTTACCATCAAGTTTAAGATGATTATTATAATTTATTCTTTTATAATGATTAAATACAGCAACCGAGAGCACCTTTTTTGCTTGATCTTGCCCGATTACATAATAATCTAATTGCTTTTTTATCTCCTTTGGAGAAGGAATTTCCAAATCTTTATAGACTTTAATCTTTAAACTGTCCTGCTTTACAATGTCAAGACAAATCCTGACGCAATCATCACAAATATACGCATCACCATTAGGACTTGCAATCAATTTTTTCGCACTACTTTGTGGCTTACCACAAAAAGAGCAATACATTTCAATATCTTTCATACATCTCCTTTAAAGTGTAAAATTTTAGAAAAGCAGTATTTAATCAAAGCTTAGTTTGCCTTTCTTGTTTTGAAAATATTATCAATAAGTCCATATTCTTTTGCTTCTTCTGGAGTCATATAGTTATCTCTGTCTGTATCCTTTTCAATAACTTCCAAAGGCTTGCCGGTGTTTTCGCTTAAAATTTTATTTAGCTTTGCCTTAATTTTTTGAATATGGCGTGCCTGAATTTCAATATCGCTTGCTTGACCTTGTGCACCGCCGAGAGGTTGATGAATCATAATTTCGCTGTTTGGGAGAGCAAATCTCTTTCCTTTTGCTCCGCTAGATAATAGAAAAGCCCCCATAGATGCTGCAAGTCCAACACAAATTGTTGAAACATCGCATTTTATATAGTTCATCGTGTCATAAATTGCCATACCAGCGCTGACAGAGCCACCCGGACTATTAATATATATGAAGATATCCTTGTCTGGATTTTTTCCTTCAAGATATATTAATTGTGCTATAATTGAATTTGCACTGTCATCAGTGATTTCACCTGCTAAAAAGATGATTCTATCCTCAAGTAGTCTTGAATAGATATCATAAGATCTTTCATTTGCTCCCGTTTGGTCAACAACCATAGGTATTAACATATTTACCTCCTATTAAAACAACTAAATTTTTGCTCGTATTTAAACCTAAAATTATTATAATTCTTCAACAGTATCAACTTCAACAAGTTTATTGTTATTGCATAGATAGTCAAACACCTTATTAACCTTAACCATGTGAATTGCTTGAAGTCTAGCATTCTCATCTTCTCTATTCAATTTCATCTTGTCGATTTGAGCCTTTATTTCTTCTTCGTAAGCGGTAATTTTTAGTTCATCAAAGAATTGTTCAAAGATGAAGTGCATTCTAATTGAACGGTCAGCACGCTGCTTGCACATCTCTCTATATTCCTCAATTGGCATCTTCACAGCGTCAAAATATTGTTCCATCGTCATGCCAAAGCTCTTTGCTCTATCTTCAATTTCATGCATCTCAGCATGAACTTCATTATCCACCATAAATTTTGGTGCAACAACATTAGTATTTTTGAGAAGATACTCATATATATCTGATTTTAATCTTGCAATTGAGCGGTCTTCTTTCATAGATTGAATATGCTCTTGTAAGTGTTTTTTATACTCCTCTAAATTTTCATATTCTGTCGCATTGGAAATAAATTTGTCATCAAGGGTAGGAAGTGTTTTTTCTCTAACTTCTTTGATTTTTACATTGAAGTATCCGCTCTTGCCTGCCAAATATTCCACATAGTTGTCTGGGAATTTGATATTAACCTTAACATCATCACCCTTTTTCTTCCCAACGAGTTGCTCTTCAAAGCCCTCTATGAAAGTGTGAGAGCCAAGTTCCAAAGGAAAGTTCTCTGCTCTTCCGCCCTCAAATTCCTTCTCATCTACATAGCCAACAAAGTCAATCACAACCTGGTCGCCGTTCTTAGTTTCTCTTTCAACATCTTTAAAGGTAGCGTTGTCATTTAAAAGATGCTCAATTTCATGGTTGATATCCTCTTCAGTTACCTTTGTTGAAAGTTTTTTAAATTCTAAGCCGGTATATTTACAAAGCTTAATTTCTGGCATAATCTCAAAACTCAAATCAAATTTAAGCCCCTCATTATCCATGACCACATTTGTGATGTTTGGTGCTTGAAGAGGCTCCAACTTTGGATTTTTTGTTATAAATTCAATCATTTCAGCATTAGCGATGCTTTGCACTGCGTCCTCATAGAAGATATCATCACCATAAGTTTTTTCAATCACCTTTCTAGGTGCGTGTCCTTTTCTAAAGCCAGTGATAGAAAATCTAGATTTATTGCTTTCGTAAGCTTCTTGGAGTCTATCCTCCCATTCCTTTTGTGAAATCTTAATTTTAAGAGTTACAATGTTGTCTTTTAAAGTAAATTCGTGCATAATTTTCTCCCTTTTATTTATTATTTAATTATAATTTATATCATAGTATTTGATATACCTGCACTATTGTAACACATATAAAACAAAAATGCAAACATTATGGACAAATATTTTTAGCGAATGTTGTCTAATTTTGTCACAACTCAATATTTTTTAATAAAACAAAAAAATATGCAAAATAATTGCAAATTTTTAAATAAGAATTTGGAAGAAATTTTAAAGTTTATAATTTGCCAAAAATTCTTCCTTAAATTCCAAGAAATAGTCACCCATTATCGCCTTTCTAATATTCTCAGCAAGTCTGATCAAAAATCTTAGATTGTGAATAGAGAGCAGTTCTGCTCCAAGCATCTCATCAGCATTTATAAGATGGCGAATATATGCACGAGAAAAATGACGACAAGTATAGCAGTCGCAATCGTCCTCAATTGGCCTAAAATCTTCTTTAAATGTGGAATTTTTTATAACCATTTTACCATATTTTGAAAAAGCCGTGCCATTTCTTGCAATACGTGTTGGAAGCACACAGTCCATCATATCAACTCCACGTGCATAGCCTTCAACAAGGCAATCAGGACTTCCAACGCCCATTAGGTAGCGTGGCATATTTTGAGGCAAAAGCGGATTCATAAAATCTAAAATATCATACATCACACTTTTTTCTTCGCCGACAGATAACCCGCCGATTGCAATACCGCAACGAGCATAAGGAGTGCAATCTTCGACGCATTTTGCTCTTAAATCTTTAAACATATTGCCTTGCACAATTGGAAAGAGAATATGCTTTCCGCCTTTATGATGATTATAACATTTTTCAAGCCAAAGCTTAGTCAAGTCTCTTGCCTTCTCTGCTTCTTCACGAGACGCTCCAGCCTCTGTACATTGGTCAAGTGCCATATTTATATCACTATCTAAAGCCTCTTGAATATCCATGCATAGCTCTGGTGTCATCATAAATTTTTCTCCGCTCAAATGAGAACGAAATTCAACACCTTTTTCTGACACTTTTCTTAAATCTGAGAGTGAAAAAACTTGAAATCCGCCACTGTCTGTTAAAATTGGCTTATCATAGTTCATAAATTTATGAAGTCCGCCAGCCTTCCTTATAATCTCGTGACCCGGACGCAAAAATAGATGATAGGTGTTAGATAAAATTATCTGTGCTCCCATTTCATTCAAATCTTCCGGCCTTAATCCTTTCACTGTGGCTTGTGTTCCAACAGGCATAAAGACAGGCGTTTTAATATCTCCACGTGGAGTGTGAAAAATGCCGGCTCTTGCACCTGTTTTAGGACAAATTTTTTCTATTTCAAACCTAAATTCTTCCATATTTTTCCCTTTTTAATTTATTATAAAAACTATATATTTCGTTGTGTTATTATTGCATACTACACCATATTTTGTGTATTATTCAATAAACATCGCATCGCCAAAACTGAAAAATCGATATCTTTCTTGCACTGCGTGATTATATAGATTAAGCGTCTTATCTATATCTCCAATAAAAGCAGAAACAAGCATAATAAGAGTCGATTCTGGCAAGTGGAAGTTTGTGATTAAAGCATCAACAAACTTAAATTTGTATGGCGGATAAATAAAGATATCTGTCTCCTTTTTAACAGGAAGAATGTGACCTATTTTATCACTCGCACTCTCTAGCACTCGCACCGATGTCGTCCCAACAGCGACAATACGCCTACCCATAGCCTTTGCCTTATTTAATCTTTCTGCCACCTTTTCTGAAACTTCAATATATTCACTGTGCATCTTATGCTCTAGAATATTATCCTCTTTAACAGGCCTAAAAGTGCCAAGCCCAACATGAAGTAAAACTTCGCAAATTTCCACCCCTTTTTCTTGTAATTTTTTTAAAAGTTCCTTTGTAAAGTGTAACCCTGCAGTCGGTGCAGCACTTGAACCTTCCACTTTCGCATATACGGTTTGATAACGTTCTGGGTCTTTTAATTTTTCCTTTATATAAGGAGGAAGAGGAACAGTTCCAATTTCCATAAGATGTTCTTCAAAAGTCTTTTTTAAATCGTATTTAAATTCAATAACGCATGAGCCATAGGTTTGTTTGCTTACAACAAAGGCAGATATATTTTCATTGAAAACTATCTCTGTTCCCTCATCTAAACGTTTAAAAGGTTTAGCAATAACCTCCCAATGAGTGAGGTCTATACGCTTTTGAAGAAGCACCTCAATTTTTGCTCCTGTGTGCTTATATCCAAAGAGCCTTGCTGGCAGAACACGTGTGTTGTTAATAACCAAGACATCGCCTTTGTTTAAAAAATTATATATATCATAAAAGTGTAAATCTTTTAACTTATCTTCCTTTCTGTTGTAGCACAAAAGTCTCGATGAATCACGTGGTTCAACCGGTGTTTGAGCAATAAGCTCCTCTGGTAAATCGTAATTGTAAGTTGAGCGTAATAATTCTCTTTGCATAATTTTCCCCTTAGATTAAAAGAGAAGAGTAAATTCTTTTAAAAATAAAATTGATATAAGAAAACAATTACTCTTCTATCTTTCTTACTTGTTATATTCTATCCCAAGATGATGATAGGCATTTTCTAAAGCAATTCGTCCACGTGGAGTTCGAGCAATAAAGCCTAGTTGCATTAAATATGGCTCATATACATCTTCAATTGTCCCTGCATCTTCACCAATAGTTGCTGAAAGCGTGTCAAGCCCAACAGGCCCACCGCCAAATTTATAAATAATACTTTCAAGAATTTTCCTATCGATAAAGTCAAGTCCTAATTCGTCAATCTCCATTTTTGCAAGTGCGTTATCTGTTATCTCTTTTGTAATCTCTCCAGAACCTAAGACTTCAGCATAGTCTCTAACACGCTTTAAGAGTCTGTTGGCAATTCTTGGAGTTCCACGTGAACGCCTTGCAATATCCAAACTTGCACTATCATCTATCTTTATCTTTAAAATGTCAGCAGAACGCTTTATAATTATCTGCAAATCAGTGTCGGTATATAGTTCTAATCGGCAAATCACGCCAAATCTATCACGAAGTGGACTTGTCAGCATACCCGCTTTTGTTGTGGCACCAATAAGCGTGAAAGGTTGAATTTTAAGTCGCATATTCTTAGCCGACGGGCCTTTACCAACTATAAAATCTAGTGCAAAATCTTCCATAGCAGGATATAAAATTTCCTCAACAGTCTTATTGAGCCTATGAATTTCATCAATAAACAAAACATCATTTTTATTCAAGTTGGTGAGTATGGCAGCTAAATCTGCGGCGTGCTCAATCGCTGGTCCTGATGTAATTTTGATTTGCGAACCAAGCTCATTTGCAATGATATGTGAAAGAGTGGTCTTTCCTAAGCCCGGAGGCCCATATAAAAGCACGTGGTCAAGAGCATCTTTACGTGTTTTTGCAGCTTGAATATATACTTTTAAACTTTCCTTTATTTTGTCCTGACCAACATATTGAGATAAGTTTGTTGGACGAAGCGAAGTTTCAATCTCTGCATCTGTAAAATTTTTTGTGCTAGTTATAAATCTATCTTCCATGTTTCACCTCACTCTATCGACCTAAATAACGAAGAACTTTCAAGATAATTTCTTCTGCTGTTGCTCCATCACCCGCATTTGCTCTCGCCAGCCTATATGCATCATTTTTATTGACGCCAAGATTGATAAGCGTCTCCACTGCATCGTTGAGAGCATTTTCATCATAAAAGTTATCAAGATTTTCCTTATAATTGAATAAGTCTGTGCCATAACCCGCAACTGAAATTTTGTCTTTAAGTTCAAGACACACACGTTCTGCTGTTTTCTTTCCAAGCCCTTTAATTTTAGATAAAAGGCTGACATCTTCTCGTGAGATAGCCACAACTAAATCACTTATCTTCATGCCAGAGAGAATAGATATTGCCATCTTAGGCCCAACACCAGAGACAGTGATAAGCTTCATAAAAATACCCTTTTCTTCTTGTGAAGCAAAGCCAAAAAGAGCAATTCCGTCCTCTTTCACGTGTAAATATGTATAGATTTTGCAAGTTTCGTTGACTTCTGGTAAAGCAACAAGAGAGTTGTTGGATATTTGAAGCTCATATCCTACTCCACCCACATCTAAAACAAGTGTATTTTCATATTTTTCTTCTACCGTTCCAACTAAAAATGAAATCATATCTTCCTCACATCATGTTAAAGTTAAGTCTAGGATTGATTTGCCCGTGACAAATCGCCACCGCAAGAGCATCGGCAGCGTCATCTGGTCTTGGAATATCTTTAAGCCCAAGCACATTTTTAACCATATACTGCATCTGCCTTTTCTCAGCGTGCCCATTACCGGTCAATGCCTGCTTGATTTGTATTGGTGTGTATTCAAAGGTGCGACCACAATATTTTTGACTTGCAAGCACAATAACCCCACGTGCCTGTGCCACCTGAATGACGGTCTTTTGATTTTTAAAATAGAAAAGTTCCTCAATCGCAACTTCGTCAGGTCTGTAGGTCTCAAAGATAACTCTAAGTGCCTCATCAATATGTTGAAGTCTTATTGGCAATGGGTCTTCTTTTGGCGTTTCAATAACCCCATAGTCGATAACCTTGTTATTTTCGCTTGTTTCAATAATCCCGTAGCCGACAATCGCATAGCCGGGGTCAATTCCTAAAACTCTCATACACTAAGTTTAAAATATTTTGACAATTTTGTCAAATGAAATGGCATAAGTGCTTAATATATAAAATAATATTTATATTATATATATTCTTTATATGACTTAAATATAAAATCACTTTGTCAAAATTTGATAAAGTGATTATTTTATCTCTCCATATATAAACTTAACATCATTTCTTAAATCTTTACCATTTCTTATATAGTCATCATAAAAAGTGGAAGCCACTTCTGGTGGCATAAGCGGAAGCTTTGGAATGTCAGAAATTTCGATTAACTTTGGAATATATATGCCATTATTTTGATTTTCTTGAAATTCCTCACCTTTACCCGACCCAAATTCTCCGGAAAGCCATTTTGCAAGATAAAAATGTTCTATGCTAATTTTATTTTCGTAGATATATACTTTTTTGATAGGTTCAACAATGATACCAAATTCTTCAAACACTTCTCTTTTCACGCAAGCTTCTTCACTTTCGTTCTCTTCTATACCTCCGCCAGGGAAAGTATAATAAATTCTCCCCTGTTTTTCACGATACATTGAAACAAATTTGCCCTCACGAAAAATTATGGCTCTTGCACGCTCTCTTTTCTTTTCCATATTATGCTCCAATTTTTGCTTACTTTTTCAACAACAATTCTTTGGCATGATTTAAGGCTGTTGTGGAGATGTTTTCATTGCCATCAATAAGCCCTGCAATCTCTTTCACAATCTCCTCACCATTAATCGTTCTTGCAGTTGAAATCGTTTCTCCGTTTTCGGTGTGCTTTTCAACCAAAATAAACTCATCGCCCTTACTAGCCACCACCGGAGTATGTGTGATACAGATTGTTTGCAAGTATTTTGAAATATTTCTAAGTTTTTCTGCCACCTTGCCTGCCGTTTGCCCGCTTATGCCACTGTCTATCTCATCAAAAACAACTGTACTCTCTTTATCTCGCATGATATTTTTGAACGCAAGGAGAAGTCTTGAAAGTTCTCCGCCCGATGCCGTTTTAGACAAATCTTTAAGCTCCTCTCCAACATTTGCTGAAAAGATAAATTTAACTAAATCTTGACCTTTGCGTGTTGGCTCGCATTTTTCAAAATTTACTTTAAAACTTGTACCCTTCATTTGAAGGTCATTTAGCTCGCTTTCAATTCTATTTTCAAGCCCAAGTGCCTTTTCTTTTCGTAGTACTGAGAGTTTTGATGCTGTTTCATCAATTTTTTCTTTTAGAACTTCCCTTCGCCTACTCAAATCAATTAAAAGTTCTTCGCTGTTATTTAATTCTTCCAACCTACTTTTAGCGTCTTCAAAGAAATCTAAAATTTCCTCTATATTTTTTCCATATTTTCTTTTTAAATCTTTAATTAAATCAAGACGCTTATCTATTCTCTCTAAACTAACAGGATCATAATCTGTGTTATCTAGTATGCTCTCTAGTGTCTCAGCAATATCTTTAAGTTCATAATAGACACTGTTTAGCCTATCTTGACAATCGGAAATATTTTCAAATTCTGACAATGACGACAAAAGTGCTTTTGCATCAAAAACAAGCCCGGAAGCTGAAATATTGTCTTGTTCTAAATAATGCAGTGCTGAGCTTATGTTTTCGCTTATCTTTTCAGAAGCTGATATGTAATTAAATTTTTCTTTAAGTTCCTCTTCTTCGCCAAGCGTTAGATTTGCGTTTTTAATTTCATCTATTTGAAATTTCAGTATTTCTTTTAATCTGTTTCGCTCAGCATCATCACCGCCCAAAGCCTTTATTTTTTTATCAATTTCCTGAAGCCCGTCAAATTGAATATTAAGAGCGTTTAAGTATTCTTCAGCCTCATGACCAATGAAACTATCTAAAAGAGCAAGGTGATTGTTTACATTTATTAATCCAACACTGTCATGCTGACCACAAAAATCAACAAAATCTTCTGTTATATCTCTGAGACTTTTTAATACAATTACCGACCCGTTGGCACGTATTACACTTTTCCCGTCAGAATTAAGAGTACGAGATAGAATGAGTTCATCATCACACTCAATACCCATATCCTCTAACTTTAATTTTGTTTTATCACTGATGGCATCAAATACCGCCTCGACCTTCATCAAATTCTCACCGGTACGCAAAAGCGTCTTATCTGCCTTTGCACCCAAAACAAAACTAATGGCATCAATTAAGATACTCTTGCCAGCACCAGACTGACCGAGTATAACATTGAAGCCCTTATTAAAATTAATTTCGCAATTTTTGATTAATGCTAGATTAGAAATAAAAAGAGAAGAAAGCATACTTCCTCCTAAATTAAAATATTGTTTAGTGTTGCAACAGCCTCACTAGATAATGCAGTTGATGGAAAAACTAAAAGCACAGTGTCATCACCAAAGGTCGTTCCCATTAAGTCAATTAAGTTGAGTTTGTCGATAAAAGAAGCAACACTTCCGCCCATACCTTTAATAGTTCTAATAACAGCAAGATTAAGAGCGTTCTTAACCGAAATAACGCATTCTTTAAAGATGTTTATATACTTATTTGAAATTCCCTGCTGTTCACTGCCTAGTATCGCATACTTATATTTTCCGCTCGAAGATAAGATTTTTGTAAGCCCAAGCTCTTTAATATCTCTTGAAATTGTTGCTTGTGTGATATCAAAATTAGCATTCTTTAGCTCTTTCGCAAGCTCATCTTGCGTCTCAATCTCCTTTACAGAGATAAGCTCTAAGATTTTTGATTGTCGCAAACTTCTTGCCATATTCTCTCTCCTTGACGCCTACATACGCCTAAAATAGGCGGTTGTAGAGATTTTTGCATAAATATAAATTCATATTTATTCAATCTGTTTTAATTATTATACAATAAAATTAATAAATATGCAAGTAAAATTTTGCATATTTATACATTAATTTTTTATATAAATTTGAAATATTGAAAATTTATAAATTTGAAAATAATATTTATAGACGAATTTGCATACCTACTCTAATTTTTGATAACCATAACCTCTTCACTATTTATCGCCTCACTTACAAGCAATTCAATATTTAAAAATCGTTCAAGATGTTCCGCTCTTTTGATTGTTGGCTTTATGACAGGATATTTTGGCAAAAAAACTGTGCAACAATCTTCATAAGGAAGAATTGAAGTTTCATAAGTGCCTATGCTTTTGGCAATATCCATAATCTCTTCCTTATCGAAGCTGATAAGCGGACGAAAGACGGGAAGAGAAACAACTGAATTTGTAACATTTATGCTTTGCATAGTTTGACTAGCAACCTGTCCAAGACTTTCACCTGTGATGATTGCCCCCAAGTTTTCACGCTCACAAATTTTTTCAGCAATTCTCATCATAATTCTTCGCATGATTGTTATCATATATTCAGCATCACAATTCATGTGAATTTGCTCTTGAATTTTTGTAAAAGAAACAATATGTAATTTAATTTCGTCAACATAACTAGAAAGTTCTCTTGCAAGCTCTATCACCTTTTCCTTTGCTTGCTCACTTGTGTAAGGATAGGAATGGAAATGAACAGCTTGGAGTTTCAAGCCACGCTTTGCCATAAGATAGCCTGCAACAGGGCTATCTATTCCTCCAGATAAAAGCAAAAGTGCCTCTCCGCCCGAACCTAGAGGAAGTCCTCCTAAACATTTTATATTTTCATGATAGATATAGCATTTTCCATTAAAGCGGACTTCTACATAAAGAATGACACTTGGCGTGTGCAAATCTACCTTGGCATTTTTATTTGAATTTAAAACAACTTCTCCTAAATTTCTTTCAAGTTCAACAGAGGTCATCGGAAAACGCTTATCAGCTCGTTTAGCACTTACTCTGAAAGTGCCATCAATAGATATGCTTGAAACATAGTTTTTAATGTTTTCGTAGTCACCATCAATTTCAACAGCCTTAGCAATACCAATAAGCCCAAACACCGTTCTTAACTTTTCTATCAAAATGCTTTCTTCAAATTCATCGTAATTTTCAAGAATAATTCTTCCGCTAGTGTATTCCAAAGAAAAATCATGACCTTTAAGCTTACTTTTAATATTGTTCATAAGAAGCTTTTCAAAGTCACGCTTATTTTTCCCTTTTAAGAATAACTCACCAAATTTAAGTAGTAGTACTTTTCTTTTTTCCATCAACTTAACCTCTTTAACATCTCTTTATAGGTTTCAATTATAATATTTCCCGCCTCTTTCACTTCGCTTTCTGTCATATATGCATTGAAGCTAATTCGGCAAGAGGAGATTATCTCATCTTTATTATATCCAATATTTTCTAAAATGCGATTTCCTGCTTTTTTTGCAGAACAAGCACTACCTAATCCTACAATAACGCCCCTTTCTTCCAAAGCATGAAGCATAGTCTCGCCCTTCACTCCTTTAAAGCTTAGAATTTCTATATATGGCGAGCCATGAAAATCTAATATTTTGATATCACTTTCCTGACTTACTATTTCATTGAAAATTCGTTTTAAATTGGTAACTTTTTCAAAATTTCCTTTGACATCTATCATTGAAAGTGCTGTGTGCATAGCCATAATCGCCGGAACATTCTCAGTGCCAGAACGAAGTCCGTATTCTTGTCCTCCTCCATCAACAATATTTTTGATAAGTTGTAGTGAACGAACATAAAGTCCACCGACACCCTTTGGCCCATGAAATTTATGTGCACTGAATGAAAGCATATCGACTCCTAAATCTTCCACAGAAAAAGGAATTTTCATAAAACCTTGCACCGCATCGACGTGAATAAGAGCTTGTGGTGAAAGCTGATTCTTTAACCCCACAATCTTTTTTATATCATTGATTGCTCCTGTTTCATTACTGACAAGCATACAACTTATAAGCTTTGTCTTTTTATTTAGTGTTTTTTCTAATTCCGCCAAATCCACTTTGCCGTCTTTGCACAAACCTATATATTTAACAATTTTTCCTTCATTTTCTAAACTTCTTGCAACATTAAAAATTGAAGGGTGCTCGCCTTTTGAAAAGACATATTCAAAATCACCATTTCGGACAGCCCCTTTAACAGCAAGATTATTGCTTTCAGTTGCACCACCGGTAAAAATAACAGTTCCCTTTAAAGCTCCAAGTTTTTTTAAACAAACTCTTCTAACTTCTTCAAGCTTAGCATGGACAAAAGCACTCTTTCTTGAAACAGCGGAAGGATTATAAAATTCATCGCACGCAAAATGAGAATATGTTGTCACACATTCAGCAAACATCTTAGTTGTCCCCGCATTATCAAGAAAAATCATAGCTCTCCTTTATTTAATTAAATTATAAGTTTACAAAGAATAAAGATTTTTATTTAGAAGAAATTATTATGCACGAAGTTTAGCTTTATATCTAAACTCTAAACTCTTTAAGACTTTATTTATAACAGCATTAATCTCTTCAGCTGTCATCGTTTTTTCTTCATTTAATAGATGAATTTTATATGCCAAACTCTTCTTATTTTCGCCGAGACTTGCATTTCTATATACATCAAAGAGTTCTGCTCCGGCAAACAGTTTTCCGCAAGCAGATTTAATGGCGGAAGTCAGTTCTCCGTTTGTAATCTCTTCATCGACAACAACGGCAATATCACGCTCAACCTCAGCAAACTTTGAAACCTCTTTAACGCTGTAAGCCTTTTCTTTTAAGTTTGATAGATAATCAGTGTCAAGCTCAGCATAATAGACATCGTGAGATATATCATAGTTCTTTAATACCTTTGGGTGAATTTTTCCAAAGTAGCCCACCTTTTTGCCGTCCTCTGCGATAATATCAGCACTTACACCGCTGTGTAGATATGGCTCAGTAGAACGCTCTAATTTATATTTTAGTGAAGTAGTGACAAGCAAATTTTCAACAACATTTTTAAGCATAAAGAAATCATAGCCGTCCTCGCAGACTGCAATCGACAATCTGTTATTTTCAACCGGTAGCTCTGTAAGAGGTAAAGCTTTTGGCTGATAAACTCTTCCAACTTCAAAGAAACGCAAATCTTTGTTGCCAACTGAAAGATTGAATTTTATATCAAGAAGAAGTGCGTGAGCCATCACCGTTCTTACAGTGGAAAGCTCTTCACTTATTGGATTTGCTATTTTTATAACATTTTTTCTTTCATCATTAATTAGTAATTTTTCACAAGCAGTTGACGAATAAAGAGAATAATTTAAAGTTTCATAGAAACCAAAATCTACAAGTTCATTTTTTAAGTTGTTTTCAAAAACAAGTCTTGGTTCATAAGCTCCGACAGTTACAGAGGAATTTTCAAAAGCTTCTCCTTCAAGATTGTTATAGACATCATAGCCGTAAATACGAATAAGCTCTTCTGCGATATCATTTTCACATTCAATATCCTCCCTATAATATGGAGGCTCAACTTGAAGCGAATCACCTGAGAGTGTTGCTTTTATTCCAAGACTATTTAAAATCTGCAAAACTCTGTTTCTCTCAATTTTAACTCCTAATATTTTGTCTATTTTGCTCATAGAAGCTTTAAAAGAGCGAACTTTTGAAGTTTTTGCACTGCATTTATCAATAATACCATCAACAATTTTTCCTGCGTTTAGTTGGCAAACAAGATGCAAGGCACGTTTCAATGCGTTTATTGGTGTGTCAACATACACGCCCTTTGAATATCTCATTGAAGAATCGGTGCTTACACCAATCTTTCTGCTTGTTAGTCTGACGCTTTTTAGGTCAAAAACAGCACACTCAAAGACTGTTTCTTTTGTGCTAGGCTCAACGCAAGAATTTACCCCACCAATGACACCTGCAATAACAACAGGCTTTTCGCTGTCAGCAATCACCATATCATTTTCATCTAGTTCATACGTATTACCATTTAAAACAGCGATTTTCTCACCTTTTTTCGCATCACGCACAATAATTTTTTTACCAGCAAGATGATTATATTCAAATGCGTGCATTGGCTGACCTTGCTCGACAAGCACATAGTTTGTTATATCAACAATCTTATTTATCGGCTTAATGCCACAAGCAAACAACCTTGACCTAAGCCAAAGTGGAGAACGAGTAAGGTTCAAATCTTTCACGTAAGACGCCATATAGCGAGGGCATTTTTGTGTTTTTACTTCAACAGAGATGTATTTATTAACATCATCGCCACAAGTCTCATACGAATAATCTACATCTTTCATTGGCAAATCATAAATTGCTGAAACTTCACGTGCAATACCAATCACGCTGTTGCAATCTGGTCGATTTGGCGTTACATTGACATCAAATACCACATCATTTAAAAGTAACGCATCTTCAATTTTTGCACCAATCTTCATATCGTCAGGCAAAATCAAAATACCGTTGACACCACCGCCTTCAATATAGTTTTCGTCAATACCAAGTTCTTCACCTGAGCAGAACATACCGTCACTTTTCACACCTCTAAAATTGGTAGGCTTGATTTTTACGCCATTGCATAAATCAGCCCCCTCCAAAGACACAGGCACAAGTGCACCCTCAAACACATTTGTTGCCGAGGTTATTATCTGCACTGTCTTATCTCCAACATCAACCGTGCAAACTTGCAATTTGTCGGCATCTTTATGCTTTTCAATTTTTGTTATTTTTCCAACATATACATCGTGAAGATGCTCATTTTGATAGATAACCTCTTCCACTTCAAAACCAGAAACAGTAAGTTTTTCAGCAAGTTCCTCTGGGGATATATTTATATCTACGAAATCTTTAAGCCAATTATAAGAAATTTTCATTCTTTCTCTCCTTATATTTTAAACATAAAATCAATATATAGTGTATTATGCAAGCATACTACTATCATATTTAGCGTAATTGTTTTAAGAAACGCATATCATTTCTAAAAAGATATTTGATGTTAGGAATCTTATTTGTCACCATAACACTCCTATCAATTCCCGGGCCAAATGCAAATCCGCTATATTTTTTGCTGTCTATTCCAGACATTTCCAAAACTTTTGGATTGACCACGCCCGCACCAAACACCTCGGAAAAGCCTGTGCCCTTACATAAAGAGCAACCTTTACCTTGACACATCTGGCAAGTAGCGTCAATTTCAATAGAGGGTTCGGTGAATGGGAAGTAAGCAGGACGCACTCTCATCTTCACATTTTCTCCAAATAGCTTCTTTAATATAACGTCAATCATCTTCATCAAGTCTTTTAGCCCAACATTTTCATCTACAACAAGTGCTTCAAATTGATTAAAGATTGGTGAATGAGAACTGTCATCGTCGTTTCTATATACTCTTCCTGGGCAAACAATCTTAAATGGAGGTTTTAATTCTTCCATAGCGTGAACTTGCATATTTGAGGTTTGCGTTCTTAAAAGAATATTGTCTGTAATGTATAGAGAGTCTTGCATATCACGTGCTGGGTGATTTTTAGGAACATTTAGTGCTTCAAAGTTATAATAATCTGTGTCAATCTCTGGGCCTTGAATAACAGTGAAGCCCATTTCAACACAAATGTCCATAAACTTATTATTGAACCTAGTGAGCGGATGAAGTGCCCCCCTTTTAACTCCCTTGCTAGGCATGGTGATATCAATCTTTTCACTTTCCATTGCCTTTAAAAGAGCTTCCTCTTCAAGTTTTTCTCCTTTTTTACTTAATGCTTCCTCCAATTTTTCTCGGACGCCATTAGCAAGCATACCAACCGTTTTTCTCTCCTCAGGTGGCACTTCTTTCATATTCCTTAAAATTGATGTCAACTCTCCTTGCTTGCCTAAAAATTTAACCCTTATCTCATCAAGTCTTTTAACATCGTTGCAAGCCTCAATCTCCTTTTGTGCTTCTTTTAAAATCTGTTCAAGTTTTTCTTTCATACTCACCTCTCCTCATAAAAAAATCGCCCTAAAATATTAGGACGATTATTAATCGTGTTACCACCTAATTTCATGCCAAAAGACACCTCATTATGGCAATTACGCTTGCCGTGCGACAGCCCCTACTCGTAAATCTTTCAAGGTGCAACTAGAAAGTGAATTCAATCTGCATTTTCCACCCTATCTCAGCAAAAAGGGCTCTCTGTTGGAAAACTAACAAACCTACTAGTCTTTCATCATCGTTTTTACAGGGATAGTATAAATTATGAAGAAAATTTTGTCAAGTAAATTGCCTTATTTATTTTGATATAATTACAAAAAATGTTAAAATAGGCAGATGAAATACTTAGAGATAAAAATCGAAAAAAAATACGAAAGCGTCTATATTTATTTAAAACAAAAGAATTTCAGTGAGCATTTTATCAAAAATTTACGCTCATATTTTGGCGCAATAATGATAAATGGCAAGCCAGAAAATATCAATCACCCACTAAACATTGATGATATTCTTAAAATTGACAGAAATCCTTTTAAAGGCACTGAAATTGAAAAAATCTATGCTCCGCTTGACATCATCTATGAAGATGATTACTATCTCGTTATCAATAAGCCCTCTCTCCTTCCAACAACGCCATCACGAAGCCACTATCACAACAATCTTGCTGGTATGATTTGTGCATATATCAACGATAGCGAATTTACTCTTAGAATAATGAATAGATTAGATAAAGACGCCTCTGGAATTATCCTTGTTGCAAAAGATACCATAACCTATCAAAACACAGTCAATATTGAAAAGGAATATCTTGCCATCTGTCACGGAAACATGAAAAAAAGAATGGTTGTCGAAGCACCAATCTATACCGTTGTCGAAAATGGTATAAATAATAGAAAACGTATCATCTCTCCTTTTGGTCAATATGCAAAGACAACTTTCACCCCACTAAAACATTTGAAAGATGCTAAGTATTTAAATTTTAAGCACAAAATAAACAGAAACTTTCGCATGATTATAAATAAAATTGCACTCAGTGAGACAAATAAAAGGAAGTTTGTTAAAGAAAACTATGCCCTCACTCTTGTAAAAGCAGAGATTTTCAAAGGACGTACTCACCAAATTCGCCTACACGCCTCGTCGATTAATCATCAGCTTATTGGTGACAAACTGTATGGCACAAATGACCTGTATTCACATAGCTATTTGCACTTAAAAACGATGAAATTTCATAATAACGAGCTAGATAAGGACTTCACTTTCAGCGTTCCATATCCAAAAGACTTTAAAAATGTGTTAAAAAAATTAAGATAACAATATATTACCAAAAATAAAAAAACGCTTTTAAAAGCGTTCTTTTTTACGAGAAACAACTATTTGCAGTTTTTTGCACTTGAACCTTTGCAGTTTTTGCTAGATTTAGCTTCTTTTCCTGCCTCACAGTTCTTTGCTCTTGAAGCATTCTCGTTTGATGCTTCAGAATTTGCGTTCTTTCTGGACGCTTTTTTCTTTCCGAACATAGTTTACCTCCCGTTTCCCAAGGATGTTTCCTTGTTAGTAATATTGTGCTTAAATTTAAGAAAAATATACATATAAATTTCTTTTGTATTGTTTGAATTTAACCAAGCGTGAAAATAAAACTTGTTCACTTAAAAATCACTAAACACATTCTAAGAAATCAATGTGATTTGCAAAATGTTCCGCTCTCAGTCCATAGATGTATTCAACATAACAACTTTCTAGCCTCAAAATGCACATTACAATAAAAAAGAGTGCAACTGCACCCTTTAATTGCGTTTAAATTTGAATAAGTCGAAGTATTCTTCAATATACTCAATCATCTCTTTCTTCATTTTTTCAATCTTTTCTTTTTTCATATCACCCTCTATCTTTACCTACATCTAAATTATTAATTTGCCGAATTAAATCTTCCTTTGCTTGCTCTATCTTTACTTGCTTTAACCTTTCTTGCTCTTCCATTCGCTTAATTTCATTAACAGCCTCAATTTTCTTATCTCGTATATCGCAAAACATTTTAAAATGATTTTGAATCTCGGCAACTTTTTCAATTGCGTAATTTGAAGCACTGTCAACCGTCTTAACCTTATTAACATACACATCTTTAACAGCGTTATCAATCGATTCAATAAATTCTTCATCGTTGAAATATTGTGGAGGAATAAACTTAAATGAAAGAGGATCTTTTTTTATATAATCCAACCATTGTTCATTTCGTAAATACATATTTCCAGATTTATCTATTGTAGTTTCAGTCCTTGCATCGTCATCTAACTTAACAGTAGCGAACCCTTCGCGGTATGGCCATGCAAAATTATATCTACCTACTTGCAGTTTGCCGTGTTTGTCTATAAACGCATACTTATCATCGTCTAACAGAACAGGAGCAAATCCTTCACTATATGAACCTGCTTCTTCATATCTACCTTCTTGCAGTTTGCCATGTTTGTCTATAAACGCATACTTACCATCGTCTAACAAAACAGGAGCAAACCCTTCGCTGTATTGCCATGCAAAACTATATCTACCTTCTTGCAGTTTGCCGTGTTTGTCTATAAACGCCCACTTACCATCGTCTAACTCAACAGGAGCAAACCCTTCGCTGTATGACCAAGCATTCCTGTATCTACCCTCTTGCAGTTTGCCTTTTTTATCTATAAACGCCCACTTACCATCGTCTAACTCAACAGGAGCAAATCCTTCACCGTATGACCATGCTTCTCTATATCTACCTTCTTGTAGTTTGCTATTTCTATCGATAAACGCACATTTGCCATCATCTAACCGAACACGAGCGAACCCTTCTTGATATGGATCCATATTCACAATTTTTTCTACTTTTTTCATAACTTCCTCACTTGTTTTTATTTTAGCATACAAGTAATATATTGTCAATATCAAATGTAAAAATAAATGGTTTCGAACAAAAAAATGCAACTGTGCATAGATATAGACGTTTTCGAGAAATACTTACACAAAAAAAGAGTGCAAGTGACCCGTTAGGTTAATTGCACCCTCTCTTTTATAATAACATATTTTACACTTTCTCCGTTGGCACTTTTTTAATTGATTTAGCCATTTATGCGCAAAGTCGCCGTGCGTGAAAGCACTCACTCTTCAATCACATTGCCGATAGTAACTGAAAATTCGCCTTTTTGCCATTTTATTTCTCTTGCCGATGTCACCGCTTTAATGTCCGCCTCGCACTCTTTAATGAAGGCTAATTTTTCACTTTGAATGGTCATATCTTCAATTTCAGTTTTAAGACTAAGCTTGTTTTCGCTTTTAAATTGTCTAACTTTTGAAACAATCTCCAATACTTCATCACCATTTTCGATGATATTTTTCTCTTCCTCAATTTCAATTGGCTTCAATACGCAAAGATGTATGCTTATTTCCTTTTCAAATTTTCTAAAATAGTCTTGATATATCTCTTCCGTTATATGAGGCATTGTGATAGCAAAGAGTTTAAGCATACCAAGAAGGACATTATAACAAGCCCACTGTGCAGATTCTTTTGCATCTATGCCATATACATCTGGCTTATAAAGACGATTTTTAGCAAGTTCAATGTAGTTATCGCAGAAATTCCAGAAGAACTTTTCAATCTCCGCCTTAGCATATCCCATTTCAACATTATCATATTGAGCACAAGTCTTTTTAAAGGCATCATTAAACTTATGCATGATATACCTATCCATCGGTAAAATTTTCTTAGGCTTCTTTGGAGTGTAGTCTTCCAAGAACGAAAGCACAAATTTTGATGCATTCCAAAGTTTATTTAAAAGCTTATAGCCATCTTTTAGTCCGTCATCACTGAACATAACATCTCTGCCATACGCACCAATAGCACACCAATATCTCACAACATCTGCCCCGTAAGTGGAAAGTATCTCCTGCAAGTCCATTTTTGAATTTGATAGGTGTTTGCTAATTTTTATGCCTTTGTCTGCCATAACCCAACCGTTGACAATAAGCATCTTCCACGGTAAGCAATTTTGGTGATAATACGCCTTAATTATTGTTCTGAGGCTCCAAGTTGTAATTATATCTCGCCCACAAAAACGCATATCCATTGGCATACGCTTTTTGCACTCCTCTTCATCTTCTGCCCAATTGCAATTTATTTGAGGAGTGACGGAAGAGGTTGCCCAAGTATCCATAACATCGCTTTCTGGGACTAAATTTGATGAGCCACACTTATGGCATCTTTCCACTTTTGGCTTATCTGTGAGAGGATTAACCGGCAAATCATTTTCATCTGCAAAAATAGGCTCACCACAGTCTGCACAATACCAAACAGGGAATGGCACGCCGAAATAACGCTGTCTTGAAATTGACCAATCTTGATTAAGATTATTCACCCAAGTCATGTATCTCACTTTCATGCTTTCCGGACGCCAAACTAGCTCTTCTCCAAGTTCTGCCCATTTCTTTTTAAGCTCTGGTGTGGAAGTTTTTATAAACCACTGTTTTTTAGAGAGAAATTCGATAGGCTCTTCACATCTTTCATGAACTTTTACTGAGTGCTTTATAGGCTCTTGCTTATAAATATACCCCTCTGCCTTCAAATCTTCAATGACAGCTTTTCTAGCCTCAAGCACTTTCATTCCGGCATATTTTCCTGCAATATCCGTCATTCTTCCGCCTTCGTCAATGGCTTGCTTAAGTGGAAGCTTGTATTCCTTCCACCACTCAACATCAGTTTGGTCACCGAAAGTGCAACACATAACTATGCCTGTCCCTTTGTCAATTCCAACCTTGCTATCAGAAAGCACTGTCACCTCATTTTCTTCAAAAAGAGGCACTTTAACCTTTTTCCCAACTAAATTTTTATATCTCTCATCATCGGGATTTACAAAGATAGCCACGCAAGCAGGTAAAAATTCTGGACGTGTTGTTGCAATTGGTATAGTTCCAGAGCCATCTGCCAATTTAAAATTTAAATAGTTAAACACGCTGTCAAGCTCTTTATCTTCAAGTTCAAGTTCTGCAACACTTGTTCTACACTTACAGCACCATGGTGAAGGCTTGTTTGCTCTATATGCGATACCTTTCTTAGCAAGTTCGATAAAAGACTTTTGGCTTGTCTTTTGGCTCTTTTTGTCAATTGTGTTATAGCCTAAATCTAAATCGCAAGACATACCAGCTTTAATCATCATATCACGATAAGATTGATTGTATTTTGACACTAAATCAAGTGCAATTTGTGTGAATTCTTCCCGTGGCAAAGTGTGGGCACGAATTTTCTTTTCTTTTTCAACTAAGAGCTCTGTTGGAAGTCCATTATTATCAAAGCCAAGAGGATAAAAAAGATTTTTGCCTTGCATACGTTGATAACGAGCAATCATATCTGCCTGTGTAAAGCCTGAAATATGTCCTATATGAAGTTTACCACTGACCGTTGGTGGTGGTGTGTCAATGGAAAAAGTTGGCTTATTAGATTTTGGGTCGAACTTATATATTCCATTCTCCTGCCAAAATTTTTGCCACTTTGCTTCTTTCTCTTGAATGTTATATTTTTTATCTAACATACTGAACCTCTAAATTCATAAATTAAGTTATTTCGTATCTAATTTTAAACACGCAAAATTAATTATACCTTACAAGTATAAAATAAATGTAAAAATAAATCAAGTAAATTTTAAGATAATACAAAAAAGACTAATCTTAAATGATTAATCTTTAAAATATGTAATATTATCTTTTTTCATTAATTTAAAATATAAAGATAAAGATTATTTTACTTTACTTTTTCCATATATGAGCCGTCACGGGTGTCAACTCTTATGATGTCACCGATATTGACAAAAAGTGGAACATTGATTGTGTAGCCTGTGATGAGTTTAGCTGGCTTTTTTGAAGCCTTTGAAGTATCACCCTGAATGCCCGGCTCTGTGTCAACCACTTCAAGCTCAACAAATGTTGGAGGATAAACGGCAAATGGCACGCCCTTATACATATACATCGTAGTGTTCATGTTTTCTGTCACGAAATTTAAAACATCGGCAACCACCTCTTTGTTTAAAGGCATTTGCTCAAAGGTTTCGTTATCCATAAAATAGTAAAGGTCGCCATCATTATAGAGATAAAGCATATCCTTTTTCTCAATAACCGCCTCTTGGAATTTATCACTAGGATTGAATGTATCCTCTCTAACCTGCCCTGTCATAACATTCTTAATCTTTGCTCTAACAAATGGAGAGCCTTTCCCCGGTTTCACGTGCAAAAAGTCAACCACGTTATATACTGCTCCGTCCATTTCAAAAGTTGTTCCTTTTCTAAAATCTCCTGCTGATACCATATTTTTTCTCCTATCTATAAATTTTTGTGATTTTATCCACTATAAATTGGTAGTTACGTAATTGCTTAATAATTCAATATCAATTAAATATCAAAGCCTACAAATTTAAGCTGATAAAATTTTAAATCAGTGCCTTGTGACACCAACAACTCTATTTATTATAACACACCTATCTGCGATTTGCAAGCGTTTTAAGATAAATATCTTTCATCGTCTTACTATCCTCCGCCATAGTGCCAGATGATTCGCAAATAACATGACAAGATAAATCATAATCAATTAAAACATTAACCAAATCCTCAAATCTTGGCCCATACTCTTTGTCCTCAAAAGTCAAGTGTCTTATCTCACCTTTTGCCCCATACTGTATCTTTGAAAAGTGAATGTGTGCTATTTTCGTTCTATCTCCTAGCTTTTCAAAGGAATAATCAAAGATGCGTTTATAATCATCAGATGATTTTAAAGTACCTTGCGTGAGAGCGTTGATATGCCCAAAGTCGAAAGTAGGAAGAAGACGTGTTGAAATTGTACAGAGGTCAATTATTTCTTTATATGTTCCAATCTGCATAGTTTTTCCCATTGTTTCAGGGCAGAGATAAAGTTCATCTCCTAGTTCCTCTTCAAGTTTTGGCACTGTTTCTTTCAGTCTGTCCGTCATAAGTTTAACCGCATCATCTCGTGTAAGTTTTCCGCAAGAAGCTGGGTGAAACACCATTCTTTTAGCCCCAAAACTTTTTAAAAATTTTATACCTGTTGCAAGATAGCCCACACTTTTAGCATACATTTCTTCATCAGGATTTGCAAAATTAATAAAGTATGGTGCATGAACTGACATTTCAATATTGTATTTTTTAAATTCTTCGCCAATTTTAACAGCTGTCTCACTGCTCATGCGATAGCCTTGACCAAAGCTATATTCAAAGAGGTCAAGTCCACGCTCACTCACCCATTTTGGTGTTTCCAAAGTGGAGGAATGCCCCTCATCAAAAAAAGACTGACTGTTGCCTGCTGGGCCAAATAAAATTTTAGACATCTCTTTCTCCTTTATAAAAATCATCAATATATTTCTAAAAAACAAAGCACTAAAATAACCTAAGTATCAATTTCAAGTTATTATCTTTACACTCACCAATTCCAAGAAAGGTGGAAGCATTATAGAGTTTATACTTGCCATCAGCAACCTCTTTTTTTAAGGTCTGTCCATTTTCAATTTTAAAAAATTCGTCATCGTTTAGCTCTATCTTTTTATAGTTAAAAACACAATCGGTAGATATCAGTTTAAAATTTCCCTGTTTAAATTCTTCTAAAGTTACGGCATCTTTAAGATAAAATCTACCACATCTTGTGCGTAGTATGCATTGCATACTACTATATGTATTAAGGTGGTATGCAAGGTCTCTTGCTATACTTCTAATATATGTTCCGCTTGAACAGGTAATTTCAAATCGATAGGTATTCTCATCAACTTTGCCTAAAATTTTAAAAGAGCTAATCTCCACCTCCTTTGGTGAAAGATTTATTTCCTGACCTTTTCTAGCCTCAACATAAGCCACTTTTCCTCCCACTTTTTTTGCGGAATACATCGGAGGCATTTGCTCGTATTTGCCTATCATGCTCTTCACTGCCTCTTCGAGTTCAGCCATAGTGAAATTAACTTCGCCTTCTTTTATAAGCTTTCCAGAGGTATCCAAAGTGTCAGTTTCAAAGCCAAAGACGAAGTTAGCCTCATAAGTTTTATCTTTTTTTAAAAAATAATCAAAGAGTTTAGTTGCACTATTCACTGTTATTGGCAAAAGCCCTTCCCCTTCAAGGTCAAGCGTTCCAAGATGTCCGCATTTTTTAGCGTGCAAGGTAGCTTTAATAATATTTACAACTTTGTTCGATGAAATTCCCTTTGGCTTATTAATTAATATTATTCCACTCTCCAGCATTAAAATTCCTCACAAATTGCTTTTAGTTTTTTGCCTACCGCTTTTTTATCTCCGGATATGCTGAAGCCGGCAGCCATCTTGTGTCCGCCACCGCCATGCCTATTTGCCACTCCAAAGACATCAAACCCATTTTTCGACCTTAAGCTCACTTTAAATTCATTAGGTTTTGTTTCATACGCTATCATAACCACATCATAATCTTTAATTTTGTTTAATTCGTCAACAAACATCTTAACATCTTCAACTTTGGCATGAAGTTTATCTAAATCTTTAATACTTACAGTTAAATAGCAGATATTTTTGCCATTGTTTTGTAATTTTGTGAACATGAAATCTCTAAGTTTTGCTTGATTCATTGTAAGAGAGCGATAGATGACATCATAGACTTTTTGAATATCAGCACCCGCATTAATTAGTTTAGACGCACAAATAAAGGTATCCGCATCGGTGTTTGTATGTAAAAATCTACCCGTATCACCCACCAATCCAGCAAAAATATATGTGGCATATTCAGCAGATAATTTGATTTTTAACTTTTCTAATAATTCAAATACTACCATACTTGCAGAACACTTTTGAGGTTCGATATAAAAATCGGCATTATCTTCAATTATATTCTGCTTGTGGTGGTCAATTATAAGAAGCTTTTTACCTTTTAAATTCTCACGATAAGCATCATCTATTCTATCTAATAAATTACAATCCACAATAAGAATTAAGTCATAATTTTCCTTTATAAATTTTTCTTTAAAGACTTTTTTAGGAAAGATATTAAGCAAAAATAGGTCATCAGAAAAATTACTAAACATATCACATTTAGTTCCTAGACTCTCACACAAGTATTTTACACCAAACATCGCACCAAAGCAATCTAAATCAGGATTAAGATGGCCAAAGATTGCAATTTGCTTAGCTTCACAAATCTTTTTTTTGATATTACTCGGCGTCATTTGACTCCTCCTCTGGTGGTATGTTTAAATTTTTTAAGATTTCTTCCACACGCAAAGTGCTTATAGCTCCTTTATCAACTTCAAATTTTAACTTTGGCATATATGGCATATCAAGCATTTTGCCAAGCTCTTTTTTTATATACCCCTCAGATTTCTGTAAGACGCTGGTTACAGTCTCAATATCTTTAACATTAAGCACACTAATTTTAACTTTGCAATATTTAAAATCAGGGCTTACTTTAACCTCAGTCACACTAATTATCTTGTTTAATCGAGGGTCGTTCATTTTTTCATGAATTATCTCAATCAAACATTTTTGAATTTCACTGTTTGCTCGTTCCTGTCTGTTGGACATATTACCTCCATAAATCAAAAGTTTTTTAAATTTGAAAGAAAAGTATTTTCTTCCGATATGTCTATTATATATAATTTCTTAGAAAAAACAAAGTAAAACAAAGAAAAAAGAGATTAATCTCTTTTAACTTCCTCTTTAACATAATATTCAACAATATCACCCTCTTGGAAATCAACATTATCTTTAAATTTAACACCACACTCAAAGCCTTTATTAACTTCCGCTTTTTCATCTTTGACAATTTTAAGAGATTCAACTGTAGTTTCTGTAATAATCTCACTTCCACGCTTGATTTTTGCTATCGAATTACGCTGAATTTTACCATCAGTTACATAACTTCCTGCAATCTTGCCAGCACTTGAAAGCTTAAATACCGCTCTAATTTCTGCTGTTCCGATGTATTT
Source organism: uncultured Clostridia bacterium (assembly GCA_944372335.1). Taxonomy (GTDB): domain Bacteria; phylum Bacillota; class Clostridia; order Christensenellales; family UBA1242; genus Caccovivens. Next base: position 194,936 of record CALVYQ010000001.1, on the reverse strand, counting down.
TTCCTCATATTTTATTGTCATCATGCCCTTTGAAAGTTTTGTTATTTCATCAATTGCCTCATAGATTATACGTGTTTCAAAAATGGTAACTTTAAGAGATTCAGCCATCTGCATAACTTTTGATGGCGTTTTTATATTGAAAGCAATGACTATTGCTCCTGTTGTTTGTGCTAAAATCAGGTCACTTTCGGTTATTGCTCCCGCACCACTGTGAATTGTGACAACTTTAACTTCTTCGTTTCTAATTGCTTCAAGCGAGCCTTTTAAAGCCTCAACAGAACCTTGCGTGTCAGCTTTTATAATGATATTCAAATTCTTTAGGCTACCTTCATGTATTCTAGACATAAAGTCATCTGCACTGACACCTGATGTCTGTTTTGCACGTTCAGCCTTAATCTTATTAATTCTTTCGTTGATAACTTGTTTAGACAAACTATCTTCAACAGCAAAGACTTGGTCGCCAGAGGACGGAACATCGTTAAAGCCCATAACTGCAACAGGCGTTGATGGCGGAGCCTTTTTAACCTGCTTGCCATTCTCATCAAACATAGCCTTAACTTTTCCATAGGTTATACCACTAATTATTGAATCACCCACTTTAAGAGTGCCATTTTTAACAAGCACAGTTGCCACAGGCCCACGTGCTTTATCAAGTTCTGCCTCGATAACAACGCCGGTGGCTTTTCTATCTGGGTTAGCCTTTAAGTCTTCCATCTCGGCAACTAGAAGTATCATCTTTTTAAGTTCGTCTAAGCCCATACCGGTCTTTGCTGAAATAGGAATACATATCGTATCTCCACCCCACTTTTCTGGCAAAACATTATATTCTGTCAACTGTTGCATAACCCGATCTGGATTAGCTCCCGGTTTATCCATTTTATTTATAGCCACAATCATTGGCACTTTTGCAGCCTTTATATGATTAATTGCTTCCACAGTTTGAGGCATGATACCGTCATCTGCTGCCACTACCAAAATGGCAATATCCGTAACCTCAGCACCACGTGCACGCATCTTTGTAAATGCAGCATGCCCCGGAGTGTCAATAAATGTAATCTTTTCATTGTTGAAAGTGATTTGATAGGCACCTATCTTCTGAGTGATTCCCCCTGCTTCACCAAGAGCCACATTGCTTTTTCTAAATGCATCAAGAAGGGAAGTTTTACCGTGGTCAACGTGTCCCATAACAGTGACAACCGGTGGACGCTTAACCATGTTTTTATCATCGTCATCACTTGAAATATCAATCAATTTTTCTTCGTAAGATTTATCAAGTTTTAATTCTAGTGCAATTCCAAAATCTGAGCAAATAAGCTCACAAGTGTCAAAGTCGATTGTGCTGTTGATTGTTGCCATAATGCCGAGAAGCATACACTTTTTAACAATCTCTGAAACAGGTTTACCTATCTTTTCACTTAAATCTTTAATTGTTATCTCTCTTGAAGTTAAAACAGCGTGAGTGATTTTTGGAGCTACCACAGTTTGTACTTCTTTTTTCTTTTTAATGAGTTTTCTTGAGCCCATCATTGTCTCTTCAAAACCATTCTCATCATCAAGCACATAGATGTTGTTATCCTTGCCTGTATAACGCTCAATATTCTTTTGTTTTTGATTTTGCTTTTTAGTTTCCTCAATATTTCTACGCTTATTCTTATTGCCAAAGTTGCGTTCTGGCTGAACTAAAACAGCACTACTCTCTGTTGGAGCAAAGCTTTTAAAATTATTAGCCCTTGTTGAAACAAAAGGCTTATTGCCATTCTTTTGCTGATTATTCTTATTAAAAGGAGGCTTATTTTGAGGTTTAGAACCAGAGAAATTTCTGTTTTGGAAATTCTTTTGGTTATCAAATTTGCGGAAATTGTTTTTATTTTCGTTTGGCTTAAACTCCTTTTTCTCTTCTACAGGCTTTGCCGGTTGTGGCTTTTCTTCTTGCTTTTCCACAACCTCCACTTTTGGAGTTTCTTGCATCTTTGCCTTCTCTTCCTCTCTCAATTTTAATTGCAAAGCTTGCTTTGTTTCCTGTAATTTTTTAGAAAAAGAGTCAAGTTCAAGCTTTGAATTTTTGATTGACAATAATAAATTCTGCAAAGAGCCGTCTCTTTGTAAATTATTGATAGTTTTTAATCCATTTAATTGATTTGCCAAATTAATCTCCTTTTATCATTTTGCTTATCTCTTCACTAAGTGCCTTATTTTTAATAGCCACCGCCTTGCAATTTTCAATTCCCACAATGTTAGAAAGCTCTTCCACTTCCAAATATGGAATTTTGCGAGTTTCTGATAAGAAGTTTATCTCTCTTTTAAGTGAACTTCCACTCATCTTATCTATTAAGATAAGATACATTTTATGCGAATTGTTCTTAATATTTTCCCCGCCAATAATAAGATATCCTGCCTTTCGACAAATGTTAATGATTCCGTTAAGAGTTTTCAATTTCCTCTCCAAGTTTTTCATAAATTTCAAGTGGTATTTCACACTTAAAAGCCCTGTTTAAAGCTCTTGTTTTTTTTAGTTTATCAAAACATTCCTTTGATTTACAAACATACGCACCTCTGCCGTTTGCCTTTCCTGTTTTATCGATGAATATCTCGCCGTCTTTATTTTTTACCACTCTGACGAGTTCTTTTTTATCACTACGTTCACGGCAGACAATACACATTCTTAATCGTTCTTGCATCAGATTTCTTCATCTCCATTGATTTCTTCAAGGTCATCAAGATCGCTCATAGTGTCGAAAGAATCTTCATCGGTAAGCTCTGTAAGTTCATATTCAGGTTCTTTTTCGTCTTTAACCGGTTTAACATAGCTTTCAGGCTTAACATCAATTTTCCAACCGGTAAGCTTAGCAGCTAGTCTAACGTTTTGACCACCCTTGCCAATTGCTAAGGAAAGTTTGTCATCAGGAACAATCACTTGACTCATATTAAGGCTGTCATTAGTTTCAACTGAAAGAACTTTTGCTGGGCTCAAAGCTCTTGCAATATATTCAAGAGGATCATTTGAATATTCCACCAAATCAATTTTTTCACCATTAAGTTCATTGACAATGGTATTAATTCTTGAACCTCTATTACCAACGCAAGCACCAACAGCATCAACATTTGGCTTGTCAGTATAAACTGCCACTTTTGTTCTGTTGCCCGGGTCACGAGCAATATTCTTTATTACCACTTCACCACTTGCAATCTCAGGAATTTCTAGTTCAAAAAGTTTTCTCACAAAGCCAATATTGCTTCTTGAAACTTGAATTTGAGGGCCACGATAGGAATCTTTAATCTTTTTCACATAGACTTTAACTCTGTCGCCAACTTGAAATTTGTCTCCCGGAATTTGATCTTGTTTCATAAGTGCTCCTTCTGTGTTTGTGCCCGGAATACTTACAAAAACATTATCTCCATCAATACGCTTAACGATGGTTGTCAAAAGTTCGTCTTCTTTTTCTGATAATTCGCTTACGGCTTGTTGAGTTTCAAATTCTTTAAGCTTTTGTTTAACGACCTGTCTTGCAGTTTGAGCGGCAATTCTTCCAAAATCTTTTGTTGTTTCCTCAACAGTTACTATATCTCCTACTTTATAAGATTTCTTTGTTTTTCTTGCCTCTTCAAGAGAAATTTCCTTATCTTCATCTTCAACATTGTCAACAACCGTCTTATATGAATATATCCTTATTGTGTTACGCTCTGGATATAGTTTTACCATAGCACTTTTAGCCTCTCCATACATCTTTTTATAAGCAGAGGTCAAAGCTGTTTCAAGTGTTTGAATGAAAGTGTCTTTATCAATCTTTCTTTCTTGCTCTAAGTCATCTAATGCCTTAAAAAAATCTTTATTTACCATTATATTCTCCTTATTTTTTCCTTAAAATTTTATAACAAGCTTCAAGCCAGCAATTTTATCTCTGTCAAATTGCTTTTCCTCGTCACCTATCTTAAGTACGACAGTTTTATCATCAAAATTTATAAGCGTACCTTCAAAATTCTTTTTTCCATCAAGTTTAGAAAAGAGCGTAAGAGTTACATCTTTATTTAAAGTGCGTTTTAAATCTCTGTCGGTTTTAAGCTGTCTATCAAGCCCCGGACTTGAAACTACTAAAGTGTAAGGCTCATCATTTGTTGGATTTAATTCGTCAATGATTGGGTCAATAGCCTTATTAACCTTCTCACAGTCATCAATAGTCACACCTTCTTCTTTGTCGATTGTAAAGATGAGGCTCATACCATCGAACTCCTTTTTGTATTCAACTTCTACAAGCTCATAGCCCATTTCTTCAATGATTGGTCTAACTTTTGCTTCGCTTATCTCTTTGACTTTTGCCATATTTTTCCTCCTATTAACACAAAGAGTGAGCAAACTTTGCCCACTCCCCGTCACAAGATAAGATTATTATAACCGATAATTTTAAAAAAAGCAAGATTTTTTTATATATTTTTCAAAAAATAAAAGAAAAATTTTTAGAATATAAGTATATTAATATAAATTTGCTTTATATTACAATTTTCTGCCCAATTCATTGAGTTTTAAAAGTATCTGTGCAGTCGCAAAAGCATCATTCCAAGCTCGGTGTGCTCCTTTAAGCTCAATACCCAAAGCTTTTGCCACCGTTCCAAGATTAAAACGTGAAATTTTCAAGCGGGAAACTCTTGCTTCGTTCATTGTGTCGATTAAGTCGTTGTTAAATTCTAAATTTATATAACTTCCAAATCGTCTTATAAACTTAATATCGAAATTAATCACATTGTGACCACAAAGCACACAGTCCTTAGAAAAATCATAAAACTGTCTAATAACATCTTCAATATCTGGAGCGTCATCAACCATTTCGTTGGTGATATGCGTAAGTTCTGTAACCTCATAAGGAATTTCAATTGTAGGCTTCACAAAAGTAGAGAATTTTTCAACAATATTTCCTCTTTCAATTTTCACAGCACCAAGCTCAATTATTTGGTCAACCTCTGGATTTAAGCCTGTTGTTTCGACATCGAATACCACGATGTTGTGATCCATTATTTTACGGTTATATTTTTCAACATCACCAAACATATTGTCTTGTTCAAGAGCTCCAAGGCGTTCAATCTCCACTTCTTTAACCTGTTTCTTTTCTTCGACTTCTTTCTTCTCTACTTCACTTGCAAGAGCAAGTTTATCGATATATAGTGTAAATTTACCATTTAATCCAAGCCTTACATCTCCATGAAGTAAGAGATACATATTCTCTTCTAAAGCGTCCATAACAGCTTTATTTTTCTTTGGACAGAAGTAGATACATTCCATTTTCCCTTTACCATCATTAAGATTAAATTTGTAGTAAGACTTTTGTTGACCAGCACGTGCCCCTTTTTTAATAATAAAATCCTTGCACTCTAAATCGCTAATATAGCCTGCCAAAATAACAGATGTCTTTGGCGATTGAATATTTGAGATATACTCCGGTTTAGGCGGAATGTTTTGCCCTATTGCCTCTTTAATCACTAAAACGTCATAGCGTGGAGTTTTTCGAGCGGTTGTTCTGATCTCTATATTATCAATATCAACTTCATCAACTTTATCGTCTAAAATATTAAGATTGATATTAAAATTAATTAAAAAATTTTCCTTTAAAGACTTGGCGATAAACACTGATGCCTTATTATCTGCGAAAAATTGAGCAATACGAGGACTGACATTAAAAGTTATTGTGCAGTCAATTTCTGATATCTCCACCTTAACGTCTTCATCATGAATATATGATTTTAGCAATTGGAATTTATCTTCAAGCACAGTAAAAAGTAGTTTTCTTATCAATTTTTCTTCAACATAAGCTTTCATAAATTTTACTTTCAAATGTAAATAAGATAGAGCAAGTTTTTCTTCAACAAATTTTGTTATTTCTTCTTTTTCTCCCTCTTTTAATGTTTCATCAGTAGATGGATAAAGGAACGTCACCGTGCAGGTATCCTTGCCAGCGACAACATTTTTTAAATATAAATCTGGAAATTTTTCACCAAATTTTTGATTAAACTCCTGTTCAAAATTCATAGTATATATTTTATAAACTTAACCGCCTTTTGTCAAGTTGTTTAAATATCAAAAATAATAAAAAATAAGGAGAGTTCCTTATTTTTGTTAAAGTATAAAATGCAGAATATCCACAATGACGACAAAGGCAAAAAGTATGCAAATGCCAACAAAATGAATGGTATTTTCCACTTTTCGATTTATCGGCTTTCCACGTATCCATTCGATGACTGTGAAAAGAACATGAGCACCATCTAATGCTGGAAACGGCAACAGATTGAATACTGCAAGATTGGCTGAAATTAGTGGAATAAAAATCAAAAGATTTGCTGGATTTATAGCTGTATATTCTGCCATAGTGGCAATTGTTGTTATTGTTCCGCCCATTTCAGTTATTGGAATTTGGAAAGTTATGAGCATAAATAGACTTTTTAGCACCACCCAAGCAAAGCCAAATGCCATGGAGAACGAGCGACCAAGCCCCTCAAAGAAGCCATATTTATAAGCCTGTGTGCAGACTTTATCTTCTGTGCTTTCTAGCCCCATTAAATATACATAGCTTGTTTTAACTTCACCCGTTTCACTGTCAGTTTCCGTTACAACCTCTTGTATTATTTTTACATTTTTTAATGGAATGCTCTCTCCGTCACGGCGAACAGTCATATTAAAGACATATTCTCCACCGTCATAGGTCTCGCTTTCATAATATTCTTTTGCCGATTCCTTTTGATTAGAAATCGCTGTGTTAAAATTTACACCAAAAGCAAAATCTATTTTTTGACCGTTTATATGAGTTATAACGTCACCCTTTTTAAAGATACTATTTCCGCTCTCATCAACATTTATAGTCGTGCTGAAATCGATTATCTGGGGAACATCATAGCCTACTGCACATAATAATATCCAAGAAAAGAGAATGGCAGTTAGAAAGTTCATGGTCACGCCAGCTAAAAAGACAATGATTCTCTTCCAAGGCTTTTGACTGTTGAAAGTTACACCATTTTCTGTTGACATCTTGCCATCGTCTTCTTCGCCATAGAAAGAACAGTAACCACCAAGAGGAAAGATACGAAGAGAAAACTTCTCACCCGTCTTTTTTGAAGTATGAGAAAAGATAGCCTTACCAAAGCCAATTGAAAACTCTTCTATTTTAAATTTAAGAATTTTCCCTGCGATGTAGTGGCCAAGCTCATGAACCATAACCATGAATAGAAGAACCACAATCGCAAGTAACACATATAAAAATGTTGTCATAATTTCACTCCTATGATTTCATGAGTTTCCAAAAAAATCATTAGTTAAATAGCCTATTTACATTTATAAAGCAAAAATCCAGAAAGCAAGTAAAATGTATGGAGCAATGAAAATGTAGGAATCAATTCTGTCGAGTATTCCGCCATGTCCCGGAACAAGCCTACCGCTATCTTTAACGCCGGAATGACGCTTTAAGATACTTTCAAATAGATCGCCTACAATAGCAACACCAACTCCTAAAAGGACAATGATGAGATATGCCCAGATTGGGAAACTTGACCACATAAAGTCAAAGCCTGTGATATTCACAAAGATTAGCCAAACTGCAGACATAAGAAGAAGAGTCCAAACTGCACCACCAACTGTGCCAGATATTGTCTTTCCCGGACTTATTCTTGGGCATAATTTTTTTCCACCAATAAGAGAACCCGTAAGCATAGCAAAGGTATCTGAAAACATAGGAATTAAAATTGCGGTCATCAAGACGAATATGGAGAAGTCAACAGATATATCTGTGAGTTTAGCAAGAGGCAAATCACCGATATGATTGACAAATACCATAAACAAGAAGAAAAATGCTGGATAGATAAACACAATAAGAGTATTTAAACATTTTTTAAAGGAAAACTTAGCCACTGACATATTTTTCACATCACGAGTTGTCATCTCTTCAAGCACTTTCTTTTTGCGGATAAGTTGAATCAAGAAAGTTACGCCAAGCACAACAAGCATAAGTGCAAAATCAATTAAAATAGCCCACAAAATCCAATAGATATCACCAAGTGCACTTGCAAAATGAGCACATATTAAGTGACAAGCAAGAATTAGTGCTGGAAAAATCACCGATAAAATCTGAAAATTGTAACGTTTAGTTTTTGATAAAAGCCTTGACATTTCAAATGAAGCAATGCAAGCGATTATTCCAAAAAATGCATCAAAGAAGTAGTCACTGACAAAAATTTTAAGCACAAATAGTAATGCCAAAATTAGCACAATTAGCACTGATGTATAAACTCGTTTTTTCATTAATTTCCTCCGAATCTTCTGTTTCTCTTTGAATAAATTTTTAATGCCTTATAAAGGCGTTTTTTGTTAAATGCCGGCCAACAATATTTTGGAAAATATAACTCACTATAGGCAAGATGAAAGAGCATAAAATTTGAAATTCTTTCTTCACCACTTGTTCTTATGAGAAAATCAACATCTGGTGCAGGAAAGGATAATAGATTTTTCTTTATATCCTCTTCTGTAATTTCAGTTAAGCCACTATTTGCTAGCTTATTAACCGCCTGCACAATATCATCTCTTCCGCCATAGTTTAAGGCTAAAAGCACTGTAAGCCCACTATTATTTTTGCTATTTTCTTGGACTTTTATAAGTTTTTCTTGCATAGACTTTGGAAAACGAGAGATATCTCCCATAATCACAAATTTTATATCAAGCCTACTAAATTCCTGCTCATACTTATCAAACATATCTTCAACAAGCTGGAAAATAGCATCAATCTCTTTTTGCTCCCTGTTCCAATTTTCTGTTGAAAAGGCAAAAAATGAAGCATATTTTATCTTACTTATCCTGCTAAGCTCTTTGATGATATTTGCAAGCACTTCAGCACCCTTCTTATGGCCAAGCATTTTGTTAAGTCCACGTCTCTTTGCCCAACGCCTATTGCCGTCCATGATAAATGCGATATGAGTAGGTAATTTTTCCATAAAACTCCCGATTAAACCTTCATAACCTCTTCTTCTTTCTCGGTTGCCAAATCATCGGCAAGAGTGGTATATTTATCCATCATCTTTTGAACATCTTTCTCATAGCCAGCTAGTTCATCTTCAGACAAAGCATTATCCTTTTTTAAATCTTTAAGCATATCAAGGCTATCACGTCTTGCGTTTCGCATGGCAATCTTCGTCTCTTCACAAATTTTTCTGACGTTTTTGCAAATTTCCTTTCTTCGCTCCTCAGTAAGAGCTGGGAAGATAAGTCTGATTGTTTTTCCGTCATCAGTTGGAGAGATGCCAATATCTGCTTGATTTATTGCCTTAACAACATTTTTAATCTGGCTTGCGTCCCAAATGTTGATATTTAAGATTCTCGCCTCAGAAACTGATATTGTTCCCATTTGATTGATTGGGGTCATCACACCATAATATTCCACCATAACTTTATCTAAGATATGAGGATTGGCACGACCCGCCCTTATTACAAGATATTCATCTTGCTGATGAGAATATGCTTTTTCTAAATCACTTTTAAGAGAAGAAAAAATCTCATCGACCATTTCGTTCATATAAATCTCCTTAAAACACAACTATTATAATATAAAAGAAAAATATTTGCAAACAAATTGCTTAAATTTTGAAAATATATAACTCTTAATATTAAACTTTAGCAAAAAATTACTTTTCTTTTTCTAATCTTTCATCAAGCCTATCCATAAAATTAAATCGCTTTTGAATTTCTTTTAATATGATAAGTGCTTCGCTGTCATCGCTTTGTTCTTTAAAATCAAATATGGAAAGTTGCCTTGTCTCTTGCCCATTTTCAAGCTCTTGAATTATCGTGTTTAAGTGGCTAGAAAAAGCTTTCCTTTTGCGAATTGGATTGTTATCATTTAATAACTTTTCATCAGTATTTTTCTTAAACGCATTATATAAAGCATCGACATTATCATATTGTTTTTTTGCCTCAATAGCCCCAGCATTATAAAGCACATCAATCTCTTTTTTTACACTTTCCACTCTCGAAGAAAATCTATCCATTGACTCAGCAAAGCTTGTGTTTAAATATCGCTCCTCATACTCAAGATATGTGCCTAAAAAGTCAAAAACATCGCTTTTAATTTCCTTTACAAGAGGTAATATATTAATGTTCTTCTTAATAACTTTTTCTAAATCAAACAGCCCTTTCTCTGCTCTATTTAAATGAGAACAGATTAAATCTAAGTTATAATTTTCATTCAAAATGCTGTTCAGTTCACTAAATCTCTCATCAGGATTAGACGAAAAGACTTCGTAAAACTTTTGAGCAATTTGAGCTTTTGTCATGTTATAGAGTTTTATGCGATAGAAAATCTTGTTTGTTCTAAGCTTTTCGATTATTTCTTCATCACTATTTCTGTCAAAATATGAGAAAACAGCATCTCCCTTTTCGATAAATTTTTGTAATAAAGTTTCTGCTTCATCATCATTTTTGATTTTATCTAAAAAAGAATATAACCTTCGATAATCTATCGAATAGACAAGTTTTGATTTTTTTAAATAACTTAATGTATTTGACGGAATGTTTTTTTCATTCCCCTCATCTAAAAAGCAAATAAGAGTTTTGATTACTTTCATGTAATTATCATTTTTAAAAAAGGTGTCACTAGAAATTTTATTAATAGCTGAGATGCTGGTCGGATTATCAAATATAGAATAAAGAATATCTTGCACCTCTTTTCTATCTGCAATTGTTATCAAAAAGTTATATAATCCCCTCTCCTTATTCTTCATTCCGTCAACATTTATAGCAAGAACGGAGGAATTATTTTTTATCCAGTTTGCAAGAATATCCTTAATCTGCCTTTTATCTTTCATTCTTGCACTGTATATTTCTGCCTTTTTGATGAGATATAAATACGCACTTTCAATTTGGTTCTCAGAGCAAGAGTAGAGAGTTGGATTGTTTCTCAAGATTTCTTTGACGTCAACCGAGTTTAATATAATCTCTCCATAATAACCAAGTCGTCTAATTGCATGATAATTTTTATAGACTTTTTCTGTGTCAACCTTATATGCAAGAGTGGAGCAACGCTCATACATCTTTGCCACCTTAGCTCTATCAACTCCTAATTGCTCAGCAATGGCATTTGCTACCGCAAGAAAATTACCAATTTTTTGTTTATAATTGCTGTAATAGCCTTCTTTATTATAAAAAAGGTGAGCTTTTGAGATAACAGATGAGTAAAAAATTTTATATGGATTTATTCCATAGTCACTTGTTACCTTAAAAAATTCACCAAGTCTAAGAGTGGTTTCTGTTGGCGTTTCATTTGTTGAAAGTGCTGTATAATTTAAGTTTTCAAACGCCACTCTCCCAATTTTTCTTTGTAGGTCTGCCGGCGTAAGTTCAAGATACTTATTAAAATATGGTTCGGCAGAAATCAAAACTGAATATAAATAGTTTGCTTTAAAATCTTTTTTAGCTTTAGCCTTATTAAGAGCTGCCAAGGCCTCAGCTTCATTCATATTGAAATATTTGATGGCAATACGCACAATTTCATCAGTTAAAGCTAAACTATTCATAACTACCTCTTGGTTATATTTTACCATAAAAATTCTATTTGTCAATAACTAGGCAAAAAATCGACAAACATTTTTCGATTTTAATCATAAAAATTATAAATTTAATATATTTTTGTTATATATTAATAACTAATAAAATTATTAATTTAAATATCAATTTTTCATTTATACAAAAAAACTCTAATAAAGAGTTTTTAATTATTCAAGTGATATGATGTAATAATATACAGGTTGGCCACCAAAAGCCACTGTCACTTCGCATTCAGGATATTTTTCAGCTAACTTTTCTTGCAATTTGTTTGCATCTTCCTCACGAATATCCTCTCCGTAGAACAAGGTGATGTTTATAATGCTGTCATCGAACATAGCGTCAATCAATTTTTCAGTAGTATCACTCACCAAGTTGCCTTTTGCCAAGATTGCCTTATCATCAAGTCCAATAATCTCTCCTTTTCTAAGGTCAAAGCCGTCAACATGGGTATCACGAACAGCATAGGTTACTTGCCCAGAGCGAACAGACTTTATCGCATCAAGCATAGCTGTTTTATTTTCTTCAACACTAGCCTCAGGATTGAAAGCAATAGCAGCAGAGATGCCCTCAGGCACACTCTTTGTTGGAATAATTACCAAATTCTTATTTGTCACATCATTTGCTTGTTCTGCAGCCAAAACTATATTCTTATTATTAGGAAAAACAAAGACAGTTCTTGCCGGTACTTTATCGGCAGCTGTAGCAATATCCTCAGCACTAGGATTCATTGTTTGACCACCAACAATGATTTCATCAACTGTCAAATCTTTAAAAATCGAAGCAAGCCCATCGCCCGGAGCTACGGCAATCATACCCATCTCTTTACTTTCTTCAACTGCCTGTGCTTTTTTCTTTAATTCACGATTTTGTTCACGCATATTTTCAATCTTTAAGTTGAAAAGTTCGCCTAGTTCAAGTGCGTAACCAAGTGCCTTGTTTGGTTCATTGGTGTGAACGTGCACCTTAACAAGAGAAAGGTCACCAATACAGATAACCGAGTCTCCGATGTCCATAAGCTTTTCACGAAGTTTATCAATATCAACTTCTGTTGTCTTTTTGTACATATTGATAATCATATATTCCGTGCAGTAGCCAAATTCAATATCACCAAGATTGTTGATATCTGCAATCACATCATCAAGGCTTTGAGGTTGTTTGTCATCTTCAAAGGTCATCTCCAAATCTTCATCACCCATGATATAACGATAAAAACCTGTGAAGATAACAAGGATACCTCTACCACCGGAATCGACAACTCCCGCCTTTTTAAGGACAGGAAGCATCTCTGGCGTCTGTTTTAGTATCTCTTCGCCGGTATCAATAACCTTTTTTAAGAAAACTTCAAAATCTTCATGCTTTTTTGCAAGAGCAACTGCATTTTCCGCCATAACACGAATAACGGTTAAAATTGTGCCCTCTTTTGGCTTTGTGACAGCTTTATAAGCAATGGTTGCCCCTTCTTGCATAGCTTTAGCAAAATCTTTTGTTGTGATTTCTTTACACCCCATTGTTACAGAGCAAAAGCCTTTGAAGATTTGAGAGGTTATAACACCACTATTTCCTCTTGCCCCACGAAGTGCACCCTTACTGAAAGCTTCAGATAATGCGGAGATATCGTTGTTCATGCACTTATTAATTTCCGTCATAGCGGACTTCATCGTTAGAAACATATTTGTTCCTGTGTCTCCATCTGGAACAGGAAAGACATTGAGCGAATCTATATATTCTTTGTTTTGCTCTAAAAGGCTGACTCCCGCAAGAACCATCTTACGAAAGGACGCACCATTAATCGTTTTCTGCATAATAGTTAACTCCTAAACCCTAACACCCACAACATGAACATTCACAGTGTCAACAATCATGCCTGTGAAATTTTCAACTGAGTATTTAACTGATTTTTTAAGTGACTCAGCAACCGCAGAGATAGAAACGCCATATTTTAAAATGCAATATATGTCGATGAATATACGGTTGTCGATATGATTTACTGAAACCCCACGTGAATAGGATTCCTTTTTAAACAATTCACGAGCACTATCTTTTATACTTTTTGAGACAAGGTCAACAACGCCATAGCAATCCATAGCAACAAAACCAGCGACCGTGCGAATAGCCTTGTCACTAATTGAAATTTTGCCATAATAGTTATTGGTATCTACTGCCAAAAGCTTCCTCCAAAAAATAATGCATCAATCCGATATAAGACAATAAGAAAAAACTATAGTCCTATACTTGATTATATAATACAACATTGTCTAAATTTTCGCAAGTAAAATTTAATAAAAAAATTATTTTTTTCAAAAATAATTCAAAAATATTTTTTGAATCGGCATTATTGTTTTATATTGTAAATTTTAGTTATATTTAGAGTACAAAATTTTGCAAAAATTATTTTCCTCACATTTATTTGTATGCGTAGTGGGAATATTTTTATTCTTTTAAAACTAACTAAAAATAGTCTCTATACTTAAAATATAACGAAATAAATTGTATAGCAAAAAAGCTTATAAACTTAAAATTAAACAAAATGAGAAAAATAGTTGATTTTTTTATAAAAGTATGTTAAAATATGACACGTAAATAAAATATATAAAAGGAGAAAGTCAATGAGTAGAGTTTGTGATATCTGCGGAAAAGGCAAAATGGACGGCAAAACAGTAAGCCATGCAAACAACAAAGCTCCAAGAAAATATAATGTTAATCTTCAAGAAACAGAGATTGACGGAAAAAGAGTGAAGGCTTGCACAAAATGCATCAAAACCGCAAACAAAAAGGCTAACTAAAAAATTGAACGATTATGTCGTTCAATTTTTTTATAGAAAGATAATTAGAAATAATATAAAATATCTTTACTTTTCACGCAAATATCCTATATCTCCCTTTCTCCTGTGATGCCATCATAAAAACCGCAAGGCGTTTTGCAGTCAAACTTATATTTGTCTGGGAATGTGCATCTTGAAGTGTTAAAGTCTTTAAGTTCTTCATATCTTGGGTGTTTGCTGACGCAAAGTGCCTGTTTATATTCACGCAAAGTTTCCAGAGTTTGCTTACTGATTTCAAGCTGAGCACACGAGCAAAGACGCTCTTGCATCTTCAAAATGAAGTTTTTATATGTTCCACGCTCCTCAATTTCAACAAGCATACCCTGCGGAAAGACATTATATTGCTTTGCACAATCATTAAGCCATTCTTTTACCAATTTTTCGTCATCTTTAATTATTGGCGGAATAAAGAAACTTTCATCAGTAAATTTAAAACTATAATCAATTGTCCTGTGTCTCTGAGCTTGAGCAAGTTGTGCAAACGAGCCTTTATAACTTGTGGCATAGACATCGCCAAAATACTTAGTTATAGGTGTGCCGTCTCTGTCAATTAAGCTAAATTCTCTCCCCTTACCATTATTTTGCAACCTTTCATCTATGAGGTTAAGCTGTTTGAGTTTTTCACAAAATTCGATAAAATATGGTCTTATCATCTTGTCGAAAGCGGTTGGATTTTCTCTATGAATCTCCTTTTGCATAAAGCCATATAAGTAATTAAGTTGCCTATATGAAGTGGTATATTCAAGCGTGGTCAAAGTGAAAACTGAAATCAAATATCTAGCGTTCTCCTGTGCCAAAGTGGTTATCTTTCTTTCGGTGAAGAAATTAGGTGCAACGCCGGCGTATCTTTCTGTGATTTTATCCTTAAAAATACCTACCCATTTGTTGTACATTTCCTCCTCTTCACCTTGCAGTTTCATCTTGGTGTATCTTGCTGAACGCTCGCTTGTGTTGTATTCCTTTTCATTATTCAAAAACATTGCAAGAGCCTTTGGAACACCCTCTAAAATCAAAGATATTTCACCGTGTCCATAGACGCTATGGTGACCACTGTTTTTTGTCCTTTCAATTCGTTTTTCTGTTGATTCTCTTTTTTCATTTAACAAACTTTCAAAGCCATTTGGCGAATAACAAATTCCCGCACTTATCCCTCCAAATCTATCTAGCTCCTCCTTATCTGCTTTAAATCCAACCTTTGTTGACGCAACGATATTAACTTCCATACTCTCACCCCTTTTAAATTTTTATAAAAAAAATAGGAAAAACTATTTCAAATAGTTTACCTATTTCTTTCTTTGGCTTCGTCACAAGCATTTAATTCAGCAACCCCTTTTCTATTTTCCTCTCTTCTTGCCTCGTCGGCGTTAAACCTTTTTGCTCTTTGCTTTTGTCTTTCTTCTTCCTTTTCTATCTCCTCAACTAGACTAGTATATGTTGACCTATTATCATTTACATTACCTATAAATCTATCAAGTTCTTCGCTCTGTTTTTCTACTACCCCAATAGCATCATCAAGTTCTTTTTTATGTTTTGCCTCATATTTCTTTTGAGCCTTTGCCACCGTTTTTTCTATTTTCTCCATCTCTTTTTTTATCTTTTTTGCCTCTTTTGCATATTCAGGAGATTTAAGTTGTTCTAAAACGCTTTCATAAATTCTATATTTTAAGCCTAAATCATCAAGCGTGGTGGAAAGATTTATTTTGGAATCTGTTATGTAATTGGAAGCTTGGCTTAATGATGATGAAATCTGACCAAATCTTTCTTTTAATGCTTTTATTTTTAATAGTCTTGCATCATTATTTTCAAAGCCTATCATATCTAAAAGTGCTTTATGCCTCGTTTCTTCTGTTTTCGCCGAAACGCCCATAGGCTTTATCATACCCTCGTTAAATCGCCATTTCTTTTCAGTGACAGTAAGTTCTTCAAGTCCAAATTGTTCAGTTAATTTGTTGATTTCTGTTTCATTACGAGAAGTGGTATATTCCGCTGGCAAGTAATCATATTTATCTAACGCACCGCCATCAAGTCTCTTAGCCCTTACATCTTTAATAACCTTTCTTAAAACAGTATTATTTTTATAATATGTTCTTCTTATATTCTTTGAAACCGCCTCTAATTCTTTGGCTAAACCACTTTCTCCGTATTCATTGCTAATATCTATCAATTTTTGTATAGAACTTGCAGGATAATCATAATTAAGCCTAGTTTGGACAATCTTTTTTGCAGTTTGCAAAGCACCCGAATCTATTGCACCCTTATTGTTTATAATGGCATTTATCAATCCTTCTTTTATTTCATCATAAGTCATATTTTCCTCCACGTAATCTTTTTATTATAAATATAATACCATGATTTTATGCATTTTGTCAATCGATTTAAACAACAACTATTTAAATAAAAAGAATAGGAAAACCTATTCTTTAAATTATTTAATATTTGCCATCTGTTTTGCAACTTCTTCTGCAAGATTATCATTTCTCTTTTCAAGTCCCTCGCCAAGTTCATAACGAACAAAGCGTCTGACAGAGATTTTCTCTCCGATTTTGAGAGTTGCTTCTGTTAAGATGTCCTTAATTGTTTTACTGCTATCTTTAACGAATGATTGATTGAGAAGGCAGACATCTTCATAATACTTCTTAATTCTTCCTTCAATCATTCTCTCAACGATATTTGCAGGCTTGCCCTCATTAAGTGCTTGCACCTTCAAAATTTCCTTTTCTTTTTCAAGTTCAGCAGGGTCAACTTCCTCTTCACGAACATATTTAGGATTTGCAGCGGCAATCTGCATAGCAATATCCTTAACTAAAACTTGGAAATCTTCGCTCTTTGCCACGAAGTCTGTTTCGCAGTTAACTTCAACCAAAACTCCAATCTTTCCACCCATGTGAATGTAAGAAGCAACAAGCCCCTCAGATGCAATTCTATTTTGCTTTTTATCAACGGCTTTAAGTCCTCTTTCACGAAGAAGAACAATAGCCTTTTCAAAATCACCGTTAGCATCAGTGAGTGCCTTTTTGCATTCCATCATACCAACGCCTGTTTGTTGTCTTAATTTTGCAACATCTTGTGCAGTAAAACTCATAATATATCTCCTTTTAAATAGGACTTACTCAGCGTCCTTATTTTCTTCAACTTTTTCTTCTTTTACTTCTTCTTTCTTTTCTTCAGTTTTTTCTACTTTCTTAACCGGCTTCTTCTTAGGCTTTTTATTAGTCTTTTTAACTTCTTCCCCAGCTTCAGCAAGTTCTAAGCTAGGCTTTGCCTCTGTGAGCAAACTTTCAAGGTCAACCTTTTCGTCTTCCTCTTCATTCTTCTGCATAGAAACGCCCTCTCTTGCTTCGATAACAGCGTCTGCAATTGCACTTGCAATAAGTTTAACAGAACGGATAGCGTCATCGTTTCCTGGAATTACCACTGTAACATTTGATGGGTCGCAGTTTGTGTCAACAAGTGATACAACAGGAATGTTTAATATGTTTGCTTCGTGAACGCAGATTTTTTCATTGGTTGGGTCAACAACGAAAAGTACGCCTGGAAGTTCGTGCATATCCTTTATTCCGCCGAGGTTCTTTTCAAGCTTATCTCTTTCTTGCTTTAAGAGAGCAACCTCTTTCTTTGGAAGAAGGTCAAATTCTCCTACCTTTTCCATTTGATTGAGTTTGTTTAATCTCTCAATTCTGTTTCTTATAGTTTTGAAGTTAGTTAAAGTTCCGCCGAGCCAACGAGTGTTGATGTAGAACATTCCGCATCTCTCTGCTTCTTCCTTAACTGCCTCTTGTGCTTGCTTCTTTGTTCCAACAAAAAGCACGCTCTTTCCGGAAGCCACAACATCACGAACAAAGCTGTATGCCTTGTCGATTTGCTCTGATGTGAGTTCCAAATTTAAGATGTGAATATCATTTCTTGCAGTGAAGATGTATTCCTTCATCTTAGGATTCCACTTTCTTGTTTGGTGACCAAAATGAACACCAGCTTCAAGAAGTTGTTTCATTGAAATAACTGACATAATTTTTTACCTCCTAGTTTTTGTCCTTCCCCAAAGTTTTAACTCTTTAAACCAACCCAAGATTACTCTTTTACCTGCAAACAAATTCAAAATAAAAACAAATTAACCAAAGTTTGCAAGCGTTCAGGCAACCCGTTTAAAAATTTACTCTGAGTGCTTATTTGTCCAATGACGAAAAGATTATAGCATATAAAAATTTATTTTGCAAGCATTTTACCAAACATTTTGCAACATTGTTATTTTTACGATTATTAAATAAAAAATTATTTTATAAAAAGTGGCAATGCCACGCAACATTGTTGCTTTTTATGATTTTTATTCAAATTCAATTTTTAATAAAATGTGACAATGCCATCTAGAGCGTAAAACCGCAAAGCTCAAAGATGCCATAGATTATCAAACCGCTGACAACACCGATAGCGAACTGCAAGAGAAGTATGCCGATATTTTTAAGCGGGTGTTTGTTTTTGGTTATAAGTATGATAAGTCCAACGCCTGCACCTGTCGAAAGTCCCGCAACGAGTGCTGGAAAGGATAATGCTCCGATTATAAAAAGTTCAACAAGTAAAACAGATGAGGCACAGTTTGGAATAAGGCCGACAACGCACGCTATAAGAATTTGAATGATTCCGTTATCAGTGAGTATCGTTGTAAAGATGTCGAGCGTAAAGTAGTTGATTAGAAGATTTATGATAAAAGTTGCAATAAAAACATAGATAGCAATTTCCATTGTGTGTTTAAAAGCGTCCAAAAAGATGTTGTCAACACAACACTTTTCGTCATGGTGACAATGTTCATCGCAAGTGTCACTGTGTATATGCCCACACTCATGAATATGGTGTTCATGATGACCTTCTCTTATCTCGTGACTAGCAATATGGTTATTTTCCGCATGAGAAAATTCCTTTGTTTCGTTTACACCTTCACTAGTCGAACTTCCCATCGTGGCGTTTGTAACCTTTTTCTTTCTTAATTTAGAGAATATTTCAACAACAAAATCAATGCCGTAACCCCATAGAAGAGCAAACACAATCTTTATGCCGATTAAAAGGAGCATATTTAAAATCTGGCTTGGCGTGGCAATCATGATTGGAATCGCCTCATCACTTGTTGCCACAAAAACAGCAACTAAAGTGCCAAGTGTCACCTTTTGCCTTGAATATAGGTCAGCTATAACCGAACTAAATCCGCACTGTGGAATACAACCTAAAAAGGAAGCGTAAAGCACACTTGTCTTTTTCTTTTTACTAAGGAATCCAGAAAATTTATGATTGTGGTCATGCGAAAGGTATGAAACAAGAAGATATGCCAAAAAGAGAATAGGCATCATCTTGAAAACATCCACTAACGCATCTAAAATTGCATCATAAAAATTTTCCATACATGGTATTATAGCACTCCTAGTATTTTTTGTAAAGTTATTTTAAAAAAGAGCAATAATTAAAAAATTAAAAGAGCACTCTAAAATTTTAGCAAAAAGTAGCTCTATTTCGTAATCGTAAATTATAGATAAATTTATTATAGAATTGATAATATATGTTTAAAAGGCTTTTTTCTCACTTTTCGTTTTTTTCTTTTCCTTTCTTTTTTTTGCCAAATTCTAAATACGAGCCTGTTTTTATAGCAATTTTGTCACAATTTTCAATGGAATAACTTTTCATAATCGCCTTACAAAAGATGGTGATACCTGCAATAAGACTGCTTACCAAGCAAGTCACAAGAAGGTTAACTTGTTCGCCTTCAAGATGCATATTGAGAACCAAACTCACACCGCCCGCTCCGCTCAGTATTCCGCAAATATCTCCCACAACATCTCCGCCAAACGAAGAAACTTTGTCGGCGTTTCGACACAGCGAGAGAGCCATGTTGTAGCCCTTTTCGTCTTTGTATGGCAAGAGTTTTTCTTCGCTTATCGTGGTGAAGGCAACGGCAATCATATCAAACACCACCGCCACAAAGATGAAAAAAATAATCACAAAGATAGAGAAAAAAGAAGATAATGTCGGCAATAAACTTTGCGACATTAAACTGAAAACAATGGAAAGTGACAGTGATAGCACAAAGACCTTAAACGCCCACCGAACCGAACCCTTTTTCATAGAATATTTTATTCAAAAATCGTGATATTTAGAATAAAATTATATTCCAGAAGAATTTATATGTAAGCGCTCTAAAATGGCGAGCATTTTCGGAGCAGTTCAATTTATTATTTTTCCACAATTTTTATTATTTATTTTTTCTTTCTTATTTCAAAAATCTTTGATAACTCAAAGATTTTTGTTGATTTCTTCTATCTCATCTTCGATTATTGCTTTAAGTTCGCTTAATAGGTTTTGAAGTGGAATAAAGTTTGTTTCGCCTGTTTCTCGCATAGTTACTTCTGCTGTGCCATTTGCCATGGTTTTAGGGCTAATTACCACACGAATCGGCATGCCCATAAGTTCGCTGTCGGTGAGTTTCACGCCGGCGGAAACAACTCTATCATCATACAGAACTTCAATGTCTGCCTCCTCCATCTTCTTGTAAAGTTCATCAGCTACCGCCGAAACGTTCTCATCATCAAGTCGAAGTGGACAGAAATGAACCTGCCATGGAGCAACAGTCATCGGCCAAACAACGCCCTTTTCATCGCCTTTTTCTTCAATAATGCTAGCAAGTGCTCTACCTATACCTATGCCATAGCAACCCATGATTGGCTCCATACTGCTTCCGTCTGGCATGCTCACCTTCATACCCATAGACTTTGTGTATTTTGTGCCGAGTTGGAAGATGTTACCGATTTCAATTCCACGAGTAAGCCTTAACCTTTCCCCACACACAGGACAACAATCGCCCTCTTTCACAAGAGCAATATCGTTGAATTTAACGTCCTTTAAATCACGAGAGGCACATACATTTTTTATATGATAATCTTCCTTGTTTGCACCGGTCACAAAATTATTTAAATTTTCAAGAGAATTATCATAGAAAACAAGTGCGTCCTCTGGCACGGTCAAGTTAACACAGCCAATATTTCCTGCCACCAAGCCAAATTTGTCGGTGTCAGCAACTTTAATCTCACTCTTACAAAGTTTTGCAAGTTTCTTTTCGTTGATATCATAGTCGCCACGAAGAAAAGCCACAACAAGTTTTTCATCACTTGTTACATAGCACACTGCTTTGACAGTTTCTTCCGGCTTAATTTTAAGATAGTGACACAGTTCTTCAATCGTCTTTGCATTACCTGTGAAAACTTCTTCAATTTCTGCCATTTCGCTTTCAACATTTGGAGTTTTTACACCACTTGCGACTTCCATATTTGCCTTATATCCACACTTGTCACAAAGCACAAGCCTATCTTCTCCACAGTCGGTGACAAGCATAAACTCATCAGCCACCTTACCGCCCATAATACCGCTGTCGGATCTCACAGAGATAAAATTTTTAAGCCCTATTCGCTTGTAGATTCTATTATATGTGTCGTAGATTTTTTTGTAGTATATATCCAAATCTTCCTGAGAAGTGTGAAAAGAATAGGCATCTTTCATAAGAAACTCTTTGACACGAATAAGCCCACCACGTGGACGAGCCTCATCACGATATTTTGTCTGAATCTGATAAATCATACAAGGCAACTGTTCATGGCTTTTAACGGTGTTCATAACCATCTGAACGGCAGCCTCTTCGTGAGTCATACCCAGAAGCATATCGTGGCCGGTTCTGTCTTTAAAGCGAAGAAGCTCCTCTTGAATAGTCTGATAACGTCCCGACATCTCCCAAAGTTCTCTTGGCATAACAACAGGAAAGAGTACCTCTTGTCCGCCCACTTTGTTCATCTCTTCACGGATAATATT
Organism: uncultured Clostridia bacterium; assembly: GCA_944372335.1. Taxonomy (GTDB): domain Bacteria; phylum Bacillota; class Clostridia; order Christensenellales; family UBA1242; genus Caccovivens. Next base: position 172,709 of record CALVYQ010000001.1, on the reverse strand, counting down.
CTGAATTTTACTGCTCACTCTTTGTGCTGGTGGAAGCATGGAAAAAATACCGGTGCTGACCTGCTTTATGTAGCCCGCACGAAGAAGCAAGATGTGGCTTTTAAGTTGTGCCCCGTTTGGCGTTTCTTTATATCTCTCGCCGACAAGTTTACTTAGTTTCATTCGCTCTCCTCCTCTTGAATTTTATCAAACTCTTTCTTTATCTCAAAGAGTTTTTTAGAAGATTTTGAAAGTTCCTCTTGGCAGAATTTGGCTAAAAATAGTGCACGATTAAAAAGTTCCTCACTCTTTCTTAGTGGCAAACTTTCGCTGTCAAGTTTATTTGTTATCTCCTCTAATTCCTTTATTGCATCTTCGTAGATGAGTTCTTTTTCCATATATTTCTCCTTAATCCTTTTGTGGTTTAATTTCTTTTTTTACAACATTGGCAACAATTTGCCCGTCTTCAAAGTTCACTTCAATTGGTGTCTTTATTTCTACATCACTTGCATTATTTATCACCTTTCCGCCCTGCTCCACCTTTGCATAGCCTCTTTTAAGCACACGATATGGATTTAAACTTGCAAGCATACTTGTCTTTAATTCAAGTGCGTGTGAAAGATTTAAAGTTAATTTTTCGGCAAGATACGAAAGTTTTGACGCACTTATGATAAGCTTTTCCTTTTTATCTTCAATAAAATCTTCACAGCGTATGATGAAACTTGATGTTAAATCGTTAAATTCTTCAAGATTATCTGCAAGTAAATTTTCTAGTTGCCTTGAAACTTTATTTAAAGCCTGCCTAAACTTTATCTTCTCTTTTTGTCTATCTTCAGTTAGAAGTTCTGCCGCCGCACTCGGTGTTGGCGCTCTTAAATCACTCACAAAGTCTATAATTGTAAAATCGACCTCGTGTCCTACTGCTGAAACTATGAACTTATTGCAATTATATGTTGCCCTTGCGACAAGCTCCGTGTTGTAGGCTGATAGATCTTCAAGAGAACCTCCGCCACGTGCCACAATGACAGCATCAACCTTATCATAATTAGAGAAGAAGTCAATTCCTTCCGCTATCTCTTTTTCGGCATCGTTGCCCTGTACCTTACACGGATAAAGCACAATGTCAACCGATGGATTTCGACGCCAAGCAACATTTTTAATATCTTGAATAACCGCTCCGTCCTTGCTTGTCACAACACCAATACGCTTGATACTCTTTGGCATCTCTTTTTTATGCTCTTGAGAAAAAAGTCCTTCCTTTTCAAGTTTATTTTTGAGCTCAACAAATTTTTGGTAGAGTAGGCCAAGTCCAGACGGCACAATGCTATATGTAATGAAGTTAAATCTTCCGCTTTTAACATAATAATTTGGTGAGCCTTGAACTGTCACCATATCTCCCTCTTTGATGTTGTCAAATAGCGTTAAATTAAAGGTCAAGCACGGAAGAGTACTTTCTTCATCTTTAAGTGAAAAGTAAATAGCTGTCTTTGCTCTTGACACGCCAAAAACTTCTCCAACAATACTTATGTTGTGGAGAAGTTCCTCGCTGTTAAAGATATCTCTAACAATGCTATTAAACTTTGTAACACTTATTGCATTCATATTAACCTAAAATTGCTGAAAGTATGCCGTTTATAAATCTTTTGCTATCAGAGGTGGAATATTTTTTAGAAATCTCGATTGCCTCGTTCATTGCCACCGCCTTTGGAGTGGAAAGGTATTTAATCTCAGTGAGAGCAAGATAGATGAGTGCAAGGTCGATTCGATAGACACGTGAAACATCATAGTTTTGAAGATGAGAAGATACCTCTTTTTCTAGTTCCGCTCTATGCTCTTCATACGCCTTGAAAATATCCTCGCAAAATTTTATATCCGCTTCCTTTTTTAAAGGAGCTATCACTTCGTTAAGTGTTTCCCTTTCTGCGTCTTTAAAAAGTGTTTCAAAGATGAGTTTAAATGCACCCTCTCTTGCATCTCTACGCATCGCTCACCTCTTTGTCACATTCTACATCAAGAATATGCACATTGATTTTCATCGGCTTTAATGCGACCATTGTAGCAAGAGAATTTCTGATGTTTTCTTGCACACGGAAAGCGATGTCTGGCACCTTGAAGCCAATATAAATGTTTATATACACATCAATGGTCAACGCACCATTCTTTTCAAACTTTACTTCCACTCCGTCATCATAGCGATTGAATATTCTTTTAATGAGTGGACGATGTTTGTTGCACACGCTTTCCACCCCATTTATCTCTTTGGTTGCAAGGTTAATTATTGACACAAGAATGTTTCTGTCAAGTGTAATTTTTCCTTTATTTTTATTATCTTCAGACTTTACTGCCATAAAAACTCCCTTTTACAGCATCATTTTATCACATATTTTTATAAAAAGCAAACTATTCAACAGGAATTATCACAATATATTTAGGTTCTATACCAAGGGCTTCAGAAACGGTATTAGTTATCACAATGCTTTCATCGTCTGTGATGCTAGCACTTTCCACAACAACATTTACATTAGGGTCAGTGATTGAAATGATGCAATCAGAAAATCCGCACGCTTTAACTAAGTTCTCTGCACTTAATTCTTTATCCATTATGGCAATAAGTTCAAGTTTGGCATTCTCTGCGTTATCCTTAGCCTCTTGGCTTGAAGTTTCGCTATCTATAATTGCATCATAATATAGCATCTGTTGGTCACGTGTCGTCTCTCTATCATTCCTATATGACACAAAATAGGAAGTTGTGGTTGTAGTTGTTGTCTGACTTACATTATTATTTAAGACAATATTTAAATAACCTGTCACACCTAAAAGCACAATCATTAGTGAAAGAATGATAATTTTTGTTCTCTTTTTCATTGTAATCTCCTTTTAATTTATTTAAGATAAAATTGTGATACTGCCAGCATCTACACTTAAAAGTGTCTGAACCGCTTCCATAATATTCATCTTTATGGCAAAATTTTCGCTTCCGTCTGCAACAATCACCACCCCCTTTATTTCCGGATAATTTACTTTAACAACGATAGGTTCGCCATTTACCAATATTGTCGTGTCAACAGTGACGGAAGTTTCCGATGAGCCAGAGGTAGTGGTGTTCGTTTCGCTGTCAACTGCATATTCATAGGTAAAGCCACCATCAAGAGTTATAATTGCACTGACATCACCAACGCCCGTTATATTTGACAATACATTACATAATTTATTCTCTAAGTAGTCCGCATATTCCTGAGCATTAGAATAATTTTCTGTCGAATTATCTTCTTTTTTGTCTTCTGGCTTTGAAATGAAGAGAAAGTAGCACATGATAACAATAAGCCCAACAATGACTGCAAGAAATATCTCTATATGTTTGACGCTTTTTATTTTTTTAAATAAATCTTTAAATTTATCCATACCGCCTCCTTTTGCTCCCAATTTTGCTTATCTTTATACTATTAATCATTTATAGATTTATTGAATTTACGCTATATAACATCACGTGGCTAATAACACACAGTTTGCCGTCCACCAAAAAGATTTTTGCTTATTTTTTATCTATCATAAGAAATTGGGACATCTTTAAGAGACGGCATATAAGAAACAATATCTTCTATCACACGCTTTGCCTCACTAATATTTTTATTTTCAAAATCAGCAGAAAATGATATATCGCAAAGTTCGACATATATTGAGTAAATCTCCAAATTTTCGCTATATGCGTTGGCACTTATAGAAATTTTGATATTATATATTCCCGCTTCCTCAATCTCTTTTTGTAAGTCAGATTGAATGGCATCTAGCTTATCTAAGTTTATCTCATATAAATAATCTTCTTGAAGCGTGTAATCATAGTTTGGAAAAGAAAAGTCAATCTCCTTGTTTAAAAGTGAAGGAAGCGGAGAGATGATAACGAAAAGTGTGACAAAGGAAAAAATCACACGGGTATATCTGTTTATCTGCCCCTCTGGCAAAATAAACTCACACAAGACCGATAAGAGAATGACACCTGTGATAGATAATAACCACGCTGAAATTCCGCTCATAAAAACTCCTTTTTTGTTCTCCTTCACCTCTATATAAGGTTCGCACTCATCATAATAAGTCCTGTCATCACCATATACATAAAGGAAACCGCCACAATGAGTGCGATAAGCATACTCATGCTTTTTGATATATCCGAAATGAAGTTTGCCGTCTTTTTGTCTCCTATCGGCTCTATTATACCTGCCATAAATCGCAGAGCGAGCATGAAAAGAATTAGGCTAATTACAGGTGAAATCACGCTAAATAGAATTAGAAGAAGCCCAGCCGTTCCCACCGCATTTTTTATGAGCATACTTGACGCCATAATGATTGAGAGCCCGTCACTGACATATCCGCCAACAATCGGCACATAACTTTTAATGGTATATTTTGCCGTTCTTATGGAAAGCCCATCGACAGCACTTGCCGAAATGCCCTGAATGGTGATAAAGCCTAAAAAGAGCGTGAATAATAAGCCAATCGACCACTTAAATGTGCCTTGAAGAAAAGCTACAAACTTATCGAGCTTAACATTGTTTGATAAATTTCCGACAATAGAAAAAATTATTGAAAAGATGAAAAGAGGCATTAAAAAATATGTGATAAGCGAGATAAAGATGTTACCTAAAAGTGCAATTGCCGGTTGATACAGTCCAACCGACACACTTCCACCAACAGCAGTAAGAAGGGTCAATAGCACCGGAAAAATCATATCCATAAGGCTTTTTAAGCTTGTCAGCGTTTTGCTTGTCATAGCAATTAGTTCCACAAGCGTTGTTCCTAGAAAGACAATGACGACACCATAAGTCACAAAGTGGACAATATTTCCAATCGATTTTCCTCCTGTGTTCGGCTTTAAGTTACCCACCATTCCGCCAAGTATGGAAATCGCAATAATACTTGCAATTATCGGTAGAAAGTCAAGTAGCCCGTCCCATAAAAGCGAGAAAACAGAACTTAGAAAGCTGTCACCTGTGATATATTCGCCATTTATTAAACTCTCCACTTTGCCAACAAAGCCACCTGAAAACATATCCTTAACAGAGCTTTCAAGGTTATCAATATATGTTTCTAAATCGGAAAAATCAAGGTCATCAAGTTGCTCATCAATCTCAATTTCTAACTCCTCCTCTAAACTTTCCTCTTCACTTTCCGCCATAACAAAAGGAGTGTTTAAAACATACCCGTCAATCGTGAAACTGCCAAAGAAAGAGGCTAGAAAGATGATAAAGACAATAACAAAAATCCTTCGTTTTTTCCGCAATAATTTCCTTTCTTTCTTCATGTCGGCAGTAACTCCATAACAATCTCAAGAATGCTTGTGACAATAGGAAGAGCCATAACTAAGATGATTATCTTTCCGCCAAGAAGCACCTTATCACCAAGGCTGTTGTTGCCCGTGTCAGAACATAGACTTGCGGTAAACTCAACAAGATAGCCGACTCCAATTATTTTAAAGATGATTTTGTAGAGAGAAGAGTTGATATTTGTGAAATTAAAAATTTGATTAAAAACATCAAAAATGTCTTTTAGATATCCTGCCAGCATAAAGAGAATGATTATTCCGCCGACAATTGAGATAAAGACGGCAAAATCAGGGCGAACAGGCTTAACGATAAGCGTGGCAATACAGGTTATAAGTGCAATGCCGATAATCTTATAAAGAGAATCCATATTCGCCCTCCTTTCAGAAATTAAAAATTGTTCTAATGGTGTCAAATAAGTCGGCAATAAGATTTATAACCATGATAAGCACGATAACTACTCCTGCAAGCGTAGCGAGAGTGGATATATCCTCTTTACCGCTGTTTTTGAGTATTTGGCTGACAACAGCAGTGAGTATTCCTATTGCCGCAATCTTGAAAATTATTTCAACCTCCATACATCTTCCTTTTTATCTAAACTTTCAACATAGGCTTAAGACAATTTTAATATTTTTTAAGTGAGAAAAAGTTTTATTAATTGGTGAATAAAACTTAACGCTAATTTAGATTAGATAAGCACAATCACAAAAAATAGCCCTGCAATTAAACTTAATTTAAGTGAAAGCGTGCCGTACTTTTTATACTCCAAATCACTTGACGCTTTCATCTCCTGAAAACGCTTATTAAAGTTTGCTATTTCTTTTGTTTGATTTTCTACATCACTTCTACCAAGCGTCTTTAAAAAAAGTAAAATGAAATCTTTCTCGTCCTTCTTTAAAACATCTGCTTTCTTAAAGATTTCTTTCTCATTTAACTCCACCCTTTTGTCAAGATAGGAAATAAATCCCTCGTCTATGCCTAGCAAATTCTGCTTTGTGTTCTTGTCGAAATTTTCAATTAAAACTTTAAGCCTCTCACGAGAAAAATTAATTTCCACTGTAAGTTTCTCTGCCAGCATAATGAGCGAAGTAAAAAACTTTTTTCTCTTATCATATTTACTGAAAAATATAAAGCCGATAACTAGACAAATCACAAATAATACTACAATGATGATATATCTCATTTTCTCTCCCTTTTAGACATATAGCCGATAACAGACTTATCAAAAATTTGATGATATTCTCGAAAAGTTTTCGTTGTATATACCCTCATTCGTGCCGGGGCCGTTGCGTTTAGAAAGAAGCACATATCTTTTAAATACCTTTTCTTTGATTAACCTTTGAAAAAGTGACTTTTTGATAAAAGTTTCCATGCTGTCTGCGTGAGTGGAAGCAAGTATCTTCACTCCACAAGTCGAAGCATATAATATGGCATCTATGTCCTCTTCCTGCCCTATCTCGTCTGTGACAATCAAGTCTGGCGAAAGTGACCTAATTCCGTTCTCAAAGCCCATTTTCTTGCTTGAAAAGGCTATTTTGTCATAAAAATTGGCGTCAAGTTCGGTATCTAACTCGCCTCGCTCATCAAGAAGTAGCACATTATAAGTTAAATTACGCTCACTCAACTGCATCACAAAGTCACGCAAAAAAGTAGTCTTTCCACAACCCGGAGGAGAGATTATAAGCGTGTTTTCAATGGTGTTATCGTGCACGATATATGGAAAATATGAGAGCGAACAGTTTTTAATGGCGTGTGGTATGCGAATATTCACACTATTAAAATTGGTCATTGTTTTAACCTGCCCGTTTTCTTCAACAACATTCCCACCGATACCGATTCTCAGCCCGTTTTCAGTGACAATATACCCCTTTTTAATCTGCTCGTTGACAGAATAAATTGAACACTCACTCGCCCTAAAAATGATATCTTCAATGACAATTTTTGAAGAATATAAGGCATCTTTTAGCGATGAAGTAAGCCCATTTTCGCTTAAAAAATAGTTTTTCCCACCCACCGCCACAATGATAGGCTTGTCCGCACGAAATCTAATCTCATTCACGCCCTTTAAATTGACCTTTGCATTTATAATTTTGGCAATCTTTTCAGGAAGAATTTTGCTTAACATAGTCCACCCCTTAAAGCACTATATGAGCCGGCACAATTTTTTAACTTAGCTAATATTTTCTTATTTTGTCGAAAAAGAAAAGCCCTCTATAATTCCACCGCTCATCACTGGAAAGCACTGCCCTCTCTTTGCTTAAAAATCAAAGATTTTTTCACTTGAAAGCCAACGGTTTTTCTTCATTTTTTATGCATATTTTGTCGTTTTTTTGCTGATACTACAAATAGGGAGGAAAATATGAAAGAATTGATGACACTTCTAGGCTTTGGTGCAGGCATGATAACGGGCGCTCTTCTTTACAAGCATTCGCAAGACGCAAAATCTATGGTCAATAAAGGCGAAAAAGCGGTAAAGAAAGAGATTAACGAAATGAAAGAAAAGGTCGAACCAAAACTTGAAAAGATAAAAAAAGAAATGAAAAAGATGTAAGCGCACAAATTCATGCTCTTACATATAGTCCTGTAAACATCAAACTACTCGACTGCAAAAAAATCACACCGAAATATGTCTAATACAAATCGGTGTGATTTTTAATTAATTTATATTTTTTTTGTTTAAAATTACAAACTAATCTTTTACTCTTTCTACATCAGTATAAGTCTTGCTAAATGCTTCGTTTTGAATAGCATAAACATCATCTAAACTTGAAATATTCAAAACAGCTCCCTTTGCGCCATACATCTCACCCCATGGAGCAGTGAACGCAATATCCTGATCGATTTCAACATACTTAATAGGTCCATTAGTTGGCTTATATACGCCTTTTTCGCTTGTTGCACGATATTTCCTTGCAAATTCATCAGGCTTAACGATATACTCTTCTCCATCTGGATTTTTAACAATCATACTACCTTCAACTTTAACATTTCCCTTGGTTTCGCCGATAACATATACCTGTCCATCTCTTTCAACTCTTGGACGAGTGTCAACTTCTTCTCCAATAACCCCAACTCTTGCTGAAACGTAAGCTGTCTTTTGTGCATATCTTACTTTTGCACCATTTTCAAGAAGATATTGAACATAAGCTTTCATATCTTTAACTACAACACATTCAACTTCCTTGTCTGGATATTCCTCCTTATTTAATGATGTTAATGTTAATTTTTTCTTTTCCATAATTTACCTCCTCTATGTTTAGATGTATTATATCAAAAATATTCAAATTAGTCAATAATTATATAAATAAAAACAAAAAAACAAGGCTTTAACCTTGTTTTGATGATGGCTGAGAGAATGCTTTGAAATAATAAGACTGACTGTTTCGTAGAACAAAAACTCCACCAAAGCTACCTTATGGCACATCGATAGGTCTCCTTAATGATGCTTCCGTCAGGACCTGACATGGTTCAGAGTTACCAATTGCATAAGACCTTGATTTCAACGCCCTTATTTTACGCACATCTTCAACCAAATTACTCCTAGGCAAGCGTTCAATCCTGCTATAGCGGATTGCAGGTTACAGGGCACCGCTAACTCCCCATCTATCTCAGCGAGAATATGATACAACAATTTAAATGTTTTGTCAAGAAAATTAAACAATAAAAGTTTTATCTATAAATATAATCTAATAATTTTAGGACAAAATTTTAATAAGATATAATTTTAATGTCATAAAAATACAAAAGTATAAATTTAACTTTAAAGCAATTTAAACTAAATATATGGTATTATGCAAAGCATACTACACTATATATTGACATTCTATGTTTTGCCAAAATCTTACTCATCATACTTATCAAGTTTTTCCTTAATTGTCTCAAGTGCCTTATTTTCAATTCGTGAGATATATGAACGGGATATGCCTAGTTTTTCTGCCACCTCCTTTTGCGTTAAAGCACGCTTGCCGTTCAGCCCATAGCGAAGAATGATAATCTCTCTTTCTCTCTCATCAAGTTCACTCTTTATTATCTTCATCACCTTTTGTACTACAAGATTGTTGTCAACTTGCTCAAAAAGTTCATCTTCGTCGGAAGATAGCACATCTTCAAGCTCTAAATCGTTATCTTCTTCGTTACTGCTTGTTAAACTGTTTAAAGACACCACATTCTTGTGTTTTTTGTTGGCACGGATAAGCATGAGAATTTCATTATTGATGCACCTAGCCGCATAAGTTGAGAGTTGCACTTTTTTGTCATAGTCAAAGGTGTCGATTGCCTTGATAAGCCCTATTGTTCCTACAGATAAAAGGTCATCGACTTCTAGTGAATTGGTATATCTTTTAACAACATGTGCAACAAGCCTTAAATTATGGCTGATGAGTTTGTCACGAGCCTTCATATCCCCCTTTTTCATTTTCTCAAACTCCGCCTTCTCTTCTTCAAGTGTAAGCGGTTTAGGAAAGCCTTGCACCGTGTTAATAAAGTTGGTAAAAAGACTAATTCGACTGAAAAAGTAAACAAAACTCTCAAATATCATACACACCCCTATGCATGATTTATATGCGGTATTTTGTCGAATTTTGCTTGACCAAAGAATAAAAGTGAAGAGGTAAATAGAAATGAATATTAAAAATTAATTATAAAAAATAAAGGCAAAAGCCTTTATATTAAATATAAAATTTAAAAAGAATTTTTTTAGAATAGGCCTTCCACAAACTCGTCGGCGTTGAATGGTTCTAGGTCTTTCACACCTTCGCCGACGCCGACAAAGACAACTGGAAGCCTATACTCCTTTTCAATTGCAATGATAACTCCGCCCTTTGCTGTACCGTCAAGTTTGGTGAGAATTATGCCGTCAATCTTCACAAACTCATCAAACGCTTTAATCTGTGAAAGTGCATTTTGCCCTGTGGTGCTGTCAAGCACGATAAAGGTGTATTTATGAGCCTCTGGATATTCTCGATTGATAATTTTGTCGATTTTCTTGAGCTCTTCCATAAGGTTCGTCTTTGTATGAAGTCTGCCCGCTGTGTCAACAATTAAAACATCGGTTTTCTTTGCCTTGGCACTTGAAATTCCATCAAACACCACCGCAGCTGCATCTGCACCCTCTGCGTGCTTGATTATTCTTGTTTTTGTTCTATCTGCCCATTCATTTAACTGTGAAGAAGCAGCAGCTCGAAAGGTGTCGCCTGCAACAAGCGTCACTTCCTTTTTATTATCTTTAAAATATGAGGCAAGTTTGCCGATAGTTGTTGTCTTTCCTACACCATTGACACCTACAATCGTGATAATGCATGGATATTCTATCTCAATTTTTGGAGCATCAAGAAAATATTGCTTCAAAATTGATTTAAGTTCTTTTTTTACTTCTTCGCTCTTTCTAATCTTCTTTTTATGGCAAACATCTCTTAGCTCATCGACAATCTCCATGGAAGAGTTTACTCCAACATCGGAAGAAATTAAAATATCAGTGAGGTCGTCAAAAAATTCGTCATTAAGTTCGCCGTGGCTAAGTAGTTCGTCGAGTTTTCGAGTGATAGCGTCCTTAGTCTTTTTAAGTGCCTGCCCTATCTTTTTAAAAAGTCCCATTTTATCTCCTTAATTTGCCTGTTCTGCCTGCTTGATAGCGTCTGCAAGTTTAACCGAAACAATCTTCGACACGCCCTTCTCTTCCATAGTTACACCATAGAGGCTGTCCGCAAGTTCCATGGTCGGCTTTCTGTGAGTGATGACAATAAACTGAGTCGATTCAGAAAGTTTCTTGAGATACAATGCAAAACGCTCAATGTTTGCATCGTCAAGAGCCGCTTCAATTTCGTCTAGTAGCGAGAATGGAAGTGGTTTTAAACGCAAGATTGAGAATAGAAGAGCAATAGCTGTAAGCGTCTTTTCTCCACCAGAAAGAAGAGAAAGTTTATTTGCTGCCTTACCCGGAAGTTGCACCATAATTTCCACGCCCGCAAGAAGTGGGTCTTCGCTTTCCGTGAGTTCCAGCCTTGCATTACCGCCACCAAAGAGTTCACGAAATACCACTTTGAAGCTTGAATTTATCTTCTCAAATTCTTCGTTAAACTTTGTCAGCATTTCACCAGATAGGTCTTTAATTATAGTCACTAAATCCTCTTCCGCTTTTTTAAGGTCTGCAGACTGAGTTGACATATCGTTATATCTATCTAAGAGCGTTGCCACATCTTCAATAGCATGAACATTGACATAGCCAAGAGCGGATATATCTTTCTTTAGTTTGTTTATAGCAATGCTAGCTTCTTTAAAGTCAAAGTCAGGTCGTCTATGCTCTAGGCAGGTCGTATATGTGAGGTTGTATTCCTCATAAATTCTCTCTTGCATCGCCTCTAGTTCACTATCAACCTTAGACAAGTTCATTTCTTCACGATATTTTTTATCATTTATACGTGAGATTTCCTCCAAAACACCTGTTTTAATCTCATCATACTTTTTAAGCGTGGCAGAGATATCGCCCTTTTCTTTTTCTAAATTTTCTCGCTTTGCACGAATAGAGTTCATGTTATCCTTTGCAGTGGAAGGGCCGGCATTTTCTATTTTCTCCTTAATCATTTCCTCTGCCTGACTTACGAAGGTTTCATTTTCGCTGATAGATTTTGAGAAGGAGATAACATTGGCATTTTGCTTGTCAATTTCAGCTTGAAGTCTGTCAAGTTCGTCACTCATACTTTTAACTTTTTCTTCGCATGAGGCAATCTCCACCTTTATAGTGGTCATGTTATTGACAATATTATCTCTTTCCGCCCTAAGTGCATTTGATTTTTCCTGCTTTTGCTTGATGAGTAAGTCGGCATCTTCTTTGTTACCACTTAGTGCATTTTGAACAAGGTTAATTTCGCTAAGTTCGCCGTCGATGAGTTTAATCTTGTTCTCAACGGTATTTTTCTCCATAGAATAAACTTTCGCTTCTTCTTCTGCTTCTTCTAGGTCTTTACTTGTCACTTCTAATTTTTCTTGCTCTTTAACAAGCCTAATTTCGCAGTCATTACGCTGAGCGTTGCAGTCCTCTTCTTTATGTGTGAGAGTGGCAATTTCTTCCTTTAACTCTTCAATCTCTGCACTCATCTCACTTTCTTGTTTTTGAAGTTTGTTAATTTCAGAGAGTAGCGTTTCAATCTCACGTTGACGAGAAATTAGATTGACCGCCTCGCTCTTCTTACTACCACCCGTGAGCGAACCCTGTGTGCTGACAACATCACCATCAAGTGTTACAATCTTGAACGAGAAACGATTTTCCTGAGCAAGACTCACCGCCGTTGCTAAAGTGTCAACAATAACTGTTGCTCCAAGCAAGTTGCTTATAACATTATCAATCTGGCTATCATAATCAATAAGCTTGCTTGCAACGCCATAGACGCCCTTTTTGCCAGAAACTAGTCTTGCATCTAAATCACGGCGTTTCATAGAATTGATTGGCAGGAATGTGGCACGCCCGAACTTATTTTCCTTTAAGTATGCAATTAAATCTTTTGCACCATTTTCATTAAAAGTGACAATATTTTGAACGGCAGCACCAAGAGCTACCTCGATTGCAGTCTCAAACTGTGCCGGTACTTTAATAAGAGAAGCAAGCACACCCACCATTTTACTTTTAAGAGCACTGTTCCTTTCACTATCCTTTAAAATACGCTTAACTGCATAGACATATCCCTCAAACTCTGCCTGCATTTCAAGAAGAAGTTTACGCCTATTTTCATACACCTTAATTTGAGTGGCAAGGTTAGCCTTATCATTCTCTAAATCACGCAGTTTTTTGGTAGCGATAAAGTTTTTGCTGGCAACATCTTTGCAATTTTCCTTAATCTCTTCAAACGATTTAGAAAGAAGGGCGACATTTTTAGAGGTGTCATCACTTAGCTTTTTTAAGCTCTCCAACTTACTTTGTGCTTCGTTTAAGTTTTTTGTTAAATTTTCTAAATTCTCATTTAAAATATTTCTTTCAGCCTCATAACGTGAAGCGTTACTCTTAACATCGGCAAGAGAACCTAAGGTGTCGATAAATTTTTGTTGAGATAAGCCCGCTTCGTTTTCGCTCGCTGTCATCTCATCAACAATCTCAAGATGTTTATTCGACAAGCCTGCATAGGTTTTTTTCAAGGTCTCCAGCCTTTCAGTTAGCTTATCTAGTTCCTCCTTTTTCTCCACACGTGCTTCTTCACAATTCTCTAAAACGGTTTTTGCGTTGGATAAATCAAGATGAAGTCTATCATTCTCTCTCTGAGTGTAATTGATTTTTTCACGGACAACCCTAATCTCGCCCTCTTGTTTTTCAATTTCCACAGTAACACGGAGAAGTTCCTCATTTAAATGAGAAATTTCCTTGTCAAACATATCCATTTTAGCAAGCGTTTCATCGTATTTTGCTGAGGTATCTTCAAGTTCGGCCTGACGATTAGAGAGTTCTTCGGCAAGTCCCTGAAGCCTTTGGTTAATCTCTGCCTTAACATTATGTGCGTTTTCATAGGAATAGATATATGCATTGACTTCTAAGTCTTTAAGTTGCCCCTTATACTCCAAGTATTTCTTAGCGTCCTCTGCCTGCTTTTTAAGTGGCCCCATCTGCCTTTCGATTTCAGCAACAATATCGTCAATTCTCACCAAGTTTTCACGTGTTCTTTGCAGTTTTCTTTCCGCTTCATCTTTTCGGCTCTTAAATTTAGCAATACCTGCCGCCTCTTCAAACATCGCACGACGCTCTTCCGGCTTTTCATCGACAATCTCGCTGACCTTGCCCTGTCCGATAACAGAATAGCCATTTTTACCGATACCACTATCGAATAATAGGTCGGTAATATCTTTAAGCCTACAAGTGTTCTTGTTTATTTGATATTCGCTTTCACCAGAGCGGTAGAGTTTTCTTGTGATGCTCAGTTCATCATAAGAGATGTTAAAAAATCGGTCGGTGTTATCAAAGGTCAAGGTCACTTCGCAATAAGACAAGCTCCTACGCTTTTCCGTGCCTTTAAAGATGACATCTTGCATATTGTCACCACGAAGAGATTTAGCACTCTGCTCACCAAGCACCCAACGAATAGCGTCAGAGACATTGCTTTTTCCGCAACCATTTGGCCCGACAATTGCAGTAAATCCGCCATTAAATTCAATGGTGGTCTTATCTGCAAACGACTTAAATCCTATCATCTCAATTTTCTTAAAATACATAGCTTTATCCTTAAAATAAACTTAAAATTATAATATCACACTTTAGCCTTTAAGCAAAAACGATTTTCGCATTTTTTTTATTCATCTTTAAAGAGTTTATTTATAGCAACAAATGCAGCATTTTGTTCGGCACTAATTTTGTCCTTACCATAGCCTGTTGAAATCATGTCCTCGTCCATATAAAAATGTGCCACAAAATTATCTCCTTCTCGCTCAGTCACATATTTCATTGTACATTTAAAATTCGCCTGCACAAGCTCTTGAAGCTCAGATTTATAGTTGTTATTCTCCACATTTTCAAAGTTTGCTAAGTTTAACCTTTCGATTATAAAATTTCTCGTGAATTCTATACCTTTTTCAAGGTAAATTGCTCCAATTATCGCCTCAAAAACATCACCTTTTATTGCTCTTGTCACTTTTCCTTGTAGGCTCTTGCCCAAGTTTAATTCATCTTCAATCCCAAGCTTGTCGAAACACTCAGATAAATATTCCTCTGAAACAAAGTGGGCTCTAAGTACTGTCAAATCACCTTCCGATTTATTTGATTGCAAAAAGAGATATTCTCCCACCAAAAAGTCGAGTATGCTGTCACCTAAAAACTCTAAACGCTGATAATTGTTTTTAGATTTTGAAGGGTGAGTTAGTGCTTCATCAATATATTTTCTATTTTTAAATTCTACACCTAATTTTTCGTCAAACTTCCTCAATGTTTATCTCCCCAATCATACTCTCAATCTTTTCAATCAGTTTGTTTTCGTGCAGTTTTACCACCTGATTGATGGAAGAGGTTATGTTATCTCTTCCACACGAACCGTGATTTTTTACAATAAGTTTTTTAACTCCTAAGAACGGTGCTCCGCCGTGCTTATTGGCATCAAGTTTAGCTTTAAGAGATTTAAAAGTCTTTCTCATAAATAATGCACCTATCATAGACATGGCGTGCGACTTAATCTCACTTTTTAAAACAGAAAGTATCGCACTTGCCGTTCCCTCTACTCCCTTTAAAAGAGCGTTTCCAGCAAAACCATCAGTAACGATAACATCGACATTGCCGGACATAACCTCTTTACCTTCAACATTACCTACAAAATTTATTGGAAGTTTTTTCATAAGAGGATAGGTTTCTCTGACAAGTTCATTACCCTTATGCTCTTCCGTTCCGTTATTAAGTAGTGCGACACGAGGCTTCTCCACACCCTCTACGATGGAATAGTAAGCACTTCCCATAATGGCAAAGTGAAGTAAATTTATGCTCTTACAGTCGATGTTTGCACCACTATCGATTATTATCACATCGCTTCCCTTTTTGGTTGGAAGAATAGGCCCAAGTGCTGGACGAGAAATTCCCTTAATACGCCCAATTTTCATAATTGCACCAGAAAGGATTGCCCCGGTGCTTCCAGCAGACACAAGTCCAATAACATCTTTATCCTCTTTTAATAGGTCAAAGGCTTTAACAAGAGAAGAGTCCTTCTTTTGCCTAATAGCAACCGTTGGCGTGTCATCATTTGTGATAACCTCACTTGCGTGCACAATGGAAATTCTCTCATCTCTGCCTTTTAAAATCTCTCTAATTTTTTTCTCATCGCCGGTTAAGACTATCTCTAAGTCCTTATTCCCCTTTATCGCCTGAATAGCCCCCTCAACAACTTCAAGAGGAGCATTATCGCCACCAAAAGCGTCAACAACAACTTTCATAATTCTCTCCAAAATAAAAGATTTTGCAAATCCTTGCAAAAATATTTTAACAAATATAAAAAAATAAGTCAAAGAAATAAATATATTTCTTCAACTTATAAATTAAATATTATAATTATTTATATTCTAAATGCACTAATTTTTTTCTTATTAATCAAATTTTAAAATACATTTTTCACTCATTAAAACACAACTTCAGTTTTTTGCTCTTAACTTTTTTTGCCTTACTAACTATTTTTTCAAGACTTTTATCTTTTCCCAACTAAATTCCTCTCTTCCAAAATGTCCAAAGCAAGCGGTGTTTTTATAGATAGGTTTTAAAAGGTCGAGTTCACTTATTATATTTTGAAGAGAAAAATCAAAGTTCTTTTTGACAATTTCATAGATTTTTTCCATTGGCAATTTATTAGTCCCAAAACACTCTATATTTATATTTAATGCGTTCTCAAGCCCAATCGCATAGTCCGCTTCCACTTCGCAACGCTCTGCAAGCTTGTTTGCTACAATATTTTTTGCCACGTATCGTGCATAATACGCCCCGCTTCTATCCACCTTTGTCGCATTTTTAGAGGAGAAACAACCGCCTCCAACGTGAGCCACTCCGCCATAGCTATCAACCACAATCTTTCTCCCCACACAACCAGAATCGCCGTAGCTTCCATATATGGTAAATCTACCACTTGGATTTATCATAATCTTAGTTTTATCATTAAAATATTTATCATATTCTGCAAGTGTCTTCAGAACAACATTTTCTAGTATTCTTTTGCAAATCTCTTCATTTGATATATCTTCGCTATGGGAAACGCTTATTAAAATGTTTGTGAAATACTTAGGCTTATCATCTTCATACAACACTGAAACTTGACTTTTTGCATCAAAAAAGAAATCTTTATCACTTCTTCTAAACTCATCATAGTTTTTCATCAACTTATGTGCTAGCATGATTGGCAGTGGCATAAACTCTGGCGTTTCATTTGTGGCATAACCAAACACTAAGCCTTGGTCATTTGCACAGAGTTTATCTTTGACAACCGCCTTATTAATCTCAGCACTTTGCTCGCTAACCTCTTTTAATATTTCAAAATCTTCATTATACCCTATTTCTCTAAGAGCTTTTAAGGCAATCTTATCATAATCTAATTTTGCCTTTGTTGTTGCCTCGCCATAGATAAAAAGTTTATTGTTTTTAATCGCACACTCCACCGCCATTTGACTATATTTATCCTGCTTTAATGCTTCATCAAGGAAACAATCAGATATATAGTCGCAAGTCTTGTCTGGGTGTCCTATGTTTACACTTTCGCTCGTTACAATCTTTTTCATTTTTTTCTCCTTTTTTCATATTGTTTATCAAAATAATTAAAGCCAAAACCTTGAATATTTAATCACCACATACTCTCTCCTTTTAAAGCCAAAGAGAGTAAGAAAAAACCATCGTTTCCGATGGCTAATGAAATTTTAAGTCACCATCGGTCAGCCATTAGCACCTTGCAAATTGTAGGTTGCTGTGTGGTCAAAGGGGCTGTCCCTCGCACACTCTCTATGGATACGCTAATTATAACAAACTAACAAATTTTTGTCACCTAATTTTTAATTTTTTCTTTAAAATTATCAAATTTTTTATAATCTCTTAAAAATGATAAATTAGTTAATCATATTTTTGAGTTTAAAGGAAACTTTGCCCTCTTCTTCGTCTTTACTTATCACCTCAACCTCAACTTCATCATCAACCTTAACAAGTTCGTAGATATTTTTTGTTCGATTCTCTGTGCAGTTTTGTATGTGAAGAAGTCCGGTCGCTCCGTTTGGCAGTTTGACAATGGCACCAAATCTCAAAAGTTTAACTACTTTGCCGGTATATACTTCGCCCACTTTTAGTTCTCTAATTCGCTCTATCTTTGGGTCAGGAAGTGTGGCTTTTAGAGAAAGTTCCACCTTTTTATTTTCCCTGTCAAGTCCGATAACCTTAAAGGTGTAAGTTTCGCCCTCGTGAATGGCTTCTTCGACATTTTCAAGTTTATCATAGGAGATGTTTGAAATATGCAAAAAGCAATCAACGCCATCAACTTCAACAAATGCTCCATAAGGCATAAGCTTTTTAACTTTGCCATTGACAATCTTATTTATAAAGATAGAGTTCCAAAAGTTATTCTCTGTTGCCACCTTAATCTGCTCTTGAAGAAGTTTCGCACTTGCCACAATGCTCTTTTTCTCGTGGTCAATCTCAGTAACAATCACCTCTAACTGCTTGCCAACAAAACTCTTCAAATCTCTTATATATTTAAGTGAAGCCTCGCTCGCTGGCACAAACACTGTGTAGTCGCCTAGTTTAGAATGAAGTCCGCCATTATTCACACTTGTCACAACAAAGGTAAATTTGCTTCCAAGGCGGAGAGATTGGGCATTCTGGTTGGCAACTTTCAAATCCCGTGCCAGCCTCATACTTGCCTCAATCAAGCCCTCTTCATTCTTTTGCTTTGTGATTATTACAGAATATCTATCACCAATCTTAACATCGTCAAAATTGTCGAAATCACTTGACGGGATAAAGGCATCATTCTTTCCGCCGATATTGAAGATAACGCCGTCCTCCCGTTTAAGCACCACCACGCCGTCAAAAGTTTGTCCTTTTTTATAACTTGTGAAAGTTTTGTCAATTAAATCTAAATTAAATTCTTCGCTCATACTCTTTGTCCTTGTAAAATATTAAATCTAATAATAGAATAGCAAAAACAATAAGATATTGTCAAACGATAAATAAAATTTTTTTCTTGACAACACTCAATTTCTATGATATACTTAAAATATGAAAGAAGTTAAGCATAAAATAAATAAATTTCCGCAAAAAAATGGAAGATACTCATTAAATGATTATTATTTAGCGTTGAAGTATCGCAATCTTGACACTCGTATGCAAGAGCTTGCATGGGGAATTGTTAATCTAATTGATTATTATAAAAAAACTCGAAAATCAAGTGCTCATCTAGGAGCGTTGAAGAGTATTTTAAGTGAATATCTTGATGTGGTCGCTTCGTGGACTGAGGATAATAAATTGGAATTAACTGTTACATCTATAAATATCCCAGACGAATTAAAGCCAGCGTTTTTACCTGATAAAAAGCATCAAAACTATAATAAAACAAGGAAAGAAAAAACACGAGGATAAAAGCTATAAATTTTGCGACTAGCGAAAAAACAATAGTTAAATTGAGTACTTTTTTAATTTGTCAAATATTGGAACATTTTCTTTATATCCTTTCGGATTCAAAGGACTTGGGTGATATATTGGGATAAGTTTGTAATTTCTGCAACCAATAAATACATCAAATTCTTTCCCAACATAGTCTGCAAATTTTTTAATTTTAGTGTGTAAAATTGCTTGTGTTGGATGAACCCCCATAGTTAATATAACTTCACAAGGAACAGAATTTAATTGTTCTTCTAATATAGGCATACAATTTTTTGAACATTTCTCTAATTTGCTTCTATCTGCTATAATACACTTACAACATTCAGTAAAATATATATCTGCGATGGACAATCCAATATTATTTAAAAGTTTTTCTAAAATTCTTCCGGTACCTTGCAATTTGCCTGAAGAATTATAAAAAGCCCTCTTACTTTCTATCCAACCATCTTTTGCAGGGCTCTCTCCAATAATTATAAAATTAGTATTTCCATATTGTATAGAATTTTCCGTTAATTTAGGTAATTGCCCACACAAATAGCAATTAATTATTCTATCTTGAGTATTTACCATTTATCTTGCCTCTTTTTTATTATAACATATTATTAATGATATTGTTAATGTATTATTTATTCTACTAGTTTTAATGTTACATAACAAATTTCTCGTGTTTTTTAATTTATTTTGATTTGTGTTTCTTTTCATCTAGTTTTTTGTCATAGTCATATTTTAACTCTAACATCTTCTCTCTTACAACCTTGTTTGCTTCTTCAAGTGTCGCCTCATCAAGTTTCTTGCCATAAAAATCAGTTAACTCATAAGGCTTGCCGATTAAGATTTTCGACTTTCTAAACGCTTTTGGCTTACTCACCACCCACATAGGCACAATTGGCGTTTTGGTTTTGATGGCGATAAGTGCAAGCCCGCTTTTAATCTCGCCGAGAACCGCACTCTCATCTTTAAGCCTTGTGCCCTCTGGAAAGATAAAAAGCTTCTTGCCCGCCTTCAACGCCTTCATACACTCTTTAATCGCATTTATATCGTTCCCCTCACGGTCGATTTCAATCGCACCAAGGTGTTTTAAGATAAAGGCAAAAAACTTATTCTTAAATAGTTCCTTTTTCGCAAGAATTTTCACCTTTTCGGTGGTATGAAGAAGATAGTTGACAATATCCCAATTTGAACGATGATTAGAACATAGTATCGCCTTACCCTTAGGGCGATTTTTTCTTCCATAGATATATGTTGGGTGAAGAATGGAAAGTGGTAACCATAAAATTATTCTTGCTAACCAAAGTAACATAAATACTCCTTTTGAAACGTTGTTCTATTTTGATTACATTAAATAAAATCGTAAATTTTAATAATTAATAGCATGATATAAAGTTTTTCTTAAATTGTCAAATGTTTACATATTTTTTGCACATAAATACGCCGTTGCAAAAGCAATTTGAAGATTGAATCCGCCGGTTAATGCGTCAATATCTAAAACTTCGCCAATGAAGTAGAGATTTTTAACAAGTTTACTCTCAAAGGTCTTTGGATTAACCTCATCAAGTGCCACTCCACCGCTTGTGATTATGCCAGCATCAAGTGGATATAGTGATTTAAATGAAAGAGAAAAGTTTTTCAAAGTTTCGCAGATTTTTCTTCGTTCTTCCTTTAAAATATCATGCACCTTTTTATTTTCATTAACTCCACATTTTATAGAAAAGCTTGATATAAAAGATGACGGCATAAGCCCTTTAAATATATATGAAATATTCCTGTTTTTATTCTCTTCAAAATCTCTTAAAAGGCGTAAATCTAGTTGTTCTAAAGTTAGTGCTGGCTTTAAATCAAGTGATAGCTCTACGCTTTTTGCCCTGTTTATATAACTTGACAAGGAAAGCACAATCGGCCCTGTTATGCCGTCACCTGTGAACATCATCTCGCCGAAAAATTCCTTACTTTTACCGTCAAACTCTGCCTTTAATGTGACGTTTTTAAGACTCAAGCCCATAAGAGGGTGAACATCATCATTAAGCTTAATCGGACAAAGTGCTGGCACAATCTTCTCCACCCTATGCCCAAAACTTTCGGCAAATTTATACCCGCTTCCGTCACTACCGGTTGCCTTGTAACTCGCTCCGCCTGTTGCAATAACCACCTTGTCAACAATGTAACTTTTGTTTTTAACTGTCACTTTAAAATATTCGCCTACCTTTGTTATCTTGTCAATATTCTCATTAAACACAAAACTCACGCCTTCACAGTGCTTTAAAAGTGCTTTGATAACATCACTCGACTTATCACTCTCTGGAAAGACTCTGTTTCCTCTTTCCACTTTAGTTTTTAGATGAAGACTACTAAAAAATTCCACAGTGTCAAAAGAATTGAAAGAGTATATGGCACTCGTCAAAAACTTGCCACCTCGCACTACATTTTTTAGAAATTCTGCTTCATCGCAAAGATTGGTTATGTTGCATCTGCCCTTGCCGGTGATAAATAACTTCTTGCCCGCTTTTTCATTGTGGTCAAAAATCGTCACATTGTAGCCTTTTTTAGCAAGAAATCCGCCCAACATTAACCCCGATGCACCCGCACCGATTATCGCAACTTTCATTTTACCTCATATATCTCACTTGAAACTCTCTATCTCTTCTTCGGTCATCTTTTTAATCTTTCCTCGATAGAGATTACCAAGTTTTACATTTCCTATACGAATGCGTTTCAAAAGTTTGATGCTTCGACCTATTGCCTCAAACATACGCCTAACCTGATGATTTTGTCCTTCATTAATAATAACCGAAAGTTTGGTGAATTTTCCGTCAAAAGATATAGGCTTCACTCGTGCCTCTGGCATTCTTTCGCCATTCACAACAACGCCGTTTCTTAGAACCGCAAACTCGCTCTCCTGCATCTTACCCTCAACAGTTACAATATATTCCTTCTCTATCTCAAACTTCGGGTGTATGATTCGATTGGCAAAGTCGCCGTCATTTGTGAGTAAGATAAGCCCCTCGGTGTCATAGTCAAGCCTACCAACATTGAAAAGTCTGACGCTCTTATCATCTAATAGGTCAAATATCGTCTTTCTGCCCTTTTCGTCACTCGCTGTGCAAGCATAGCCCTTTGGCTTATTCATTTTTAGATATATAAAAGAGGAAGGCAAGTTTAGCCTTTCTCCATTATATTCCACAACATCTTTTTTCTCATCAATATCGACAAAGCTTGTCACCACTTTTCCATTGACAAAAATTTTGCCGTCTTTAACTAGTTCATCACACTTTCTTCGTGAAGCCACGCCCGCTGTGCTTAAAAATTTGTTTATTCTCATATTTATCCTTAAAAGGTCACCAATTTCCAGCAAACTCCTTGAAGCGTTGGAAAATCGTCTTTGGTTTAACCTCTTCTATTGTATAAACTTTTTCAGAAAATAGCAAGTCTTTGCCTAAAAATATTTTGATTTCGCCAACTTCGCTACCTTTTTTTAGTGGTGCATCAACATGGTCGATAAGGTCATATTCAAACTTTAAGTTATTCTTCTCCCATTCTGAAAGCGGATAGATGAAACTTCCCTTCGTGCCAATCTTCACATTATCCTTTCTTCCATCATAGACAGGCAAGAGTTTTTTATAATAGTAAAGCTTTGTTAAATTGTATAGTTTATATGTATTTGCACAGGTATTTAAAAGACTTTCGCTCTCTTCAAACATCGGCCCACAGTTTAGAACAACGCAAACATATCGCATACCGTCACGCTCAATGGCAGAAACAAGACACCTTCCTGCGTCATTCGTAAAGCCTGTTTTAACTCCGATGCAACCATCAAGCCTAAACAAAAGTTTGTTTTTATTTTTCAAATATCTATTCTCGCCTTCACCATTCGTTATTTTTATGTTTTTGGTGGAGACAATATCTTTAAAAGTCTCATTTTCAAGTGCGTATTCTGTGATAAGTGCAAGGTCATAAGCAGTTGTATAGTGTCCGTCTGCATCTAGGCCGTGAGTGTTGGCAAAATGAGTGTTTTTTGCCCCTAGCTTTTTTGCCAGATCATTCATCATGGTGACAAACTCACTTGTTGAACCGCCTATGTGCTCGGCAATGGCAACTGAAGCGTCATTTCCTGAGATAAGCATCAATGCGTAAAGTAAATCACGTGTTGAAAAAACATCACCTTTTCTTAAATATAGTGATGTGCCTTCTATTCCCACCGCCTTTGGAGATATTTCAAACTTTTCGTCTAAATCCTCGCAATTTTCAATGGCTGTTATTGCTGTCATAATTTTCGTTGTACTTGCCATTGCCAGCTTTTTATCCTTATTATTAGAATATAACACTCTTCCTGACGATGTTTCGATTACGCAACTTGCTTTCGCTGAGGAATACATCTCTGCATTTACCACATTGATTAAAAGTAAAGATAGAGAAGAAAGAAGTATGCCAGCAAGAAGGATAAATGCGACAAGCGAAACTAAAAGCTTTTTACTTTTTGCTCTCTTCATTTTCTTTTTCCTTTTTTTGAATTTCTGCTAGAAACGCATTGAACATATTTAAAACAGTTTGATATAGATCCTTATTTTCCACATTGATAAAAGAAAATTCTCCTTCACTTTCAATCAAAAAGCCAACAGGGCTTACGCTCATACCTCCTCCTGAACCGCCAGAAAGAGGATAGTGATTGGCAACACGCCTTGCTGACAAGTCTGCATATTCACCACCGCCAACAACATATCCAACCGTCACCTTTGAGATAGGAATAATCACCGTTCCATCACTTGTCTCCAACTTTTCTCCAACAATTGTGCCGGTATCGACAATCGTTTTAATCTTATCAAAGGCATTCTCAATCAAATCTCCAACTGAACTTTGCTTTTCAAAATTTTTCACTTTTCTCTCCTTTTTAGACTATATATTGTGGTAGTATGCTTGCATAATACACTATAAATAGTTTATGTTTTGTTCTTTGTTATTATGGCTGAATAGATGAAAGAATATACTAAATCAAAAATAGAAATTGAAATTTTTATTCTGCCCGCCATTTCAAATATGGTGCGATTATAGGATACTGTGTCATAAATGCAAAAGGACGCTGTTGGCTTTTTGCTTTTAAGTCTAATGAAAATGAAGTTTAGAAGTTGATTTATACTTGCTGATAGCATAGCCGAGCGAAAGGCATCACCTAAGCCTATGTTATAATAGACAAAAAGATATTTAAGCCTAACCTTATCTTTCACTTGCTTAATAAACTCTTCAATGACCGCAAACTTTGGGCTGTCAAATTCGAGTTCCTCCTTTTTTGTTTCAGTGTTGTTAATTAAAGTTATGTATTTTCCATGTAATTCCACATAGTAATAAATCAATTTTTTCTTAAATAAAAAAAGAGCCACCACCCCACGATTTTTTAAAGGATTCAAGGAAATTTTGACCTCTAAAAAAATTGGAAAAACTAAAAGTAGAATGATGAAAGCAGGGATAATTAAAAGTAACGAAGTTTTTGTATCCATAACCTTAATTTGCTCTTTTTTTTAAGAAAAATGCGATTTTTTTAAAATTCGTTATGAAAAAAAATTGTGATAGGTTATACTATTTATTAGGAGAAATGATATGAAAAAGAAAGAAACAAATAAAACTTGCTTTGATAATGAACTTTATCTTAAACTTCAAAGCGAAAACATCAATAAAAGAATAAAAAAATTCAACAACAAACTCTACCTTGAACTTGGCGGAAAGATTTTTGATGATCTTCATGCCGCCCGTGTCCTTCCTGGCTTTGACCCAAATATAAAAATTAAACTTCTTCAAAAAATGAAAGATAAGGTGGAGATTATTTTATGTATCAGTGCCAACGATATCGAAAAGAACAGAATTCGTGCCGATTTAGGCTTAAATTACGCCGATGAAGTGTTGCGACTTGTTGATAATATGCGTGAGCTTAATTTATACATATCTTCTTTTGTTATCACCCTTTTTAAAGGTCAATCAAGTGCACAAAAATTCGCACAAAAACTTGAACAGCGTGGAGAAAAGGTATATTTTCATCATTATACAAAGGGCTATCCAAACAATGTGGAAACGATTGTAAGTGATGAAGGCTATGGTGCTAATCCATACATTGAAACTACTCGTCCTCTTGTTGTTGTCACAGCACCAGGCCCATCAAGCGGTAAACTCGCCACCTGTTTAAGTCAACTCTATCACGAATATAAACGTGGCGTTAAAGCAGGCTATGCAAAGTTTGAGACTTTCCCTGTTTGGAATTTGCCACTTAAACACCCTATAAATATTGCCTATGAAGCTGCCACCGCAGATTTAAACGATGTCAATCAAATCGACCCATTCCACTTTAATGCCTATGGCACGCTTGCGATAAACTATAATCGTGATATTGCAGTTTTTCCAATCTTACAAAATATTTTGCATAAGATAACCGGCAAAGAGATATATAAATCACCAACAGATATGGGCGTCAATATGCTTAAAGATGCAATAACCGATGATAAACTCGCTCAACTTTCTGCTAAAAAAGAGATTTTAAGAAGGTATTATCGTGCCGAGTGTGACTATAAGAAAGGACAAATCACCTTTGATAATTTAGAACGAAATAAATCTCTTGTTAGCGAAGTTGGCGATACTGATGATATATTAAAAGTTATTGATGTAGCAAGAAATACAGCCAAAGATTATGGCTATCCAACAGTGGCTTTGGAACTGCCTACCGGCGAAATTGTAACAGGAAAATCTAAAAAAATAATTACTGCAAGTGGAGCAGTTATACTTAATGCACTAAGAACCCTTGCAGGCTTAGGAGATGATTACGATATCATAACGGACGATATTCTTCTTCCAATCGTTTCCTATCGCACAAATATTTTAAAATCGCACTGCACCCTTCTCACTGTCGATGATATACTTGTTGCCCTTTCCATCTGCTCAGCTAAAAACGAAAAAGCGAAGAAAGCACTTGATATGCTTCCAAAACTCCATGCCTGTGAAGCACATTCTACCTATATTTTACCATCAAGCGAAGAGACAACCTTAAAGAAACTTGGCATAAACATCACCTGCGACCCTGTCTTTACTAACAATAACTTATTTGAATATTAAAATATAAAATCTAAATTAATATTATTTAAAAAAACATATTTATCTTTAAAATAAATATGTTTTTTTAATTAGTCAAAAAATGATTGTTGCTTAAAGTTTGTAGGTTTTTCTATATCTGAAAAGTCAAAGGTTTCATCAATTGCAATAGCACCTTTTTTAATCAATTCGTTATTTCCTAAACAATTGTCATTTTTTAAACAAAATTCACGCACCCAGCTCTTTTTTAAGTTTTCAAGTGCACCACTCCACGTTCCGCCTTGATTATAATTTGATTTTATCACTGTTGTCGCTGTAGATTGGGCATAAATATACTTATTTCTTTGCATAGCATTGCCCGTGTTAAAGCCAGCATCTGGCTTAACCGCAGATAATAACAGCAACCTTTTTTCTCTTATATACTGACTGATGTTGTGGTCTTTTATCTTTCTTATCATTGACTCTGACAAAAATTCAATTGCCACTCCGCCACCTGCCAAACATTCTTGCGTTGAAATGGAGTCAACTCCCTTTGCTCCGCCTGAAACGACACCATACCCTTTTTTTAAAGCACTTTTTACTAGTTTTTTCAATTTGACAATATCAGAGCTGTCAACATCTCTACTCCCAACAAAGCCAATGTAGCTTTTATTTAACAAATTTAAGTCGCCCGCATAATAGAAAAGCGGTGGAGCTTGCTGTCCTAAAACTTCTTTTAGTCTTTTAGGAAAAGAATCTGATGCCACTGTCACAATCTTAATGCCGTATTTATCTAAATTTTCAAGTTCAAAGGCTAAGCTTCCACTTCTATCAAGTAGTGCTCTATATCTTTCAATTTCTTTATCATCATAAATATTCAAAAATTTTATGAAATCTTCCTTTGAAAAATCAAATATATCTTTTGGCGTTTTCTGATTTTTCGATAAATTTTCGGAAACGACACACCATTCTCTATTCTCAAGAGGCTTCACTGTTTCTATGTTTCCAATTTGACTACACAACGCAATTATTGCAAAATCATCATCTCTATTCATTCTACACCTCATTTCTGCTACTATCTGCTAATGCAAATGGAAAGACTTTTTCTGCTCTATTCTCCATTAACCTATAACCACACACAGTAAAAGTCCATTTAGAATCGACCATATCATCTACTAGCAATATATTTTTTGTCAAATCAACCCCCTCTTTGATATGAAAAGAGTTAAAGGCATTATCACATTGAAAGGCACTGTTTTTCATATTCTTTTGCTCTCTTGCCTCTGATTTTTGTAAAGAGTCGATAAGTTCAAGATTAAGTCTTTTTGCCAATCTTTCTGCAAAGTCTTTGACTATATCACTTCTAAGAGATGGCACAAAAGTCAATGCGGTTATCTCATTTTCCTTAACTAACTTTTTTAATACCTCAACACTTTTACCAAGCAATTCATCACAAAATTGTTTGTTTTCATATTTATCTTTTTTGACAAGCTCACCATATCCCGCCTCACCATATTTACATAAAGCAATTCCCTCTTGATTTATGTATTCAATAGCTAGCTTGTCACTGTAATTTTTATTCGGCCATTGTTTGCGAGGAGAAAATTTGATAAGTAAGCCGTTTACATATTTTAAAGCCTCCTCCACATCTTCCACAGTCAGATTATTATCAAAAATTGACTCGCCTAAACAATTGGAACATTTGCCACAATTTTTTGCCGAAAAATCATCTAAACAGTT
The DNA here is from genome assembly GCA_944372335.1 of uncultured Clostridia bacterium. Taxonomy (GTDB): domain Bacteria; phylum Bacillota; class Clostridia; order Christensenellales; family UBA1242; genus Caccovivens. The sequence goes on along the minus strand of CALVYQ010000001.1, from coordinate 144,554 downwards.
CACAATAAACTTGCTGTAACACTCCTTTGTGTTTAATAAAGCTACCATCTGCTCCATTTCTGTTTTTTTTGCTTGCTTGATTTCGTTATAGTGTTCTTCGTTATAGACATAGTCTTTTGACGATGCAAAATATTTATTTGAATCATAAAAAATTGCACCCTCATTCTCTAGAAACATCAAAACTTTTTCAATTTCTCTGTTTTCTATGTTTACATAAAATTTAATCTGTGATTTCTTTAAGCCATCATTTTTTCTTAAAATCTCAAGAACTTTCTCGCAGTCAGCTTTTTGAGGAAAAGCAGTTTCAATAAAATAGTTATTTATTTGTCTATCTTCTTTTCCATACATCAAAATCGCAATGGCTTTATCAATGTTTCTTCCTGCTCTGCCTATCTGTTGATAATAACTTATGATATTTGGTGGGCATTGATAATGTATAATAAAGCCGATATCTCCCTTGTCATAACCCATTCCTAGTTTAATTGTAGCAACAATAGCTTTAATTTCGTTGTTTTGGAACTTTTCTAATGCTTCCTGAAAAACATCAAGCTTTGTATCGTCTGAATAATATGGCATTGCACTTATTCCATGTTTATTGAGAAAATCTGAAACATAATCACAATCTCTTCGAGTTAAACAATATATGATTCCTGTTCCGGGAAGGTTGTTGATGTTTTTAAGTAGCCAAGCATACCTTGTTGCTCTGTCTGGCATATATAAAACTTTGATACATAAAGACTCTCGTGTCAAAGGTCCCCTTGAAACGAAAACATCTCCACCAAGTTGTTTTTTCAAATCTTCAATCACCCTATTGTTTGCCGTGGCTGTTGTTGCCAAAACAGGCACGCTTTTAGGTAAATTTTTGATAACCTTAATGAGATTGCAATATTTTAACCTAAAATCATGCCCCCAATCAGATATGCAATGTGCTTCATCTACAACAAAAAGCCCTATCCGTATCTCTAAAAGTGCTTTTTGAACCTCATCATTAAACAGCGTTTCAGGCGTAACAAAAATAACATCTAATTTGTCATTTTTGAGTTGCTCTATAATCTCAGAGTGCCTATCTTTGGTTGTATAATTTAGCATATCGCACTTTAGCCCTAAACGGCTGGCAGATTCAAGCTGATTTTCCATCAAAACTAGAAGTGGACTTACAACGAGAGTCACTCCCTCCCCCTGCTCTCTTAAAATTTTAGTCGATAAAAAATAAACCAAACTCTTACCCCAGCCAGTTTTCTGCACTACAAGTGTACGTTTGTGCGATAGAGTTGCCTCAATAGCCTCAAACTGACCACTTCTAAATTCAGCCTTAGTGCCATATAGTTTAAAAAGAATTTCGTATGCTTTTTTTCTGATATCCATCATACATACTATAGCACATTTCTATTTTTTATCATATCAATTATCATTTATTCTTAAAAATATTTATAAAAAAAGTCTAATTTACAATATATTTAAATATAAAAAACAATTTATTTATGATAAGATTTTCCATTCAATATAGTAAAAGCACGATATAGTTGCTCTAACAGCATAATTCTGAAAAGGTTGTGTGGAAAGGTCATTTTTGAAAAGGATAATTTTTGTTTACAGTTTTCTCGTACCTTTTCACTTACGCCATAAGAGCCACCAATAATAAAAGTGATACTTGAATTTGTGAGCGAAAGTTTTTCGATATCTTTTGCTAAATCTTCGCTTGTTATTTCTTCGCCTTTCACATCTAAAAGAATTGGATAGCCTGAAAGGTGTTTTAAAATCTCCTCACCCTCTTTTTCTTTAATTAATTCTATGTTTTTTAATTCGTTAAATTCCTTTGTTTCAATGATCTTGACTTTGCAAAAAGCCGACAAACGTTTTAGATACTCATTTTGAGCGTCCTTAGAGAACTTTTCTTTTAAATTGCCAACTGCAACAACTGTTATGTTTATCATATAACACCCCAAATAAATGTAAATATTGTGACAATTGACGCTAGTATAATTGATGCAATAAAAAACACCTTTGAAGTAAAGTCCATTTTTACCTTTTTGTTTGTTATTACTATCGTGTCTGGGTGTTCCTGCAAAAAGTCCTTTAACTTATCAATATCTAGAAGAGCCTCTTCAATATCGGTTTCTTCGTCCGCTCCATCATTTTGTATTTTGTCAACCTCTTCAAAATAGGAAAATTTAGTAAATAAATCTTGAAGAGCCTTTTGTTTTTCACGGAAACTATCCTCAACTGATGCCCTAAGAAGCATACGAGTAAGTACAAAGAGAAGAATAACAAGCACCAAAAGCACTATAAACATCACCAAAAATCCAACTACCGGACTTGAAACTGTAAGTTTGCCAAGTTGCGTGAAGATACCGCCTGAAATCATACCTTTTTGAGTAAAAAAAGATAGCAAAACGCCTATTCCGTTGTTCATAAAGTGAATTATCATGCAAGGATAGATAGATTCTGTAACATACACAACAAAACCCAAGAAAAAGCCTATAAGCGTTGCATAGAAAAACTGTTCGATGTTAAGATGCAAAAGCCCAAACATCAAGCCATTTAAAAGTATGCATTTTTTCATACCTAAGCCTTTTGTGCCATTTAATAACATACCACGATTTAAATTTTCCTCGCATATTGCTGGCAAAATGGCTGTGAAGATAAGCCCTAAGACAAGCGTCCAACCATTTATAGCTCCACCTGACGAGCCAGCATTAGGTGACTCATAGCCAACGCTATCTAAAATTGCATAAAAGAAGCTAGAAACAAAAATATTTAGAAAATAGATAACAACGCCCAAGCCGATTGCAATTAAAACGACCTTAAAAGATACCTTTTTGTAATTAAAGTCTTCAAAGGTGGCTTTAAAACTCTTTTTTGTCATTGCTTTATAGGTCAAAATAGAGAACAAAAACAAAATACCAACCTGCATAACACCATTGACGATATATGTTCCAGCAGAGCCCAAAAAAGAAAATAGTCCAAAATTGTTTAGCGTACGCACTAAAACAAACAAGCAGACAACAACAAAATATATTAAACTAGTTGAATAGATTGATTTCTTTTCCAATGTTTTCTCCTAAATGTATTTTACTAAACAAGCACCGCATTTATAACTATAACAACGGCGGAAAGAAAAATTCCTACATAAAGTAGCAGTGGCAATTTCCCTAAATAGGTAGTCTTTTCAGCGGTCTCCCCAATTTCTTTAACCTCTTCGACCTTTTGCCTTTTGAGATAAAAATAATAGAAAATGAAGAATAGTGAGCCAACTGCAAGAGCAAGTATTATTGAAACGATTATATACACCGCCCCAACCTCACTTGGCAAGGATAGGGCGTTTATATTTATCAAAAACTCTATCGTTAAAGTTGTAATATTGTTAAATAGGTGCAAAATCATAGCATAGAATAAATTGCCCGTTTTCGTTGTAACCACACTAAACACTATTCCCATAATAAATGGATAGATGAACTGTGCGATGTTTTGATGCACTAATGCAAACAAAAGGCTGGAGAGAAAAATTGCTCCAACTCTGCCAATCCCACGAGCTAGCCCGTTTAATATCATACCTCTAAAAATTATCTCTTCAGAAAAGGCTGGCACAACAGCAAAAAGAAGAATATTGAGAAGGTACCACCAGAAATTATCAAGAGGAATTGGGGTTGTAGTACTTTCCAAGCCTGCCAAATCAAAAAGAGCACCAAAACAACCGTCAATTAAGCCATATAGACCTATTACGAAAAGTATGCCAAACAACGCACATAGAAGAGTGGTCACAATATTTATCTTTTTAACACTCAACCTGCAAGCAGAAAAACTTATGCGATTCACCTTGTTATAGACAAAAAATAGGCAAACAAAGGTAATTTGGGATATCAAACAATATGGTATTGTGAACCAAAGATAATTTTCATATAGAACTGTAACAAAGCTTTCATCTGGAGCAAACTCGATACCCGCCAAACTTGCAATGCCATAGCCTAGATAGGCAAAAACAAGAGCAAACACGATAGGCAACAAAAAGGCAAATAAAAAAACTTTCGCAGAATCTGCGGTTGTGTAGAAATTACGTTTAGAAAATGCCTTTATAAGCTCTTTTTCTTCCATGTATGATATAATAACATATTGACAGAAAAAATACAAACATTATTTGACTTAAATTTCAATTTATAATAATATATAAGCATGAATATGTTTATGGAAATTGCCCTAAAAGAGGCAAAAAAGGCAAATAAAAAAGATGAAGTACCAATTGGTGCTGTCATCGTTAAAGATAATAAAGTAATTGCAAAAGGCTATAATAAGCGTGAAAAATCTAAAAACGCCATAAATCACGCCGAAATTGTTGCCATAAAAAGAGCTTGCCGAAAATTAAAAGATTGGCGTCTTGAAAATTGTGAGATGTACGTCACCTTAAAGCCTTGCCCAATGTGTGCTGGAGCAATATCAAATGCCAGAATTAAAAGAATATATTATGGAGCGGAAGAAACCAATAGCAAAGACAACCTCTGCGAACAGATATTTTTAAGCACTCGCCTTAATCACAAAGTGGAGCTTGTAAAATTAGAAGAATACTCCTCTATTTGTTCAGAGCTTTTAAGTAGTTTTTTTAAAAATCATAGACAAAAGAAATAAAATATAACTAGGCCTTAACTAATACCATATAGATATTAAATTCTGTTACATTTGTTGTAATAGTTGACAGAGCATCTACGCAAAGCTTTCCATCACGCCAAACTAAATTATAATATCCATTTGAGCCTGCATACACTCTTATTGTTTGACCATTCTCAATTTCAATATATTCATAAGTCTCTGGCTCCTGATTGCCAAAATTTACCTCAACCGTGTTATCTTTGTTGAACACATATCTTGTCATCGCATACATCGTGTTGTAAGTTTGGATAATTCCCTCTTCCGTTTCGCCTTGTAAAAAAGTCTCCTTTTCTTCATCTGTAAAATCACCATTCCAAACTATTTCAGCGTGGTCATATACATAAGTTCCAGAAAGAGAGTTGTTATTAATTATATCTTTCAAAAAATAACCGCCTGCAAACGCACCGCCCATCAAGACTAACACCAAAATAACATATAAAAATCTTTTTAAGCCAACACTCATAATTCCTCCAAAATACTTAGCCCTATTCTACCCCCCCCGTTAAAATTGTCAAGTGATTTTAGTACTTTTCTTATTTAAAAAAGTGTTGCATTTTTTAATTAGATGATTTATAATATAGACGAACATCGCAAAAACACTTTAAGTGTTAGTCGGTTTAGTTTCCGACCTTGCACCGTTCGGATTGAAGAAAGCTTGCTTTCTTCCTTTTTTTCTGCCTTAAACAGAAATTTTTATGAAAACTTAAAAATTCAATAATAAAAAAAGAGGAAGCCCTCTTTTATAATAAATCCATCAATCTCTTGTTAAACTCCTCTTCGCTTATCACGCCTTCTTCTTTCAATTTTCTTAGTTCTTCCAACTTTCTTCTCTTTTCTTCGCTTGCCCTATCTTCCGCCCTTTGTTCTTGTCTAACTTCCGATGCGGAATTTATTATAATTATATCTGGTATGAACATGGAGATGAAAAGAAGTACCCATGGTATCCAGCCCCCCGCAAAAATAACAATAATGAGCCCTGCGATATAATATTTTTGTGAGGATCTAAAATATTTACCTTTCTTTCTCACCGAATAGATTAAGAGGATACTTGCAATTATTCCCGCCACAATTTCGGCAAAGACAAAGTAGATAGAATAGTAAGAAATAATAAGAAGATATGAACCTAAAACGTTGGCATATTCAGGGTTCACACAAAACAAAATCGCAATGACAAGATTTGCCACCATATTGATAAGATTGATTATTGCAGCACTTAAGATTAAGTTTCTTTTAGTTTTATTCATATATTCCTCCTTAAAAGGATAAGATTATTATTGCATAATTAACTTTTGCATATTCAATTTTTTAGCTATAACCATATATATGCTAACATTTTTGCGAAATAACTGTCAAATCATTTTGAAAAAAACAGAAAATGTGCTAAAAATATTATTGGAGTGAAATATGAGAATTGAAAAAAGAACAGTCGTCATCACAGGAGCGACAAGCGGAATAGGAAAAGGTCTTAAAGAGGCTTTTGAGAAAAAAGGTGATATAGTTGTTGACATATCAAGAAATGGCCGTGATTATAAATGTGATGTTGGTGATGAAAAAAGTTTAAAAGCCGTATTTGATGATATATACCTAAACTATGGCAATATTGATATCTTAATTACCTGTGCAGGCTATGGAATATCTGGTGCGGTTGAACTTATTGACGAGCAAGACGCTAAAAAGGAATTTGATGTCAACTTTTTTGGCACGTCAAACGCCTGCAAATATGCCATACCAATGATGAATAGAAAGGCAAAAATCGTGATAATCTCCTCAGTTGCCGGCTTGTTTTCACAGCCATTTAAGGCGTATTATTGTGCAAGTAAAGCAGCAGTCAATAGTTTTGCTCAGTCATTAAGAATGGAATTGTCTAAAACAGACATAGAAGTGACCTCAATATGCCCTGGTGATATAAAGACAAATTTCACAGATAACAGAGTAAAAATTTATGAGACAAACGATAGATACGGCAAGGCAGTGGAACTATCGACAAAGCCAACCGACAAGACTGAGAAAAGACGTATGCCACTTTCCTACGCACTAAAAAAGATGATGAAAATAATTGAAAAAGACAAATTTAAGCCTCAATATATAGTCGGTCGTCAACATCACTTTTTCTACTTTTTCAAGAGAATAACCACAACAAACTTCTTAAATTCATGTATAACAAAACTCTTCTATAAAACTAAATAATCTATTAAAACTAAAAAATATGGTGTATTATGTCATGCGTAATACACCATATTTTGTGTCATAATAGTTAAATCTTATAATTATCAAGCACACGCAATAATCTTGCAAACTCCACCTGTGCCCCCGCATCAACAATAAGTTTTTCTTTAAAAACAGATTTAGAATTATTGCATATTGAACGAAGTGCATCGGTGTCTGTCATACGTATATAGTTGGAAACATTTAAAAAGGTTTGATAAACATCATGCTCAAACAAGATATCAGGACAATTAAACACCAAGCTTTCAATTAAAATCTGATTTGGAACTTTGTTATACGCCTTAGAATAAAGACTGTTATAAATTTTAACTACATTTACAAAATTTTCGCAAGAATTTATTTTTTTATCAAGATTTTTAAATCTCTCATTTAGGTCAACTTCATAATATCTATTTTTTCTCGCATTATACATTTTGAAGATGCCATTTTTTTCGTCATACATTGTTATATAGATGTTTATTTTGACATTAGTTCCAAACTCCTCCTTGCCAATGATGGAGATATGATCTTCATATTCATAGATTATTGAAGAAGTTGATATTAGATTTGAAAGATAATAAATAAAATCATTTTTTAATTCGTCTATTGTGTATTTTTCCTTTGTAACACTTACAGTAGGAGTGATTTCTTTATCTTTTCTTTTCTTCTTTTTCTTCTTTCTTGACATTTTAAATGCACGAACAAAGCGTTTCCAGAGATTTTTAAAATAATGCTTTTTATCTAAAGAATTTAATTCAATCTCCGTATTCGCTATTCCAAGAAAGTAGGTGTATTCGCTTTGTGAGGTCATCGCATGAAGATATATCTCATTGACAGGAGTGAGATACGCCTTTTCTGGCTGAATATAAGAGGACTTATTTGAAAGGTCAATTAATGCTTGATTGACAAGTGCAAAAGTTGCGTAATTAAGATTATCCACAAACTCAACGTTTGTGCTATCACGAAGCCCCTCTATCAAATCTTTGTTTAAATCTCTCTTCATATAATTCCTTTTTTAATCTTTTGCTCAAATTTTATTTTGTTTTATTAGCCTTACCACCATTTGCGACATGAACACAGAGGTCAACAAGTTTATTTGAGTACCCCCACTCATTATCATACCAAGCAACAAGTTTAACAAAAGTAGGAGAAATCATTATGCCAGCTTCAACATCGAAGATGCAAGTTCTTGAATCTCCAATAAAGTCGCTTGAAACAACCGGCTCGTCTGTCCAACCAACAATTTCCTTCATCTCTTTTTCAGAAGCCTTCTTAACGGCCTTAACAATCTCTTCATAGGTCGTTTCTTTCTTTAAGCAACAAGTTAAATCAACAACCGAAACATTTAAAGTCGGCACACGATAACTCATACCTGTAAGTCTGCCTTTTAATTTTGGATAAACCTCGCCCACAGCCTTTGCTGCCCCTGTTGAGGAAGGAATGATGTTATATGACGCTGCTCTACCACCACGCCAATCTTTTTTGCTGACACCGTCAACGGTAAGCTGAGTTGCAGTGGTAGAATGAACCGTGCTCATAAGCCCATACTCAATTCCAAATGCCTTGTCAATTATCTTTACAAGCGGAGCTAAACAGTTTGTTGTGCAAGAAGCGTTTGATACAACCTTCATTTCGTCCTTATATTCCTCTTCGTTTACGCCCATAACGAACATTGGCATTTCCTTGCCCGGAGCAGAAACTACCACCTTTTTAGCCCCTGCTGATATGTGTGCAACAGCCTTATCATAAGATGTAAATTTACCTGTTGCTTCAATTACAACATCAACATTATCATTTTTCCAAGGAATAAGAGCTGGTTCCATTTCTGTGTAGAAAGAAATCTTCATTCTTCCAACAACAAGCTTTCCATCTTTAAGTGCCACCTTCTCATCAAAATGTCCGTGGATACTGTCGTGTTCTAAAAGATACTTTGCATAATCGACAGTTAAAAATGGGTCGTTTATTGCCACAACCTCAGCGTTTTCACGTTTTGATATAACTCTAAGAGCTAATCTTCCAATTCTTCCAAATCCATTAATTGCTATTCTTGTTTTTTTCATATTTATCTCCTTTTAATTATTTAAACACTCTTCAGCACGCCCATGCCTAAGCGTTCCGACATATAGTGTTCTAACAAAATTTAGTATTGCCATAAACATTGCCATAATTCCGATGATACATAGAAGAATTGACAAAAGCACCATTATAGCAACAGGCTGAAAACTTGACGTAATTATTATTGAAATTAAAAGCATAAGCACAAAAAATAGAGTCCAACCGATAAGTTTTGAATAAACTCCAAATTTATCATAATCTCGTTTTGGAGAACGATTTGTAGAAGCTACTTCCTCTTGAGTTAAGCCAACAAATCTGTCAATTCTTGTTATATATGAAAGATTTGTAAGAGAATTTATCAAATTAAAAATATTATCTTGAAACATAATTGCCGAAATATCTTCAAAGTAGTAAAAGGCAAAAATCCTTTTTATAAGCTTCTTCCAAAGGTTTGACCACCAAGCTGAGAAGCGTGATTTTGGCTTTTTTAGATAGCAAATATCCGCTTTGCATGAGATAAGCGATGTAAACTCTTCCTTGGATAATGGTCTTCTCACAACCAAAACTTTTCCCGGCTCTTTTTCGATGGAGTGTAGAGCGTTTATAATTTCTTCCTTGCCACTATTATCTTTATAGTATTTAACAACAACCTTTTTAGGGAATTTTAAAGCTTTAAATTTATTTAGCACACCGACATAAATAGCACAGTCACCGTGCTTAGAAATCTCATCAATCATAGACAAATAGTCTTGTGGCTTATCTACCACAGGAACAATCACATTTATCATCTATTTTTCTCCTGAAATTTTTTTGATACGCCTTGCGTGCCTGCCTCCCTCAAAGGAAGTAGTCAGGAACACTTTAACAATATTTATAGCCTTTCTTCTCTTAACAAAAAGTGCCGGCAAACAAAGTACATTAGCATCATTATCTTTCCTAGCAAGCATAGCCATATTAGGATTAAGACAGAGTGCCGCCCTAATCTTTGGATTTCTATTTGCTGCCATGCTCATGCCGATTCCAGAGCCACAAATAAAGATGCCGACATTGTTCTTATCCTCTAGCACCTTTTCAACACCAAGCTTAGCAAAATCTGGATAGTCAACCGGCTCTTTGCTATAAGAGCCGACATCAATTGTAATGATGTTTTCTTCATTAAAAAATGTTTTTAGTTGCTCTTTAAGCATATATCCTCTGTGGTCGCTTGCCATTATAATCATCTTTCACCTCTCATACTTTCAATTTTATTTAAAAGAACATCGACATTTTTTTCAATCAGCATTGCTGTGATTCTGTAAACATCTTCGCCTTGTCCGAATGGGTCAACTACGTCACTATATAATTCCGCACAAGAGATGCACTTTTTTCCTAAATTTTGCTTTAAAGCACTTGTCATTGCAACATACAGCACATTAGGCTTAATTTTAGAAAGCTTTACGCTCTTTCTGTCACGTGAATCATATCCTAATTCTTTTAATACACGTTTTGCATTCTCCGTGATGTTCTCCTTTTTTGCCTTTATGCCACAAGAGGAAAACTTTATGTCTTTAAGCTTACGCTCTTTCGCCTTTTTTTTAGCAATGCGTTCAGCCATAACAGAACGACAGGTATTGCCCGAGCAAACAAAACAAACTTCCATTATTTTTCGTCCTTTTTCGTTTTCAGTGTCATCTTTTTAGGCTTATATAGTTTGTCTAGGTTATATTTTTCCCTAATTTTTGGTAAAAATAAGTGAATCGAATAACAATCTAAGTCAAAAACAATCCATTCGCCCTTATTGTACCCCTCAATTTTCTCAGCATAGTTAAATTCCTCCTTGAGTAGGTCTGCAACCGTCTTGTTTGTTTGTGCACTTAAAGCAGTAGCAATTATCATATACCTCTTATCCTCACCAGAAGATAGATCATAGACGGAAATGCTTTTTAGTTTATGTTCTTCTAAAAATTCAACAATCCATTTTAAGTCTTTCATATAAAAATTTTATCAATTTGCATTTTTTTTGTCAAGAAATTGTCGTTCTTTTTCCACTTTTTTTAAATTGAATAGTTTTTGAAAAAATCATCTAAAATTAAGCCATTAAGTTTATAAGAATGATTAAAAAAAATTTATTTTGTCAAAAATGAGTATATGAGAAAAATAAACTTAATTTTTCAAGAGGTTTTAAAGTTTTTTTTGATTTATCTGCTTGTGTTTGTTTGGATAAGATTTTTTATACGAAAGCTTTTTCTTGCCCTATTAATCACTCTTTTAGTAAGTGCCTTTATCTATATGATGATATTTTTTTTACTTAGAAAAAGGAAAAACAAAGAAGGCCTCAAAATTAAAGAAAAAGAAGATGCTGAAAATATGTTTTTCTCGCTTGTCCTAGACGATAAAAGAATGGATTTTTTTATGAAGCTTGCTCTATCTAAGCATAAAAATGTTAAAAAATATTGTAAATACTTAATTATTGAGCATGAAAACAACATAAAAACACTTCTTTATATAAAGGCGGATTTTGAAAATCTGACAATACCAAAATTTGTTGAGCTATATAACAAATTAAAGGGCAAAGCACAAAAAATTGTCTTTGTAACCTACTCTTTTGATAGAGAAGTCACAGCATTTGCTGGAAATTTCGACACCTATTTTATCTTTTTAGATAGATATATGACCTATGAAAGATTATTTAAATTTTATAATATCTTCCCTGAGATTAAACAAAAATATAAAAAGGACAAAAAGCTCACCTTTAAAGACTTTGTTGCCTATTCATTTAATAAAAAAAGAGCAAAAGGCTATTTGCTCTCTTCATTTTTGCTTGTGCTTTCAGCAATATTTGTCCGAACAACGATTTATTACTGCATAACTGCAAGTGTTTTAATATTGTTTGCTATCTTTTCTCAATTCAACACCACCTTTAACTTTAAAGAAGAAAAGGAAGTTTTATAATACTAAAAAGAATTAATCCTTTCATAACTCTTCACTGAAATTAGCCCTTCTATTTAAGGTAGCTCTATATGTTTAAAGTTCTTTCGTGTCGATTTTTTATACAAAATAACAATTGTGCCAATCACCTGCACAACATCAGCTTTTAAGCTCCTACTTAATTCTTCCGCCACCATTCTAGCAGAAAGTTCACAGTTTTTAAGCACCCTAATCTTAACTAGTTCCCTTGCTTCAAGTAGCAAATCTATGGAAGTTATAAGATTTTCAGAAAGCCCCTCTTTCCCAACCTGTGCTACAGGGTCAAGTGCATTGCCTAGTCCCCTTAAAAATGCTCTTTGTTTTGTTGTTATCATCTTCTTCTCCTATTCTTCATACACAAAGGAAATATCCTTGATTATGACGGTATCGCCATTTTTCATGCCCTTTTCGATTAGTTTATCAATGACGCCCATATCTTTCAACCTCTTTTGGAAGTATGCAAATGATTGAGTATTTGAAAGCACAACTCCACGAACTAAATTATCCAGCCTTCCGCCTGTCACTTCAAAACTTCCATCATCGTGCCTTGTTATCTCAAATGATGAAACATCTTTCTTATCAAAATCATAATCTTCCACATTAAGAGCCGGCTTCTTAGGTATATTTTTAAGATTTTCAAGTATTTTCTTCTTTAAGTCCTCAACGCCTTTATTTGTCACTGAAGAAAGAAGAAGATAATCCTTAATTTTATACACCTCTTCAAACTTTCCTAGCCTTTCTTTTAAGGTTGCTTCATCTATGAGGTCGCATTTTGAAAATACCACGATTTGTTTAACCTTTGTAAGCTCTTCGCTATAAGCTTTTAGCTCATCGTTGATAGTTTTATAGTCATCAATAATATTTCTTCCATCACTCTCTGAAATATCAATCAAATGCACCAAAAGTCTCACACGTTCTACGTGTTTCAAAAAATAATGCCCAAGTCCTAAGCCCTTGCTTGCACCTTCGATAAGTCCGGGAATATCGGCAACCACGAAACTTTCGCCTAAAACTTCCACAACCCCTAGATTAGGATATATTGTAGTAAAAGGATAGTTGGCAATCTTAGGATTAGCGTTTGAAATAACAGATAAAAGGGTGCTTTTTCCAACATTCGGAAAGCCGATAAGTCCAACATCGGCAATCGTTTTAAGCTCCAAAATAACTTCTCGGAGCTTTGTTGTCTCACCAATTTGTGAAAAGCCCGGTGCTTGTTTTATGGATGACTTATAGTAAGCGTTCCCATGCCCGCCTGCTCCGCCTTTGAGTGCCACAAACTTTTTACCATTCTCGCTTAAATCGGCAATTATCTTGTCATTTTCTGGATTGATAAGTACCGTTCCTGTTGGCACTTTGATAATTATATCTTCACCACTCTTGCCCGTCTGATTCTTCTTCGCCCCTGCAAGTCCGTCACCAGCCACATATTTTTTCTTGAAGCGGAAAGAATAGAGTGTGTTAAGGTCATCAGTTGCCAAAAAGACAACATCTCCGCCTCTACCACCATCACCCCCGTCAGGCCCGCCGTTAGCAGTTAAAGCGTTACGCAAAAAAGACACGGCACCCTTTCCGCCGTTACCCGCTTTTATGGAAATTTTAACTCTATCTAAAAACATACTTCTCCTTTATTATCTCTTGAAAAACTTGTGTTATGTATTTTCACGCCTATTATAGCAAATTTTTATCAAAAAAGCGTTTAAATTGGATATTTATTTTAAATTTTTCTTTTCTTCCGTGCAAAAACTAATAAATGGACAATCTTTGCATTCCGGCTTTAACGCCTTGCATTTATACCGCCCAAAAAGCACCATTTGAAAGTGGAGTTTTGACCATTTATCCTTAGGAAAGTTTATCATGAGTGCTTGCTCAACCTTGAAAACATCATTTGATTTTATCACACCAAGCCTATTTGCAATTCTAAGCACGTGTGTATCAACCGCAATAGCGTCACCTTCAAACGCCTCTGAAATCATGACATTAGCAGTCTTTCTGCCAACACCGGAAAGCGAACAAAGTTCCTCTCTCGTTTTTGGAACAACTCCGCCAAACTTATTTAAAACATCTTCCGCCATTTTCTTGATATTTACCGCTTTATTGTGATAAAATCCGCACGAATGAATTAGTTTTTCAAGTTCTTCAAGTGGAATATTCACAAAATCTTGTGGCGTTTTGTATTTTTTAAACAATTCTTTTGTCACCATGTTGACACGCTTATCGGTGCATTGAGCAGAGAGAATAACTGCGATAAGAAGTTCAAAAGGCGTTTCAAATTCAAGTTCGCATTTAGGACTAGGAAACATCTTATCTAGCTCGTCCATTATGTGTTTTGCATTTTTCATCGGTTTTACCTCGCCCATATCATACCACACTCGCCCACAATCTGTCAAATATAGACAAAAATAGCAATATACTAATTTTGTTGGCACTATGATGCTAGTTGTAAGTTTTATTGTTGTTAATGTGCTAATAATAATTATATGGAATTTAAGGATATTCTAAAAGAATTAAGGCTTGAAAAAGGCCTAACACAAGAAGAACTTGCAAAACAACTTAATTTTAGCATGTCGGTTGTGAATAAGTGGGAAAATGGAAAGAAAAATCCAAGTGTTGACTCACTTAAAATTTTAGCTAAATATTTTGGCGTTACCATAGATTATCTTTTGGGAATAGAACGGTAACATTATCTTTAATTTTGTTAATTTGACAATATAGCTCAATAATTATCTTACTGGAAATTTCATCTGCACTGTATAACCTATAATAATTAGATAACTTATAAAAATTTATTTTATTATTCCAAATATACTTATTTCTTATGTACATACCAATTGAAAAATGAACTTTTGATAGTTCGTTTATTTTTAATGCTTTTAACATTTGAACAACCTTTTTCTGTGACAAAAGGTCTTTTTTTATTTCTTCGATAAGTTCCATAATTAAATTATATAAGCACTATGGTGCTTGTGTCAAGCAAAATTGGCACAATTGTGCTAATAATATCATATGGAGTTTAAAGACACACTAAAATATTTACGAACAGAAAAGGGTTTGACGCAGAAAGAACTTGCTGACGCCGTGCATTTTAGTTTATCTACAATAAATAAATGGGAAAACGGAAAGAAACTTCCCGGATATGAAGCATTAAGAATACTAGCGAAATTTTTTGAAGTAGATGGAAACGAAATTTTAAATTTGTAAAAACAACTTTGTCATATAAAAAACTGCTATATTCAATATTATATAGAAGTTTTTTGTTATACCTTAAAATATTTTTGATTTTTGCTCGTTGGCTTATCTGGCTCGGTCATACCAATTAAGCCTGCTTTTAAGGCTGGTTGTAAATAATTTTTTCTAAATCCAACAAGGGATTTCAAATTTAATTTTTGCATAAGTTCCTTTGCTGATTGAGGGTAACTTTCAATAACTCCTAAAAGTGCTGTGAGTTGACTACTTATATGATTATAATGATTTTTTGTATCATTCAATATATCTTGAACAGCCTTATTTATGACATTCAACATAAACAAAATAAAAATATTTGACTTTGCCTGACTGGTGGAATATGTTATTGCATTATAATATTCTTCTTGATTATCCTTGATGATGCTTTCAATAGGTATCCATGCGAATATAGGCTTCCAATTAGACAGTAGCGCCGTCTGCCAAAGCCTACCCATTCTTCCATTGCCATCTCGAAATGGATGAATAAACTCAAACTCATAATGAAAAACACTGGACTTAATAAGCATGTTGGCAGAACTTGTCTTTAACCAATTAAATAATTGCTCTAACTGGCTTGGCACAAACTCCGCTGGTGGAGCCAAATGTATGACCTTTCCTTGCTCATTAAACACTCCAACTTGTCCAGTTCGTAATTGACCTGCTTCGTCAACCAATCCCTTCATCATTATTCCATGTATTCTTAATAAATCATTAATTTCATAAGGATTGATATTTTTAATTTCTTTATAAGCCAAGTTTGCGTTTTGCACCGCAATTATATCTTCTTTTGGTCCAATTATTCGTTTTCCATCAATAACATCAGTAACCTGCTCGATAGATAAAGTGTTATTCTCTATGGCAAGAGAAGATTGTATCGTTTTTATTCTATTCACTCTACGAAGTCTTGGCAATCTTTCAAATTCGTTTACACTATTGAGTTTTCCCAAATTTTCCATTATTTGAGTCACTAAATTTAGCATTTCATCAGTTATTTCATATGGTGGAACATATTTTTTATCCATAATACACCTCTCATTTTTATTTTATCAAAAAGTAAATGAAAAAGTCAATCATCTTATATATTTTCTTATATACTATCTTGTATATTTATAACAAACAAGTTCATCTCTTGTTCATAAAATTAAAAGTTTTATTTTAGATATTTTTGTATCCACTTTTGTATCCACTTTTTTGACCTAAAATTGACTTTTGACCTATCTTTTACTGATTTTTGAAAATTTTGATAAAAAATGCTATACGATAATTTCTTTACCGTATAGCAAATTTGGATGTTTGAAATTATAAGCCTAATTGCCTTTCTTATAATTTCATAAATCGCTACATGTGCCTAAAATAGGCACTTTTAGCATGGAGCTGGCGAAAGGAATCGAACCTTCAACCTGCTGATTACAAGTCAGCTGCTCTACCATTGAGCCACGCCAGCATATTATTCAAAATGAGTGGTGGGCAGGGATGGATTCGAACCATCGAAGACATAGTCGACGGATTTACAGTCCGTTGCATTTGGCCGCTCTGCAACCTACCCAAATCGCTTAAAACTAAATCTTACTTCTCTACAAATATCCTTGCTTGCTTAATGATTTTGTTTCTCGCTTTTCCCAAAAATATGATTATTTTTGAAAATTTTAAATAGGCTTTATTTTTATTCTTGTGCCTATTTAGTTCTCTTCGCTTAGGATTTTTGCATACTTACGTATGCTGGTGCCCTAAGGTGGAATCGAACCACCGACACAAGGATTTTCAGTCCTTTGCTCTACCGACTGAGCTATCAGGGCAAATGGTATGTCCTTTTACTTTATAAAAGACATATTGGCGACTCGGATGGGGCTCGAACCCACGACCTCTAGCGTGACAGGCTAGCGTTCTAACCAACTGAACTACCGAGCCAAATTAGACTATGTTAGATTATCATATTTTAAAAAATAATGCAAGTAAATTGCCATAATTTTTTAAAATGGTGGGCCTTCACGGACTCGAACCGCGGACCGACCGGTTATGAGCCGGTTGCTCTAACCAACTGAGCTAAAGGCCCTAAGGAAATTTCCCTAGCCAAGTGTTGTGGTCGGGGTGGAGGGTCTCGAACCCCCGACCTCACGGTCCCAAACCGCGCGCTCTACCAACTGAGCCACACCCCGTTAAACAACACTTGCTCTGTTATTGTATGATAATTTAAAAAAAATGTCAAGAAAATAAGTAAAATTTTTTAAAAAAATAAGAAAATTTATTATTATCAATGTTTTTTACTAATAACAACTTGACAATATATATTCTATTAGTTATACTTAAATTATTCTACACACAGGAGGTGGACAAATGAAGATATGTAATATGGAAGCTATGAAAAAAATAAAACAACTTGAAGAAGAAATTAGGCTTTTAGATCTCAATGAAAAGCAAAACTGCATAGTGTCTTATAAGGAAGGCGAAGAGAAGAGTGTTCCTAACTATGACTATGCCAGCACAAGAAAAGCCATTGAAAAGGCAAATGCGGAAGTGCGAAAAATTAAAT
Source organism: uncultured Clostridia bacterium (assembly GCA_944372335.1). Taxonomy (GTDB): domain Bacteria; phylum Bacillota; class Clostridia; order Christensenellales; family UBA1242; genus Caccovivens. Next base: position 126,955 of record CALVYQ010000001.1, on the reverse strand, counting down.
TTGCTCTTTCTATTGCAAACACCACCTATAAGATTGATGAATTTAATATTACCATAAGTGAAGCTTTGGTATATCTTGCACAACTTTCAAATGAATACGACCGCCTATCATCTCTTGCATCTCGAAACAAAATTTCAAGGCGAATAACTGCAAATGGCGTGCTTGAATATACTGAATGTTTGTATGACACAGAAGAAGCAAAAAAAGAACAACGTGCAGTGTTTGAGAAGATAAGCAAACTTCAAGTTGCTATTGACAGAGCAAACTTGAACTGCTTTATCGAAATCTAAAATTTTTCCCATCAATTTGGCACGAGTTTTTTTATAAACATTTTTGCTTTGTTAAAGGTTTAAGAAATGACCATTGTTAAAGTTTTCCCTTATTAAATTATTTGTGAAAGTTTAATGTTATTGAAAAAGAGATTTTAAGGTGAGATAGTGACCTCTTAACAGGCTAATTGAGAAAACTTGGCTCTTTTGGCTTGCCAATAAGTGCCCCCTGCGAGGAAGTATTGGGTTATAATCGTATTTTTAAATTAACCATAGCATTTTTGCTATGGTTTTTCATCCTGATAACTTCTTTTTGAGAGTTTCAAGTATTTTAGTTTCGAGGCGACTTACCTGCACCTGCGATACCCCTAGCTCCTTTGCAATTTCACTTTGAGTTTTATCATGAAAATATCGCATTAAAATTATCTTTTTATCCCTATCATCAAGTTTCTCCACCACCTCTTTAAGTGCAAGGTTATCGATAAAGTCAGTGCCACCCGTCTCTCCGTCATAGCGGTCAATCATGGTAAGCCCTTCCTCTTCTCCGTCCTCATAAGGAGCAAAGAGAGAAACAGGCATCTTTGCAGAGTCCATGACAAGCACAACATCTTGCTCTGTGATAGAAAACGTCTTAGCAATCTCAGCAATGGTTGGCCTTCTGTTGTTAATAGCAAAAAATTCATCAAGATATTTATTTATCTTTAAATTTAAAGTTTTTATAGCTCGTGACACTTTGACCGCTCCGTCATCTCGCATAAAACGCTTAATTTCTCCTATCACCATTGGCACAACATAGGTGGAGAATTTGACATTATATGAACAATCAAAGTTATTTATTGCCTTTAAAAAGCCCAAACAGCCAAGTTGGTAGAGGTCGTCATTCTCTATACCCTTATCTCGAAACCATTTAACTACGCTTTTTATGAGTGGAGAATTTTCCTTAACAAGCCGTTCTTTGGCATCAAGATTGCCATTTTGAGCTTCTTTAATTAAAAAAATAGTTTCTTCCTGACTTAACATCTCACTTCGCTCATAGAATTTACAATTTTTTTAGTCATTCTGACCGATGTGCCAAAAGAATTGGAAGTCACTTCCACGCTATCCATAAAACTTTCCATAACAGTGAAGCCCATACCAGAACGTTCCTCGCTAGGCTTTGAGGTATAGAAAGGCTCACGTGCTTTTTCGATATCTTTTATCCCCACGCCTTTGTCTGTAACGGTTATACTTATCATATCGTCTTCAAGTTCGCATCTAAGCGTGATATCCCCTTTTGCCATAGAAGGATAAGCATGGACAACGCAGTTTGTCACCGCCTCACTTACAGCAGTTTTGATATCCGTTATCTCATCAACAGACGGATTTAATTGCACACAAAAGGAAGCTACACAAACTCTGGCAAAGCCCTCATTGACGGATAGTGCTTTAAAAGTCACCTCCATAAAATTTGAATATTTCATACTCACTCCTTAAACAATTTTGGGCATGATTTCATACAGCCCTGTCATTTTAAAAATCTTTTCCGCATGACTTGACGGATTGCAAATATAAATTGGAATATTTTTGTCTTTCATCTTTTTATAACGCCCGATAAGCACCCCTATGCCCGTGGAATCCATAAACGAAAGCTCACTTAAATCGATGACAATCTTTTGAAAATTCGGCTTTAAAAAGAGCTCATCAAGTGTAAGTTTTGTGTAGTTTGCCGAATGTTCATCAAGTTCGCCACAAAGAAGAACATAGAGAGTGTTATTAGATATGCGACTTTTAATTTGCATACTTTTCCTCCTCACAGGCATAATAGCATACGAAAAATAATAAAAAATGACAGCCTTTATCGAAAAAAGACTGTTTTTGAAGAAGGTAAATATTTAATTGCTCAATATTAATAGTATTTTTTGTGATATAGTTATCATCTATAATATATCAAGAAATGTATTGTAAAATTTTCCAAACATTTTTTTATAACTTTTAAATTTAGTTTGTGAAACTCACTTTACTATGTTATAATATTTGCAATAGATAATTAAAAAGGATAATTTGATATGGCTAAAAAAAATGATATTATTGTTGTCACCGACCCGGGTGTTGACGATGCTATTGCTCTTATGTACGCAATATTTTCTGAGGAATTCAACATTAAGCTCTTATGCATTGCTGGCGGAAATGGATCTATTGAAAACACCACAAATAACGCTCTTTTTTTAATGGAACTTTTTAAGTATGATGTTCCTATTGCAGTTGGCCTTAATCATCCTTTAAAGCGGGAAGCGGTCTTTGCCACAAAAGCACAAGGAAAAGGAGGGCTTGGTGGCTACAAAGTCAATCCAAAAAAATTAAAAACAAAGCCTATAGAAACTCCGGCTTGCGATGCTATGTATGAAACGCTTAAAAAGAGCAGAAAAAAATTGACAATTGTTGCTATTGGCCCTATGACCTGTGTTGCCGAAATGCTTATAAAGTATCCAGACAGCACAAAGAATATCAAAGAAATAATCTTTATGGGTGGAACAAAAGAGAAGATATATGGCAGGCCTTACCGTGAATTTAATATAAGTTTTGACCCTGAATGTGTCGATGTGGTAATAAAAAGTGGCGTGCCTCTTGTTATGGTGCCAATGGAATTAGGGCATTTTGCCTATCTAAACAAAAATGATATAAAATTTGTGAAGCATATCAACAAAATAGGTAAAATCTTTGCCAAAATGTTTAAAAAATATCGTGATTTTCATGTTGGCAGCTATGGTGCAGCCGTTCACGATGTCTGTGCCCTATATTATCTAACTCGCCCTGAGAATATGAAGATGGAACAAGGCCATGTAGAGCTAAAATATTATAAAACCGAAGAGGAAGAATTTGGTTATATCGACACCTCCTATGACCAAGAACCTAATGCCACAATATGTGTTGATATGGATATTTTAAAATTTAAATATGACCTTTTTGATGCCTTTGAAGAAACAGGAAAAATTTTAAATAACAAAAAATAATACTCTCATATAAGGGTATTATTTTTTTATATTGACAAAATTCGATATTATTGATATAATAAAAAAGCTTGGAGGATTTATGCAAAGCGAAACTAGATATTTAAAAGAGTTAGAGGAAGAATTTAAAAATTTTATTAGATATTATTATCAACAGGATATCATCAATATAATCACCGTGAAAGCCATAACCAGCATAAATAACGATGTAAAAAAGGCTTATCAAGATGCAAACAATCAAGAGTTTATACTTGCTGATCATTTTAATATCTTCTTTAACAATGATAAATATGGAAATTACTATGAAAAGTCAGTTGATGAGTATATGTCTATCATTTTTAATGACTACTCTGTTTTTCTTTATGACGAAAGAACAAGCGCAAAATTTCTTCCAGATGCCACCTATCGTTATAGAAAAAGTATATATACACTATTAAAACAAAAAGATGAGGAGCTTGCAAAAGAATATTTAGAGGATTTAAAAATATATATATCATCCCACCCTAAGCAAGAATATGAAACTGCAACCTTTTGTGCAAAGACTATCGCAGATGAAAGAGAAAATATAAAACTTAACAAAGAAAATGAGCTTGGAGAAGATGAAAATAAATTAAAGGCAATGCTCAATGAAGATTTAAATTGGTATATTTTATATGACAATGCACTTTCTCTTCATCGTAACTCTAATAGAAGCAAAAATTCATAAAAAATCACCTACATAATAGGTGATTTTTTGTTTTAAAAATTATAATTATCATCTTCGTTTAATGACCTGTTGTGCCACTTTTCTCTTTTATTGTTCAGGTATTTAGTAAAAACTACAAAATTCTTTGTCCATCCTATTTTATCAGAATTTAAATAAGCTTCCTTAACATCAAACATCTTATTATACAACAAAATAGATATAGGATTTACCACCTTATCAGTATATACTCTTAGATAATCATAATTTAAAGCTTTTACCTCATCAATGATATATTGCAAAATTTCTTTTCCAATTCCTTGTCCTTGAAATTCCGGCTTTACACCGAACCAGCCAACAAATGCGTCTGTATTTTTATTGTCAAAGTCATACCAACCAATAGTGGCACAAGGCTTATTATCTTTCAAAACTAAATAATAATTAGATTTTACTTCATTATTAAAATACTTTATATAATCATCATCAGAATTAGATTCAGGAAATAATTGATGCTTAATTTTTAATATTTCATTGTAATTACTTTTATTTAATTTTTGATATACTAACACTATTCTCTCCTTTAAAATTTTATTTGCTTTATCTTACTAATTTGAATTTAATAATATTTTTTCAATCTTATTTAAGCTCCTATAATAACATCAATAAAAAATCACGGCAAAGCCGTGAAAGTTTTATTTCTTTTTCTTATCTTCAACAACAGTTTCGTTTTTATAAGTACCGCAGCTTTTGCAAACCTTGTGAGGTGCTTTGAGTTCGTGACATTTTGGACACTCAACAAGAGTAACTGCCTCTGCCTTAAAATTAGCAGAGTTTCTTGTATTTCTTCTCTGTTTTGAAACCTTACCCTTTGGAACAGCCATTTTTCTTCTCCTTTTAGTAAATTTCTAAGTTTTGCTTTAATATTTTATACTATAAATCTTAATTTGTCAAGTTTTATTTAGACTTTTTTAATTTTTTTACAATTTCTTTGGTGTCACGAGCCATCATAAGTTCCTCATCGGTTGGAATAACATAAACTTTAACCTTTGAGCTTGGAGCAGAGATAAGTTCCACTTGACCACGCTTAAAGTTGTTATTCTTCTCTTTATCAAGCACAATTCCCAAATTTTCCATATCGCAAATAATTTGCTCTCTCATCTCCGGCCTATTTTCGCCAATACCGCCAGTGAACACGATGGCATCAGCACCATTTAAAGTGGCAAGATATGAGCCGATATATTTTCTTGCAGAATAGCAAAGCATATCAAGAGCAAGTCTGCAACGCTTATTGCCCTTGTCAGCATGAGCCTCAACCTCACGCATATCACTTGTTATGCCAGAAATTCCAAGAAGTCCGCACTCCTTATTTAAATATGTGATGACCTCATCGACAGACATCTTCTTGTCTTTACATAAAAATTGAACAACGGTAGGGTCAATATCACCAGAGCGAGTTCCCATAACTAAGCCTTGAAGAGGAGTGAGTCCCATTGAAGTATCCACACTTTCGCCATTTCTCACCGCTGTGATTGAAGAGCCGTTACCAAGATGGCAAGTTATCGCTTTAACCTCTTTAACATCTTTCTTTAACGCCTTTGCAAGTTCTTGAACAACATATCTATGGCTTGTGCCGTGAGCACCATATTTTCTCAGATGGAAATTGACGCTATCCTCATATTTAAGGCCATACATATAACTAACCTCTGGCATTGTTGTGTGAAAAGCCGTATCAAATATAGCAACCTGAGGCACATTTGGCATAACCTTCTTGCAAGCACGCATACCCATTGCGTTTGCTGGGTTGTGAAGTGGTGCCATTTCAGAGAGCTTTTCAATCTCTTCAATAACCTTATCATCAATTAAAGTGCTTTCTTTAAATATCCAGCCCCCCATAACAACACGATGACCAATGGCATTGATTTCATCAAAACTTTTGATAACACCGTTGTCTTTATCAACCAAAATATCAAGCACTTTTTTGATGGCTTCTTCGTGGTTTTTAGCTCCTTTAAAAACTTCCTCTTTTCCATCGTGCTTATAGGAAATGACAGGGTCGGCAAGCCCAATCTTTTCGCAATTTCCCTTTGCAATTAACTTTTCTTTGTCCATATCAAGAAGTTGATATTTTAATGATGAACTTCCTGCATTAATAATTAAAATGTTCATATTATCTCCTTTTATTTTTTCTCGCCTTCACATTGAAGAGCGGTAATTACGCTAAGCATAACAATATCATTCACATTGCAACCACGTGATAAATCGTTCACCGGCTTTTTAAGATTTTGAAGAATTGGCCCAATAGCATTTAACCCGCCTATATACTGAGTTGTCTTATAGCAAATATTGCCCGCATTGATATCTGGAAAAATTAGCACATTTGCATCACCTTTAATTTCACTATTTGGAGCTTTATGCTCAGAAACTTCCTTAACCATTGCTGCGTCAAACTGTATTTCGCCATCTGCTAAAATATCTTTATTCCTTTTCTTGAAAATCTCATAACCTTCTCGAACTTTGGTTACGTCGTCACTCTTTGCACTGCCCTTTGTTGAATACGAAAGGAAAGCGACTCTTGGCTCTCCAAGCTTAAATGCTTTGGCACTTTCTACGCTTGCTTCAGCAATTGAGGCTAAAGTTTCAGCATCTGGCTTTTCAATAACACCGCAATCGGATAATATTAGTGCTTTGCCCTTCAAAAATTTATTGTCACCATACACCAAAAAGCAAGACGAAACAGGATTTTTGTTTTTGGCTTTAATTATCTGCAAAGCAGGTCGCACAGTGTTAGCTGTTGGAGCTTCTGCACCTGCCACCATGCCATCTGCATAGCCACATTCAACTAAGAGTGTCGCAAAGTAGTAAGGGTCTTTTTCAAGTTCATCAGCCTCTTCCAAAGTCATACCCTTTTTCTTACGCTTTTCATAGAGAGTTTTAACTAATTTTTCCCTGTCAGGAAAGGTCAGAGGATTGACAATATCAAACTTTTCCATGCTCTTATCTCTAAGAATAAGTGCACTTGCGTCACCCACCAAAAGCACCTTGCAAAGCTTCTTTTTCTGCAAAAGTTTAACCGCTTCCAAAGTTCTATCTGAAAAACTTACCTCTGGAAACACAATCGTCTTTTGTTTTCTTTTAGCTTCTTTAATCAAATCTTTAATCTTGAACATATTTACTCCACTTCTTTTTTATCATTATGAAAAATAAAATATATTGTTTAAATATATTCACAATTATAAATACCAAGCAAAAAATTGTCAAATAAAAAGGGAGTTATTTTGAAAAATCTTTTTGTAAAACTAAAAAACGATAACCTTTTAAAATTTATGTTTTCTTTGCTCATCTTATTTTTTATTGCTAGCATAATTATAAGTCCGGCAAAATTTATAGCACAAGGCTTAAACGGAATAAGCGCATGGGCATTTAATGTTCTGCCAAGTGTTCTCCCTTTTATGTTCTTCACAAAAGCACTCTCTTCGCTTGGGCAAATAGAAAAATTGACTCGTCCTTTCCAGCGTGTTACAAAAACTCTCTTTAACACTCCACCAATCTCTTTCTACACCTTCTTCATGGCGATACTTTCTGGCTACCCTGTCGGCTCTAAGATGATAGCAGATTTATACATTCAAGGCAAAATTTCCAAAGATGAAGCCTATCGAATGTCCGCCTTTTGCTCAACATCTGGGCCAATGTTTATTATAGGAGCAGTTGGAGTGGGTATGTTTAAAAGTTCATTAGTAGGCTATATACTCTTTATCTCTCATAGCCTTTCCGCTTTCTTAAACGGACTTATCTACCGAAAACTTGGCTGTAAAAAAAGCGATTATAATGACAATCAAAACAAAAATTTTCAAATAGAAAATTCTGCTAATCAAAGCGAAAATAATAACCGAAATACAAAAATAAGCAAACAGATTAAGAATGGCAAATTTCAAATTGAAAATGTTATTGATAAACAAAGCAAAGATGATAACATAGATACTAAAATAGACACAACGAACCAAAATGATAACATAAATTTAAGCAAAGCAAACAGCACCACAAAGACAACTGACATCAGCGAAATAGTCCTTTCTTCGACGCTCGCCATATTGTCAGTAGGTTGCATAATCACCATATTTTTTATCATAATCGAATGCCTTTCGCCTATATTTAACCTTTTCCCTGAAAATGTCTCCGCTTTTCTCGAAGGAGCTATAGAAATAACAAAGGGCTGTTTAAGTTTATCGGAACTTCCCAACGTCAAACTCGCCGTGATTTTCGCTAGTTTCGTGATAAGTTTTGGCGGAATATCCACTCTTCTTCAATCTTTAACCATGCTTCAACAGGTGAAAATGCCTGTCAAACTTTTCGCCCTTCAAAAATTCACTCACGCCCTTCTTTCCGCACTCATCTCAACAATTTTGGTGTTGGTTTTTATGTAAAAAAGGACGATGTTAACTGGCACCGCCTTTTTGTCAAAATAATTATAATTAAGTTACCAAAGTAATATTATTATATTAATATAACAATCTTTATATAACAAACTTTTTTCTAAAACTCAACAAAAACGCTTATAAACTAATCTTTCTTATAGAAATGACATCCTCCCACTGCAAGCACTCTTGGGCCTGTGTGAGTGGCGATGGAAAGTGACAATGGGTCAACGTAGGTGAAAGGAATGTTAGGAAATTCCTTGATTAACTCTTGCTTAAAGATTTCGGCATTTTCATCATTTGTGGTATGAGCAACTGCAATAGCAAACTCGCCAGCTTGCACAAACTTAGCAAAACGCCCCTCAATATCCTTTTTAAGAGCTGAAATCATCTTCTTCTTAGCTGCTTTAATATTTGTCACCATAGCAAATTTATCAAGTTTACCGCCTTGAATGGTCAAGATTGGCTTAATATTTAAAACGGTGCCGATTGCCGCCGCTGCTGGAGTCACTCTGCCACCCTGCTTTAAGTATTTAAGAGTATCTACAACAAGATATATGGTGGAGTTTAGCCCATCATTTTCAAGATATTCCTTAATCTCTTTTGCGTCAAGTCCTTCGCTTACAAGCTTCAATGCGTCAAATACGGAAGCTTTTAAAGTTATTGATATACGCTTATTATCAACAACAAACACCTTGTTAGGAAATTGCTCCTCTGCAAATTTTTGAGCCGTTTCACAAGACTGACTTAACGCACTTGACATAGGAAAATGCAGAATTTGGTCATGTGTTTTTAAAAGTTCTGCCCAAAGCTCCACAATTTCATTGATATTCGGTTGAGATGTTGTTATTCTCACTCCTTCTCGTTGTAATCTATAAAATTCCTCTTGTTTCAAATCAACTTCTTCATATAAAACATCTTCGCCAATAATAAATGGCATAGGCACAACACTGATTCCAAGATGTTTGCCTTCCTTTGGCGTGATACCACTATTACTGTCAACAACGATTGCTATTTTTTTCATTGTCTCTTATTCTCCTTTTTTATTTATTCCTTGAAGCATTATACACCATACAAAAATATATTCCAAACAATTTTCAAAAATTATTAAAAAAATATTCATTAAAATTTTTTAAATATTTTCTTATATATAAAGAAATATAAAAGAAAAAATAGTTAAAATAATTTAACTATCTTCATTTTCTAGGATTTTTAGGAAGCCCCGGCATTAAGTTGATTTTACCACATAACGCAACCACAAAGCCTGCACCATTTTTGAGTTGTACATCTTCCACTTTAAGCGTTTTGCTCGTTTTATCTTTCTCATCAATAAGAGCATATTGACTTTTTGCAATCACAACCTCAAAGTTTTTGGTATATTTTTCATATTTTTGCAGTTTTTCTTCGGCAATATCAGAAAATTCCACCTCTTTTGCCCCATACACTTTTCTTGCCACTGCCTTGATTTTTTCTTTTATTGTTGAACATAATGGATAGGCAAATTTTAGCTTTGATTTCTTTATATTTTGAATTAGAAGCTTTGCCAATTCCTTACAGCCATCTCCGCCTTCTTCAAAAGGATAACATATAGAGCATGGCACAGGACAATCAGTTTTTAACCTTTCAATCTCCTCTTCGTCATCGCCCGCAAAATGATTTATGGCAACGATACATTTCTTATTAAAGACCTTTTCTATGGTGTCAATATGCTTCAAGAGATTTGGCATACCTTGCTCTCTTAACGCTTTCATTGTAACAACTAAGACAACAGCATCAGCGTCTAGTTCTGCCTTTCGACATTTGAGGTCAAAAAACTTCTCAGCACCAAGGTCAGCACCGAACCCGGCCTCTGTCACAACAAAATCGGAATATGTGAGAGCAGTTTTTGTGGCAATGACACTGTTTGTCCCTTGAGCGATATTTGCAAAAGGCCCTCCATGGATAAAGCAAGGAGTTCCGCCTGCTGTCTGAACCAAATTTGGATAGATGGCATCTTTTAAAATTTTCATAAGTGAATCAACAATATTTAAATCTCTTGCAAATATTGGCTCACCCTTGCTATTTTCACCTATTATGATATTCCCAAGCCTTTTTCTCAATTCTCTTTCGCTTTCAACTAAGCAGAGAATAGCCATAATCTCGCTTGCCGGCGTAATTACAAAATTTTCCTTACGTGGCTTATTATTTTTCAACTTTTCTTCGTTTATTGTAATTTCTCTAAGAGCTCTGTCATTTAAATCCATGCAACGTGGAAACGTGACCTTTTGAATATCAAGTTCGTTGCCGTAATATATATGATTGTCAATATTTGCACATAACAGATTGTTTGCGGTTGTTACTCTATGCATATCGCCTGTGAAATGTAAGTTGATATCCTCTGAGGGCTCAACAACCGCTTTACCTCCACCGGTCGCTCCACCTTTCATACCGAAAGTTGGGCCAAGAGAAGGTTCACGTAAAGCAAGCGAGATCTTTTTGCCCAAGCTGTTTAACGCATCAGCAATTCCAATAGAGACAGTTGTTTTCCCCTCTCCACTCTTTGTTGGCGTCATAGCAGTCACCAAAATAAGTTTCCCTTTTGGAGCAAAATCTAATTTCCTAATTTTCGCCTTATACTTTCCATAGCACTCAACATCTTCTTTATCAATATTAAGTTTTTCTGCAATCTTTAATATATCTTCCATTAGTCCTCCTAAAAGGTAAAAATTATAGTTTGCGTGACGAATGGCAGGTCAAAAGAATAATTTGATATTTAGTAGATAAGCTTTTTAAAATCTGCCTTGCAATTTCAAGATTTTTATCATCTAAATTGACAAACGGGTCATCTAAAACTATGAAAGGTTTTTCTTTATCAAATACCAAATCAACAAGTGCAAAACGCTTACAAATCTCCACTAAATCTTGTGTACCTGCACTTAGATAGCCTTCATCTAACATATTTTGTTTTAAATGAACATCTAAATTACCATCGACAACAAGCTCGTCATTTGTTATAAATTTTTTATAAAATTCGTCGAATTTTTGTTGCACAGGCTGAACATATCTAGATGATAAATTTTCAGAAGAAGATAAAAGAAAATTTTGCGTTGTTTCTAAAATATTAATTTTATTGTTCAATTCTTCGCTCTTTTCAGTGTCAGCCTGAAGTTTATCGTCACACTCAGCTATAGGCAAACTATCTAACTCATTTTGATAATGTTTTAAATCATTTTGCCTTTCAACAATGCCTTTCTGAGCATCATTAATTTTACCTATAACTTCCTCATAATAATTTACAAAATTTCTTGGCGAGCCATTAAAGAGTGTATTTATCTTCTCTTTAATTTCCTCTTGTTTTTGCTTGATTTTTTCAAGTTTATCGGTATTTTTATCAAAATTTTCACTTTTTTTCAATTTTTTTTCATTTTTTAGGCTATTATTTTTCTTTTTTTGTTTTAAATAAATAATGAGTGTGAAAATTCCCAAAACTACAAAAACAGGACAAGCAACTATGAAAGCAATAAAATCAACTGCAAAATATAACGCTATTGAAACAATTGATAAGATAAAGAAAATTACAGAGAAAACTAATGAGGCTTTCTTAGGCTTTTTCTCTTCCTCGTTTTGCTCTTCTCTTTCTATTTTTTCTTCTTCCTTTAAAGCTTCGTTTAGATACATTTCGATTGCACTTTTTTGTGCCGACAATCTTTCATATTCTTTTTGCTTTGTATCCATTTCGTCTTTAATGCTTTGATAAGCTTTTAATTTCTCATTACATTCTGAAAGATTGGCTTTTGCCATACCCATTTTATTTGTTAAGGCATTTTCTTTTAGATACAGTTCTCGAAGTCTTGCTTTATCACTTTCAAGATTTATCAATTTAAGTTCGCCTTTAAGTTCTCTAATCTTTTGCTTAATCTTTTCAACCGCCTTAGAGAGTGCATCGACATCATCACCATAAAGCTTTCCTGTTGAGAGCGATGCCTTTATATCGTCATTAATTTCGCTTGGAAGTTCTTTTTGTCCAAAGAATATTGTTGCATCAAAAGTTTCCTTTCCAACACCGAAGAGTTCCCTACCAATGCTGGAAGAATATGCATCACTTTTTAAATTATTTTCAGCGTTATAGAGATAGAATTCATCAAGCGTGACCGTGCGATTAAAAACACGCCTTATTTTAAATTTACCTTTTTCTGAGCTAAAGACAAGCTCCCCACCAAATTTTCCTCCATCAAAAGGCTGATATTTGGTGCGATCTGTGAGCTTACTATTTTTTCTTGCATTTGCACCTAACCCATAAAACATAGCTTTAATAAAAGAGGCAAGAGTGGTTTTTCCATAACCATTTTTCTCACAAATTGAGGTTATATTTTCATTAAAAGATATATCAACATCTTTTAGTTTCCCAAACGCATCTATATGGCAAGATATCAATTTCATAGTAGTATATCCTCCCCTTTAAGTGCTGACAGTCCAATTGTGGCAATTTTTTCCTTTTCTAAATCACTTAGTTTACTTTCAAAAACTTCCTTTAAAAACTCGCTTTTAAGTGAAAGTTTATCTTCTTTATAGCTTTCAAAATCATAAAGCGTGCTTGTTTCGTCAACAATATCTAAATAGAAAAATTTGCCATATAAATTCTGCTTAATAAGTTCCACTTGCACAGGGTTATCTTCGGTGTGCTTTCCCTTAATTATGATTTTTACAAGGTCAGTTTTTGAAAGTTTTGAAGCTATCTCTTCCACCCTGCCTATTAACATAAAATGATTAATATCAGGAGTGATTGTAAGTTCAATCTTTCGATAATCATACTTACTAAAAGGTATAAACTCTTGCTTAAAATTTCGCCCGTCTATCTCTAAAAGATAAAAGCCTTTTTTCTCACCAATTTTCACAGCATCATTAAAACTTTTACCCTCCAAACAACCACTATACTGCCACACACCACGATTATCAATCTTGCCAGCTTGCCTTGCATGGATATGACCAAGAGCAAGATAATCGATGTTTCTGTCCTGCAAGTTATTGGTATATACGCCATTGAAGTATTCATCTGTGGCATTTATCGGCTGATGAAGCATCAAAATATTAAATCTATTTTTATCGAAATCTAAAGAGGTATAAAATAGGTTATGCACATACCTTGAAAGTGAAGCTCCGCCGATTGTCACATTTTCGTCCAAGTCAAATTTAGAAAAATTTTCTTTAAATAGAATGAAATTTTTAGGCATTTCATCTTCGTTAAAAGGGCAAAAGTTTTCGTCGTGGTTACCCCAAATATAGAAAAACTTGATGTTAGAGTGACTAAGCACCACCTTTTTAAACAAATTTACCGAATTTTTACTTGGCGAAGGAACGTCAAAAATATCTCCGCAAAGAAGAATTGCATTGACGCCGTTTGTTTCAGCATACTGAACTAAATCAAAAAAATTTTGAAGCACTTGATTTCTCTTCAGCTTCCTTTCATCAGCCCCAAGTCCCTTCATCTCTTTAAAATCTATATGAATATCTGCACAATGTATTATTTTCATAGAATATATTATATCAAAAACAAAACTAAAAACAAAACGATATGGAAACTATGTCGTTAAAATTTAAAAATCATTTTCCAAAACATCTGGAAATAACTTGTAAAGATTGTAGCCGAGTTTTTCGTCAAAATATTTCTTTAATTTTTGCGCTTCCTTAATATGATAAACTGTGTTTGAAAAAACACCATATCGCGTTATCAGGTTGACAAGCCTTTGTTCCATAACCATAACCTTTTGCGTGCACATCAAATCACAAAGGTTGATAAGTTTTTCATATTCGTTATACTCATGATTTTTCACAAAATCTCTCACAAACTTATATGTAGGTCGTTTTTTATTTGGCAGTCCGCCCGCCACACAGTTTATATCATTGTTAAGATAGGAATGCGTCAAGCAAACATCGGCGTATTCCTCGCCATATCCCAAACTTAAAATATACTTGTAGCCACCATACCCATGCGGAATTACACCTGGCCCATATCCATTCCGCTTGCCGATGTCGTGAATGTAGCCGAGTGTTTTTGCCATATCTTCATCCATACCAAGTGCCTTTGCAATGACGCCCGCCGTGTTACCAACACATATGGAATGTTCAATCCAATAATCATCCTTTGCCATTCCGCGCGAGTTATTTAAAAGTTCCAACGCCTTTTCACTTGTAAGTTGCATAGTTTTCTCCTTTTAGTTACAGCCCCATTTTCATAAAAAAATCTTTAAATACCGCTTGCCTGTCAACAAAATTCGCAAAAGTGACTTTATGCCTGCCTTTTGTTTGTTTATACGACAAATCTTCCAATATCTCTGGACAACTTATTTCCTTATAACCAAACCAACTTTGATTTAAGCAAAACGCCACCGCACTCATATCCCATAACACCTTGCTTTCGCCGATTTTGTCGCTTTCGTTCTTATGTCGATGTTTTTTGCAGTTTTTAAATATCTCTCGCAAATATTTTCCAATTTCGCCACCATCTTTTAAATAATGTTCAAGTTCAAAAATTGTTGTTTGAAGATAACTTGCCACATTTTTGCATGGAATAACAGTGAGAGAGACTTCTGAATTAAACACAAACCTAACCGCATCAACATCCTGCCTAAAGTTGTATTCGTCATTTTTGTCTTGCAAAAAACTGTGTCCGCCAAGCCAAACAACATCAATTTTAGTTGCAATATCCGGCGCGTGATAGAGAGCAAGTGCCACATTTGTTATCGCACCAATGGCGATGACTGTGATATGCTCAAACCTTCTTGCAAGTTCGATTATCTTTTTCGAGGCAGGATTGAGTTCTCGGCTCTCAAAAAAGTAGTGCTTTGCGCCTTTTAAAACCTTCTTTTTATATTTTTCCAAACCAAGCATATCCAAAATCTTTATCGCGGTGTTAAACGAAAGGTCTGTGCCTTCACCTATTGTTTCCACTGGCATAAACGAACTTTTTTTGAAAGGTGCGATTGTGATTGCCTGCACATCCACTTCGCTCAGCGATTTCATAAGATAGACAAGCGCAAACTGGTCATCGATTTCATTTGATATGTCGGTGTCTAAAACAACAATTTTCTTCATAAAAACTCCATAACTAAAAACAATATGTATCTTTTAAAAAATTGGAAAATTAGAAAGTTGAAAATAATAAATAATAAGTCAAATTAACTATTCTTTGCGTATTTCGAAACAACTTCATAAATATTTTTCCAACTTGTAACATAAGGAAGATTGCCTTTCAATCTCCAGTTATATCTGGTAATCACAAGGTAGCAGTTTATGCCATTCTCTCGCATAATTTTGCATTTTACTACCCTATCGTCAAACATCAAATCGACCTTATAATTTTTGCACTCTTCCACTTTTTCTGGCGTTTTTGACAAGACAAGTTTTGTGTAGTTGATGTTTTTACTTTTCAGCCAGTCCGTGGTTGTTTTAAATGGCTCAACATAGTGCGGATATGCTCTATGGCTTATTAAGATTAGTCGATGTCCATCTTCAAGCATCTTGTCCATATATTTTTTGCAATTTCTTCTTACCTTCAAGTTCTTTGCAATGCGTTCCATGTTGTTATTATAAAACTCGTCAATTTCTTCCCTCGACCAATCAAACATTTCAGGCACGCCGTCCGCATCTTTATTGACAATTCCCCTATTTCTTTTCTTCTTGTCTTCCAAAAAACATTCTTTTAAAACACCTTCGTCAAAGTCACTAATCACCTTATCAATATCAATTCCTATAACCATTGCCACTCCTAAACTAATTTTTGCAATTTTTTTAACCCAACAAGTTTGCAAATACACTTGAAAATTATTATATCATAAGCAAAAGATAAAGTCATTTAAAATAATAAAAAAAATTTATAGGCCTAAGCCTATAATTTTGTTGATTATTTTTTTGATTTCTTTGTTTTTTTCGTTTCTTTGACTGTAGCGGTTTCAACTACTTCTGTTTTTTCGCTTGAAGGTTCTTCTGCTTTTACTTCTTCTTTAACTTCAACAGGTTCTACAACCTCTTCTTTTTTGTCCTCTTTCTTTTCAAGCTTTGCCTTTTCTTCTGCCTCTTTCTTTAACTCTTCTTCGCTTTTAAAAACGGTATAGATTGCATAAGCGTCAACAGTTAAATAACTCTTTTCTTTTCCGCCGGTTTCAATAACAACAAGTTTTTGAGTTTCGTCAAATTTAAGTTCAGTAATTGTTCCATAGACTCCGCTTGTTGTAAGCACCTTATCGCCAACTTTAAGCGAATTAGTCTGCTCCTGAATTTTTTGTGTTTCCTTTTTGTTTTTGCTGTTCATCATGATAGGAAGAGCAATCAACATCAAAACAACAATACCTATTAAAACATAGTTTACGATATTTTCCATTTTATTCTCCTTTATTTAAAATAGAACCCCATTAAAAGGATTAAGAAAATCACACAAAGCGGAATGGCCAGCTCGTTGATACCCATGAAATTTTCTCCTTTTAATAGTAACATAGTTTACTAAAATTTTCCAAACGAAATTAAGCGAAAAATGAAATTTTTAGAATTTTCTTAGTATTTTTCTTCGCCAAATCATTACATTGTTTATTTTAGCACAAACTTAAAGCCTCGTCAAGAGTGAAAATAAAGCAATTTAATTATTTTAATTTGTTACATTCTTTAAAAGAAAACGATTAAAATTTAGCTAAATTTTTTAAATTTTGAAACTAACTTTTTATTTATATAACCTAAATTTAAATTATATACAAAATATATTTTTATAATCAAACACTTAATCCACCACCTCATCATAGGTGAAGCCATCTTTACACAAAAAGGTGTGCATTTTAAGTTTTTTGGCAGGCAAAATATCCGCCTTGTAACTATTTCCTATAACCATAACCTCGTCAGGCTTAAATTTGTTTTTCTCTAAAATCTCCTTATAAATGTGTTCTTTTGTTATATCTTCGGCCGGATAGGTGTTCACAAAAATGCCGTCAAAAAGTGTTCTATCCATCTTATAATATTCCATAAAAGTTTTGATATCCAAAAGTGTGGAGTTGGAAACGATAAACATCTTGCCGTTCAGCCTATTGCATTGCTTACGAAACTTCTTGATTTCGCTTTTTGGCACACTTTTACCTTTCTTTTTTTCTTCGGACATCACACCGCTTACGCTATAACGCCAATCGTTAAAGGACTTGGAATTGCCTTCCGTTTTGATAAATAATTTTATGATATCCTGCCCGGACTCAATGTGTTTTTTACCTATAATATCTTGCAATAAATCGGCAAATTCTTTGTCGCTATAATTCCCAAAATGATTCCTTACCCATTCGTTTCTCTCTTTATTCCAATTCTTCCAACTAACATCATAGTAAAGCGTGTCATCAAAATCGAAGATAAAGCACTTAATCTTATTTGAAAGAAGATTCGGGTCATTTTGAATATTATTAAGCCACTTCCCACGCTTATAGAGAATTAGATAAAGCACTGTAAAAATGATATCAGGTAGAGCAATCATAAAATAGACAAAATAGGTATTAGATGGAAGGTAGTTTGATATAAAACATAGAATCACGCACCAAATTGTGTATGATGCACTGCAAATTGAGATGATTAAATTATTCTTTCCGCCTAGTCTTAACATATAGGAAGAAAGCACCCATGAAAAGAAACGGAAGAGATGGATAATTACATAGCATGGCAAAACATAGAACATCGCTGAAAAATATTCGTCATTTACGCCAAGTGCAATTGGATAGATAAGAAGTAACGAAAATATAACATAAAATATGTATAAAACTAGCGTGCCTAGAAGTAAATTTTTGGCATGAAGTTTCGCCTCATTAAAGTTATCTTTTCCAAGTGCCCTTGTAATTTCAATTGCACAAATCACTCGGTATGACGCAAAGAAACAATTTAAAATATCAAGCACATTCTCAAGATAGGAATAGGTATTGAAAAGCATATCGCTTGTTCTAAGAAGATATATGCTTGTAGCAAAGTACCCCACCTCCCAAATAACTTCAACAAAAAAATTTGAAATTAGAATTGTCCACTGTTTTTTGGTGAATGAAATAGGAACAAATTTAAAAACATTGATATTAAAGCCACTACGTTTTAAAAGCACAACATAGTATAGAACAAATAGAAGCACTCCGCTCAAAACATAGACAATGGCGATATAATTAAGTAAAAACACACCGATAAAATACAAAAGCAAAAATCCTACAATCACAAAGAGATAACTTATAGATGTGGAGAGAAAGGATAACTTAAAAATCTTTAATTGGTCTAAGGTATCTTCTAAATATCCAACTAGACATGAAAAGAAAAAGTAGGCACACATGATATAATAAAAGGTATAATCATTCGGCACAAAACTCGTTATCGTTTCCATAAAAAATCTAGGAAAAATGGCGAGAATTGTCGTTATCACACCAGCCAAAATTAAAATTAACTCAAAGCCCATTTTAACAGATTTTTCCACTCTGCCCTTTATGGAGATATTTTGATTGACTATGATATTGGTGCCTTGGCTAACACCAAAAGCAAGCATGGTGGCAAAGTAGTTAAGTGACAAAAAGGCATTGAGATAGGTTAGTTCATAGACACCAAGTAAGTTTGAAATAATTGAAATAATCGAAGTTAAAATTGCTATTGCAATACCTTTGATTAATAAAAATTTACCCCTTTTAATGGTGGTAAAAAAATATTTAAAAAATTCCTTTATTTTCAAGCTTACTGCCATATTTGATATATTAACATAACGAAAGATTTTAGTCAAACGATTATTAAAACGAAAATGTAAAAAGATTATTTATATAAATAAAAAGATAGTAAAAACTATCTTTTAAAAATTAAATCTTCTTTGTTTTTATCTCTTCTTTTAAGCGAGCGATAAAGTCGTTGAGGTTCAGTCCACTCTTATTCTCATACCCTCTTCCACGAATGGAGATGGTCTTATTTTTCTCTTCTTCATCGCCAACAATGATAAGATATGGCACTTTTTCGTTTAAAGCTTCACGAATTTTGTAGCCTATCTTCTCGTTTCGGTTATCGCTCTCCGCTCTTAATCCGTTTTCACAAAGTGTAGCAGTAATTTCATCAGCATAGTCGCAGTTCCTTTCAGTGAGAGAAAGCACCCTAACCTGCTCTGGCGATAGCCAAAGTGGGAAAGCACCAGCAAAGTTCTCGATAAGCAAGCCAATAAAGCGGTCGATTGAGCCGTAGATGACTCTGTGTATCATGATAGGACGATGTTTTTCTCCGTCCTCGCCGACATATTCAAGTTCAAAACGTTGTGGAAGTTGGAAGTCAAGTTGAATAGTTCCGCATTGCCACGTTCTACCAATTGTATCCTTTAAGTGGAAATCAATCTTAGGCCCATAGAATGCACCATCACCCTCATTTATTATATAGTCAAGTTTAAGTTCGTCAAGTGCATTTTTTAGAGCATTTGTTGCAAGTTCCCAATCCTCATCACTTCCCATACTATTTTCAGGACGAGTAGAGAGCTCAACATGATAGGTAAAATTAAAGACTTTATAGACTTCGTCAATTAGTGCCACAACATTTTTAATCTCATCTTTAATCTGTGATGGAGTCATAAAGATGTGAGCATCATCTTGCGTGAAACTTCTAACTCTAAGTAGTCCTCCTAGTTCGCCTGACTTTTCATATCTATGCACAATACCAAGTTCACCAAGCCTTAATGGTAGTTCCTTATAAGAGTGAGGTTCGCTTTTATATACAAGCACTCCGCCTGGGCAGTTCATTGGTTTTATAGCATAAGTTTCATCGTCAATTGTGGAGAGATACATATTATCTTTGTAGTGGTCCCAATGCCCCGATGTCTCCCAAAGATGACGGTTGAGCATAATTGGTGTCATAATTTCTTTGTAGCCCGCTTTTGTGTGTATTTGACGCCAATATTCAATGAGTTCGTTTCTAATAATCATACCCTTTGGAAGATAAAATGGAAAGCCCGCCCCCTCTGGCGAAATCATAAATAGTTTAAGTTCCCTGCCCAACTTTCTATGGTCACGCTTTTTGGCCTCTTCAATCATATTTATATGCTCTTGAAGTTGCTTTTTGTCTGGATACGCATAGGCATAGACACGTTGAAGCATCTTATTCTTCTCACTACCTCTCCAATATGCACCATTCACAGCATGAATTTTATAGGCATAATTTTGAAGCTTTTTCGCACTCTCAACGTGAGGCCCTCGACATAAGTCAAAAAAGTCATCGCCGGTGTAGTATAAAGATACCTCTTCATTTTCTGGAAGTTCGTTTATTATCTCAGTTTTATATTCATTCCCTTCAAAAAGCTTAAGTGCTTCCTCTTTTGAAACAACCTTTCTTGTAAAATCTTCACCTTTATTTATTATCTCCTTCATCTTTTTTTCAATCTCAGGAAAATGGTCTGGCGTAAGATTGATGTCAAGGTCGATGTCATAGTAAAAGCCATCGTCAATGCTTGGCCCAATGGTAAGTTTGGTCTTTGGATAAAGGGTTGTCAGTGCCTTTGCTAAAATGTGAGCAAGAGAGTGCCTTGCCTTTTGAATCTCTTCCTGTTTCTTATCTTTTTCCATATTTTTTCTCCTTTTTAGTTTTAAGAGTAACAAAAAACGCCCTTAAAACAAACTTGTTTTTAAGGACGATTAAAAAACCGTGGTTCCACCTTAATTGCACGAAATTCGTGCCACTCTTTTAGAAGCATCTTCAAACGCAAAAGTGGTTTCATTTTTAAGCCTCGTCAAAGTTTTTCACCAAACAACTCTTCTCTATGCACGACAACTTAAAACTACTTGTCTTTCACTAAATGCACTTTTATTATATTCCTCTCTAAAATTATTGTCAAGCGTTTTAAGAAAATATTTTTTCCATACTCCTATTATAATTAACTTTAATGCGTTCAGAAAATATTTTAGTTAAAAAATTGACAGTGGCATCTTCTTTATCACAATAGAAATTGATTTTCTTTGGAGAAAGCTCAATTAGAGTAGATACTAATGCTTCATTGTTTAAACTTTCAAAGCACTCGTCTGCCATAATACTGTAGCCATTTTCTTTTTCAAACACAGAAATTTCGTTTTCTCTTATTTCTAAATTATCAACTAAAAATTTAAGTAAATCATAGAAAGCCTCATCACCAATTAAATATTCACTATTCTCATTTGCAAGTAGCACAAGCTCGCCCCACTTATCACGAAGTGCCTTCAATTTAAATTCATAAAAGGAATCGAGGTTTAATGTGCTTTTAAGTTCTAAGTTCTTACTGATGATATATAAATCTGTCTCTCTATCAAAATTCATAAGGGCTTTTTTAAATGCCATTAAACTTATCTTTTCGTGGCTCGGCAAACACAAATTATCCTTTAAAAAATTTTCTTTATAAAAAGAACAGATGACCTTTATGATATTCTGCTCTAAAAGCGTGGAAAGCCTATTTTTTTCTTCCAAAGGGCAAGCAAACATAATATTAAAAATGCCATATTTTTCATAGCAAGTTAGCACTGTTTGATAATCACCAAGTTCCTCTTTCATTGCCTGAAAGACGCTTCGTGCCACCTCTAGTTTATATGTTGATAAGCAAAATTCCCACATAAAAGCTCCTTATAAATAAATTTCAAACGGCAATATAAACACATTTAGAAATTTATTTCCAATCTGATAGTTCTATTTTATGCAAGGAAATTAAAATTACTCTAAATTTTTTTATTTATGTTAAATATTTGACATTAATTATTTTTTTGAGTTAATATATATTTAGAATATTACATAATTTAATCGAGATTACGGCACATATTAATTTATAATAAAAGGAGCAAAAAAATGAAAGCATTATCTAAAAAAAGTCTTTTGTTGTTGATAGTTATTCTTATCGCTCCTATTTTTATTTTGGTTGGGTGCGGAGAAACACAAACTCACAATATAACCGCCACCACCAACTGTCAAAATGGTAATGTGACGGGTATGGGCAGATATGATAGTGGAAGCAGAGTGACATTGACTGCCCGTGGGGTAAATAATTATAGATTCATTGCGTGGGTATATCAAAATAAAACTATTTTAATAAGTGACAACGCCTACACAATTGAGACATCAGCAGACAGCATGACAAGCACATTATCATTCACAGCCTCCTCATACACGAGTGACAACTATACAGCTATTTTTGAAGATAATAGACAAATGTATTACACCGTGTCCTCTTATCGTGTTGTTGAATATGCTGAAAATGAAAATATCCCAGAGGAAAATATTGAAAATCAAGATATCACCTGCATGGGAGCACTATCAATAAGCATTGGAGAAAATGTTCTCAATCGTCGCAATATAATTAATTTAACTAACCATGGCTTTTTAAATACCACCACAAGTTTTCAAGATATTCGTGATGTATTTAGTCTTTCCACCCAGCCATATCATGTATATTTTGAATTTTCAACAGGCAAATTTAAAACAACCAAAGATATCACACTAACGTATGGAACTTCTGACGAGCAAGATGGTGTTGATATTACTTTTGAAACAAATGGAGATATTGTTCTTTTCTGTTCGTTTGACTTAACAACGGAAGCGGAAGATGAAACTAATATTCTTACAGCCCTTATATTAACTATAAGCCCACTCAGAGCATCTTAAATTTATTGCATACCACACAATATATGGTGTAGTATGCAATTTTTATTTATAGATTTTGTATCAATTGTTTTACCTATTTAATCTTAACCGCCTCGCAAGGCGTTCTTTGTCTTTTTGTATTTCTGTCTTTTTCACTTTTGGTGTATTCTTAGGCTTTGTCATTAAATAATAGCGAAGCTCATCTAATGCGTGGTCGTCTTTTTTTATTGGATTGTCACCATCGCCCCACCAATATGATTTAAACTCACGGATAAGATTGACGCAGTTTTTAAAGATATAAAGTCGCACACGGCCGTCTGCCGATTTTAAATAGCTTTTCACTGTTGCAATTCCTGAGAACATATCCTTGTTGACCTTTGTGTTGACGTTTATACCATTCTCACTAAAAAGCTCCACCACCGTCTTTTCACTTGATAGTGTTCTTTGACTTGCTGCCGGGTCGATAAGTGCGGATAGTTTTCCAGAGCTATTCCGCTTCCAGTGCAATCTATCTGCAATATTTTTAATACAATTCGCATGATATGAGACATCTTTTTCACTCTCAAAGTGCTCAGCAACAACATAGACATTACCATCAAAATCGACAGCATAAAAGTGAGCAGAAAGTGGATTATGTAATCCCGGGTCAATGGAGATATTATCCTGCCATTCAACCGGCACGTCAAAAGGTTCTATCACATGAACATTCTCATCAAATTCACTATAAACAAGACCGCTGGTATTTATAAACTTGCCATATCGCCTTGCCTCCACTTCCTCTGCCGACATCGACTTTGTCATACTTTCTATTTCTTCTTTTGATAGGTATGGGTTGTCCGCCCACTCAATTTGTTCATACCACACCTCGCTGTCATCATTTTCATTAAGGTATATAGTATTATACACCCAAGTGAGGCCTTTAAGTGGCGTCATTGTTCCAAAGATTTCTCCCCGCCTATCCAAAACTCGCATACGACATTCTTGATAGATATCATAAGGAGGCTCTTCATCAAACCAGACATAGTCTAGGCTTGTTCCTTGGAATTTTTCCCTGCCTTGGTCGCATGATTTAAAGCCTATTTTGCTGAGCCCACCGCATTCGCTTTTAACCAAAATAAAGTCTATGATGCCACTATCTGCACTTCCTTGAGCACCTGACACCATAACCACCTTTTCAATAGCAGACGGCGGAAGATAGTATAAAATCTTTTGCTGTGCAACATCTCTTTGCACCTGTCTTGAAAGTGACACCACCCAACCTTCCGTCACTTTGTTTTTCTTGTATGGGTGAATACCAAGTGCCAAATAGACAACCTCAACTGCACCACATTCCGTTTTTCCTGACCTGTTTCCACCAAATACCCAACGATTTCTTTTTTTACACTTATGAAAAATCAACTGTTTTTCATGAACCAACTTTCCTTTGTTATATCGAAAAATCGGTAAGTTTTTCCTATATTTTATCTCTGTTTCAATTTTTAAAATATTCAAAATGGTATCTTCCATATTATCTCCAAAAAAATAATTTTTGTTATAGAATTAGACAAATTTCTCTTATCAAGCACCAAAACATTAAGCTTATAATTTAGCTATGAAAAAACTTTTAATTTTACTCTTATTTATCTTATTGCCAACTTATAATCACACCGTGTATGCCGAGGTAGATGGCGAATTTTATGGAAAGATTGCCTCCGAGAATGTCTATCTTTATTCTTCTCCATCGTCAACTTCTCCACTTTTTCAACTGCCATATTCCTATTTTGTCAAAATCAATGATGTGTCTGAAAGCTACTATGCTGTGACTTACAAAGACTTAACAGGCTATGTTTTAAAAAGTGAAGTTCGCCTTATGGAGGGAACGCCTAACACACCATATTTAAACACATCATTTTCTATATTTACACCTTATTATCTATATGAGCTACCTAGCACAAATTCTAGTGCATATTGTGAGGTTGATGAACAACAGTTCTCTTACTATGGCTCTATCTCTGGCGAAAGAGTCAGCGATAAAAGTGATATATGGTATTACGCTTCTGCAAATGTCAACGGAATTATCTATCACGGCTACATCTATTCAGAGATAGCCAACAGTTTACCAGAAATTGTAATTAACACAGAAGAATTTGAAGAGGTCGATGAAAGTGTCTTAACTGATGCTACCCCTCAATTTAACTCTCTCTCCACAGGCACAAAAGTGCTTTTAATTATTGCAATAACTGTTCCTAGCGTTTTTATATTATTTTTCCTAATCAAGCCAAACAAATTAACAAAATCTAAGTCAAAACCAGAAAAGAAGATAAGAAAGGTGCATCACGGAGATTACTTTGAATTTGATGACGGTGATTTATAACTTAAAGCATACTAACTCGAAGTTATAACGCTATACTTTTCACTGACAATTCCTCATTCTTAGAAGATGCAATATTTTCATAATGATTTAATATCCAAGCTTCATCTTTAAGCATATTTTTTAACTTCAAACTTGTGTAACCAAGACTTAAGAGTTTTTTATTAAACATATTCTCTGCCTTTTCCAATCTTCTAAAAACCGTTCGCATTCCTATCTTTTTTTCAAATGCGATGTCTTTAAACTTCATGTTTTCAACATATCTGCAAATGAGAATATCAGCATCTTTCTGCTCCATCTTAAAAAGCACATCTTCCACCAAGAGTTTGAGATTAATAAGAGTTACCTTTCGTTCTCCTAGTTCTATAAGCTTATTTGAAGTTTGATAAACATCATTAGTATTTAAAGAAAAATGATAAGAATTTAATGCCGTCTTTAAAATAATCTTGTCAATAGCATCTGCAACCGCCTCTAAATGTCTATATACACCTAGGATTGTCTTTGACCAAATATTTTCTTTCATAATTTACTCTCCTTTGTAACCATGAAAAATTATAAATAATAAAAAATGGCAAAGTCAAAGTTTATGCCATTTATTTTTTAATGATTTTTACAATATTTTACAATTACGAAAATTGTGACGTCATTTTGACGGCAAAAAATGCAAATTATGCCGAAAATTCGCCATTTTTTATTATAATTATCGAAAATTACTGTATATCTTTTTTATCTTTCAAAAAAAATTTTAAAAATGGTACTATCCAACGTGGTGCTTTTATGCAAATTATCCTTATATTTTTCCTTTCTTTTTCCATACTATTTGTTATGCAAATAGCTTTATTTTTGTGACAATATAACCTTATATCACCTAAATTTGTAAAGATGATAAAGGAAAAACAAAAAAATTACAAAAATCATAATGTTTTTATTGGTATTTATTATATAAATTTGATATAATAGAGATATGAGTAATAGTGGAAGACAAATAAGTAAAGTTAGGCTGACATTTTTCCTAATCTTCACCGTTTTAATCTTGGCAAGCGTAATCTTGGTTGCTATTAGCCCAGAGATAAATATAGATGGTGCAGATTGGTTTAGTGCCGACATTTTTAAAATTGTTGCTGTCGGACTAGTTTTTTTAATGAGCCTATGCTTGCTCAAAATCAACAAGAAAAGTATTTTTATAACAATATCATTAACTGCATATTGCGTAGCTATTTACTTTCTTTATAGTTTAGAAAATACTACCTTGCCTAGTGACATAACGCTTGCTAAGGACATTATGCTATACTCCCTTCTCGCCTCTGCCCTTGTGCTTGCTATCTACACGCTTCTTTTGTCAAAAGGTGCAGGTTTAAAAGTGTTAAATATTGCTATTCGTGTGGCACTAAGTTTAATTGCATACTTTGTGCTAACTGAGTATTTGCCTGAATTCTTTGATTTGAAGAGTGCTTTATTTGCGATTTATCTTATCAATTCTTTGATTACAATTTTGTTCCTATGTTCTAAATTTAAAACGCACTATCTTATGATTTTCGGCATACTGCTATCTACTATCGGTGCTGTGCTATATGCCTTCAGTTTTGGTTGGTTCAATTTGACCGGTGATTTTATAAACTTTATTAATTCTTTTGATTATAGCTTTATATTAGTAATAATCGGCATCTATCTCACCGGCTGTGAAGCAGTTTTTTCTGGAATGTTTAAAAATAATAAATTAAATTTATAAAAAAATAAAAACGCTATTAAGCGTTTTTTTCAGATAGACTATAAGCCGAGTTCTGTATCAAACGGTCATCTTTCTAGTTTTACCGTCACCGGTAAAATCAAGCGGTATTTTTGTTGGACATGAAAGAACACGTATACGCCCAAACTTAACCTTGCATCGGGTGGGGTTTACAGAGCGAAAAGTGTTACCACTTCCCCGGTAGGCTCTTACCCTACCTTTCCACCATCGCCAAAAGGCAGTCTATTTCTGTTGCACTATCCTTAGAGTCGCCTCCACCAGCCGTTAACTGGCACCCTGTTCTTTTGATGCTCGGACTTTCCTCGCTTTATCGTTAATCGATAAACCGTGACCGTCTGTCTATCTGACACTTAATTATACTAAAATTTGCACTCTTTTGTCAAGTCTTATATAAAATCTTCCTTAACCTAGTATTGACACTGACTAAATTTTATGTTAGAATATGACCAACAAAAGGAGAGAAATATGAATTACGATAGAAAATATGAACGAGATGAAAACAGAATATCAATTTCAAAAGATGAATTTAACAAACTTTCAGACAAAGCAAAACTCACGCTTATTCTTTCAACCGCACACGGAAGAAATTTGTTTAGAAAAAGCATTAAAAATTTGCTTGATTTACCACTAGAGCCGGAGCCTTATTTTCCGACTATGTATAGCATAAAAAACAACTTTATTTTTGTGACAGATGAAAAAGACAATAAACTAACTTCACAAAAAAAAGAACTAACTCCAACATCTGATGAATTGGATTATGCAGTTGCGCCTCTTGAACTTGAAAAGGATTTTCACGAAATTTTAAAAGAAATTATTGCAAAGAAAGAAAACAAGCCAATAATTGTAGATGCAATAAAAGAACTTAACACTCAGCCTATAGTCAAAAAGAATGCAGAAAATGCTAAAATGGAAATGGAACGATAAAATCTAATTTGAATACATTATAATATCAAAAAAACTTTATCTAAACTGATAAAGTTTTTATTTTATGATAAAATCTAATAAATTTTATTTTATATACAACTTCTATCCAACATTAAAAATTTGTTTAACTTTTCCATGCTTATCGGCACTGAAGCCTTGCATGATGCCGTCTTGTGATACTTTGATGCCAACGCCATATCTTGCCATACTTTTTGTTGCCGCCAGCCTACCGCCACCAAGACTGCCAGCATCAATCTTCAAAATTGCCCCCACAGCAATAATCGTTCCATCAAAATCTACAACCGTTGCACCATCAATACCAACCAAATTTTCTAATAACTTTCTATCAAGCTCATAAAGCTTTCTGCCAGCAATGATGTTCCTTATAGATTTTGCCTTGACACAATTGAATTTTGTTAGATATTCTTCAAAAGTAATATTTTCATCAAATTGAGGAGCATTAGACATATTGTATAACTTAGAAGCCTCCGCAAGTTCCATTTGCTTTTTTTCTTCAAAATGCGTTTCAGAAATTATATCGGCAATGTTTATTTGTTTGAGAGCTTCCTTTGTCTTATCTTTATTTAAATAGATTATGCATGCCCCCATATAACCAAAGGAGCAGTCTAGTGCAGTGTTATAAATTGCTCGCCTAATCTGCTTTGCTGTGTAGGAAACATTGTTATATAAAAGCCTGATAATCTCATCGTGAGAATAGACACACCACTTGCCATTGCGTTTTGCAAACATAAGTTGACGGGCATAAAAAACCAAAATATCACCCTTTGTTGTTAACACAATTCCCACTCTCTTATCATTACAACTTCTTGCCACTCTATCAAAGATATAAGGCGAAACAGTTGGTGCTGATTTTGGATTTTTTAGATTTGTGTACCCAATTAAACTACCCTTTCTGTCAAATTCCACAAAAGAAGAAATGCCGTCTGTTATTCTGACAAAAAAGTCACTATTCATTATATCGCTGTAATTTACCTGTTTGCTATCATCGACAATATTCGACAGATTAACAAAAATTCCCATAGAGACTTTTGAACCTTCATACGTTCTTGTCGCCCAACGATCGAGAGAGGAAATTATACCGATAATAGTCTCTGAGGCAATATCAGATGTTATGCTATCAATAAGTGCTTTTTCAATGATAGTGTTTTGTAACTTTGGTAGATAAACGGTATTTTCAAGCCCAGACTCTGCTAAAACAGAAATTTCTTCTAAAATAGTTTTAATAAGATTCACTTCAAACGATTTAAATGGTTGCCCTCTTTTTAAGATTAGCCTATATTCATCACTTTTATTAGGCTTTAATAGCACAGAATTACCCTTGCCTAACGCCACCTCCAAATCTCTTGAAGATGACTCAGTTTCTCCCGCAACATACGACCCTGTAAAAAGCGGAAGTATCATTCTGTTTACAAACTCATAAAAATGTGACTTATCCATATTCTATCCTTAATACATCATATATATTTATAATAAAAATAAAAAAAACACCATGTCAAGTGTTTTTTGATTATTTTTTATAAAAAATATGATAAATTTAGCTTTTTTTAGCTTTTTACACATATTTTTTTCATTTTATCTATTAATTAAAATCAAAAATAAAGTTTAGATTTTAGCTTTTAATCTTCTTTCTTGATACGCTCAGCCCATCACCTATATCATATATGACGGTATCAAACTCTACATCATTTTTTATCGCATCTAAAAATTTTCTTAAATTAACAACAATTGTTCTAAGTTTGTGTTTGATAACTCCCTCCTGTTTCACAAGGCCATGAAAATAGACATTGTCGGCAACTAGCAAGCCGTTATCATTCAATAAATTTTTTAAGTAAGGCAAGTAGTTTATGTATTGTCCTTTTGCCCCATCTAAGAAAATTAGGTCAAACTTTCCAATATCTTGTCTTGCAATGTAGTCACCTGCATCTATATAAACAACAGATGCTCTTTCACCAAACTGCGATAAATTTTCTTTTGCAAGCTTGGCATTTTCGGCGTTTTTTTCAAGCGTAACGAGTTCAGCATCGCAGGCAGAAAGCATAACAGAGGCAGAGTAACCAATATATGTTCCAATCTCTAATATTCGCTTTGGCTTGTTGTCTATGCAAAGTTTGACTAATAAAGTAATGCTCTCATCTTTCATGATGGGAACATACTCATCTTTATTTATACCTATAAATTCTTTTTTATTCATATCAATTCAAAAAGACAATAGCAAGTACCATCGGACGGCGTTTTGTTCGCTTGAAAATAAAGTTGGAGACATTTCTACGTATTGTATTTTTAATAACAGATGGTTCTGCCCCTCTCAAATCTTGCTCCTTTAATGAAGCAATTATCATATTTTTGGCATCTTGCACGAAACTCTCTGCCTCATCTTGATAAACAACACCACGAGTGATTATGAATGGGTCGCCTGTAACATTCCCAGAAACATTATTGATATTGACAACCACAACACAAAAGCCGTCTTCTGAAAGTTGTTTTCTTTCTCTAAGGACATTGCTATCCATATCACCTATGCCGTAGCCATCGATAAGTCTTTGCCCTGCTGTGACAAGTCCGGATTTTTTGATGCTATTAGGTGTCAATTCAACCTGAAGCCCAATGGTTGGAAGAATGATGTTTCTCTCCTCCATACCAAGTGCCATAGCTAGTCTTTTATGCATCATCAAATGTCTATATTCACCATGAATTGGAATGAAAAACTTAGGCTTGCAAAGAGAGTGTATAATTTTAATTTCCTCTTGACAAGCGTGACCTGATGCGTGCACCTCGCTTAGCTCATCATAGATAACATCAGCACCCTTTTGATAGAGAGCATTGATGACATTATACACGCCTTTCTCATTGCCCGGAATAGGCGAAGATGACAAAACTATCAAATCATTAGCACCGATTTTCACTCCCTTGAAGTCGTCACCCGCCATTCTGGTAAGTGCACTCATTGGTTCGCCCTGACTTCCTGTTGTCAGAATAAGCAATTCACTATCAGCATATTTCTCAATCTTATCAATATCAATCAAATTCTTTTTATCAAAGGTAATTTCACCAAGTTTCAAGCCAACCTCAGAGATATTCACCATACTTCTTCCGGTAAAAGCTACCTTTCTGCCAAACTTTTCAGCAAGATTTAAAATCTGTTGTAGTCTATGAATGTTAGAAGCAAATGTGGCAACAATCAGTCTGTTGTTTGGGTGCTTTTCAAAGATTTCTTCCAAAGCTCTGCCGACACTCTTTTCGCTCATTGAATAGCCTTTTCTGCAAACATTTGTACTTTCACAAAGTAGAAGATTGACACCTTTTTTGCCTAGTTCGCCAAAGCGTTGCAAATCAGTCATCACGCCATCTATTGGTTCAAAGTCGATTTTGAAGTCGCCTGTGTGAATAACATTCCCAGCCGGCGTTGAAATGCAAAGAGCCATAGAGCCAGCAATTGAGTGCGAAACTTTGATAAATTCAATAGCAAAAGCCCCGATTTTAAGCACATTCTTAGGCTTAACGGAAATTGCCTTATATTGCACCTTAGGATATTCCTTCATTTTGTTTTCTACAAGTGCAAGCGTCAATCTACTTCCATAGATTGGTGCTTTAATCTGATCCAAAACGAAAGGAAGTCCGCCAATGTGATCCTCGTGTCCGTGAGTCAAGATGATTGCTCTAACTTTGTCTTTATTTGCAAGTAAATATGATATATCAGGAACTACTACATCAATTCCCGGCATATCATCTCCTGGGAAGGTAAGCCCCGCATCAACAACTATGATGTCGTTACCATATTCAAAAGCGGTCATATTTTTACCGATTTCGCCCACCCCTCCCAAAAATGTTATTTTAAGTTTATTGTTCATATTATCTCCTTTTTTTATGATTTCAATGTAAAAAAATTTTTCATTCAATGAAAAAGTTATCATTTATTTTTGGTTAAATAATGATTTGAAAGTCAGCCCTATTTTATCTAAAGTTGACTCATACCATTTATATTTTAAATGATATATTTAGCCTTTTTAAAACTATCCACCTCTTCCAATTTTTTTGGTGTCATGATAATCTTATTGTTGATATAATAACGCATACCCTGACAAGTGAAAAAGGTAATCATGTCAAAGGTACATAGAAGTGCAGTGATGATAGGAATTGTAATCACCAGACTATAAACCCCGGCAATATAAGTGAATAGGAAGAAAACTAGATACGCCAAAAAATTAACTAAAAGTGTTTTAAAGAAACGCCTTGAAATTACCTTGATACCTCTTCTATAACCTTTATCAACAGATACGCCAAATATGATAATCGCAGGTGCCCAACCTGTTGTTGATATCTTGTTGAGAGTGAAAAGAACAATCAATATTAAGAATACGCATAATGGCAAAAAGTAAGTTTGAAAATTGACACTTTCAACAAGTCCAATTGCAAAAACCGAGGTTGTAATGATAGTCATAAAGATTATGTCGTAACAAGTTTTTGCAAGTGCATACAAAACTGATTTATTAAGTGTTTTAAAGAGTGCACTGAAAAATGATACTTTGCTTTTGTTAGCCATATAGCCATAGAGCATTTCGCAAAAAACATACTTACCTATATTAAAAAGGAATGGCAAAAACAAAAACATCACCAAAAAAGCATATACGGTTAAGCCTTGATTTGCACTAAATGCTTCTTCAACAATATTCAATATCACACTAAACACATTATGCAAATATACCCCAAACGAGGAATGAAACACTGTTAAATAATTTGTTGTAACATCGAAAATTTGTAAATTGTTTTTAAAAATTTCAGAAAAAGTGATAAAAACAGGAAGTAGAAGTAGCAATGTAACGCATAGCACAAAAAGATAGTAAAGGAAAAGTTTAAGCACTTTATCCCAATTAGAGCAAAAAAGTTTAATAGAGTTAATAAATGTCATATTTTTCCCTTAATCTTATATACCCTGCCTTACACAACTAATATTCACAAAGTTAATTTTGAAAAAGGCACTCAGTCTTAATATAAAACTAGTGACAAAAATCTTATCGCCCTAGCTATATCATATATATTAACAAATTAAAAGGAAAAAATCAATAAATTTTTAACTAAATTATATTTTTATATCAACAATTTTAAAATGAGAAACGCCACCTGGTGTATGAACAACCACGCTTTCGCCTTTCTTATGACCTATAATCGCCTTTGCGACAGGTGAAACATTGCTGATAACTCCATTTTTCGGATCACTTTCAGACGAGCCAGATATGCGATATTCAAGCTCCTCGTCAAAATCTTCGTCATAGAGTTTAACCTTAGTGCCGATGTTGACAACAGTTGAATCAATATTATTTTTATCTATCACTTCAGCATTTAAAAGGATATTTTCCATCTCGCTGATTTCAGCTTCAATTTTAGCCTGTTCATCTTTTGCTGCATCATATTCGCTATTTTCCGATAAATCACCAAATTCTCTTGCGATACCAATTCTCTTAACAACATTTGGACGCAAAACTGTTTTATAATGAGCCAACTTTTCTTCAAGTTGTTTCTTTCCTTCCGGTGTGAGATAATGTTTTTCCATAATTGCCTCCTAATAAGATTAGCCTATAATTTACCAACTCAAGTATTATAAATAAAAGTGAAACAAAAGTCAACTAAATTTCACTTTTTCCTATTAAATATTCTATAAGCGTTAAAAATGTGATAAGCTTTTTAATTATAACACCACATTTTCTAATTTTATGCAAATTCAGAAAATTTATGATAAAAATTGATAAAAGTGAAGAGAAAAGAAATAATAATTAAGTGAAAAGTTATAGATTATTTAAAATAGTAGCCTTCTTTAATTATACTCTTTTAAGTTTTCGCGTATTTTCATCCATATTTTTCCGAGATTGTTTTCTCCAGTTCCATCTAAACCACAACCCCAATCTTTATCATCATCTTCTCCACAATCTTCAATAATTGTATAAGGAAATGTGTTAATAAGTTTTTCTTTCACATATGGATTTTGCAAAACCTTTTGTGTTAAAAGCATTTCCATAACATCATATTTTTTCTTGCTCCAATCCTTTCTGCGCAAAGATTTATATTTATGTGCCAACGAACGAGCCTCAAATGGAGATTTCGATTTTTTTATTTTTTCTGCAATTTCAGGTGCGGTTTCCAAAAATTTTATAGTTTGAAATGCATGCTCAACTGTTTTATATTCCACCCCATCAATCTCAATGCAAAAAGCGGAAAAATTATCTAAACAATAAATGTTTTCAATATAATAGTCTATGTTAAAATTTCTTCCATCAAGTTTTATCATTTTTGCACCCCAAATTTCTATTTAAATTAAGTTAGTGGATATTCTAAACTCTTTCAATCACAATCTCGGAAACGCACAAGTTGTCGTTGGTGATGTTCTCAAAAATTACCTTTGCAACATCCTTTGCCTTCATCCATAAGAATTATTTTTATTTGGCGCAGAAAGAGGGATTCGAACCCTCGGTGCGATTTCTCGCACACAGCCTTTCCAGGGCTGCACCTTAAACCACTCGGACATCTCTGCATTTAAAGTTTAAGAAATTTTGTTATTAAGTTTTGTTCAAAATATTAAAACACTTACTTAACTAGTGCGTTTAGATTATAACATAAATCAAACAAAATTTCAACTTATTAACCTAATTTTTTCTTAAAACTTAAAATTTTCTGTCAATCGTTCCGCCACCATAACATACGCCGTTCTCATCGTATAGCACCACAAATTGCCCTTCAGTGATGGCTTTTTGCCTTTCATAAAAGTCAACTTTTATCTTTTTATCATCTAAAATTTCCACCTTTACCTTTTGGTCAGGCTGACGATAACGAAATTTAGCATAACAATCAAATACCCTTTCTTCTGGCAATTTTGGTATCCAATTGAAGCCACTTGCATAAAGTCCATTTGAATATAACTCTTCGCACTCGCCTTGGCTGACATAGAGAATGTTGTTTTGTAAATCTTTTTTAAGCACATACCACCTTTCACCGTTTCCGCCGTGCTTACCACCAATATTTAGCCCACGCCTTTGACCAATGGTATAATACATAAGCCCTTCATGCTCGCCCACAACCTCACCATCAAGAGTTTTAATCTCACCTTTTTGAGCGGGCAAATATTGTTTCAAAAATTTTCTAAAATTCCTTTCGCCGATAAAACAAATGCCGGTCGAATCTTTCTTCTCAGCATTAGATAGATCTAACTTTTTTGCAATCTCTCTCACCTCATGCTTTTCAATGTCGGCAAGCGGAAAGATGACGGAAGACAGTTGCTCCTGCGAAAGTTGATTTAAAAAATATGATTGATCCTTAGATAAATCTTTTGCTTTAGCTAGATATGTCAACCCGTCCTTTTCAAAATTTTTGGCATAGTGGCCTGTAGCAATTTTGTCAGCACCAAGCCTTTTTGCCATAGCAAGAAAAGGGCCAAACTTAATTTCACGATTACATAAAACATCTGGATTTGGTGTTCGACCATGCTTATATTCGTCCAAAAAATATTGAAAAACACGCTCGTAGTATTCCTTAGCATAATTTACACTATAATAAGGAATACCTATCTTGTCGCACACACGTTTAACATCTTCATAGTCTTCCATTGCGGTGCATTGACTATCTTCTTCGTCCCAATTTATCATGAAAAGTCCGATGACATCATGCCCCTGCTGTTTCAAAAGATATGCAGCCACACTTGAGTCAACTCCACCACTTATTCCAACAACAACTCTCATAAATTCTCCTAAACTTTAAATCCGCCCGTTTCTGTTGTTTCAATAAAAACAGGTACTTTAAACTTTTTAGATATAACATAGACACAACTAATTATCCACGCAAGGACTCCAATACCGATAGGCAGATATAAAATGCTAAGATAATCAACAAGATATGCATTAAAGATGACGCAAACAATCGCATAAGCCATCATAGCACTCATGAGAATTCCTTTAATATATTTGCCTGTGTAATAATAATGTGCACCGAACAGCCCAAAAAGTAAGGTATATATTAAAAGCTTTGTGTAAGACAAATCTTTTGGCAATGTAGATGTATAAAGAAGATAACTTCTGTCACCCTTTTTAATCATATTTTTAGCTGCGGTGTTTGTGGCAAATTCTAGGCGAGAAAAAATCAAACCACACTCTTCACACTTTGTCGCATTCAAAAGGCATTTATTATCGCATCTTGGGCATCTTTTAAAAATTTTATTATGCTTCATAATCCTATTTTAAAATAAATATGATAAAATGTCAAGTAAACAAAAAAAGTATAGACTTAAACAAAAAACTTCTTTAAATAATAAAAAACAATAAAATACACCTAAAAAACAATAAAAAAATCAAAAAAATATGATTTTTTTGATTTTTTATGCCAAATTATATTATACAGCCTCGTTTAGTTTTTCATTGCATTTGTTAAAATATACAAACGAGGCATTATCATTTGGTATTTTTTGCAACACTTTTTCAAACATAGCCTTTGCCTCTCGATAACGCTTTTCGTTATAAAAACGCACGCCATTTTCAAATTCATTTTTAAATTTTTTCAACTTTTCCCTCGCCCGTTTAGAATAACAATCTAAACTTTCAAAAAGAGAAATAATATTTTTTTCATATTCTAAGTCACCTAAATATCGAAAATCAAAATTGTATTTACTTGAAAAGCTGTCCAAAGTTTTCTTAGAAAACAAAAGTTTACCGCCCATAAACTCATTTATCTCCTCCATCTTTGACAACATATTGATTATTGGCGAAACTACTGTCGGCTTTTTTTCTTCTGCACTTAATGCGATTGTCAATATTCCTGTATGCACACTTATTCGTGAAGCAATATTTAAAGACTTCTTTTGATTTTTATTTCTATCTTCAACTGCTTTCAAAATAGAATGTGCACATTCAACAGCATTCTGAGCCTTTGAAAAAACAGCAATTAGTCCATCACCGAGATATTTATCAACAAATCCGTCAAATCTTTTAATAAGCGGAGCAACAACTTTTAAATAGGAATTGATATAATTAAAATTTTCTTCGAGACTAAGCGTTTTGTTTGGCTTTAAATCGCAATAAAGAATCGTCCCCTCCCTTGTCACACTTTTGCCCGTTTCAACATCTTCAATACCGTTTTTGCCAAGAAAATTTAGCAGTTGCCTTGGTAAATATTTCTGAGTGGCAAGATTGGCAATTTTAAGTTTATTATCCTTTTCTTTATATAGATAATTTATTTTATTTAAACTATGTTCAATCTCTTGGAATTGCCTACTCCCTCCGATTTTATAATCTTCCATCTTAACTCTGCCATCACCTAACTTTTGTGTCACCCTCTCAACATTTCTAAGCGGTCGGCAGGCAATTGCAATTAATATAAATAGAAGAATAAGATATGTGACTGTGGCAAGTGCTATCCATAGATTTTCCACACCCTGCGTAGAATTCAAATTTAAAGTGGCCTTTACTGATGCCGAGGTAATATCGTCCATATCTCCTATCTTTGCGATATAAACAACAAAAACACCATAGATTAATGTTAAAGGAAGTGTTGAGAAAAACAACAAATTAGAAAGTCGCATATTTCTTAAAAAAACTATATAAAGTGCAATGAATGTGACTAAAAAAGCGATAAGCACCACAAGAGCAACCCAAGAAAGAGCAGAGAACTCAAACACAAAGCCACTCTCTGTAGGCACTATACCTGACACTAAATATCTAATCAAAAAGACATTGGCAATAAGCAGTGCAATATTTATTATTAATAAAATTTTTGTTGAAGTTTTCATGTTGATAGTGTAAAGCAAATTATCAGTTTAATACCATATTTCAAATGCATATATTGTCGAAAAATGGCAACAATATCAATATGAAATCAAAAATTAATAAAAAAATGCTTTAATTTTTGAAAAAAAATTAAAAAAAGAGGTGAAAAATGAAAGAAAAAGAAGAAAAATATTTAAATGCAATCTATCAAAATATCAGAACGGCAATTCAATCAATAGAGGATATAATACCAAAATCTACTAATGACGACCTCACAAGTGAACTAAGTAAAGAACAAGATGAATATATTTGCCTAGCAAAAGAATGCGAAGCTTATGCAAAGGCAGAAAAAATCGAAGGCCTTAAAGACAATAATTTTATTGAAAAGGCAAAGCTATGGGCAAGCGTAAATATGTCAACCATGATGGACGATTCTACACGCAAGATAGCAGAACTTATGTTAATTGGAACTTTCATGGGTATCATCACCTGCATGAAGGACAAGGATGACCATAAAAATATTTCAAAAGAGCTTGATGAGCTACTTGATAAGTTATATACTTTTGAACGAAAAAACATCGACCGTCTCATGCCTTTCTTAAATAAAGAATAACAAAATATAGCGTATTATTCAATGCATAATACGCTATATTTTGTGAATTTTATTTTTTTAAGCTTTAAGCTATTTCATTCATTTTTATTATTTTTTCTTTTTCTTCACGCTTTAAACGCTTCTTTTCTTCACGTTTTGCCTTTCTCTCTTCACGCTTTTTTGCCTTATCAATAACCTCTACTTCGCTTAGGCTTGCCTTTAAAAGTTCCGGATTTTCAATGTATTTTAAAAGAAGTCTGACACTGTTGCCATAATAAAGTCCGTCAGCCACACGCTCGTCAAGACTTAAGCCCAAATCCATAACTTTCTCTGTTCTTATCTCTCCCGACCTGTCACTTACCGGCACATATTTTACCTTACCAAGAGCACCAAAAATTGTGGTAGTTCCAAAATTATATAAGTGATGATAAACTTTATTCAATTTTATACTTTTTAAATCAGTGATAAACATACTTGTGTGGAATGGGCTGACATCGATAAGAGATTTTGGTAGTAAGCCATATCTGTCAAAAAATCTTATAAGTTTCATAGCAACCTTAAACATCCAATATGGCATTTTGTCAAGCACGCCAGCAACTTTTGTTGTTCCATGAGTTTCTCTGTTTACTTGTGTATTTTTCCTTATCTCATCGTCAACAATTTTTTTAACATCATAGATATTTTCTCTTCCTGTAAAATGGAATTTTAGCGTTATTTCATCACAATCATCTGTAAGCTTCGGCTTGATTGCCATTGAAACTGTTATTTCATTTCTCTGATAAATTTGGCAATTAACAATGAATCTATTTGCCTTTGGCCTTTCATAGAGCATTCTTACAGCGGCTGCGATTAAAATTTCGGTATAATTAAAATGCACTCCGCTTTCTTGTCTTTCTTTCAAAATAAACTCGTCCATTTTTTTACATAATATTTGTTGGGTATATAAATTTACGCCATCTATTCTCATTGGCATAAAATAAGGTCCTGCCTTTTCAATAATCATAAGATTTTTAACTCTTCTTCCATCTGCTCTTCTTCCAAACATATCTTTATTCTCCCTTATATATTTTTACTAAATTTTTTTCTTACTAAATTTTTCTCTTTTCCATTTGCACTTGGCTTATAATAAACTCTATCTTTCAAACTGTCTGGCATATATTGTTGTTTCACATAACCGCCATAATTATGAGGATATTTGTATTTACCATGCCCGTCGGCATTAGTGCTAGGGTGGTTTTTTAAATGATTTGGCACCATATCCTCACGCTCATTCTCTGCGTCTTGCTCTGCCATACTCATTGCCATATAGACACTGTTAGATTTTTCTGCCTCGCATAGATATATGATTGCGTGTGATAAATTTAAATAACACTCAGGCGGGCCAATCTTCTCAACAGCATACATCGCACAACACGCCATAAGAAGTGCATTTGAATCTGCCATTCCTATGTCTTCAGAAGCATGGGCAATCATACGCCTTGCAATTATGAGTGGGTCAATACCAGCTTTGATAAGTCTTTGGCTGTAGTAAAGTGCCGCCTCCGTGTCCGAACCACGCAAGCTTTTGCAAAAAGCTGAGAGGTAGTCATAATATATATTTTCATCAATTGAAAGAGGTCGTTTGTTTAAACATTCCGCCATAGTTTCTTTCGTTAGATGAATATATTTATCTTTTGACATCTTTGTCGATTTAACTGCAAGCTCCAATGCATTGAGTGCTGTTCTAACGTCTCCATTGCAAGCAAAAGCCAAATACATCTTTGCTTCATCTAACATTTCAATTTTTATATCACCAAGCCCATCGACTCTATCTGTTAACGCTCTGTCAATAACTTTGACTATATCTTTTTCTGATATCTTCTTAAATTCAAATACGCTACATCTCGATACGATAGCTCTTGTCATACTTGTGTAAGGATTTTCAGTGGTAGAGCCGATAAAGTAGATGCTCCCCTCCTCAATTGCTTGCAACACACAATCGCTTTGTGCTTTATTCCATCTGTGACATTCATCAAGGAGTAGGTAAGTGTCTTTATTTAACATTGCCTTTGTTGTTCTAGCTCGTTCAATAACTGCTTTTGCCTCAGCAACTCCACTTGATACCGCATTTAACTTTTCAATATTTGCATCAAGCATCTTTGCAATTATTCCAGCTAAGGTTGTCTTGCCCGCACCCGGAGGGCCATAAAAAATAAGACTTCCAACATTCCCTGTTTGTATTGCACGTCTAAGTAATTTATTTTTACCAACTATATGCTCCTGCCCAACGAAATCATCAAGCGTCTTTGGACGCATACGCTCAGCAAGTGGCACTCTTACCCTTTCCATGAATTATATTATAACAAACAACTTAAAAAATTACAATTATATATCAAAAAATAATTTTTAAAATATAAAATGTTTTAAAGTAAAATATTTTATCTATCTAAATAATAAAAAACTATTGCCGTAATAGCAATAGCGTTTATGGCAGGGGTGGAAGGAATCGAACCCTCCTCTGGAGTTTTGGAGACTCTCATTCTACCGATGAACTACACCCCTAAAATCTATCTTATTTTACTATGAAAATATTAATTTGTCAATTATTTTTATGACTTTATTCGTTTTTATTATAAAACTTTTCGCTTTATACAAAAAAATAAACAGGATTATCCCTGTTTACTTTTTCTCGTCGTGCTCTTTTTTATATTTACAGCCAAGGTCAAGCATACCTCTTGAAATGATTGGTGAAATGATGAGCCAGATTGCAGCAAGCATGATTAGAATATAAATAATAATTGAGCCTGCGTTTCTTCCCATACATATCCAATTTACTAGGTCGAAATTAAAGATTCCAACAAGTCCCCAGTTAAGTCCACCAATGATTGTCAAGATGTAGGCAATATAGTTTGCAATAATCATTTTTTCCTCCTCTAAGCTAGTTTTTGCATTGAAAGAAAAAATATTCGTAGTTAATTTCTTTTTTTGAATGATTTATCAATTAATCAATAACCATACTTGCCAACATTATTATCACGCCAATTCTCATCAACCTTGACAAACAGATGCATAACAACCTGCTTGGAAAACAAACTCTCGGCATATTCTCTTGCTCGAATTCCAACTTCTTTAATAAGTTCGCCTTTTTTACCTATTATTATGCCCTTATGCCTATCCTTTTCAACAATAATGGAAATATCAATATATACTTTGTCTTTTGTTTCATTTTCACTATCTACAACCACTGCTACACCATGAGGAATTTCATTGTCTAGCCTACTTAGCAGAATACCACGTATGTGTTCACATACTAAGAAATTGATGCTCTTGTCTGTAAATTCATCTTCGTTATAAAGCATCTCTCTTTCTGGCAAAAGAGTTACAATATTTTCCACTAATTTGTCAATATTTATGTTTTCTTGAACAGAAATTTTTAAATCAGCATCAACCTTTGCCACAAGTTTTTTATCGATTTTATTTAAAACGACAATCAAATTTTCTGCCTTACTTTTTAACATCTTTATGTAGTCCATTTCCTCTTCGTCAACTTCGTGTGAGGCATCTATAAGATAGACAACAACGTCACTAGAGCCGATGGCAGAGCGGACATTTTTCATCATATATCTGTCTAGTTTATTCTTACTGTGATGTATTCCCGGTGTATCAATGAATATGATTTGGTAATTTCTTTGCGTAAGTATGCCTAAGATGTTATTTCTGGTTGTCTGTTGACGTTTTGTGACTATCGCAACATCTTCACCAACAATCTTATTTATCAAACTGCTTTTGCCGGCATTCGGACGCCCAAGCACAGCCACATATCCGCATTTCATAGACTGACCTCACTTAAAATTCTATTTTGAAGTTTAAGCATAATCTTTTCATCTTCCGCTTTTATATGGTCAAAGCCAAGAAGATGCAAAAATCCGTGAAGAGCTAAAAAACATACCTCTCTTTTTAAGGAATGCTCATATTCTCTCGCCTGCTTTTTTGCTACATTTTTGGAGATGACAATATCCCCTAAAAACAATAAATTCGTGTCGAAATCTGATAGTTTTCTATATTTTTTCAACTTTTCATTTGGAGATTTATTTAAATTTGGAAAGGATAAAACATCGGTTACTTTGTCAATGTTTCTAAATTCTTTATTTAATCTTTGTATCTCTTCGTCACTGACAAAATTAATGGAAACATAGACATCTTCAAAGTCCTCTTTTAATACTTTTTCGCATTCTTTAATTAACTTTAATATCGTCCTTTTATAAAATCCTATTTTGCCTTCAATTTTCATCTACCTTGCCCACCTTTACTTCTTCCACGATGCAATAGTTTATTGTTACACTGTTTTCGTTTTCTTCCACCGTGTAATATTCATCTTTTATTATATCACAACCGCCCGAATTTAGCAACGCTTTTTCTCTAGCTTCTTCAACTAGTCTCTCTTTTGCTTCTTCAAAAGTTTCATGAAGCTTAACTTCTTCAAGTTCATAATATGTTGTTCTTTTAAGTTTAAGCGGTAAAATATTATTTTTTATTAAAACTTGTTCTTCGACAACAGTTTCATACAGTGTAAAATTCATCGATTTAGAATTTATATAGATGGGTAAATTAAAAAGCAACACTTCCAAAATTTCAGCCTCTTCTCCCGTTCTTATAAGTTCTACTCTATCCT
The DNA here is from genome assembly GCA_944372335.1 of uncultured Clostridia bacterium. Taxonomy (GTDB): domain Bacteria; phylum Bacillota; class Clostridia; order Christensenellales; family UBA1242; genus Caccovivens. Next base: position 83,991 of record CALVYQ010000001.1, on the reverse strand, counting down.
CAAAATGCATTATCGATGAGGTGTGATAGATGTCAAGTGTAATCTCTGCATTTGCCATCACCGGCTTTTCAACTCCATCGTCAACATAATAAGGATAGACAAGCACATCACCAGCTTTGATATAATCTCCTGTTTTTACCGCCAAAGTTCCAGATATCAACTCAATTTCCGAAACTTTTCCATCATACTCACTTATTATAGGCTTAAATTCACCATAGATTTCATCGGGCAATAGTTTCTCTTTGATGTTGACAATCAGTGTTTGTCCACGCACAATCACCGACACAAAGCTTATTTCTTCATATTCATCATAAAGTGCTCCCTCAACACTTTTTGTGCTAAGTTTATATTTATTTTTAGTAAAATTATCTTTTATAAAATCAACTATCTCTTGCTTTGTTAAGCTTTTCTCACCTAAAATCTCATATTGCCAAATAAAAGGCGATTGAGCAAAAATAAGTATAGAGCAAAAAATAAGAGCAGAAATTGCGTAAATATTGAATACTTTTAATAATAAAGGTAAGACACCCACTCTTTTTTCTTCTAAAATTTCAAAATTATATTCTATTAAGGTTTTTCTTACTTTCTTTGCATGAAAAATTTTTACTTTAAAAATGGAACAATTTTTTGAAACTCTAACAATATCATAAATAGGAAATTTTTTTGCAAGAATGTTTAAATTTTTTTCTTGATTAAGTCCTTTTATTTTAAATTGTACGCCGTTTTTCAAAAACTTTCCACCCTTTTTATATCGCCTGAAATTTTAAGGGTGTTCTCAGTAAGCTCTTTTAGATATAGTCCTCTCCCCTCTACTTCTATTCTGCCATTTTTAACCTTGAAAGCGACAAGTTCCGAAGAAAGTATCACCAATCCCTTATGCCCTTCCACATATAGAAGTTTGTTAGAGATATTGATGATATGAAACTCATCAACTTTTAAATTTGTGTGCTTTTTCAACTCTCCAAAAAAATTAAACATTCCATAATAATATATGAAAGATGTTTTTTAAAAAGAATATAAAAAAGCTTATGATTATCATAAGCTTTCATAATAAATATATATAATCAATTTTTTCGTCTTACAAAAATAAACTACAAGTTATTTTCATACGAGGAACAATAGAACTTACACAACTTCAACATAGCTGTCTAAATTAGAAGGAAACTCAACAACACTATCAGTTGCAACAAATTCGATTATTTGGCTCATTCCATAAAGATTTGCCTCCATTCTAAAACCTTCAAAATTTTTTTCAGCATCTAAAATAAGATAGAAAGTCCCCTCTGCCATATCTTTCGACCCCTCGACAGTTTCTGAAACATCAAATCTTATCTTTGTGTATGTGTCAGAAGTTGCGATTTGATATTTACCATTTGGATCGGAAAGATATTGCTCAATTATTCCCTCAGAATCAACAGCACCACTAAAAGCCTCAAACATATTTTCGAAAATGGAAGGATCCGAAGAATTTGTGTATTTTTCTTTCTTTCCATTTAAATCGCGATATGTTGTTCCTGTTTCGGCATCACAATAAACACTGTCGTCAGCATCATACTTGACTTCAAGCCCTTGCAATGTGCCTTTGAAATACGCATCACCTTCAAAGAAAATATTACCTTCATAATCTATAAGTCCATTAAAATCAAACCTTGCCTTGCCTTCTTCAAGTCCTACCCCTGTTATATCAACATCTTGACTAATCTCAGCATCAATAGAAATTCTAAATTCGTTACCTTTGGTAGATGCAGTATAGCCACTAGTAGCCTCTGCAAATTCCTCTGCTGTTGCTTCTGTATAACTACCCGAAGTGTTTACAATGCTCTTATCTCCACCACAAGACGCAAGCGAAATTCCACCCACAAGCACAAAAGATAGGCAAGCGAGTGATGTTAAAAATTTTTTCATATACCCTCCTTATCTTAAATTTAGTATACTAAAAATAAATTTTTATGTCAAGGATTTTTAATTAAATATGAAAAAATATTATCTTTAAAATGTTATTTTATATATAGACATTATGTTTTAGAAATAGCAAAAAACTATTTTAAACAAAATTAACTATCAAAATCACTTTCTTCAATTGTGTTTTTTCTTAAAAGTATGGACAATATTTTGTTTTTATCCTCATCAGAGAGTTTTTTAACAATCTCTGAGATATCCTTATGATTAGTGAAGTAGTCCTTTTTAAAATCATCAAGGGTGTATTTTTTATCAACTTCTTCTTTAGCTTCTTCACTCTCATCTCCAATGTCAACATCTTCCTCATATTTTTTGAGATATTCCTGTTTCTTTCTCATAAGAAAATCTTGATAGGCCTTTTCAATATCGCTGGTGTCAAAGTCATCGTCATCATCGTCTTCTTCAATTTCCTCTTCTTCTTTAACTTCTCGAACAGGCTGAGCTCTACGCTCATTTAAAATATTGTGAAATGGAGAATGAAATCTTGGTGTTTGAGGCTTTTTCTCCTCTTTAACAGGCTCTGCAATTTTAAAATCTTCAAAGACAGCGTCAAGGTTTTCTTCTACCTTTTTTTCCTCTACTTCATTAACTTTCTCGCTTGGCGTGATAGTTTCCTCTTTTTTCTTATCTTCCTCATCATAACCTGCCAATATCTTTTTTAAAGCTTCTTCATTTACATATATTTTTCCAAAAGAGCTGTGCTTTGTAAGTTTGTTTTTTTTCTTCTTTTTATTTTGAGATACAGACTTTTCTTGTTTGCCTTTTTTTTCATTATTATCTTTATTATCCACTTTTGTCTCCACCTTTGTAGGCAATTTTTCGTTCTTTTTTAACCTCTTTTTTTGAACGGTGCGAATGATAAAAAATGCTAGTAAAAAAGCATCAATAACCATAACTATAATAAGTGCATAAATCAACGGTCTCACTTTATCTCCCTTACAAGAATATTTTATCATACTTTATGAGTTTTGTAAATACCTATGCTCCTATTATTTTATAAATAAAAAAATTCTCTATATTAGAGAATTTTTAATATTTTTTTATCTTTACAACATCTATATCATCTAGAAAACTCATTGTAAGCGAATCTGCATAATCTGAGTCATCACTCATATACGAATCTGTAGATATCCAAGTCATACCTACTTTAAAGTTGTAATTTTTATTGAGCATATTTTTGTCTTTTAGAATGTCAAAATAGATTTCTATATAGTCCGTTCCATCTTCGCCGGAGAACATTTCTGGGTTAAATGTGGCATATTGTCCATAAGAAGAGGAATCATTCATCATATAGTATTCACGGGCTGGAGAAGAGCCGGTAATCTTTATCACGTGTTCATACTCGTTTATCTCTTCACCGTTAATTTCGGCATTGAGAACTCCATCACCAATATCGTTGTTAAATTGCATACGATAAGGTATTTCTTCTATCTGTGAAAAGACAGCATTGTAGATATTATCACTTGTTACATCATCGCCTGTGGTAAAATAGACATTTCTAATATCTGGGTCAATACCTGCGTGATAGTCGGCATCACTCATTATCCTTCCATATTTAATATTCTTTTGCACCGGCCTAGAAGAATAAAGTTCATTGCCTTGACTATCATAGTAATTTATGCCTAGATTGAGCGTTAAGCCATTTGCCTCATCATAGACGAGTTCGCTTTCATCACTTGGGTCATCATCGTAGTATTCAAAGCAAAGATAAATATCTGTTATATTACTTCCAATCTCATCGGCTGGCAAAGTGATGCTCATCGCTTGATATTCCGCCGCATCTATATGCCCCAAAATGTTTTCATCAGAGGTATTTCCATTCTCATCATACCACTGCGTGTAAAAATAGTCATCATTATAGTCAACTATCTCAGAGATTGGATAAGCCGTGTCAATAAACACTTCCCCATCACCTTCAGAACCGCCAATCCTTACCTCTTGGCAGGCAACATTGATAATATTGCTTACAACATTCTCGTAATCTCTGTTTACTTCAACTTGACGCCTTTCTGTAACTTGTGCAGTTCCGCCTCCTCTATCCTCTAATATGGTTATCTCAAAGGAATAATTTCCATTTTCTTCATCGTCAAGCCCGATGACATAATCTAAGATAAATCGTTTAAGTTGCTCTTTGTTTTTATCCGTCACGCCGATATATGTACCTAAAACATTATAGCGCTCTTTGATTTCATCTAATGCTTCACTTATGGAAAGATTTTGACTTCCGCTTGGTGTGCTTGCAACAGTTATATCTGGAACGAACAACCTTAAACTTGTTCCATTAAAATTAACAGTCTCTTGAACTTGATTTACTTGCAAATTAAAATATGGTGCATCTTCAGAATTTATTGTGCCATCTTCGTTCTCGTAATCATACCCAAGCACAAATAGATAGGTTATGTATTCAAGTGCATCTTGATAGGTGTTCAGCGTGGTCACTTCCTCATTAGCCACATATTCTTGATAATAAGGAGATTTACCATACATTAAAATGTCATTCACAACCACATTTTCGCCATAGTAGATGTCGCTATACTCTCCAGGTGTGCCGTAGATATCATCGGTGTAATTAAAGTAATGCGCTTCTATATCAATACTTTCAGTATTATCTTCGTAACTAATTGAATATAAATCAACATTATTAACTAACGCAAGTGTTGGGAAACCACTTACAGATTCGTCAAGCGTGTAGTAGTTATCAAAGCCAAAATTCCAAGCAGAACTTGTGTCTAAGGCTATCTCCATTACATTATCCACATTGTTAATAGTGATTGAATCTATACTATATCTTATTGAGTCATAATAGAAATATCTGTCAGGGTTTGTGTTATCATATAAAATATCTTCCAGGTTTGTTCCGCTCAAAATAGATAATTTCACTTGATTTTCGTCATCTACAATATTTTCTATTCCAAAAGCGTAAGTTAAATATAGATATCTTGTTATACTACTTGATAATAAATTGTAAAAATACTCGGAATTTTCCTCGCCGACAATTTCGCTTATACTGTAATCTGCTGGCTTACGAATTACCTTAACACCGTCAAGATTGACAGGAGAACCCTCACTGCCAGCACCAAAGCCACCATCACCGCAACCGGCCACGAAAAACATAATCAAACACAAAAATATTGTTAAAATCTTATGATTTTTCTTCATATTCATATTATAACACATAAAATAAAAAAATAACAAGGAAAATCCCCTGTTATTTCATATTTTTAATATTTATAGTTTATAGTATTTATTATCAACAACAAAGGCATATTTATCAGTCTTAACTGAACTCTTTGTATTGATAACTTTACTATTCTCAACATTGTATAGTGTTTCTGGTTCTATATCTATAATTTTTCCTTCATTATCATGAAATACTTTTACATAATTACTACCAGTTATAGAACAATCATATAAATTTTTCTCGAATCCACCACCTAAAACTACTGAAGAATCTACTGCTATTTCATGTTCAGAAAGCTCATTTGTTCTTTCGTTAAAACACCAATAGTGTGTTATGATTTCATCATAATTACCTAAGTTATTTCCAGCGGGCATACTCTTCCTCGCCTCAATAAAACTACCAATCACAATCTCATTTCTGTTTAACTCTTGTTCAATGCGATGTTCTGCCATTTGATAGGCTTTTGCGTAATAATCTTCAAGACTATCCAGGTCATCTTCAGTGTGATGATAGGCAAGTCTATAAACATTATTTATAGATATTCTGTCGTTATTCATAATCTTATCAACAAACTTTTCTATGCTATTACCATATTCTGCTGATCGTAAATCAATATCATTTAAACTTGTAATGTTAATTTCTTTGTCATTACCATTTGTGCTATTTTTTAATTCGCAATTACTAAACATATAAATATTATTATCTTCTTCATTCCAATTCACTGCAAAGAAATTGTAATCATCATACACCCTACCATAGAAAATTTCTTCCAAAGTCATTCCTAAAGACTCATAATTCTCCATGATATACATAAGTGCCTTATGGAAGCCTTCGCTGTTAAGTTCGTCAGTGTCGTCAAAGAAAATCATATCCTCTCGCGCTTGCTCTTCCACTGGTGGCTCGTCTGGCTCTGGTTCGTCTGGTTCTGGCTCAGGTTCAACAGGTTCTTCTTTCTCTGGTTCTTCTGGCTCAGGTTCAACAGGTTCTTCTTTCTCTGGTTCTTCTGGCTCTGGCTCAGGCGTTGGAGTTGGATCTACGATAGGATCGTCTGGCACCGGTGTGACAGCATTACTATTGGTCGGCTCATCTTCCGCATTCAATCTTGAAGCAACAAAGCCACCTATCCCCGCAATAATAGCGAGACTTAGCACAACAGCAACAACTTTTTTTAATTTTCCACTTCCTTTTTTCTTTTCTTCGTCCATAAAATATATCCTCCTTTTCAATAATATATTTTATTAACACACTACCTATCAAATTTAAATCTATATATAATCAAAACTCCTTATCTATCAAGATCACGAGGAAGATATGCCTTGTAGTTTACTCCCTCAACAACTTCCTCTTCATTTTCTACTGTATTTTCTTGTCCAGAGTACATCAAATCACAGAAAGATTCATCATACATATTTCCTATATTATTCTTATACTCGGTTGCTGGATAAACATTCAAATTTTCACCATTTATGATATTTTCACGCCAACCGCCTTCAGTGGATACCCAGGCCTCTACACCAAACTGCACAATATTTCCATCTCTTTGGTCAATATATATAGTGCCAATTGGAACAAGCATTCTTCTTCCATTGTTGATTTCAAAAGGCTCGCCGAAAAAGTGAAGCATAGAAAAACTAGGGTCAAAATCTAAATAACGCTCAGTATAATACTCTACTGCCAATTTAGCCAAAGCATCATTATATTCAACATCTTCCATATACTCAGGGCTACCAACGGCATATTCATATTTCACAGCCACATCATATTGTATTGTGTCTGGCGTTACTTCTTCGACAAATTTTTCTTTAAATTCTGTCCAAGTCTCACAAGCTGACATATCAATTGGGAAGCTAACTACTCTAAACTCTCCCGTCCACAAATCACCATACATATCAACAGTGTCGTCTTTATAGTTACCAAAACTTGCCATTCTTACAGCCTTTGTTTCTTTATTGTAATAGACATAAAATGGCATATATTCTTCATATATATCATTAAGATATGTATCATAAGTTTGTGGTTCGGCATTCATCTCAGTGTTCATAAGCTCATTATAGGTTCTCAAAAAGCCCTCTCTATTAAAAGTGCCGTCTTTATTATAGATTAAATCAGCCTCATCAATTTCTGGTTCTGTATCTGGAGTTGGTTCTGGCACAACAACAACCGGTGGCTTGTTTTCCACAACAGGTTCCTCCTCTTGCTTGCACGCAGAAAATGCGAGCACATTTGTGAGCATTGCAAGTCCTACAACACTTGATAGTAATTTCAAATTCTTTTTCATATATATCCTCCTTAGCTTTTCAAATAGATTATAACATCTATTTTTTCAAAATTCAATAAGTTTTTTAAAAATTTTTGCAATAATACCCATAAAAATTGTAAATTTTATCGTTTTTTCACACTTTAACCCGTCCAAGAACGTATAAAATAGAACAAATATTGCTGTGCATAGCCGGATAAGTCTCCAAATTGAGTTGTCAAGTTCCTTCTAATAACCTCTCTGTTTTCAAGAGGTTCATAATATTTGTTATACATCTTCGCAATCCAAGTATCAACCGGAAAGACATCTTTTCTGCCATACCCAAAAAGAAGTATGCAATCAGCCACCTTTGGGCCAATGCCAGAAAGCTCAATAAGTTTATTTCTAAGTTGCAGTGTTGGTAATTCGCTGTATTCTTCCAATTTATTCTCATCAACTTGCCTAACAACCTTATATAGATAACCCGCTCTATAACCAGCTCCAATTTCTTTAAAAAATGTTTCGTCCTTTTTTAGCATACTATCTCGTGTAGGAAAAGCGTAATACTCTCCCATATCTCTTCCTAAACTTTTTCGCAAACGATTTAAAATAAGTTGTATCCTTTTGATGTTGTTGTTTGCCGAGACTATAAAACTAATCAAAGTTTCAAAAAGATTCTGCTTTAAAATCCTTATACCTTTACCAAACTCAATAGGTTCTTTTAAAATAGGCACTTTTTTTAATATGTTTTTAATTTCAGAATAATCAGTTTTCAGGTCAAAAAAATTTTCAAAATAGGCACTATCATCAGTTAAAATTTTATAGCCCGCTTCGTTTTTCACCACTCTCGCACGTTTGTCCTGAGAATAGACAATATAATCATCTTCTTGCTTCTCAAAGGAAAAAATCTGCCCACATTCAAGTATATCTTTGATAACAAAATCATCTTTCCCCAAAATCAAAATGCCATCATCAATAATTTTATACTTCATCTTCCACCCTTAGCAAACTTAAATTAAAATAAATAAGAATAGCACAAAAAAAAGAGCCAAAGGCTCTTAATTTACAGATACGATTTTCTTACCCTTACTCTCACCAAAAGAAACTTTACCATCTTTGAGAGCAAAAAGTGTGTAGTCCTTTCCAAGACCAACATTAGCACCTGGATAGATTGCTGTTCCACGTTGACGAACAATGATAGATCCAGCAGTAACAAACTGTCCTGCATAAACCTTCACGCCAAGACGCTTTGCCTGAGAATCTCTACCGTTCTTAGTGCTACCGCCACCTTTCTTATGGGCAAAAAGTTGAATATTAAAATACATCTTTTTTTACCTCCAATTTAACATAGTTGCCATACTCTTTTACAATTTCTTTCACCGACTTTTCAAAGGCTTTAAGAAGAACCTCTGCACTATCACTTTCAATATCCTTTTCGGAAAGCTTAAGCTTTAAATAGCCATTACTGATTTCCACAAAGGCATTAAGTTTTAGTACATCTCTGATTCCAACAACGACCATCTGACTCATTGATGAAACTGCACTACAAACAATGTCGCTTCCTTCTTCTGCATAGCCTGTATGCCCAGAAATTTCAAATCCTAATATATGGCTTTTAGACTTTAAAATAACAATCTTGGTCATAATTACATCTTAATTGAAGCAATTTTGAGTTCTGTCCAAGGTTGTCTATGACCCTGCTTCTTTCTTTCATTTTTCTTTGGCTTATACTTAAAGACAACAATCTTGTCACCTTTGCCATGAGAAAGAACTTCAGCTGTCACTTCTGCACCTTTAACGGTTGGTGTTCCAGCAACAGTCTTTTTACCGTCAGACACAAGCAAAACTTCCAAATTAATCTTATCACCAACAGCGTTAGATAACTTTTCCACTTTGATGATGTCACCCTCGGTTACATTGTATTGCTTCCCACCAGTTTGAACAATAGCAAACATCTTTACATACCCCCTTAAATCAAACTCGCTGTCGTCATAGGTGGTGATTTTGTTAACACTTAAAGTCTCGTGCAAAACACTCACACTTCTAAAACCCGACACAAGCGGTAACGCACAAACCTGCAAAAATCGCAAATTTCTACGCTAATATATTAACATATCTTTAATATTAATGTCAAGCATTTTTTAATTTAATATTTTTAATTATTTATCTAACAAAAAACATATTTACCTACTTAACAAATCGAATATCTTAACACAAAATATGGTGTGATATGCATAACATACTACACCATATTTAGTTAATTCTATATTTGTTCATTCACGCAGTATTTAAGTGAGAATCTTTAATGTCGGATAAATCAGGCATATTTCATCAGGATTTTAACATCACATAATTTAAATTATTAAAGCCTACCAAGCAAAATAAAGCTACCTTTAACAAAACCATTTAAACTATGATAACATAAATTATTTTGTGCTAGAAAACGTAATTTTTAAAATTCTAACATCTTACTTTTTATTTTATAACGATGTTTTTAGACGCACGCATACTCAGTTATCAAAACGCTAAATTGCACGCCAAAGTAGTTTTGTGGCTTGTACTGCACACTCTCACCATTGCCATTCATGCAGAAGATATTGTTGTAGTTTGTGCCTAAATCTCGTGTGTAGTAGAGTGGCAACTGTCCGTTTGCAAGCAGATAGTCTCTTACAAGGTCAGAAAATTGTATCTTGCCGTTTCCTGCAACCTCCGCTATCTCCTCTCTTGATGCCACAAAGATATTCGATGTCACACTCTCTGCCGTGCCATTTATTGTGCTTGAGCCAAAGGTCGGCATTGTCTTTGTCTCTGTAACAAAATATGCTGTTTCTGCAAAGCTTTCGAGTAGCCCTGTAACCGCCGTATCAGAATAACCATCTCCCACATTTAACTCAGTTTCTGAAAATTGACTGACAAAAACAATGGTATCCATTATGGCAAGTGTGTCAGTGGTTGTGCTAAAGCCTGATGTTTGGCTAGAAGTATAATCTAATCTCCACCTAATCGGCTCAACCATATACCAATTTCCGTTATACTCGCAATACTCTTCATTGTTATACACACTAGATTCTAACAATAAATCACCAAAGCGATAACTATCTCCGCTAGTTAAATCTGACCCATTAAGTGCAGTTAAAATTGCATCATCAGTCACCTTTGTCTGTGGCATTATTCCAAGTTCCACATACCAATAACCGCTATCGTCATACATCGCCGGATTGTTAGCTACCCACTGAGCATAGAGAGTTGTGTTTGCTGTAAAATACGTATTGTTTGCTCTAATAGTGCCGTCTGAAGCTATAACCAAATTACCGGTTGTTGAATTTGTATAATACCCATCGAAGCTATACCCCGCCCGTGTTGGCAAATTTGTTAAACTTGTTATTGCACTGCCTGTTGCTGTATTATTGCTGTAGTATCCGTCATTATACTTTAACCAAATCGTTTCCGTTCCACCACTGCCTCCATTTGGGTCAAGGGATATCTCTAAAATTCTAACCTCTTCCCATATAGCATAAAGAGTTAAACCAACACTTCCTGTATAACTATCTCCCGGCAAGAAAGTTAAGCCGCCACCATTTGCTTCTGTATTCCAATAAAGGAAGTTATAGCCCTCTCTTGCAAACAAATCACCATTTTCAATAACAACACTCGCATCTAAATCATATTGCTGTGACACAATTTCATCATCACCAAAGTTAGAGTGATAGGTCATAATGGTAGAGTTTCCCCTAAGCACAGGGAAGCCATTATTAGCACCCTCAACAATTACCCAAGTATTCACAAAATCCCAAGGGTAACTTGAAAGCCAATTCGATGTTGTTTCATACCATTCTTGCGTTTTCATTAAACTTTCCGAAACTCTTGTAGTGTTGATTATATTGCTACCTGATGCATTATAGTTATATCCAAATGCAACATCAACAGTCATCTCTTCGCTCCAATATGAAGAGTTAGAACCACTCATAGAACCAGTGCCTCCAGCAATTGCTCCAACATTAGTTTCTCCTAAAACTTCACCGGCACTAACACAATTAAATATTGGATTACCCCAATGTCCCTGGGAATACCCAGATATTCCACCAACATAATTGTTTCCACTGATTGTTCCATAATTCAAACAATTTGTCGGAGCACTACTATAGCAATAACCAATAATTCCGCCTACATATTCTTCTCCCGTGATTACTCCACTATTATACATATCACTAAAACTTCCGCCATAAGGAGGAAGTAGATAACCAATAATTCCGCCGACATTTGATTTTCCACTCACAGGGTAGTATTAAAGCATCTATAAATACTGGTAGCATAAGCATATCCGACAATTCCGCCAACATAACTATTACCTGTTATATTAGAATTTATGACACCAATTCCGTAGAGATAAGAGAAATAGCTGCCATACTCATTTCTTATTCCGCCTCTAGTATATCCAAATAATCCTTGGTAATCATTAGTTGAAATTGTGTAAATGCCTGAGATTGTATATCCGCCGCCATTGAAACTGCCAGCAAAAGCAAGATAGGAACTAGCACTTGTGTAAGCACCTATTGGTTCCCAGTAGTGAAGTGTTAAATCTATGTTAGCTATTTGTATATAGTATAGTGCACTATATGTAGAATTTGTTGAAGAATTATTTATCAAATATGCAAGATATGCTAATTGCCCTGCGGTAGCTATCTGATATGGATCATCTTCTGTGCCATCACCACCAGCAAAACTTGTTGCATAATTTCCTGAATCCGTCCAAAGGTCATCATTTGTCGGGGCATTTTTGATTACGTCATTTTCTGAGTTTGACGAATCCCCCCCCCCGATTTTCATCGCTGTAAGACTGATTGGATAGGAGAACCGCTCCGCCAGCGATGGAACAACCTATAAATAGAAAAGAAAATAGGCAAATTAAAAATCTCTTCATAAATTCTCCGTATTTAAAATTTATATATAAAAAAGTGTAAGTGAGTTGTATGTATCTAGTATAGCGAAATTTGCGTGAAAGTGAGTTGCATTACAAAAACTAAATTAAAATTATTTGTAAATAGCATAACAAGATGTTTGTCTATAATTAGTATAACAAAAATTTTCTTTTTCACAAAACAATATATTAAATTTTTATTATTAAAATTAACCAAGCTTTATTTATAATCTCACATTTTTCTAAGTTTTTCTAAATATTTTTCAAAGTAATCTGGAAGTGGTGCTTCAAAGGTCATCTCTTCTTTTGTTGTTGGGTGAATGAAAGATAGTCTAACTGCGTGAAGGAGCTGTCCATTCAAGCCTTTTACCTCTTTGCCATAAAGTTTATCTCCAACAATAGGGTGACCGAGATACTTGCAGTGGACACGTATTTGATGTGTTCTGCCCGTTTTTAAGGAAAACATAACAAGCGAAGCATTCTTAAAATGTTCAAGCACCTTATATTCGGTTATTGCCTCTCTGCCGACATCAGTAACCGCCATTTTTTTTCTATCTTTCTTATCACGAGCAATCTTTGTGACAATTTCGCCACTATCCTCTTTTAAATGTCCTTCCAAAACGGCCAAATATATGCGTCTGCACGTTTTGTTCTTTATTTGCTCTTGAAGAGAGATGTGTGCTTTGTCATTTTTTGCCACAACGAGTAGTCCACTTGTATCCTTATCAAGCCTATGCACTATCCCTGGCCTTAAAACGCCGTTTATACCACTTAAATTTTTTATACGATGAAGGAGTCCATTTACAAGAGTTCCGCTTTTTGTCGAAGCACACGGGTGAACAACAAGCCCCTGAGGCTTATTGACAACCACCACATCATCATCTTCATAGACTATATCAAAAGGAATATCCTCTTCCTCAGTGGATATTTTCTCTGGCTCTTTAATGGTAACATCAATTTTGTCGTCCTCTTTCAGCTTATAGCCACTTTTGACCTTTTTACCATTTACAAAAACACAGTCATTTTCAATCATATTTTTAATATGTGAACGTGAAAAAAGAGGAAGCTCATTTTGTAAATAAACATCAAGCCTCTCTCCTGTCTTGTTACTTTCAACATTAAAAACTTTTACTTCACTCATTTTTATCGTCCGTTTTATTTTCTTCCGTCCCATTTCTTATTTTAAATTCGTTATTTTCTAGCATACTTTTATTGTTTTCTTCCGTATTTTGTGAATTTTCAGCATTTTTTAAATCAATTTTAGCCTTATCACCTTTTGCATCAATCTCCGGCTCTTCAATTACAATTTTTCCAACAGTGTCGGCAAGTAACGACTTTTTCTCCTTTTTGAAAGCATAGATTAGTAAATATATGATAAACATCACCACACCAACGGTCAAAAATACATCAGCAAAATTGAATACAGGAAAACTCTGCCAAAAGGCAAACTGGATAAAGTCACGGACATACCCAAACACCAGTCTATCATACAGATTACCCAGACAACCAGCACACAAAAAGGCAAAAGTGACAGTTAGTAACCAGCTTTTTTTCTTGTTTTTTACATAGAACCAAACAAAAATTGCCAAAAACACCAAACTTAAAATCACAAGCCCAACTTGATTACCAGAGAATATTCCCCATGCCGCACCGTGATTATGAACAACGATAAGGTTGAAAATTCCAAGGCTGACGCCGGTTCCCTCCTCATACATGCCGTCAAAAACATACTTGGTCACCAAATCAAGTGTTAAAACAACAACAATTAAAACAGAAAGAACGATAATTTTGTTTAGTAAACTTTTTTTCATAAAACCTCTTATATTAAAATATAGTTATTTTTTGATAATTATATATTCACACTAGCAAATAAATTTACGCATACAGTAAATTATAAACTAAGTAATTATTTCTTCACATAACTAATCAATCTCGATTTCAAAATTCTTAGGCAGAAAGATATACAAATTTTTGTCTATCATCTCCTGTTTAGCTCCAAGCATATCAAGCACTCCATTGAAATAGTCTAAAATCTTGTGTTTTTCATTTGAGCCACAGTGCCTTAAATCAAGAATGAATGGCGTATCTTTTTTAAGTAGTTCCGCTCTATCCTTGCAATCATCAAGCGTTTCCGGATAATACACACGAACACCATCAATCTCATCAGGCAATTTTTCGCTGACTTTTAAATTATAAGAAGCACTGTTTTTAACCACTTTCTTTTTTGCAACCTTGACATCATCAGTTTCAAAGCCAAGTGCCTTGTAAAATATATCCATAAATTTCATAACATTCCCTCTTTTCGCTTAAAATTATATCATAGATAGGATAAAATAACAAATAAATCACTTGATTTTGAAGTATTTTAGCCATATAAAAATAAAAATTTTGTCAAATTTAAAAAATGGCTTGACATCTCCCCCCCCGTGTTATAATGCGGATAGGTAAAAGGAGAGAGTTATGAACAAAGAAGAACAAGGAACATTTGAATTCTATAAAAATCGTGCTGAGCGTTTGCACAATGAAAATGAAAGATTAGAACATGACTTAAACAATCTTGCTTTAAAGGTTGTTGATGCCATTGACCTACTTGATGAATATGCAAAATCTGCAAAAGAAACAGATAGAAAAGGTATGGAAACAATTTCAAAATATTTGATCACCGCTTTAAAACAATCAAATATAAAAATCGAAGAAAAACAAATTGAAACAACGACAACCATGCGAGAAATAAAACGTAATGACGCAACGCTTGATATAAGATCATAAAATAACAAAAGGCAAAGGTTAATAAACTTTGAAACTAGTAAAAAATGAAGGATAAGGTTAATAAACTTTGAAACTAATGAAAAAACTCTATCAAAATGATAGAGTTTTTTCATTAGTTTCATTTATAATTTCTTTAATTTCATTCATTTCTTGATAAGGATTTTGAATGTGCGCAAATTTCATAGGGTGCTCATGATGTGAACTTGGGTTTACGAATATAAGAGTTCCAGTCTTGCTTTTTCTGTCAAGATAACCAACTTTAACTGATGTTGATGTAATATCTTTATACTCTAAACTATCATAATTGTTTCCAAATATACCTTTTCTCACTATTAATCTTTTATTTGTATATGCATAATAAATGTTTTTATATCCTTTAGGTATAAAATAAAATGGCGTAAACAGAGTAAGTACCAATGTTAGTATTAAATGTGGCCAAAGCAAAGGAATAATAAATGGAATAAGAAAATCTTTCATATATCTACCTTTGTGAGGCTTTATAACCTTAATAATTTTTTCATTTTTTTCTAATATTTCATTAAATAAATCTTCCATATACTTTATCCTAACATTAATATTATAACATATAATTTAAAAATATGTCAAATTTTTTTTAGAAGTTTATAAAAAAATTAATTGTGCACTTAACCGTGTGCTGTTCGTTTTGCTTTGCAGTTAAGAGAAAATAAAAGACACCTTATCTTTTATAATAAGGCATCCTTTATTCTGCTAGTTTCAAAATTGATTGACTAATACCTTTTGTTTTTTATTGTTTATTAATTTACAAACTAATAGAGTCACTGAACTTAACTTTTTCACGCTTAGCTTTTGTTTCATCAGGTAAATCTTTCAATAATTTTCGCCAAAAGTTTTTCTTATCTTCTTCTAATTTTGAATCAGTAAGTTCTAAATTTGCAATCTCTTTAACTTGAGAAATCAACAAATTTGATAGTGAATAATTCTGCTCATACCACTCTCTATTGTGTATAGCACCCATTGTAGTAAAATCGGAACTTTTTTGCCTTCTTACATTGATAGGCTTGAAAACTTTTTCATAAACACCTTTCTCACAATATACTTTCCAAGTAGTATCATATACATAACCGTCTTTTTCTACCCAGCCGTGTCCTAGTTTGTTCTCTCCCCAAGTGCCTAATTGGCTACTCAAATCACCCCGACAAATATAGCAATCACTTCCAAAGGCAAGTCCAAGCACCAAAGAGGCATCATAACACCTGCCATTTGCCATAAATGGGGTAAAATAAAAGTAGATAGGTAACCCATGAAAATACATACCCTCAAATTGCGAGTAAAATTTTTGATCAAACTCAAATATTTTCCCACTTTTTTTGTTTAAATTAAAATTTCTAGTAAAAGAAAAACTTTTTAATATTGCTTTAATATTTCTCATATATATATTTTAACATAAATTATTTATAATGTAAAGAACTAAATTTTATAAAATAGACTACTCAAACATCTAATAATTACAACAAAAAAAATACTTTCTCTTCTGAAAGTATTTTTTTTGCTTAATATCAGTTTGGAGAACCCTCCTATGGTTATAACTTTTTCAAGTTATTTAATACAATTATTCAATAATTGAAGAAACAACACCAGAACCAACTGTTCTTCCGCCTTCACGAATAGCGAAACGAAGTCCTTGTTCAATAGCGATAGGTGTGATAAGAGTGATTGTCATTCTTACATTATCGCCAGGCATAACCATTTCTACGCCCTTTTCAAGCTCAATTGTTCCAGTAACGTCAGTTGTTCTGAAGTAGAATTGTGGTCTGTAACCATTGAAGAATGGTGTGTGACGACCGCCTTCCTCTTTCTTCAAAACATAAACTTCTGCTGTAAACTTTGTGTGTGGATGAATTGAACCAGGTTTGCAGATAACTTGTCCTCTTTCGATTTCATTTCTTTGAATACCACGAAGAAGAAGACCAACGTTATCTCCTGCACGACCTTCGTCAAGAAGCTTTCTGAACATTTCAACACCAGTGATAACTGTTTGTTTCTTTTGACCAAGACCAACAATTTCAACTGTATCATTGATATGAACAACACCTCTCTCAACTCTACCAGTAGCAACTGTTCCACGTCCTGTGATTGTGAACACATCTTCAACAGGCATTAAGAAAGGCTTGTCTGTGTCACGAACAGGCTCTGGAATATAAGAATCAAGAGCGTCAAGAAGTTCTTGAACGCAAGCGCATGCTGGATCATCAACCTTGCCAGCCTGAGCAGCTTCCAAAGCTTTAAGAGCAGAACCCTTAATGATAGGAGTTTTATCTCCTGGGAAACCGTATTCAGTTAACAAATCTCTAATTTCCATTTCAACAAGTTCAAGAAGTTCAGGATCGTCAACTTGATCAGTTTTGTTCATAAATACAACGATGTAAGGAACACCAACCTGTCTTGCAAGAAGGATATGCTCTCTTGTCTGAGGCATAGGACCATCAGTTGCAGCAACAACAAGGATAGCGCCGTCCATTTGAGCAGCACCTGTGATCATGTTCTTAACATAGTCAGCGTGTCCCGGGCAGTCAACGTGAGCATAGTGACGCTTAGCTGTTTGATACTCAACGTGAGCGGTGTTAATTGTAATTCCTCTTGCTTTTTCTTCTGGGGCTTTATCAATTTGGTCATATCTTTGAGCCTCAGCAAGACCTTTAAGAGCTGAATAGGTTGTGATTGCAGCTGTTAAAGTTGTTTTACCATGGTCAACGTGTCCGATAGTACCTACGTTAACGTGTGGTTTAGATCTATCAAATTTTTCTGTAGCCATTTTTAAAAATCTCCTTTTTTTATTCTACTATGATATCATAGCATATATTTTCAAAATTTCAAAACAATTTACGCAACTTTTTCAAAAATTTTTAATTTTCTGCCTTTTTGCGTTGACCAATGATACCTTCTGCGATATTTCTTGGTACTTCGGCATACTTTAAAAATTCCATAGTGAAGTTACCACGCCCCTGAGATTGTGAACGAAGGTCAGTTGCATAACCAAACATTTCTCCTAGTGGCACTTCGGCGTTGACAACTTGAACGCCTGGACGAGTTTCGTTACCTGTAAGTAGTCCTCGGCGTGAAGTGATGTTGCCCATAACAGTTCCAAGGTACTCATCTGGCACTTCTACTTGCACCTTCATGATAGGTTCTAGTAATACTGGATCTGCCTTTGCGCAAGCTTCCTTGAATGCCATAGAACCAGCAATCTTAAACGCCATTTCGGAAGAGTCAACTTCGTGATAAGAACCATCTAAAAGTGTTATCTTGTAATCAACAACTTCGTAACCTGCAAGGATACCATTTTTAGCGGCTTCCTTAATACCATTAAATACAGGTTGGATGTATTCCTTAGGAATAGAACCGCCAACAGTCTTATCAACAAATCTTTCAGCGTCTTCAAGGTGAGTTCCTGCTGGCACTGGTTCAATGTCGATAACGCAGTGACCATATTGACCTTTACCACCGCTCTGACGCACGAATTTACCCTCAGCATGAGCAGGCTTTTTGATTGTTTCTTTGTAAGCAACTTGTGGAGCACCTACATTTGCTTCCACTTTAAATTCACGAAGAAGTCTATCAACGATAATTTCAAGATGAAGTTCGCCCATACCAGCAATAATAGTCTGTCCTGTTTCTTGATCAGTGTATGTCTTAAAGGTTGGATCCTCTTCTGCAAGTTTAACAAGTGCAAGCACCATTTTTTCTTGCATAAGTTTGGTCTTAGGCTCAATAGCAACTCTGATAACTGGATCTGGGAAGTCCATGCTTTCTAGAACAATTGGATGTTTTTCATCGCAAAGAGTTTCGCCAGTTATTGTGTCTTTAAGTCCAACAATAGCTGCGATATCGCCTGCACCCACCTCTTTGATTTCCTCTCTTTGGTTAGCGTGCATACGAATTAAACGACCAACTCTCTCTTTCTCACCCTTATTTGAGTTATAAACATAACTTCCAGCAATGAGTTTACCAGAATATACACGGAAGAAAGCAAGACGGCCAACAAATGGGTCTGTCATAATCTTGAAAGCAAGTCCAGCAAATGGAGCATCCTCACTTGGAGCTCTTGTTTCTGTTTCGCCTGTTTCAGGATTTACACCTTCAATATGGTCGATATCAAGAGGTGATGGAAGATATTCAACCATCGCATCAAGAAGCATTTGAACACCCTTATTCTTATAGGAAGAACCACAAAGAACAGGAGTTAATTTTCTTGAAATTGTGGCATTTCTAATAGCCTTTTTGAGTTCATCAATACTGATTTCTTCTCCATCAAAGTATTTTGAAAGAAGTTCATCATCAGTTTCAACAATCTTTTCGATGATTTCATCGTGTAATTTTTGTGCCTCGTCTTTATATTCAGCAGGAATATCGGTTACATCAAACACCTTTCCTAGGTCGTCTTCATAAATTTCTGCCTTCATAGTAAGTAGATCAATAATCCCACTGAAAGTTTCAGCAGCGCCGATTGGCATTTGAATTGGAAGTGGATTCGTTTTAAGTCTTTCTCTAATTGAATCTACACAACCAAAAAAGTCAGCAGCATCTCTATCCATCTTATTAACATAGATGATTGTTGGCACTTTGTATTTAGAAGATTGACGCCAAACAGTTTCAGTTTGAGGTTGAACTTTATCTCTCGCAGAGAGAACAAGCACAGCACCGTCCAAAACTTTTAAAGAACGCTCAACTTCAACAGTGAAATCAACGTGTCCCGGAGTGTCAATGATGTTAATCTTGTGATCTTTCCACCAGCAAGTGGTGCAGGCAGATGTGATAGTAATACCACGCTCTTGCTCCTGAGCCATCCAGTCCATGGTAGCTTGACCATCATGCACTTCGCCGATTTTGTGACTTTTACCTGTATAGAACAAAATTCTTTCGGTGGTTGTGGTTTTACCAGCGTCAATGTGAGCCATAATACCAACATTACGCACCATAGTTAAATCGGTAGCCATATTTTTCTCCTTTTTAAAATTTATTTGGTTTTTATACCATTGTATTCAAATATGGATTTAAGTTTATTTAAATGCTTATTATAATCATCTAAATAACTTCGCCCAAAAGCACTTGTCATTTCAGAAACAAAAGCTTTTTGAGAAATCTCTATTTGTTGTTTTTCTTCTTGAGAAGTTTGGAAATGTAATTTACCATTTCCATCATTTATCATAATCATAACAGGAAAATCATCCGCAATCAAAGTTTTATCCTGTTTATACGAACTATTAAGCAATAGATTTGTGAAGTACAGGTTATAATCTCTTATTGACACATAACCCACCTTCTGTTCTTCCATTGTCTCACTGTTCAATTTAATGATTTTCAAATATACAACTTTTTCATTTTTGCTGTAATCAACTCTTTCTATACTTCCATCAACTTTTCTATATTCATAGTCCAAAATTTCATAAAACATACTGTCATACCATTCTTTTGGATAATGCATCTCGGTTGATTTTTTGGTAATATATTTAATATTGTCATCGTTTAGCAAATCTAAATAGTCATTGTTAAAATAATTTAAATTACGATTTCTAGCCATATTTTTCTCCTTTGGAAGAAATACCCTTATCTTCCAACTTCTCTAAAATTATTGTCTTTAGAAGTTGGTTTATGCCTATAAGCATAGATTTTTTTATAGTTTTCTATAATCTTCTGCTCATCATTTGAACTATCTTTTTTATTTCTTTCTGCAAGTCGCCTTGCTTTTGCATCATTATATGTTTTCATATATTACCACTTGTAGTGAGCAAATGCTTTATTAGCTTCTGCCATTCTATGCATTTCATCTCTCTTCTTAATGGATGCGCCAGTGTTATTGTATGCGTCCATAAGTTCGCCAGCAAGTTTGGCGTCCATATTGCGCTCTGCTGTTCTTTTCCTAGCGTTATTCACAATCCAACGAATAGCAAGTGTCTGACGACGCTCTGGTCTAATCTCCATAGGAACTTGGTATGTTGCACCGCCCACACGTCTTCCTTTTGTTTCAAGCATAGGCTTAACATTTTCGATTGCTGTGAGGCAAACATCAAGACTATCTAAACTTGTCTTTTCTTTAATAATGTCAAATGCACCATAAACAATTCTTTGTGCAAGTCCCTTTTTGCCGTTCAACATAACTTGGTTAATGAGTTTTGTGACAACCTTGCTATTATATATAGGATCAGGCAAAACATCTTTCTTAACCGCACATTTTCTTCTTGGCATTTTAAGTCTCTCCTTTTAATCTATATTTTGTTTACTACTTCGGCAAAATCATATTTGCTTCGCAAATTCAAGTTTTCCTTGAAAACTTGAAACAAAATTTTTTAAAAAATTTTGTGATGATTTTGTCCTCCCTAAAAAATTACTTCTTAGGTCTTTTTGCGCCATATTTAGAACGGCTTTGTTTTCTGTTTGCTACGCCTGCTGTATCAAGAGTTCCACGAATGATGTGATATCTCACACCTGGTAGATCCTTAACACGCCCGCCACGAACAAGCACAACACTGTGCTCTTGAAGGTTGTGACCAATTCCTGGAATGTAGCAAGTTCCCTCTTGACCATTAGAAAGTTTAACTCTGGCAATCTTACGAAGAGCGGAGTTAGGCTTTTTAGGTGTTGCAGTTCTAACCGACAAGCAAACGCCACGCTTTTGAGGGCATTCCTCTAAGAGTGGAGCCTTCTTCTTTTTTTCAAAAGTTTTGCGACCTTTTCTAACTAATTGGTTAAATGTAGGCATCTTAATTCTCCTTTTAGGCAAAATTTTCAGTTTTAAATCATGAATTGGATTTGTCATAAAAAAGGCACGAAATCTCGTGCCTAAAAATATGCTAAATTTTGCAAACACGAACAGCACAATCGAAAACTCGACTTCAAAGCAACTTGCTTCAAATCGGTGATATAGAAAATTTAAAAAATCACCTGCTGTTTGTTTATGCTTTTGTTAAGCATATGCTTCCGACAACGAAACACGCTTATATTATACCTATTCCACATTCCATTGTCAAGCATTTTGCAAACAAAATATTTATTTTTCTTTATCCTTTTGCTCTGAATGCAATTTTACTCCTAATGCTAATTTTTCAAAGTCCTCTGGGTGAGCCTTTTCAAATTCCTTTTGTGCATAGTAGTATTTTACCGCTCCCTCAAAATTACCAAAACTCTCCTTAAACTCTTTTAATTTGCCTTTTAGAATTTGATAAACATTATCTACATAGTGCGTCTTTTCGTTTAACTTAAGCTTTTGGATAATTTCTTGTTTAGGCCTATTGTTTAAAACATAGTCCTCAAATATGATTTGATAGGCTGGAATGCCCAAAGTTGGAATAAACACATCTTCCAAGAATTCTCTTCCACCATATTCTGCAATAATCTCTTGTCTTTTCGATTTGCTATACGCCCTTGGTTCTTTTGCCATAGCCTTTTCTGTTTTCTTTTCCGCCTTTTCGCTTATTGCAACAAGTTCCTCTTTTGGCGTATCTCTCAATTTTTCTGCTATGACCTTTTCAAGCATATAGACTGAGTTAAAATTCTTTTGCTTGCTTATCGCATAATCTTTCAGTGATGCAAATTTCTTATCAAGATAAAACTCTTCAAAAAACTGTTGTTGTTTATTTGGAAGAATTGGAGCAAAGTATTTTCGCATAAATTCCTCGCCATAATCTTGCATAAATTTGTTAATTTCCTTATTTGCCACTCTGTCCGCTCTTCCCGGTTGCACTTTCTCGCCACTGTCAATCTTTGCCTTCAAGTCCTTAAAATCGGCAGTTCTTAACTTCTTTAAGACGTGGCAGAGAATAATTTTATAATAAGCCGCACTCACCTCACATTTTTCAGCAAGTTCTTCGCTACTTTCTCCGTTATAATTAAGCACGCCATTTTCTAAAACATCAACCTCTCTTTTGTTTAGTGTAGGCTCAAAATATTTTCTAATAACTTCAGCACCACCAAGACTACTTATTATACTTGCATATTTTTGCTTTTTGGCTTTTGTTTTAGAAAGACTAATCGTTGCTTTCCTTTTTTCGCTATCTTTATCAACTTTTCCAGCCAAATAACTCTGATAATGCTCTCCGATTTTAGTTTCGATTTTATCTAAGGCATAAGATGGACTTTTTATGCCATATTTTTCATTTAAATCTTTAAATTTTTGTCCTTTATAGTCTAAGATGTAAACTTGATATATCTTCCTCTGGCTTGGAGTGAGTCTATAGGGAAGATAATTCTCCAAAAAGTCTCTGTCATACTGTTTGAAAATAGCCCTATTTTTTCTTATACGATTATCTCCACTCTTATTTAGCCCACCGATTCTTGTCTCCATATTAACAACAAAAGATTCCTGCGCTTTTAATACTTCGCCATTATCAACTAAACTTACCAAATACTCAAAATCGGTATTTTCCAACTTTTCCAACGCCTTTCGTCTTGCGTAATAATATCTCCGTTCATTTATACCACACTTCTTTATAAGAGCCTTTGAACTTTCGCCATTATAACCAAGTATGCTATTTTCAAAGACGACTTTTTCATCTTCATTTAAAATTGTATAAAAATATTTTCTAATAAAATCAGCACCGCCTATCTCGTCTATAAATCTATGCACTCTGTTTATTGCCTGTTGCCTTTTAGTGATACCCTTATATGTCTTCTTTTCATCAGGCTTTCTAATACCTGCTTTTTCATCTATATATCTTTTATACACTTTATCGGCACTATTTTGAATCTTCCTATAAATTACTTGCAAACCGGAAGTAAAAGGTTTCACGTCCATATTTAATCTTCTTGCAATGTCAGACACCGTTTCACTACTATCCTGCATAAAGACAGCATCAAAGATAAGTTTTTGTTTATCAGGAAGTCTAGGAAAAAAGTAATTCTCAAAGAAGTCTTTGCCATACCTATTTATAATCGCCCTATTACGTATCTTTCTTTTGCCAACTTGATTTCCGAAAAAGTCTATCATATCTTCATCAGCGAAATTGTTGTGATTAAAACCTTGATTATAAATTAGTTTAACCATTGCCTGTGCTTTTTCTAGGTTTTGTCGCATTGCTTCTCTTGTTAAATCTTTCTCGTATGCCATAAATTGCAAAGTTTTGCCCTCAAAGAAATATCCTCTAAAAACTTCAGCGTATCTTTCAGGAAGCTTTGGCAATATCTTTTCTTTAATATAATCCAAATCAATCTTGCTATCAATACTTTTGATATCTGCACTCTCATCTTCAATAAATTCCTGAAGTTCCTTTTCATCATCATAAGCAACGAATTGATTTAGACTTATTTTTGTCCTTACTGATTTATCAGAATGAGCAACAAATCTATGAATGGTACGATGTATCACTCTACCTAAATATGTTGCAAAAGAAAATGGATATTCTATGTTGTAATTCTCAATTGCTTTGACAAGAGCATAAGCACCCTCTTGCAATAAATCTTCCTTTGCTGGATAGACATTTGACTGCAAATGTAGATATTTTTCACAATATTTTGTTACAAAATAGGCAACAAACCTAAGATTTCCTTCAAAAAGTTTATCTCTGACCGCCTTATCACCATAGGTATGATACTCTTTAAGCAATTCTAAATCTTGTTCCTTTGTTAAGGCTGGTGGCAAATTATCCCAAACATTGATTTTTTCTTCTTTCTTCATTGCAATTTCCTTTCTAGTATATCTTAACATAACCCTTTTTAATTGTCAATATAGTAATTAAATAATAAAATTCGTTTAGATAGCAACTTTTTAATCAAAAAAATTGAATTGCAAAACTTTTCAAAAGAATATTTTAAAACACTCACCTCAAAAATTTCGTTTGGTCGCTAATTCACCCCAAAAGCGACATGCACTTTCGGGAAACCCCACAACAACGAAAACAAACGTGCAGTTTTCGCCTACTCTACCGTTACCGACTTTGCCAAGTTTCGAGGCTTATCTGGGTTATATCCAAAAAGTTCACAAATTTTAAGTGCCAGAAATTGCATTGGTATGACGCTGACAATCGGCATGAATAATTCATCAAATTTTGACAACTTAACACAAGAAAAATCTTTAAAGTCATCAAACTGACTGACAACAATCACCTTTCCGCCACGAGCCTTTATCTCTTCGAGGTTGGATAAAAGTTTTGTTTTAATTTTTTCTTGCGTACAGATTGCAATCACAACCGCATCTTTATCGATAAGTGCCAACGTGCCGTGTTTAAGTTCACCTGAAGCAATTGCAAAACAGTTGATATATGTAATTTCTTTTAGCTTTAAACTTGCTTCCATTGCGGTTATATAGTCTAAATCACGCCCAATAAAAAACACCTTTTTATAGCTTGCAATTTCTTTTATAAACTTTTCATCAAAATTTATAAAAGGAAAATTAGAGTTTGCCCTTTCGCTAGGCAACTTTTTTCCTGCAAGATACAGCGAAAATAGATATAATGACCAAACTTGACAAGAATACGCCTTAGTTGAAGCCACAGCAATTTCTCTTCCTGCAAAGGTAGGCAAGACGTTTTTACAAATTCTATTTAAAAGTGAGTTTGGCGTGTTGGTGAGTGCAAGCGTGTTTAGTTTATGGCTTTTAACCAACTTAGCCGCAGCAATAGTATCCGCTGTTTCACCACTTTGGCTGACAAAAATGTATAAGGTATTCTTGTTTAACAGCTCTCTTCCATAGCGAAATTCACTTGCTAGATACGCCCTTGCATCGATGCCGACCTCTTTAAAATATTCCGCACCCATAAGCGAAGCGTGGTATGCCGTTCCACAAGCTATAAGAGATATTGATTTCAAATTTTTAGGCAATTTAATTTTTGAAAAAATAGCCTCATTTTCATATTCCTTTAAAGTTTTTAGAAGGACATTTTTCGTTTCAAATATTTCGTTTTCCATGTGTGTTTTATAAAAATTTTCTAAAAAAGCTTCATTTTTTTTAATTTTTTCTTGTTTTTTATGTATTTTTTCTTTATTTTTATTATAAAATGAAATTTCAAAATTTTTTATTCTTGCAAATTCATCATCTTTTAAAGTATAAAAATTTTCTCCGCTGAGAGCCAAAATATCACTAGCAATATAAAGTTCATCACCTACGTTAGATAGATACAATGGGCTTTCTCTTTTACCTAAAACTATCTCACCATCTTCACTTAAAATGATAATAGCGAAAGTGCCCTTAACTTCCTTTGAAGCATCTATAACTTTTGTAAGTAAATCACCCGACTTGCTGTCGATTAGGTTAAGAAAGACCTCGCTATCCGTTTCAGAATAATAATTGGCATCAAGCTTGTCTTTCAACTCTCTATAGTTTTCGATTATACCATTATGTACCATAGCAAGTTTTTTCGATGAAGAAATATGAGGGTGAGCGTTTTTCTCAGAAACTCCTCCATGCGTTGCCCATCGTGTGTGACCAATGACAAAATTAGAACTTTTATCGCAAGTTAAATTATAAAGTTCGTCAACACCCTCAATCGTCTTAACTAGTTTTAACTTATTGTTTTCTATATAAGCTATCCCGCACGAATCATAACCACGATACTCTAAAATTTTTAATCCCTCAACAACTTTACCAACACCATTATTTTTTCCAATATATCCACAAATTCCACACATATTTTTCTCCTAGGAAAATATATGTAAGAGAATATATATTTTGTTAATACAATATATGGTGTATTATGCAGACATAATACTACACAATCTATAATTATTTAATAAACAAAATAAAAAATGCAAGCTTAAAGCCTGCATTTAAAAATGATATTATTTTTTCCATTTGCTTCTAATTTTTTCAATCCAAGGTGGGATTGATTGGCTAGGATTAACATCAACACGTGAAGTTTGTTCGTTCTGTTCAAGCTTAACCTCTTCAGCAGGAGCAGTGTAACCAAAAGGATTAAAACTCTTAAATTCGTCCTCTTCCTTCTTTTCTTCTGCTAAATTTTCTGCTTCTGGCTCTTCTTCCTCTTCCTCGTCATCTTTACCTTTAAAGCCAGTTGCGATGATTGTTATCTCTACCTCATCATGCATCTCTGGGTCAATACTGCTTCCAAAGATAAGGTTACAGCTTGGGTCGATAACCTCTTTAACCATGTTAGCAGCTTCTGTAACTTCACGAAGAGTGATATCACTTCCGCCCTTGATATTTAAAACAACACCTGTTGCCCCTTCAATGGTAGTTTCAATGAGAGGAGAAGCCACAGCTTGACGCACTGCCTCTAAAGTCTTATTCTCGCCTTTACCTCTACCGATACCCATGTGAGCAAGTCCACGATTTTTCATAATCGTTTCAATATCAGCAAAATCAAGGTTAATCATTCCCGGGAAGACGATAAGGTCACTTATGCCTTGAATACCTTGTCTTAAAACATCGTCTGCATATCTAAATGCATCAACAAGAGTTATTTTTTCTGGTAAGATTGTAGCAAGACGCTCGTTTGGAATAATGACAATCGTATCAACATATTTTTTTAACTCTGCAATACCCTTTTCGGCATTTTCCATTCTCTTTCTGTTTTCAAATGCGAAAGGCTTTGTCACAATACCGACAGTAAGAATGCCAAGTTCTTTGGCAATTTGAGCAATAACAGGAGCAGCACCCGTTCCTGTTCCGCCACCCATACCAGCGGTGATAAACACTAGGTCAGCACCTTTTAATACCTCTGTTATTGAAGTTTTGCTCTCTTCTGCCGACTTTCTGCCGATTTCTGGAATACCGCCAGCACCTTTTCCGCCGGTCAATCTTTCTCCAATTTGAAGACGTTTGTTGGCCTTAGAAATTAGAAGAGCTTGCTTATCTGTGTTAATAGCTACAAACTCAGCCGATGCAACATTTGCATCAATCATTCTGTTGACAGCATTATTACCGCCACCGCCAACACCTAACACCTTGATTTTTACCACCGATGTTGAATTGAAATCTTGTTGATCCATAATATTCTCCTTTTATTTATTTTAACTCATTTAAAAGTGTTTTGCAACTTTTTAGAGCTATTTCACAAAATTTAGCCAACAATTGCACGATTTACAAGTCCTAATATTGCCGCAAGTTCCGGCTTGTCCATACCGGGAATTGGAGGAACGCCATAAGCAACATTTCTATTTAAGCATTTAGCAAGATAATCTTTTCCGCCTTTTATCTTTGTAAGTCCTGCCCCGCAAAGATAAATTGGATAAAAAGGCACATATTCTTTAGCGAAAACACGGATACACTCGTTTATTGTCGAAGCGATAAGCCCTATTCGATAGCACACCGCCTCATTGACAAAATTGAGTGGAAGTTTAAGAATTTTACCTCCAAGAGTGGAAAGTTCATAGGTATCTTCCTTATCACCTTTAAGCGAAAGCACAATTTGTTTTTTGAGATTACGAGCTTCTTGATAACCTATGCCACAAGCCTCAGACAAATCACTTGTGATATATGAGCCACCCATAGAGAATGAGGTTAAATTTGTCATGGCGTTATTTTTGATAAATGCCACGCTTGTTGACTTTGCTCCCACATCAATAACGATGCATGTACGTTCTCTCTCTTCTTCTTCCAAAACAAACATACCCTCAGCAAGAGGCTCGCTTATGTACTCCACCTGTTCAATGCCTAATTTTGACCAAATTTTATTAAATAATTTTATAAAACTCGATTGAGCAAGCACAAGTGACAATTCTGCAGATATAAAGTAACATTTTTGTTTCAAAGGATTTTGTATATTTTTAGTTTCGTCCAAAGTGTATGTAATCGGATTGACAGAGATGATATCCATATCTTCAATATACTTTTGCTCGGAAACTTTGGCGAAAATGGTGTCGATATCTTTCTGCGAAATGGTGTGGCGATTTTTAAAATTTAATTGGCAACTTTCTGTTACAACCTTAGAAAATTCGGCTGGTACGCCAACATATACCTTCTTTATTTTTTTCTTATAGATTGAAGTAATTTGAGAAAATAAGGTCATAACAGCATCATCAAGATAGGCTCTTTCAATGAAATCACCTTCAAAAAATCCAGCATAATCAACTGACGCCTTCGCCTTAATATTGAAGGTGTTGTTTATGCCTTGTTCAGCAATCATGCACGACAGTTTAGATGACCCTATTTCTACAACCGTTACACACTTTTCAGCCATAACCCCTCTTTTACCTATATTCTATCTTTTTATATAAAAAATGTCAAACAAAAAAACTAAAAAATTTATAAAAATTTACTTTTTTTAATAATTATACAATTAATCGCTTATAAAGCAAAAAATTTACCAAATTTATTAAACATAGAACACAAAGTCGATATTTTCTTACAAAAATTCATATAAAAACTTGCTTTTTCCTACCAATTAAACTAAAATAATATGTAAGGAGTTTATATGATTGACATTAACTTAATTAGAACTAATAAAGAATTGGTAAAAGCAAACATCAAAAAGAAATTTCAAAACGCTAAACTTCCACTTGTCGATGAAGTTGAAGAGTTAGATAAGAAAAATCGTGCTTTAAAACAGGAAGTTGATAATTTAAGGGCTTCACGCAACACGCTTAGTGAGCAGATAGGTAAGCTTATGCGTGAAAAAAAGCTTGAAGAAGCAAACAATATAAAGGAAACTGTTAAAAAGAATAACGAGCGTATCGCAGAGATTGAAAAAGAGGAAGAACAACTTGCTGAGAGAATCAAACAAATTATGATGACCATTCCTAATATCATTGATGACAGCGTTCCTATCGGCAAAGATGACAGCGAAAATGTCGAAATTGAAAGATTTGGCGAACCAAAAGTTCCAAGTTTTGAAATTCCATATCACGCTGATATTTTGAAAAGCTTTAATGGCTTAGATAAGGAAAGTGCCGGAAGAACAAGCGGAAACGGCTTCTATTATCTTATGGGCGACCCAGCAAGACTTGTAAGTGCGATGATTAACTACGCCCGTGACTATATGATTGAAAAGGGCTTTATCTATTGCATTCCGCCATTTATGATTAGAAGTGATGTGGTAAATGGCGTTATGAGTTTTGCTGAGATGGACGCTATGATGTATAAGATTGAAGGAGAGGACTTATTTTTAATCGGCACAAGCGAACATAGCATGATTGGTAAATTTAAAAATCAAATAATAAATGAAAAAGAATTGCCAATAACTATGACCTCATACAGTCCATGTTTTAGAAAGGAAGTCGGAGCACACGGAATTGAAGAGCGTGGTATCTATCGTGTCCATCAATTTGAAAAGCAAGAGATGATTGTGCTATGCAAACCGGAAGAGAGTATGGATTGGTATAACAAGATGTGGAGTTATACCGTTGAAATCTTCCGCAATATGAACATACCTGTTCGCACCCTTGAATGTTGCAGTGGCGATTTGGCGGATTTAAAGGTTAAAAGTTGCGATGTTGAAGCTTGGAGTCCTCGTCAAAAGAAGTATTTTGAAGTTGGCTCATGCTCTACACTTGGCGATGCACAAGCAAGACGCCTAGGAATAAAGGCAAAAGGTGAAAAAGGGAATTACTATGTTCACACTCTAAACAATACCGTACTTGCCTCCACCCGAGCATTGATAGCCCTCTTAGAAAATAATTTGCAAGAAGATGGCAGCGTGCTAGTTCCAGAGGTACTTCAAAAATTTATGGGCGGAAAAACAAAAATCACCCCTATTAAATAAAGTCAATATTTAGTTATGCAATTTTGAAACTAGCAAAATAAATAAAAAGGAGTTATACTTTTTATTAGTATAACCCCTTTTTTATTAGTTAAAAAAATTACAGACTAATATATGTATTTTTTAATTAATTTTTCTCTTTTGATTGTTTTTCTAAATAATCGATAAGAGCAGGCTTTAAAACTTCATAACTTCTTTTATCTTCATAATCAAAATAATCAAGTTGATCAGGATGAAAGTTGATGGACACTTTTTCTATACATTCGGGAGCAAAGGATATTTTGGTGCGTATCACACATTTTCCACAACTCTCACCAAAACCATTTTCAATTTGTAAATTATTATTTAAATTGCCGTCTGTTGAAAAAAGTTTTTCATTATCCATTAAAAAATCACAAATATCAAATGGAGGAAACGATACTTTTAAATTGTTTTCTTGCGATGTAAGGGAAGCCATAACTTTAACAAATCTTCTAGGATATCTCTTTATGGAAGAAACAATTTCTCTGTAATTAAAATCTAGATCAAAAAATAATTCAGCACTTCCCTTAAGTGACAAATTTATTTGAGAAACAGGAATTTTGTTATAACTTGCAACCACTTCTTTTAATTTGCCTAATGTTAATTTAAACATTCCTTCCTGATAAGCCTTATCTCTCAGTGCATAATATTTATCTCGTGCTTCATTTAACAATTCTTCCTCTTCTCTTATTCTTTTTTCAGATTGAGAAATTTTTTGTTTGTAATAATTTTCTCTGTCTAAAAATCTGTTTATATCCATAACTTTTCTCCTTGTTAGTTATTTTAGCATAGAAAAAAGTGGTTGTCAATACTCGCCTTGTAAAATTGAATGAAGATAGGAACTATGAAGTTTTAAAGCCTACTTTTTTATTAACTATAAAAAACAATCAAAAGATAAAAAATTATAAAATAATGTATTTAGGTCGATTATTTTCAAACTAATACAAAAAATAGTGGGAAATTTATTCCACTATTTTTTCTGCTAATTTCAAAGCCTGCGAGCCTTTTATTTCATTTTTCATCTCTTGTTTTTATATAAGGCTTATCAACAATGAGAATTTCTTTGTTTTGCACGCATTTTTTCTCGCAATTACGGCTGTATGTGTAAATATAATGCTCATTTTCATAGCTAGAAAGTAGTGACACCACTTGAAATTTCTCTCTATCATTAAGGTCATCTTTTATCTTTATTTCATCAATGGTGCCCATGCCATCATCAAAATGATAACTTCTTAAAATAACACTGTCGCCTACTCTTTCATCAGCTTCAGCGTCCGCCTTTTTCTTTCTTGCATAGATAAGGAATTTGCGAGCATAATCACCAGAGAGATATATTTTGCAATCAGAATTTTCTTTAATCACTTTTTTTAAAAAATCTAAAATATCATCATCTTTTTTAGTGCTAATAATATCCATAAATCCTCCATTAAACAAGCAATAAAAACCATTTACATTTATATACTAACACAAATAAATAAAGATGTCAACATTTAAAAAATTAAAAAATAGCTCGTTTTTGAGCTATTTTTATTATATTGCAGTTTCTTCCACCTTAACAGGAACTACTGAACGATATTTTTTAAGTCCTGTTCCTGCTGGAATGAGTTTGCCGATGATAACATTTTCTTTAATACCAATAAGATTATCAACCTTACCTTTAAGAGCAGCATCGGTAAGCACTCTTGACGTCTCTTGGAAGGAAGAGGAAGAGAGGAAGGATTCTGTCATAAGAGCAGCTCTTGTTATTCCAAGAAGCATTCTTCTTGCAATAGCAGGACGACCACCTTCTCTTAAAACTCTTTCATTTTCTTCATCACAGCGAGAGATATCAACCATTTCACCTGTTAGAAGATTTGTGTCACCAGCGTCTTCAATCTTAACCTTTTTAAGCATCTGACGAATAATAATTTCAATGTGCTTATCATTAACCTTAACATCTTGTCCACGATAAACTTTAATAACTTCACTAAGAAGGTATTGTTCAAGCCCTTTAAGTCCCTTTGTTCTCAACAAGTCAGTTGGGTTGATTGCACCGCCTGTAAGTTGCGTGCCAGGCTCAACATTTTCGCCCTCTTTAACCTTCAAAACAGCAGGCTTTCTAACTTCGTAATCTACATCACCCTCACCGGTTAAAATTGTGATAGTATAGTTCTTTGCGTCTTCTTTGATATGCACTTTACCAGAAACTTCGGAAAGCAAGCACTCACCTTTTGGCTTTCTTGCTTCAAAAATTTCCTCAACTCTTGGAAGACCTTGAGTGATGTCGGCAGCAACCGCAGAACCACCGGTATGGAAGGTTCTCATAGTAAGCTGTGTACCCGGCTCACCAATAGATTGTGCTGCGATAATACCAACCGCTTCTCCAAGTGGAACCATATCTTTTCCAGCCATATTTCTGCCATAACATTTAGCACAAACACCGTGTTTGCAACGGCAAGTGATAAGTGAACGAATTTGAACTTCTTTAATTCCGGCCTTAGTGATTTCAGTAGCCTTTTCTTTAGAAATCATCTCATTTGAATGAACAATAACTTCTTTAGTTTTAGGATTAACGATATCCTCAACAGCCACACGACCATAGATTCTTTCAGCCAATGTTTCTTGAACAAAGCCATCTGTTACAAGGTCAGAAACGGTTACGCCTTTAATCTTTTCGCCTGTTTCAGCAAAGCAGTCCTCACTTGTTATCACAACGTCCTGTGCAACATCGACAAGTCTTCTTGTAAGATAACCTGAGTCAGCAGTTTTAAGAGCCGTATCGGAAAGGCCTTTTCTTGAACCACGGGAGTTAACGAAATATTCAATTGGAGTAAGTCCCTGTCTAAATGATGACTTAATAGGAGTGTCAATCTTAGTTCCGGAAGCTGTAGTCTTAATACCAATCATACCGCAGTCACTGTTCAACTGCACGGTGTTACCACGAGCCCCTGAAAGCACCATAAGTGAGAATGGGTTGAATGGATCAAGTGATTTAACAACCGCATCTTGCACCTTATTAACAGCGTGATTCCAAATATCAATGTTAGCGTCTAGTTTTTCGTTTAAAGTGATAAGGCCACGATTCAAAAGTTTTTCATTTTCAAGCACTTGATCCTCTGCTTCTTTCATAATCTCTTTCTTTTCTTCTGGTTCTTCAATATCAAAGATATTAACAGAGATTGAAGCAAGAGTGGAATATTTATAACCAATTTCCTTTAATTTATCAACAATTTCTGCTGTTGCAGTTGTGCCATATTTGTCATACACATCACCAACTAAGTTTTTAAGTTCTTTTTTCATAACCGGCTTGTTGATTTCAAGTTCGCAGATATTGTCCTCAATTGTTCTGTCAACATATCCAAGATCTTGAGGAACGATATTGTTAAACAAAATTCTTCCAACAGTTGTTGTTATACGCTTTGTGTATGTCTTTCCGTTGACTTCCTTGGTAAGTCTAACAGTGCATTCTGCTTGCAAGTCAAGATTCTTTGTTTGGTATGCATAAATCATCTCATTTCGAGAAGCAAATATGCTCCCCTCACCCTTAGCACCAGGACGAACAAGAGTTAGATAATAACAACCAAGCACGATATCCTGTGATGGAGAAACGATAGGTTCGCCATCGGAAAGTTTCAAGATGTTGTTTGAAGCAAGCATCAAAGTTCTTGCCTCAGTTCTAGCATCGATAGAAAGAGGAATGTGAACAGGCATTTGGTCACCATCGAAGTCTGCGTTGAAAGCAGCACAAGCAGATGGGTGAAGTTTTATTGCCTTACCTTCAACAAGCACCGGTTCAAAAGCTTGAACAGAAAGTCTATGAAGTGTTGGAGCACGGTTCAAAAGCACAGGGTGATCTTTGATGACATCAGCAAGGATATCCCAAACAACCGGCTTTTCTCTTTCAATCATACGCTTTGCAGTTTTGATATTGTTTGTCAAGTTCATTTCAACAAGTCTATTCATAATGAAAGGCTTGAAGAGTTCAAGAGCCATCTCCTTAGGAAGTCCGCATTGATAGATTTTAAGTTCTGGTCCAACAACGATAACTGAACGGCCAGAGTAGTCAACACGTTTACCAAGAAGATTCTGTCTAAATCTACCTTGCTTACCGCTGAGCATAGCAGAGAGAGACTTCAAATCTCTTTGCTTTGAGCCTTGAACAGCCTTACCACGTTTACCATTGTCGATAAGATTGTCAACGGCCTCTTGAAGCATTCTCTTTTCGTTTCTGCAAATAACATCAGGAGCTCCAAGTTCGATAAGTTTTTTCAAACGGTTATTTCTGTTGATAACACGGCGATATAAGTCGTTCAAATCACTTGTTGCATATCTTCCGCCATCAAGTGGAACCATAGGACGAAGGTCTGGTGGAAGGACAGGAATAACATCAAGCACCATCCAAGTAGGATTATTTCCACTCTTTCTAAAAGACTCAACAATGTCAAGTTTTTTAGCAGCCTTAATCTTTCTTTGTCCTTTAGAATTTTTAAGTTCCTCTTTTAACTCCTTTGCTTCTCTTTCAAGGTCAACATCGCCAAGAAGTTTCTTGATAGCCTCTGCACCCATACCAGCCTCAAAACTTCCAGCACCGTATTTTTCAAGTGCATCACGATATTCCTTGTCAGTTAAAATTTGTTTATATTCTAAGTCAGTTGATTTAGGGTCTGTTACGATGTAATTGATATAATATACTACTTGCTCCAAAGTTTTTGGAGTAAGGTCAAGTAGCATACCGATACGAGATGGCACCGTTCTAAAATACCAAAGGTGTGTCACAGGACAAGCAAGTTCAATATGCCCCATTCTTTCACGGCGCACCTTGCTTCTTGTGACCTCAACGCCACACTTGTCGCAGATTACACCACGATAGCGAATCTTCTTGTATTTTCCGCAGTGGCATTCCCAGTCCTTTTTAGGTCCAAAAATTCTCTCGCAGAACAAACCATCCTTTTCTGGCTTTTGAGTTCT
This sequence comes from uncultured Clostridia bacterium, assembly GCA_944372335.1. Classification (GTDB taxonomy): domain Bacteria; phylum Bacillota; class Clostridia; order Christensenellales; family UBA1242; genus Caccovivens. Next base: position 48,334 of record CALVYQ010000001.1, on the reverse strand, counting down.
GTAGTTGATAGTTTCTGGCTTTGTGACCTCACCATGAGACCATTCTCTAATCTTCTCTGGTGAAGCAAGTCCTATTTTAATTTTTTCAAAGTTATTAAGTTCAAACATAACAATCCCCTAAAATTAAATTTGTATATATCATCATTTGTGCAAATGTTTTTACTATTATTTTTTATGTTTATTTACTAAACTAAAAAAGTTAATTACTCATCAAAATCCCCAAAATCATCAAATAAGTCGATATCATCAATACCTTGAGTTGAGGTCTGTTCGTCGATTGTCTCTTGAATATCACTCTTCTTTTCTTCTTCGCCTTGATCGTTTATTAGTTCGTCAAGGTCAAGTGTGACATTTTTGAGGTCATTTTCAACATCTTGTTCCATTGTCGGCTTATCATGTTCGTCTTGAGAAAGTTCTGGTAAATCAATCTCCTCATCGTTTTCTGTCAAAATCTTTACATCAAGTGCAAGAGCTTGAAGTTCTTTTACAAGCACTTTGAAAGATTCTGGAATGCCCGGTTCAGAAATTGGCTCACCTTTGACAATTGCCTCAAAGGTCTTAACCCTTCCCACAACATCATCAGATTTAACTGTGAGCATCTCTTGTAAAACATGGCTAGCACCGTAAGCTTCAAGAGCCCAAACTTCCATTTCACCAAATCTCTGACCACCAAAGAGTGCTTTACCGCCAAGTGGTTGTTGAGTGATAAGTGAGTATGGCCCGATTGAACGTGCGTGCACCTTGCTGTCAACCATGTGGTTAAGTTTAAGCATATACTTAATACCAATTGTAGTTTTGTTTTCAAATGGCTCGCCTGTTCTTCCGTCATAAAGTTGAACTTTGCCATCTTCTGGGAAATTATTTTCTTTTAAAAGTTCCTTTATAGAAGCAACATCAGCACCATCAAATGCAGGAGTTGCCACCTTCCAGCCAAGGCTACCAGCCACAAGTCCCAGATGCACTTCAAGCACCTGACCTAAGTTCATACGTGCAGGAACGCCAAGAGGATTAAGCACGATATCAAGTGGCTTTCCGTTTGCCATAAATGGCATATCAGCCTCAGGCATAACGATGGAAACAACGCCCTTATTTCCGTAACGTCCGCTCATCTTGTCGCCGACAGAGAGTTTTCTCTTTTGAGCAATGAAGACTTTAACAAGTTCATTTACGCCCGGCTCAAGTTCGTCTTTATTCTTTCTTGAAAATACTTGAACATCGACAACAATTCCGCCCTTACCATGTTGAACACGAAGAGATGTATCTCTAACCTCTCTAGCCTTTTCACCGAAGATAGCTCGAAGTAGTCTCTCTTCTGGGCTAAGTTCTGTTTCGCCCTTAGGAGATACCTTACCAACAAGGATATCGCCCGGTCTAACCTCAGCACCAATTCTGATAATTCCATTTTCGTCTAAGTTCTTAAGTGCATCTTCGCCAAGATTTGGAATATCACGAGTAATTTGCTCATCACCAAGTTTAGTGGTTCGGCATTTAAGTTCTTCAACTTTTAAGCAGATGGAAGTATAAACATCATCTTTAACAAGTCTTTCGTTGATGATGATAGCGTCCTCGAAGTTGTAACCTTCCCAATTCATATAGCCAACAAGCACATTTTTTCCAAGTGCAAGTTCGCCATTTTCACAGGAATAGCCGTCAATTATGACATCACCCTTATTTACCTTTTCACCTTTCTTTACACAAGGCTTTTGGTTAATACAAGTTTCATCGTTTGTCTTTTCAAATTTAGTAAGTGGATAGATATCAACAGTGCCTTCGTTATTTTTAATCCTAACTTCGTCTGCGCTTACATATTCAACCACGCCGGCGTTTTTTGCAAGTGTGCAGTAGCCAGAATCACGAGCAACAATTTCTTCCATACCCGTTCCAACAACAGGAGATTCCGGTCTTAAAAGTGGAACAGCCTGTCTCTGCATATTCGCACCCATAAGTGCACGGTTAGCCTCGTTTGAGTTAAGGAATGGAATAAGAGAGGTAGCAACAGAGATAAACTGTCTTGGAGAAGCGTCAACAAAGTCAACTTGTCTTGCTGGAACATCGACAACATAGTCTTTGTGACGGCAAATAATTCTCTTATTGACAAATCTGCCTTCATCATCAAGTGGCTCGGTAGCCTGAGCGATATAAGCTGTATCTTCAATGTCCGCCATGTAATATTCGCATTTATCTGACACCTTGCCTGTTTCCTTATCAACTTTTCTATAAGGAGTTTCAAGGAAGCCATATTCATTTATTTTTGCATAACTTGTCATGGTGTTCACAAGTCCGATTGCTTGACCTTCTGGAGTCTCGATAGGACAGATACGTCCATAGTTTGTGTAGTGAATATCACGAACCTCAGCGTCTGCTCTTTCCTTTCTGATACCGCCAGGCCCAACAGCGGAAACACGGCGTTTTTGAGTGATGCCAGAAAGAGGATTCACTTGATCCATAAATTGTGAAAGCTGAGAGGTTGCCACGAAATCACGAAGTGCTCTATTGACAGCCTTAGGATTGACAATCTGTCTTGGAGTGACCTCAGAAAGTTCCTTTCCTTGTAAAGTCTCTCTAACATTTGAAACGAGCTTTGTGATACCTGAGCGGAAGTGGTCATAGAAAAGTTCACCGCAAGTTGCAATTCTCTTATTTGATAAGTGTTCAATCTTATCCGTCTTTGCAATGCCTTCAATAACATCTAAATACATACTGATTGAAGCTAAGATATCGTCCATTGTGAGAGTTGTTATCATAAGATCCTTTGCTCTTTCACGGATAGCCTGCATTCTCTTTTCTTTGGACTTATGTTCCTTTAAAATTTCTTTAAGAACAGGATAGTAAACTTCCTCTAAAATTCCAAGTTCCTTTTCATCGCAAGGGAAGATATCGGATAGTCTCACACGGTTATTTCCACGAACCAAGTATTTTTTATCTGGAAGTTGAAGCCAAACTTCATTTATTCCGCTTGCTTTAATCTTATTTGCAGTTTCAGCGTCAATCTCCTGACCAGCTCTTGCCAAGATTTCACCATCTTCTGTCACGATATCCTCAGCAGAAACTTGACCTGTTATACGCTTAGCAATAGACAGTTTCTTGTTTAAGTTATATCTACCAACTCTTGAAAGATTGTAGTATTGATCAGAGAAGAACCAGAGATTTAAATAATTTCTTGTAGTCTCAGCAGAAGGAACATCGGCAGGACGGGTTTTTCTTGCAAATTCAAGGAGTGCTTCTTCCTGTGTTTGTTGAGGCTCTTTTTCAAGCACGTGTTTAACAAGCCTATGGTCACCGAAGAGTTTAGAAATCTCATCTGCTGTATAGCCAAAGCACTTTAAGAACAAGCCAAGAGTGATTCTGTTACGTCTGTCAAGCACGATATTCAAAACTTCGTTTGCACCCTGCTTAACTTCAATATACATACCTCTCTTTGGTATGATTTGTCCAACGAGTGTGGAGTTGTCCTGATTTTTGTCACGCAAGAGATAGTAATTAGGCGATTTAATGATTTGATTGACAACAACTCTTTCAACGCCATTGATGATGAAAGTGCAATCGTCAGTCATATATGGAATGTCACCTAAGAACACAACATCTTCAACTGCTTGACCTGTTTCTTCCACAACAAAACGTGCCCTTACATTTAAAGGGATAGAATAAGTGGCACTTCTACGTTTGCACTCTTTTGTGGAATATTTTGGCTCTTTGTCCATAACGATATCGAGAAGATAGAGTTTAGCCTTTCCGCTGTAATCAACGATAGGAGAAAACTCATCAAGTGCTTCACGAATGCCATTTTCCAAGAAATCTTTAAAAGACTTTCTTTGAATTTCAAGAAGAGATGGAATTTGAATATAGTCTTTAAGTTTCGCAAAGGTATATCTTTCGGCTTTTCCAAATTTTTGTTTTTTTAGTGCAACTGACATAACATACTCCTTAAATTACTAAAAAAGGAAACAATATGGCAAAGTCTATTTGCCAAAATGTTTCCTATATTTAGTTAAAAATTGCGATATTCTTCAACATATATGATAATAACCACTTAATTATAGCAATAATAAAAGCTATTTGTCAATAGTTTTTGAAAAATAATTTTAAAAAACAGCAAAAAACTACTTAGTTAATAAGATTTTAACAAGAAAGCAAATAAAAATCAAGTGATTTTAATAAAAAGTATAAAAAGTTATCTCCAAATTTACTAAATTTTATAACCTAAACTTAAAAAGATCTATCTTTTTAGCTATTTTTGTTGTAAAATTTACGAGGCGTGAATTAAATTTTTTGTCTTGTTTTGTCAAATCGATATATAAAAAAGGATAGCCGTTTAAAGCGACTATCCTTTTCTAATTTATAGATTGACAAAATCTGTGCTTACTCCCATTCCATAGTTTGACAAATGAAGATTATGTTCAGATTCACCACCTTCCATATAGAAAGTATAATTTACATTATAGCTATAGATAGGTAAAACATAGAATCCGCCCTCAAGGTTTGCACCAAAGCTGTTGGTTGTTGTTATCGTGCCGTCTTCTTCTGCCTCTGCTGTTGATGGAGTGTAGGTTGAGTGAACAGTTTGTATAATATGGCCAACACCACTTTCTGGTGCCGTTGCGGAGAAGTCGAGATAATCATTAAAGATATACCCTGTGCCGGCAAGAGGTTCATTTTCTCCTGTTATATGCAAATTATAATCATACGAATTTTGAGTGATGTAAGCAGATTCTGTGTAAGTGCCAGGATTTATGCAACCCATGTTGTAACTTTCGACATTTGCGGTCATTAAACTTACGGTGTTGTTAACATTTATCATACTGCTTGACGTATTACCAACAATTTCGCCTAGATAAATATCTAAAATCGTCCCATACACATACGTCAATGCATACGCTTCAAACTGAATCTTGTTTGCTTCGTTGATATATAGAGAATTGAGTGCCGTTCTGTCTTCATTTTCATACATATCTGTCGATAATGAATAGTAGCCTTCAACATCTATCGCTTCTACAAATTCAAGATAGGTTACATCTTCTTCATTTTGCCTAATAAGTGAATTTGCATAAGCTTCTATATTGTTCTGTAATGTTCCTGATAATTCCGCAGTTATATTGACGCTTGATGATTCTGTTACACTACCGATTATTCCACCAATAGAAGCACGTGATTGTTGAGTTGATAGAACAGCCAGATATCCATTCATATAATTGATATTTGTCATATTCACAATAACATTGTCTGCCGTCACTCCGCCGATTAAGCCACCAACCGCACTAAAGCCAATATACGAACCTTCAATATTAATGTTTGATATATCAACACTTCCTGTAACCGCTCCAATAAGACCTCCTAGATATCCCACTCCGGAAGTGTTTGTGGCAACGGATAAGTTCAAACTTTGATTAGCTTCAACATTATTTATCGTTCCATTTGACATAAGTCCCACAACACCACCAACTGCCACAGGGTTATTTGGAATGTTGTTGAAGATAGTTTCATACAATCCTGTTCCCACAACTCTGACATTATCGACCATTCCTGCACTTTCACCTAGAACAAGTCCTCCATAGTAGTAGGCATTAATCATCAAATCTTCATCTACCGCCAAGGACAGATTAGTTGCGTGAGCCTCACGGGTCAACATACCAATGAGTGCTCCAGAAGTTCCACCAATTACAGCCACTGCTGAAGTTACATTTACCTTATTTACACTGCCAATACCACTTGCAACTCCAACTATTGACCCAGCATAAGAATTTCTTGAAAAATCTGTTCCGCTTTCATTAAATGTGTTTCCATCACTATTTTCTGGAATGTATGTTGCCCTTGCTGAAGCATCTGAATTGATATTTTCTATATCATAATTGCCAACCGCTAAGCCAACCACACCACCAGCAATGTTATTTGCAGAAATCATGATGTTATCGTCACTTACAACATTGATATTAGTAAGCACACCACCATCAACACGCCCTGCAATTCCGCCTACAACCTGAGCATTCGTAAATACCATTTCAGAAGGCTCTAAGTTGAAATTCATAACAGTTCCGATTGCACCTTCTCGTGTTGAAGAGCCTACTTCAGCGAAGAATCCTGCATAAGTCATTCTCTCACTTGTTACCATGTGAATATTTGATATTGTCAAGAAGTTTCCTTCAAAATATCCCATAAAGCGTGTTCTGAATAGTTCGCTGTTATTGTTATATTCAGAGTAATCGATATCATTTATCACTCTATAATAGGAATGATTATAATGGTTATTATTATTTTCATTCAATATATAGTTCTCAAAGTTCTCTGCGTTATCAAGAAGTATTGGATTATTTATCGTGCCACTTTCGCCACTTTCTGCGGTGTTGAGATAATGATACACAACGGTTGTGACGCCTGTTTCAGGATCTACCACTTCCTCTGCGGAATATAGATATCTTTGAGAGAATGCAAGAATATTCGGGGCAACAAGTTCTAGCCTATTTAAATTGAAGGTTTGACCAGAGTAGTATGCTGATGTATTCGTGTTGTTATAGAACCAAACAGCATTATACCCTCTGCTCGTTACATAGACGAAATTTTGGAAATGCTCAGCAAAATTTGCATCGCTACTACTAAATTCTGCAATAGTCAAAGCGGAAATTGAAGTGTTTGCATTATTATCCACAATTCCCATACTACCATTGACACCATTATCTGCATCGCTTAGATAATAAGCGTCACGAATAGTGCCAGCATTTGCCCTTGCAAAGCCGTAGCTAAGAGTGTTGTTGCTTGCCAGAACGCTAGTTGAGAAAGATGAACTTACCACACCTCCCGACTGATTGCTGAACACAAAGCCAGATGCATAGGAGCTTGTGTTGTTCATGTGAATATTTGAATAGCAGTTAGATACCGAGCCAGAATTTGCGAACACAAAGCCGGATATAGCGTTATGAGAAGTGATATAGCTATTTTCATCTCTACTATAAACATCTTCATCTTCAGCTACTTCGCCAGAAACATAAGAGGTATTTATTGTTCCGCTGTTACTGATTACGAAGCCTGCTGTATATTCCGAGGTTGTTGTCGTTTCATTTCTAAGATTTCCACCATAGAAGTATGAAGAGGAAATTGTGCCGGAGTTTATTCCCGCAAAGCCAGACAAATTCACACTTGTGTAGATGTTAACTCTACTTCTTGAATTTGTTATTATTCCGCTGTTTCTGCCCACAAAGCCTGCAACATAAGAGCCGGTTGCCGAACAAGATACAGATAGGGCTGAATTGTTGTTTGTTGTAACTTCACAGTTTGTGATTACTCCACTGTTGTTACCCGAAATTAAGCCAAGATTGAAACTTGTGCTGGCTGTCACTGTAAATATTGTGTTTCTAGATAGTTCAACGGTGAGATTTTTAACAACAACATTGTCATTTGATGAGCCTATTGTTTCAAACACACCTATATTAGTGCCACTAAACACATAATTGCCACCAAAATACAAGGTGTATCCATTTCCATCAAAGCCTGCAACATTTGCACTAATTGGAGTAAATTGATTAACTGTGTCGGCATTAGGCAAAACAATATCATTAAGCAAGATATAATATTGCCCATCTTCCATACTCATCAATTCTTCATAAGTTTCGATTGGAAGAGGACTTTCATCTGTCGATTGTTGATGAATATAGAAGGAAAACTCTGTATAAATTCTCTGGCTATCCAAAGCATTATTATTATCAACCACATACAGTCCATTTCGCCTTACAAAGTTTGCTTCAACTGAAAAATGGTAGATATTTTGCTCTGGCTCATATAGCCTAATTCCTGTAAATACCAAGCCATTGATATAATAGTAATCGCTTCTAATATTCATGTCAGGAGAAAGCAACAATCCATCCCGTCCACTTGACGCATCGTATATTTTAAACTTTGCATTGTTTGTTAAAGAATTGATAAATTCTTGGACATTTCTTATAACAGAATTGTTTGTGTCATCGTATTCAAGGAAATCCCAAATATCAACTTCAAGTGAATAAGCATTACCAACCGCCGTGCTGATAACACCCTCTTCCATACCTCTCACAATATCTTCATTCTGCCCTTGAATATACGCATAATCAAAGACAAATTCCATGATATAGACAGTGAGAATTTCTGAATATTGCACGGTTACATTATCAACCACCCTGCTTGCGTTGACATAGATGTTAAGTCTAAATCCTATATCGTCAGTAGGAGTGATAACGCTGTCGGTTATTCTTAAAGTACGATCTCTGCCCTCTCCTTCAAGAGTGGCTACACTGCTATCTGACATAGTGATTGAGATATCACTAAGTCCAAAGCCATAGTAATCAAGAGTCATTCCATAGTCAAGTCCACGTGCAACATAATAGACGTCACTTTCTTCTCTGTCATTAAAGGAAAGATGAGCATAATTTGCTAGCTTTGTTGTTAGATTTACTTCTTCATACTCCACTTGACCGCTAAGATATGAAACTTCAATATTAAATCTAATAGGCATCTCATCTTGAACACCAAGAGAACCAAGAAGATAACGCACATAAATCTTTCCGCCATAAACTTCCCCTCTATCTTCAAGATAATCGACATATTCTTCATAGGAGAAAGACAACTCACCATTTAAAGTCGAACCAAAGTTAACGTCCGGAACATATCTAATAATGCCATTCGCCGTGCTTTGATAAACAAATGTAAAGTCAACCTCTTCCACACCTTCTAAATAATTGATGCTGTCATTAGTTATTGTAAAAGTGTTGAATTCTGCTTCGATTGGGTCAATGCTGATTTCTAAAAGTCCATATTGAGATGGAATAATGTTGTCATCACGCACACTCATGTTGCTCATGCTTGAATAGTTAACCGCTTCCACATTTGTAATTTCCGCTTCGCTGAGATAGAAAACGAAATTCGTATGCACGCCATCATATAACTCGTTAGCATAAAAGACAACTCGATATGTACCATATACATTGACATTTTTCCTGTTAAGATAAGCAGAGCTATTTTTATTCACGCTTAATGAGAAAGAAAATTCGTTGTTGCCTCTATTAACATTATCTTTATCAATCAACAAATTGAAAAGATCTTCGTTATAGTCATTTTCGCCGTTTCTTATGTAGTTTTCATATTGAGCAATGTAATTTCTATAAGCATCATCATCAAGCTTGTCTTCATCATAACGAGCTGACCAACTAGTATCCATTCTTCGTTGAATGATATATTCGTTGTTGCTTTCGTCTGTGAAGATGATTTCATAATAGACAAACTCGTTATTTCTTGAAGTTACATTTATTTTTTCTGTATGCACATCGTTTGTCTTCATAGAGATGAGGTTGGCTGAAATATTGATTTCTGTGGCAGTTTCTTTATATTCAACATCAACTTCCACTCCAGTATTTTCTTCATTTTTAGATGCACCAATAGGCAATCTATAAATATTTCCGTTGACCTCCGTTTGTAAATATGAAGAAAGAGTATATCTATCTGTTCCTTGCAAGTTTTCCCCTCTACCATAGAAAAGAATCGACTGCCCATTGACTTGATATGTGGTGTAAAGAGGATTTTCACAAGTTGCATCTACAACGACACTTTCATTTGTGTTAAGTCTAATATCTACATTATTTAAAGAGAGGAGTCCGTCACTAGTTATAACAACATCTCGCCTTTCTCCATTCGCAACCTCATAAGACAAAATTCCACGATCTAGTTTGTATGTTGGAACAGCATAAATAGTTGTTTGTCTTGTGCCATACACCACAACCTGTGAGCCGTTTATAATGTTAAGCGAATCGGTTGTATTTGACGAATAGAAGATGGAGTTTTCTGATTGAGTATCCAAATAATTGACAATGTATAGATAGATGTTGATTGACCTTTGAACATTCAAGATTGATTGCAAACTTACCGTTGCAAGCCCATTTGAATAGGTAGTTAAACTTCCGTCAGCATCAACTCTTAAAAGATTTGTTGAGGTAGATAAAATCTGTGCATCTCTAGTGTTTAACGCAAAAGGATAAAGGCTTGAATTAGGTGAAAATTTGTTAATTCCAGAAGCATCAATATAATCTTGTGCAACACCCTCAGCTTCTTCAGTTAGCATACCGTTGAAGTTGAACATAACAAAGACATTTTCATTGCCATTTCCATTTAACGATTCCATTGCAAACAAACTCTCAGAGATACCTAAGTTTGCTTCAGCCTTTGTAAATTCGTACTGACTAACATTCTCATTACCATTATACATCAAATAGTCGCCATAATAGGTTGTAAGAGAATTGTCTGTTGTGTTAATTTCATCGTTTTCGTTAAGATCTCTGTCAACATACGAACAAACATCAAATATAGCGTATTCTATTATAAGTCCTGCAGATGATACTCTGTATCTTAAGTCGTTGTCGTATGCATTTCCAATTGCCACGATAACATCTTTAGTCACACCGTGGTCAGGATTAAGAATATCATCTTCAAATTTATCTGTCGTACCACTTAAAAGCATCATAGAACTCTCAAAAGAGCCTCTGCCATCATCGACTGCCTCAATTATATTTATGGTATTTTCAAGAATTAATCGTGTAGAGTTTTCTCCGTCATCTGTTATAGTATAATTTCCGCTTGCATCAGTTTCATAGAGTAAGTAGTTCACAATTCTTCTAGGAGCATTAGGATTTTCGACATTCTCATAACCAACTATGCCACCTGTGTTGACTCCACCACGCACAAAGGTTCTTGAGGTATTGCCAAGTATATACGCTTGTTGTCCATCACTTCCTGCGTAGCCGACAATTCCGCCAACCGCAACTAAGCCTGTCATTGCATCTACATCTACTTCTCCTCCAACAAGAAGATTGAATAGAGTCACTCTTGGCAAATCATTAGGGTTATAAATTATATGATTATCATTAATAAAGAAAGAATTATCAGAGTTAAGAGTTGTTTTAATTATATTTGAAGTAACTTCGCCATCTGCTTGTAAGTAACCAACTGCACCGCCGGCAAAGACTTCGCTTGCAGAGCCACCATTAACTTCAATATTTGTATAAGATGAATATGAAGCATATCCATATATATTAAGTTCGCTATTATCTATCCTATATATATCTCCATAGCTAAGGCCGGCAATTCCACCCGTATAAACACTTGCACTTGTGCTAGTTCCGTCAATATTGATAGTGAGTTTTGCGTCAAACATGGCAAGATTTTTTGGAGACTGTCCTTCAAATTCACCCACTCTATCTTCAATAGTAAACATAATAGACTCATCATCTTCCTCTTTTTCTATATAAGAATTAAAGTTTTGAACAATCTCGCCGGCTTTATATTCCTGTGTTGAAGCATCGACAGTATAATCTGTTACACCATTTAAGCCAACAAGTCCACCTATACAATAATCACCATCATTGCAAACTCTTATCATAGATGCATCAGAAATAGTTGCACTAACATTGGAAATTTTGCCGTAATTGATTCCAGCAAGAAGTCCAATATAAAAGTTTGAATTGTTTAAGCCTGTCGTGTCAATATCAATCATACCAGAAATTGATAAGTTTTTAATGTAACCATCATAATTAATTTGTGCAAAAAGTCCTGCATAGTAATCAGCGCCTGTTTCTAGTGCTGAAATATTGCCACTTTCAGAATTAGATATAGTCAATCTAAAATTGGTTATTCCAGCTTGTGAGGTCGTTCCAACAATAGAGCCTGAGAACCCTACTAGTTCCCTGCCGTCCGCATTATTTACAAAGCCAATTGACTCACCGTTTACGGTTGACATATCAATGTTTGTTCTAATTTCGTAGTGACTTGACAAAGTCTCTTCATTATTATTTATTGCAAGCACATCTTCTGGCGAATCTATGATATATCTATTAGCTTCAGAGCCATTTCTATATGAGATATCAATCACAATAGCCTGATGTTCACCTAAAACGGAATAATCTTCACCCCATTCAGTCGGATAGATGTATAACGTTCCAGAAAGTGAAGTGTTGATGGTGTTTATTATTGCACTGTTTGCATTGTAGAAATCTTCTACCGAAACTTCCACCAAATATACGCCTAAGCCCTGCTGAATAATGTTAGTTGTGATAAGGTCACGAGAAATCTGATTTGTCGAAACAAATTGTGCACGCAAGTCGATGTTTGTCGCATTTGTTGGATTAACAAAGACAACAAAGGTATCACTTAAATAGCCGTTTGTGAAGGCAATCTCATCTATGCTTGAAGCTGTGCTAACTCTTTCAACCTTAATATATTCTGAAGTTATTATGTTAGCATCATATTGCATCTCTGTGTAATTTCTCTGCCTAATGTATGAGTGAAGAACAAAATCGCCATTAGTAGATGCAATGTGAGTATATGTAAAAGTATTAAAGTCAAATTCTCCCTGAGGAGCAGAATTTCTTGAAATACTATAATTATTACTAAAATTTATATTGATAGTATAATCGACATCTTTATAGGTATATGTCGTTACAATATCTTCAAGGTCGAACATTATACCATTACTAAATTCCAAATAAAGCGTATTTCTTGCTGTTAAGCCACCAATGTCAGAAGTTACAATTATTTCTGCTACCGCATAAGTTGTGAGAGAACTAGAGTTAGCATCAGCATAGAAATATATGAAGTCTCTGTTGTAATTTTCATAGACTAATTCAGATACGATATAGCTTTCATCAACACTGATAGTAATTGGATCGTCTTCTCCTCCAGAAACATTACCTTCCAATATATCACTTATCAACTGAGCAATAATATTTGATGGTGAAAGTCCACTGTCTGTTGTAATACCAGCTTTGATGTCTTCAATAAAACTGTCACTTATCTTGTATTTATAAAATCCAAACGCTTCCTGATTTTCCGCATACACATCAAAGCTCACGCTTGTTGATTCAGTAGGAAGTGTGCCACTTTGCCCATAATATACGATATTATCAACAGCATATCTTCCTTCGTTCATCAAATAGAATTCGTCAAGTAGTGAATAAGACTTTGCTTCAATATAATAATTTACAGTCACATTTTCATTTAGACTAAGATTGTCTTCAACCTTATTGCCACGTACAGTAAAAGTTATCAAAGCCTTACCATTTTCGCTTGTTGTGATAACATAAGAAAACTCTCCGTTGCTTCCGACTGAAAGCACATTGCCATTTTCCACAGTATAATCTGGAATAGACTCGATGTTGCCATAAAATCTTATACCAACCTCACTGCCATAAACAACATTATATTCATTATTATCATCTGTGTTATTTAAAATTTCCAGCAATAATGTGTTTGTATATGTTTCCTCTGCATCCTCTGGGAATCTTGTTGTTTTATATTCATAATATCCGACATAATCAGACGAAACGAGTTCCACGCCGAAATTATCTGTCTGCAAGGTATCTATAACATTAATTGTCACACTGACAAACACGCCGTTATCAAGCATGACACGATACATTCCAGTACCTGTCCTTATAGGCGAAACAGAAAGATTAAGAACGTAATACCTTACTTCATTTGTGTTTGGATCAACTCTTTGAACACAGCAATCTTCATCTACAATGAAAGAAACTACATTTTCTCCAGAGGCATGGTCAACAGTGACACTTTGGAAAGGATTTTCTGTGTATAAATAGTCACCAAGAGAGGTCGTTCCTTCCGACTGCATATCAATATATATCATATTTCCAGCATCACCATATTCTACATTACGCACAATACTATCAGCCCCTTCAATAATGTTAAAATATACATTGCAACTTGTCGAAATCGTCTCGTTTCTATTTTCGTCAACAATATAAAAGATTGTTATAGTGAAGAAATTGTCTTGACTTGCGACTGTGTCAGTACGCCCTCTATAATAGAAGCTTGTCGAAATATCAAAAATTTGACCTTCGCTTACCACCTCACCATTAGTTCCTTGTCTAAAATCAATTTTTGTGTCATCATATTCTATTGTGACATAAGAAAATGTCGCTCCCGAATCAAGTCCGGTCGATAGAGATAATCTAAGTTCTCTCCAACCAAATTCAGGATATCTATAGTAGTTATATATTAAAATAGGATTATTATCGGAGCTATAAGAAGAAGCACTAACATCATTTATAAGAATTTCAGTTGTGACAAGATTGACATCAACTTCGATGGTTGGGTTAAAATTGACATTGTAATCATTTTCAACCCCTTCCATTCCCTCGTATCTAATAAACATATTGAAACTTTGTAAACTACTAGAAAAAGCTGAGGTGTTAATCATTACATAAACGACATCATCAGAGGCTGATGATGAATTAATTTCGCCAATACCAAGATTTTCTCTAAGCTTTTCCCACGCCTCTCTAGTATAAGTTTCAATAGATAAAAATTCTCCAACATTTTGCACGCCAAACTCTAAGCCCTCAATTTCCACATCCGTTGTCACCTTTAATATGTATGTGCTGTAATCTTTATTATTTGGAACAACTTTTATCGCACTATCAACCTCATATTCTGAGGAGAAGTCAACAGTCCTATTTTCGTCAACACCTGTTCCTTCTGTTTTCAAATAACCGCCATACGCTGTGACGCCTAAATTTTGATATATCTGTACATCATGCATGTAATGAAGATAATTATTTTCAGGCAAGATTGAATTTTCGTTTTCATAAATAGAATAATCATAAAAAGCAATTATATTGAATTTTTGTGTTGCAAGAGCATTACTTAAACTTGACAAAGTTTCACTGCTTGCTACAACCTCATTATTATAGTAGAGATTAAGCACACCATTTTCAATTAAGGCTCCATCAATTTTAAGAGCATTTATATTATGGTTTACAGAGTTCTCATCATCAAACTGCAAGATTGCCTGATCAGGCATTACTATATTGTTAACATCACCAAAATCAAACTCTGCCTCCACAAAGTCTGTAAATGTAAGAGTGGAAATATTGACAGGATCTGCATTATCACTTTGATAGAGATAATAAAAGGTCATATTTTTATCTGTAGTGTTAGCATCAAAGATGTAATTGCTGTTTGTAAGTCTAAGCGCACTCGCCATTGACACTTCATTTCCACTTGTTAAATAAAGCATACTTCCATCATAGCCTAAGGTTGATGAATGTTCGATTACATTAATTCTCACGGTTGTCCATTTATAGCCTTCTTCTGATGTCGCCATAAGATTTACGCTACCTCCGACCAAGCCTTCAACGGTAACGGTGACGGTATTATCATTATAGCTGACATCTGCAACTCGAACAACACTTTCATTATCGACTGAAAAACTTAAAACTTTATAAAAAGAACTGCTGGCATTTTCTATCTCAAAGGTTATACTTCCGCTTTCACCTGCCTGTAAATCTAAAGATGAGATATTTGATGAAATAACAACATTTGAATAATTTACTTTACTGCAACCAACAAAAAAGATTCCTGCAAAAGCAAGAGCTATTGCAGTTAGTACACTTAATATTATGTTTTTATAAAGTTTGGTCATAACGCTCCTTTTATCAGCCACCAAAGAGCTGTTTTACATAATCGTTTGCCATAACTTGCACTGTTGTTCTGGAGGTTGGCCCAGTGATTAAGAAAGCTTGACCAACTCCAGCGGTAACGATAGAGTTTTGCTCCTCCTCATTGATACCGCCCGACTTTTTATAAAGTTCCGTTAAATCGTTTACATCGTTTGGTGCAAGCGAGAAAATCATTGAATATTGACACGCATTAATAACAGCGGTTGACTGTCTTTTAATTTCATCTGTTCCAATGAAGTCCGCAAGGTTCTGAGTGATGACAATCTGCATTCCACCGTACTTTCTAATACGTTTTGCCATCTGTGCCATGAAATCAAGAGCAATAGGATATTTTGGATTGATGAAGATGTGTGCCTCATCGACAGCAACAATAATCTTTCTGTTTTTATGATACTTAGCATTGAAATCCTTATTGTTAATAATTTCGTTGTTTAAATATCTAAACACAAGAAGCATCTGTGCGTTTGTGACAGTTGGGTTATTTCCCGCAACCAAAGATTGGAAGTTGAATGTAACGAAGTTTTCATTTGTTTCGATGGAGGTAGGCCCATTCCAAAGAGCACTATTACGCCCGCCCGTAGCAAATTTTTTGATATATGTTTCCACCGTCATCAAGTTTTTCATTGAGAAGTCATCTTTTGCTGTCTTTAAGCGTTTTAAGATAAGGTTATAAAGGTCATCAAATATTGGATAATCTTCTGGCTTAAACTTAGATAGATTTGTCTTATAATCAATTCCCTTTTCCTTATACATATCAATAACAAGAGAGTTCAAGACTTCAAACGCATCGGAGTTAATTCCTTCAAGAATCACTCTAAAAAATTGCTCCAAGAATTGAAGGTGTTGAGCAAAAGAGTCATCGACATTTTCCACAATTTCCTTTTCCACAACCTCACCATACTCATCATACTCCACTTTTTCATCTTCAGAAGCATCAAGAGATGTTATGATATGGAAAGGATTGATGATACCTTGAAGCGAAGAGCCAACGTCAATAAATTTACCGCCCAGATTTTTTGTCAAAGTCTTATACTCGTTTTCAGGGTCGAGAATAAAAATCTTACAGTTGTCAGCAGCCAAATTTGTCAAAAGTGTTTTGGTAGCATAACTCTTACCAGAACCAGACTTTCCGATAATCATCATGTTAGAGTTAACCCTCTCTCTATCACGCTTAAAGAAGTCAACAAAAACAGGATATTCGTTATCACCTAGATACATACCATTTTCATCTTGCAAAGAATTTGATATAAATGGGAAAGATGCCGCAAGAGTGGTTGTTGGCATTCCACGCTTTGTTGACTTCATAGTGTCAAGACGGGAGATATTAGAAGAGATAAAGCCGTCGATTTGACGTGAAAACATTTCGCTATATCTAAAGCCCTGCTGTTTCAACATCGCTCTCACATCTTTCTTTGCTGATTCTTCACTTGTGATATAGGTGTTAACATTAAAAAGCTGTTCGTTATTGTTTTTTAAGCTTACAAGTAACTGTCTCAAGGTATCAAGATGAGTCTGATAGTCAATCTGAGTTGAACTTCTACCCGCTTTACCAAGTTTTGATTCCATTTCCATTATTGCCTTATCAATCTGCTTTTCGCTGTCCATTCTAGGCATTGGATTGAATTTCATAACAACCTTTGTTCTATCCAAAAGGAAGAAAGACGCTGCCCAAGCGTTACCAACTTGAAGTGGATAGTCGATAAGGTTATAGACACGATAGCAATCTTTATCAACAAAAAACTTTGCGATATTAAATTTAATTTTAGCAGGCTTAATCCACTCTTTATACTTATTAAAAGGAATAACGTCCAAATCCCTTTGATCAAACTCTTTACCAAGATTAGCTTTCAAAAAAACATACAAATCTTTACCATTCAAAATTTTTGAGCTGATTGGATTGAGAGAAGTTGCAAGAGCTGTCATCATACCACTTACCGTATTTTCAAGTAGCTCTCTATCACGGTCATAGACAACGATATAGAAATAGTCTTTATAAATTTTCTGTTGACGATTTATGTATTCAAAAAAGGAAACACGCTCTTCAAAGATAGGAGCTCTAGCATCAATTTCCGCTTCAGTTATCTGCCCATCATATTGCATATCATAGAGAGTGTCATATTTCTTATTTTCATTATAGATATAATTATCAAGCACCATAGGCTTTCTGATTTTAACGATTGAGCAAGTCTGATCGTTATTGAGACGTCTTAAAGCGTTGGCAAAACTATCAATGACATTATCTTGAAAATTCTCTGTCAAAAGAGTGAAGAACATTGGCTGGACTTCAAGCACCATACCATAATAAATTCCAAAATCTATGTATCTATCTTGTATAACGCCGTTGTAAGGCAAAATTGTGTTTATATCCCCTTTTTTGCCCTCGCTGTCATTTGTAAACTTCTTTTTCTGCACCATAAATTTTAATAGATATACCATTGTGGTGTAAAATCTAACATCGTCAGCAAATTTAAAGAACAAAGATACCGCAACAATTACCCATGCAAAACCAATCCAAATATGATAATCAAAATTGGCTGTAAAGAGGACAATGGCTATAGCAAGAAAGATAGCACCCAAAATGATATCAAGCCCTGTCACCCCACGGAAAAATTCAAATTTAACTTTTGTTTTTCTTGGAATTAATCTTACCATAACTTTTCCCCTTTTAATTATATCTTTATGATACTACAAATTAAATCAAAAATACAAATAAATATAATAAAAAACATGAAATTTTTTAATTTATAAAAATATTAATTTAAAAGGGAAAATTTATATAAAAAGCCAATATTCTCATAAAAACTATTAAAATTTTTATTATTTTTTAATAATTTTTATATTTTTTTGCATTTTTATTTAATTACAAAGAAAAGTTCGTTTAAACGATTATGTTTTTTTGCTTTATCAAAAATCTGTCTTGTAATCTCCCTACCCTCTTTAACAATCAATTCATTGTTCATTCCAAGGAGAGTTTTGAATGCGACTTTACCTAAATAATAGCTAGGAGAAAGGTTAATAACGGCAGGAAGTGACACCTCCTTTTCCTCCATAATCGTCACCACAGAGTCCTCCTTTTTCGCACGAGGAAATTTCTTTCTTTTTCGAGTAAAGGAGATAAAGATAATATCATCTCCACAATCAGAAATATGCTTTGCACCAATTTCGCATCTATTTGTCACTATCTTTTTAAGAGTGCGGTATTGAAAGACATAATCTCTAACTACGCCATAGTCTTCGCCAGAATTTGACAGCACTCTCTTTCTAAATTCCCCACTATCTCCGACAAACTCCAAAACAGAGCTACTTTCAATAAGCACACAGTCCTCTATTTTCATTATGTTGTCAAAATTAAGAAAATACTCCTGCTCACTATCCTCATCAACAACAATATATCCAACCTTTTTCAATAATTTAAAATCTATACATGGCTTAAGCACATAACCTAAACATTTTTTTTCACTAATAGACACAACCTTTTTTGAGATATTTTCCACAACAAACTCCTTAATAAAACGATATGTGAAAAATAAAAAATTAGAATAATCTAACAAAATTAGACAGTTTTTGTACAAGAAAAATATAGCATAAAAAATTAAGCAACAATCTTAATGGAAACACTTTAAAACAAAATAATTAAAATTATATAAAAAATAAATAAAATCACCTTTTTTGGCGATTTTATTTAAATTTTATAATTATTTTTGATAAAATTTACTTTTTCTTGACGTTTTCGTTTAATTTTTTCAAAACAAAATCACATTCAAGCCCATGCACAAGACACGCCTCTTCCACCGTTTCCATTTGACTTACCGGACAGGATATACAGTGCATACCAAAGCCCATAAACACATCGGCTAGATTTTCATCTATAGAAAGCACCTCGCCTATCGTCATATCTTTATTGATTAATTCTTCTTTTTGTTTTTTCATTATTCACCTCAAAGGCTATTATATCACTTTTTCTATATTTTGTCAAAATTTATTTAAATTATTTCCTCCTTTTCTAACTTTCTCTTAATCTTGTTCAAAATTTTCTTCTCAATTCGAGAGATATAACTTTGACTTATTCCCATAATATCCGCCACCTCTTTTTGCGTCTTTTCCTCCTCGCCATTGAGTCCAAAACGGTATATCATTATCTTTTGCTCCCGAATATCCAATTTCCTTATAACATTAAAAAGAATTTGTTTGTCTGAACTTACTTCAACTCCCTTTGACACCGTATCCTCGTCAACGGGGATTATATCTGCAAGCAACAGCTCATTACCATCACCATCAGAAGAGAGCGGTTCATCAAGGCTGACTTCATTTTTAATGCGAGTGTTTTTTCTTAACTGCATCAAAATTTCATTTTCAATGCATCGACTTGCATAGGTAGCAAGTTTGATGTTTTTATCAAGACTATAAGTTTTGACTGCTTTGATAAGTCCAATTGCTCCAATAGATATTAGGTCATCAAGTTCCATTCCGCTATTTTCAAATTTCTTTGCAATGTACACCACAAGCCTGATATTATGTTCAATAAGTTTATCTCGAGCCACCTTGTTACCCTTTTGAATTTCCTCCAAAAGCACAACTTCTTCGCTATAATCAAGTGGCTCAGGCAACGCTTCTTTTCCACTTATATAGAAGATAAAATTTTGCGCTTCTGTCCACTCATCTCTGTGTAAAATTCTAAATAGTGCTAGTTTTATTTTATATAAAATTTTCATATTTCCTCCTAAAAACCACAAAAAAGTTAGTTTTTTTGACATTTTTTTGATTTTTTATGCATTTTTTAAACAAACGAACTATTTAAAATCATTTCATAAGATTGAAAGTTTTTGTATGCCAAGGCAAGCATCGGCTTATCTATAATCTCCTTTCCCATAACCACCATCTTATCAATTTCAAAAGCCAACACCTTATCTCCTTTACCAACAGTATCCAGATGAATATAGTGGCCGAGCTTAAATTTTTTTACATCAACTTTTTTCGTCAACAATTCAAATACCCCACTTTCTCCAAAGAGCTTGCTAAAAAGTTTAAGCCCGATGATTGATACAGGCCTGCTAGTCAAAGGGTCAATAAGAAGATTGCCTGTATCAAGAAAGCCTTTACAACTTAGACTTTTTCCATCAATTTCCAATTCCACATCATAGCAAAAATTTTGAACAACTTTCCGCCTTGACAAAAATTTAATGATATATCTAACAATAAAGTATGCCATCGCCACGCCAGCAAGTAGAATAAACATAGTAACCTCTCCAAATGTCTGTGTGATAAAGCTTGCCACACCACCGTAAATAAAAGTCGAAAAGAGAAAGACTAAGAAAATCTTGATAAAAGAAAGAAATGAGGAAAATTTGAAACAAAGATTGGTCAAAAGAATACCAAATAAAATTTTTATAAAAAATGAAGCGTAACCGGCAAGATTAAAGATAGGGAGAATTAAAGCAAATATTGAAGCCATGATAGAGACTAGAAAGTAATGCCGACCTTTTATTTTTAAAACAAGTTCCGTTGTCTTAAAAATCATCAAATCAATGAATAAATTTTGAAGAAAGACATATTCAATAACTATTTCCATTTTCCCTCGCTATATACATGATATTACAGCTATCCATCTAAAGCCTTCAAAAAAAATAACAAAAAGAAGGATATTTCCACTCTTTTTGTCTAAAAATTTTTATTTATTAATTCTTTCTAAATACAAAAAAACTTAATTATTTTTCTAAATTTCAACTTTTTTTGATAAAAAACTAACTTTTTTGATAAAAAATGGCAAATTTTTTAAGAAAAGAATTTTATTTTTTTATCTATCATCTCATCTATACGATTGATATAGTCTTCTATAAATTTACAATTCGGCTGGCGTTCAAGTCTATTTTCCAAGTTAAAAACACGCTTACTAATAGCTCCTGCTCCAACACCGATAATTGAAGAAACATCTTCCATGCTGTCGATATTAAATATGCACACATGACCATCTCTAAAATACCCAACGTTCTCTAGTCCGCCAATCTGATGCTTTTGCCTATATATATAGTATGGCTTATATCCATTTTCTTGTAATATTTTTTCTGCATAGTCAACCATCTTTGGTACATCTCGTTCTGATATTTGTGACTTATTTTCCTTTAAAGGAGCACCGTTTTTTATGGTCAAGGTGTGGACAGTGATGTTTTGTGGAGCAAGTTCCAAAAGTGTGTTTATAGAGCGTTTAAATATACCCAACTTCTCACCTGGAAGCCCCGCAATCATATCCATATTGACAATAAAATCATATTCCATCGCAAGCATATACGCTTCAAAAATTTGCTTATTAGTCTGTTTTCTTCCTATTCTTTTTAAGGTCGTTTCACAAAAAGTTTGAGGATTTATCGAAATACGGCTTACATTGTGCCTTTTTAAAATTTCCAATTTTTCTCTTGTGATTGTATCCGCCCTACCACACTCAACAGTAAACTCTGAAACGGGATAGTTTATCTCGCCTAAGAGCCTATCTAACTGCTTTGCCGTCAAAACTGTTGGAGTGCCACCGCCTATGTATATCGTTCTTACAATATATGATTTTTCTGAAATCAATTCTTTAACAGCCTTTAATTCTTTCAAAAGACAGTCTAAGTATATCTCCACTTTGTCAGCAACTTTGCATAATTCATTGGATATAAATGAACAATAGTTACATCTCGTTGGACAGATTGGAATATTGATGAAAAGGTCGATAAGCTTATCATTTTTTATGATACACTTTTGATGCTTCATAATTTCATATACAAGTTTCGCCTTATCTTCATTGACAAAATATTCTTTCATCATTACTTCTGGAACAATATGTTCTTTAATCTCTCCACGCTCCACCATTTCACGCATAAACTTACAAGGCCTTACTCCGGTAAGCGAACCCCATGGCAAAACTTTTTTTGTGAGCGAACTTAAAACTTGATAAAGATGATTTTTGAAAAAACTTTTAATGACACTTTTCTCTCTTAATGCACTAAGCCCAACAGGTATGGTAAAAAATTTCACATACTCTTTCACTTCCCCGTTGTTTTCCACCTCTATCTTGCTTGTAAGTGTGCTATCCAAGGTGCTGTCTCTGTGATGCAAGGAAAAAGGTATGTCATCTTCTGGGTCAAAAAAGTTGACAAGATCTTGCATATCATTTTGAAAACATTCGCTGTCACAAACAATCTTCATCATTCACTCCTATACACTTTCTCCACACCCTTGACACTTTCAAAGGTCTTTATAGCACTGTCAATATCATTTTTATTGCTTACCTCTATTATTATATCAAATACCAAATCATTTTTCACCTTTTTATAGGAAAAACTTTTCAAGTTTAGTTTTAGGTTCCTTGCCACATTGTTTATGTAATCACCAGCTTTATCATCGCTTGAAACAACTTTAATGGCAGCAAGAAATTTAGAACCAGCATTTTGCTCCCATTTCGCTGAGATAAGCCTCTCGCTTTCAAGATATTTTAAATTTGGACATTCCTTCCTATGTATTGTCACACCTCGACCTCGTGAGATGTAACCAATTATTTCATCACCCATAACCGGCGAGCAACAACCCGCAAAACGAATGAGCAGTCCGCTGTCTCCATCAACCAGCACTCCGTCTTTATCTTTCCTGACTTCAATCACTTTTTCAGTGACTTCCTTAGCCTTCTCCTTGTAGTATAGATTTGATAATCTACCCATGACAGAGGTTACTTGAAGCGTTCCGCCTCCAATTTCAGCATACAACATCTCAGGATTTTCCATCATCAAAGAAGAGGCAATTTCATTTAAATATTTTTCCTTCTCCGCCCTTGTGATGTTTAGGTTCTTAGCTTTAAGAGCCTGCTCAAAGATGTTTTTGCCGATACGTGTATTTTCCTCTTTAAATTCACTTTTAAAGAAAGAACGAATTTTAGAACGTGCCGAAGAAGTTTTAACGTGTTTTAGCCAATCACGAGAAGGCCCTTTGCTGTTTTGGTTAGTGATAATCTCAACGGTGTCGCCATTGTTGAGTTCTGTGGTTATCGGATAAAGTTTTCCGTTGATTTTTCCGCCAACACACTTGTTGCCTATCTCACTATGAATGGCATAGGCAAAGTCGATAACCGTCGAATGCACAGGAAGCTCCAATACCTTACCTTTTGGAGTTTGAACAAAGATGCTTTCGCCATAGAGGTCACTTTTTAAAGTTGCCAAAAATTCTTCTGCTGGAAGGTCATCGGCATTTTCCAAAATCTCTTTAAATCGTGCAAATTTTGCATCAAATTTATTCGACTTTCTGCGTTCCTTATATATCCAATGTGCCGCAATACCATACTCGGCGTGTCTATGCATCTCGAAAGTCCTAATTTGAATTTCAAGAGGACGATTGTTGTCGGCAATTATTGTCGTGTGCAAGCTTTGGTATCCGTTTGGCTTAGGGTTGGCAATATAGTCCTTCACCCTGTCAGGCATCGGCTTATAAAGGGCATGAATTTTTCCAAGCACAGAATAGCAATCCTCAACAGTTGGAACAAGCACACGCATAGCTAAAAGGTCATACACCTTTCCAAGCGTGATGTTTTTCTTCTTAATCTTTTTATAGACGCTGTAAAAATGCTTCTGTCTTTTTTGAATTTCCCCCTCAATTCCAAGTTCGTTGAGAATTTTAATAAGTTTTTTCTCCACAATCTGCATCTGACGCATATTGTCATCAGTCTTCATAAGCACATTGTTTTTTAACTCGTTATATGCCACAGGCTCTAAAAGTTTAAAAGTGTTTTCTTCAAAGGACGACTTAAATTTACTAAGTCCCAAACTCTCAGCAAGTGGAGAAAAGATATCGGCAACCATTTTAACAAACTTTCTCGTTTCTTCCTCCATAGGAAGAGTGATTCTTGATAAATCATAGTCAATGGTCGCAAACTTTATGATAACAACACGCATATCCTGACAAATTGCCACGAACATACGCTTGATATCCTCTGCCTCGCCACTTTTTGATATGGTGTTTACATTTCTAAGAAGTTTGAAGGTTTCATACAGTTTTTGTTGAGATGGAGATAATTTGTCAACATAGACTTCCGCTTCCTTTCCACGAACTTTATAGAATTGAAAGAGTAAGTATCCTATCAAAACTTCATTTTGCATACGATACTCTGCCATAATATCAATGACGTGATTTAAGCGGTCAAGATTTATATCTTCCACCACAAAAATATTCATCAATTTGTTTTCGTGTGGCGATAACCTAAAATGACTCTTTATGTTATCAATTACCTTTTCTCTCATTTTCTCTCCATATTTTATTTTTTGTTGCCAATTTGTGATAAAAGTTGAAGTTTATTATAGAATTTAGATGCTTGAAGAGGCTTCTTAATATTTTTTACTTCAATATAGCTAAAATATCCTTCCTCTTCTCTCTTTAAAAGCCCAAGTTCCAAGAAAGTCAAGTATGCCACATAGAACGTGTCAAAGGTAACTTTGCCTTTTAATCTTGCTTCATAAAAATCAACAGGTGAATAGAACTTACCTCTTGCCACAAGTGCCTTAAACACCCTTCCAAAACTCTCACGTGATAAACTTATGTTTCGATATCTATTCTTATCCTCTTTTATCTCTGTTGGCAAGTAGATTTCAGCATTCGATACTTTCTTTATCGCACTTAAATAACCACTGTCAAGCACAGGAGAAAGAAAGACAATTTTTTCAAAATTTTTTGCCCACTCCACACCACGAGGTGCCAAAAGCAAACTGTTGTAGCCTATAAGATTTTCTTCATATATCCCCATCTGAAAGATATTGTCCTTTGAATAGTTGCGAGAAAATGCCACATATTCATAGGCGTCAAATGTAACAAATGCCGTGCCATAAACACTCTTTTCCGTTCCAACAACAAAATTCAAAAGTTCGCTTGGTGGATAATATGCAAAATCTAAACTCTCCACATTATCATAACAAAGTTGTTCAAGTTGCACCGGATAAGTGTATGCGTTAGCATTTTCGATTATGAAGCCTCCTGCATCAAAATAGGAAACATTGCCATTCTTTCCTTGCCCCTGAAATTCAAATATGAAGGACTTATACCTAGAAAAGAAGAGGGCGTTAAAATTTTTCATAAAATTGAAATATACTAGTTGCAAATCTCCTATCTTAATGTTGCAATGCTGAGGACAATACTTCATCGGCAATATTTCAATCTTCTCTGCATTTATTCTAAATTTTGGCTTAGGATTTCCACAACCATAAGGCTCTAAGAGATTTAGTTCCTCTAAAAATCTATCATCAATCTCTTCAAGTTTAATATCAAGGTCATAGTACTTTATAGGAATGAACACCTCATCGTTGATATTTTCAAACACGAAGGCATTGACACGCTTAGAAAATTCCTCATAGTTACTTCGTTTAAGCGTCAAGCCTGCCGCCATAGTGTGTCCACCAAAGGTCTCCAAGATATCAGACATAGAGGAGAGAAGTTTGTGTATGTTGATATCGTCAATACTTCTACCCGAGCCGTGCAAAACATCTCCCACCTGCGAAAACAGGAATACCGGCCTATTATACTCCTCAACAAGCCTTGCGCACGCAATTCCAAGTATCCCTTGATCCCACTTTTTAGATGCCAAGGTGATAACACGAGTTTTTGATAAATCCATCTTTTTGATGGCTTTTTCAGCGTCCTCCATAATGATTGAGGATAATTCCTGACGTCTTTGGTTGTGTTTGTTTATCTTTTGAAGATATGCCCTAATCTCCACCATATCTTCGCTCATATAAAGCTTCAAACTGTCCTCTGCCTTGCCCATTCTACCAGCCGAATTTATCTTCGGTGCAATCTTAAAGGCAATATCACTTGCAGACGGGTTTTGTAATGACACCTTGTTCTCTTTAAAGAGTTGTTTAAGCCCTATCGGTAATTTATCAAAGCATAAAAAGCCACGCTTGACAATGTTCCTATTTTCTCCTGTCAACGAAACAATGTCGGCAATGGTGGCAATGGTGGCAATCGGCAAAAACTCCTCCGCTTTCTTCTGCCCTAGCAATGCTTCTGAAACTTTATACGCCATACCCGTGCCACAAAGTTCCGAAAATGGATAGTCCTGCCCTTTCATCTTCGCATTTAAAACAAGGGTGTCTGGCAAAATCTCAGGTATCTCGTGATGGTCAGTAATTATGATATCAATGCCCTTTTTCTTACAATATTCCACTTCATCATGACACGAAATACCACAATCAACTGTGATAATCAAATCTGGACAAAACTTTTTCTCGATTTTGTCAATCACTTCGCAAGAAAGACCATATCCATCTTCATACCTATTTGGCAGATAGAAAGATGCATCAATACCCAACCTTTTAAGCGTTTTAAGCATAATTGCCGTAGCACTTATACCGTCAACATCATAATCTCCAAATATGAGAACCCTGTCGCCTAATTCTTTCGCCAACTTCACCCTTTCGCAAAGTTCTCTCATACCTTTTATTAAAAATGGGTTCAAAAGTTCGCCTACCGAAAGATAATCTTTAATTTCCTCTTCGCTTGTAAGCCCTCGTGATAAGATTAGATACATTGTTGACGGTAAAACATTAAATTTCTCCGCATATTCTCTAACTAGAGCGGAATTTTGATTAAAAAATTTCTTAAATATCATTTTGTTTTACCTATTTTTCAATAATATTATATAAACTTTCCTTAAAATAATCAAGAGAAATTAGGACAAAATAAAAAAATAAATCAAAATCACTTGCAAAAAAGGTAGAAATATGCTAAACTCTAAGCGTTGCAATTAAAAATTGATGAGCCACTATCTATCATATCAAATTTTTAACTCACAGTATGAAGTAGATTGATAAGTCGGTATTTTGTTATAGTTTAATAATAAAATAATCACCAAGCAAATCTTTCAAGATAATGCGAATGATAATAAATATCAACTTAAAAGTTTTCACAAAAGAGTAGTTTAGAAAAAGCGACAAAGAATAATGCTGGTGTGGCGGAATGGCAGACGCACGGGACTCAAAATCCCGCGAGGGCAACTTCATGTGGGTTCGACCCCCACCACCAGCACCAAAAAACGAAGAAAGTTGAAAGAACTTTCTTTTTTATATGAATTTACCAATATAGATCTTTATAATAAACCAAATCATCAAAATGCAAAACTTTTGCCAAAATAATATTTGACTTAGTTGAATTATGTTTGTATAATTTTATAAAGAGGTAGATGAAGTGCTATTAAAAAGCGAATTGATAACAAACAAAAATTTAGATGAAGCATTAAAATTACAGAATTTGATTTTTCCTCGTAAAAATGCCAAAGTCAACTTTTTGGACTCTATCAAAGAACAAACTCTTGCCACTATACCTAAAAAATTTAGATTGGAATATTTTTTGGTTAGAAACGAAACAGGTAAAGCCATTGGGTTATAGGAACATTATTTAGAAAAAGACAAACACGAACTGTGGCTTGGCTGGTATGGCGTTGCTCCCGAAGAAAGGAACAAAGGTTATGGAACCGAAATATTCAAAATCTTTGAAGCTTACGCAAGAATCAACAATTTTTCAGTTATAAGGCTATACACCGACGAAGAAGATAACGCCGCCGCCTGCCGTCTATATGAAAGATTTGGCATGACGAAGGAATATTATAACAATAAGAATGACATCTCTAAGGATATAGGGAAAATTATCATATACTCAAAATCGCTGACAGGCAAAAAAGCAAAATTGTGGAACAGCAAATTTCTAAACTACAAAGGGCAAAAAGAAAAAGAGAATAACTAATCTCTTTCCAATTTTTCTAATTTGTTTGCGATATCTGAAAACACACCAGAATACTTACCTTTATCACTATCTAAGAAAAACTTATCAGGCCTGTCAAGGCCTTTTTTTATCATTTCCTTTATTCTTTCGTCTTTAAGGCAGGTAGGATTTACTTTACTCATATTAAAGTTATCACGATAGATATACGCCTGAAGGTCGGCCTCCAACTTATCGCACATATAGGCAAACTTGGCCTCCTTTGTTTCTCCCTGTTCAAACTCTTCAATCAGTTTCAAAAATTTGTCAGTTTCGCTGTCTTTAAAAAGTTCAAGAACCGCCTTTCTGCCTGCTTCTTTCTTTGTTTTTACTCCGTCATAGTCGAACATAGTGATATCGCCAATCAAAATCTCTTCCGTCTCGTGAAGAGCCAAGATTAGAGCCACCTTTTCAATGTCGATATCCTCATACTCCTTTGAGTGCGAATAGATTGACACAGCAAGCATAAGTGTGCCGAATACGTGTTCAGCAATACTCTCCACTCTCACGCCCTCGACAGCCCAATACTTCCACCCTGTCCTAAGGGTATTTTTAAGTTTAGTGCTTAAAAAATAGAACTTTAAAACTTTTTCGCATTCTTCGTTATGATTTTCCATATTTACTCCTTATATATTTAACTGTTTATCTCTATAAAAAACGCCTATTTAAGCTTTATAAGACAAAATGTTGTTTTGCTGGTTCTATCAGCAATATTTTTTGCGACTAAAAACAAATTATTTTCTTTTCCTGCCTTTTCACTACAAATAACACCTGTTGTCTTATTTAATGTTCCATTTTTCAAATCTTCTGATGCTTTTGCGGTATCTTTATATTCTTGCAACTTACAATTTAAATAATTTGATTTTAAATAAATTTTACATTGTTTTAATGCTTGTGCGTGGGAAGTAATTGTCTCTAAATTTTCAGCCGAATTTTCATTATATGCAAAAAGGCAATGATTAATTTCCATTTCCAGCATATCCACAATTTTAAATAAATTTGACTTTAAAATATTCTCACTTTCTTTCACAAGCCC
This sequence comes from uncultured Clostridia bacterium, assembly GCA_944372335.1. GTDB lineage: Bacteria > Bacillota > Clostridia > Christensenellales > UBA1242 > Caccovivens. Next base: position 19,051 of record CALVYQ010000001.1, on the reverse strand, counting down.
TGCGATATTATTTTTTATTGCAATAACTCCAAAATCAATTTTCTTGTTTATTAACGCCTTTGCAACCTTATCCGAAGTTACAAGCGGAATTTTTTTTATTATTTTACAATTTAATCTCTCAATAAACTTATCGGTGGCGAAATCATTATAACTATTTTTTATTCCCTGAAATCCAATAATCATTTTATCCTACCATTAATATAAATATCATTCATTCTTCGCAACTAAGTTGTAGTAAATATCCGTCTCTGAAATCTCTTGATAGTCATTTAAAATGAAGTTATCAATTAACACATAGGAGTTTTGCAAACGCTCATACGTCCACGCTTCGCCTTTCAGAGGTTCGCCATTATCGTCAAGCACAATATTGCCATTTTCATCTAAGACATTGTCATAGATTATTTCTCCATCAGCATTGACAATAAAGCCGTCTTCACCTATTTGATTATAGAGTGCACTGTCGAGAGCGAACATAAGTTGGATTTTGTTAGCAAGAGCAAAGTCGATGTTGTTTATCATAAATTCACGCCCATTGTGTGTGGTTATTTTTGCAGAAACATAACTAAGTCCTGTCACTTCCACAGTATTTACGCCAAGTTCAATCTCTTTGATAAATCCCTTTTGCTCCTCAAGTGTTCGGTTGTTTGCAAGAAAGGCATTGTATAGATTCAGCACACCCTGTTGCTCAACCTCCAAGAAATCACCCACAGCAATATCCTCAGTTAGAACAGACAAATTCACAAGTTCGATGGCATTATCCCTACTCGCACTATCCGCCAAATTTTCCCTTCTAAGCACCCTTAAATCATCGTCTAAAATTAGCACTTCGTTTTCACTTTGATAGGCAAAGACCTCCTCTCTTTCTGCAACGTGGATAACATAGCGGTTAGGAAAAATTGTTTCAATATTGACTACCTCTAAGTAAGCAAAATTTTCGTTTTCTTGCACTTTCTCGTTAAGTCTATCTATGTATTTACTCTTACCATCGAAAAAGACGCAAGCACCATACTGAAAATCTCCCGCCTCCACAATCTCCGCCTCTGTCAAAGTTAAATTTTTTGTGGTTGTATGAAATTTTACTGTGACAGAGGATAAAGCAAACAGTGTCCAAAATAGTATCAGAACAACCGCCACAACGCCTAAGCATACAGACAAAATTATGATTGCTTTTTTACTCAACTATAACACCTCTACGCTCAAATATATTTTAATAAAAAACATAAAAAAAGCATAGCGATTTTTAAAAAATTTTTATTTATAATTAAAAAATAAAATTTAAACAAAAAAATAAGCGTTTGCTTATTTTTTAATTTATACAAGCATATTCAGTTATCAAAACGCTGAATTGCACGCCAAAATAGTTTTGTGGCTTGTACTGCACACTCTCTCCGTTTCCATTCATACAGAAGATATTGTTGTAGTTTGTGCCTAAATCTCGTGTGTAATAGAGTGGCAACTGTCCGTTTGCAAGTAGGTAATCTTTCACAAGGTCAGAAAATTCTATCTTGCCGTTCCCTGCAACCTCCGCTATCTCCTCTCTTGATGCCACAAAGATATTTGATGTCACACTCTCTGCCGTGCCATTTATCGTTGTTGAACCAAAGGTCAGCATAGTCTTAGTCTCTGTCTCAAAATATGCTATATCTGCAAAACTATCAAGTAAATTTGTAACCGCCGTAGTAGAGTAGCCATCTCCTGAATTTAATGTGGTGTTAGAAAATTGACTGACAAAGACAATGGTGTCCATAACAGCAAGAGTGTCCTCTGTTGTGCCAAAGCCCACCGTCTGACTTGTGCTATAATCTAATCTCCACCTAATCGGCTCAACCCTGTACCAATTGCCGTTATACTCGCAATACTCCTCATTCCCATACACCTTAGATTCTAATACCAAATCTCCAAAACGATAGTTATTTCCACTAGTCAAACCTGTTCCATTAAGTGCTGATATAGTCGCCTCGTCGGTTACCTTTGTCTGTGGCATCATACCAAGTTCCACATACCAATAACCACTATCATCATAACTTGCTGATAAGTTTGGAATAAAATATGCGTGCCACGTAGTTATTGTTGTTGAAACCGTCAAAAAGTTTCCATTTTCATCTACTAATTGTTCACCTGTTCCGTTTGTTCCAGAATAGAACCCAAGAAAAGTAAAGCCGTTATCTGTTGGAAATTCCATTACTTCAATTTTATTTATACAGCCCTCTTCAAGATAATAACCATTTTCAGTCCACAAATATATCTCATTAAGTGTTCCACCAATAATTCCAGCCCAATCAAGACTTATCATGTTTATTGGCAATTCCCATTGAGCATAGAGAGTTAAGTCAGCATTTTCAGAGTATATATCTCCTGCCTGATAACTAACCCCCGTCCCGTCTGCACTTGTATTCCAATTTGAAATTACATATCCATCTCTTATAAAGGAAATATCTTGAATGATATAAGGCTCGTCAATTGATTTATATTCATACACAAACTCTTCCGTTCCATAATTAGAGGAATATGTAATCAATGCGTATTGATTATTAAGTAAAATCGGATAACCATCATTCTGCCCTTCCACAAAACCCCAAATAGTATTGAAATTCCAAGGATTAGTTAATAACCAAATAGAATCATCTTCGTACCAACTTTGCAATTTTAAATTTTCGATCTCAGTTTCTACACATCGCCATATAAATGCCCCTAAATCTCTTCCTACAGCATTAGAAAGATTACATTCACTAGTCCAATAGCAATTAGTTATTTTCCCATCTTCGTAAGCCCAGCCCGCTATTGCCCCGCTACTACCACCACCACCATTAAGTTTTCCATTATTCCAACAGTTAACAATATCATATCCCGCACCACAAATTCCTCCGCACTGTGTATTAGAATATATATCGCCTATATTATAACAGTTTACTACAACTCCTCGAGTATCACCAGCAATACCTCCACAATAAGTAGCTACTTCTGTCATTAGGTTGATAGTGGCTCTATTATAACAATTTTCAATCGTTACCGTTCCTGAGTATCGCATTGCTCCAAGAATTCCACCTGCATACTGATAGGCCATTGTTGTACTACTACCAACAAGCCTTATTTCCCCTGAAACACTACAGGAATTTATAGTTAAATCACCTGATGAATATCCTACTATTCCTCCATAATAACAATTGCTAGTATTGTGATTGCCAACAACTGTTCCATCGAAACTGCAATTTTCTATGGTTGCTGAATTTGCACATTGACCTACAATACCTCCCGCACATGTTACCCCTTCAATATAAGCATTTCCAACCATTAAATTGCTAATTGTGCCATAACTTATTATCCTGAATAATCCAGCATAGGAACTACTATCAACAAAAAGTCCTGTGATACTATGATAATCACCATCAAAATCTCCAGAAAAGGAAGTACCCGTTCCTATTGGAGTCCAATAATGTTCGGACAAATCTATATTACTAGTTAGGATATAATATAAAGATGCGTATTCTTCATTTGTTGTATCACTTAACAGATATGCAAGATATGCCAATTGTCCTGCCGTAGCTATCTGATAGGGATTTCTTATAGTTCCATCACCGCCTGCAAAGCTTGTTGCATAATTTCCTGAATCCGTCCAGAGGTCATCATTTGTCGGAGCGTTCTTTGTTACATCATTTTCTGAGTTTGACGAATCCCCTCCCCGATATTCATCGCTATATGAAGAATTTGAAAGAAGTACTGCTCCACCAGCGATGGAACAACCTATAAATAGAAAGGAAAATAGGCAAATTAAAAATCTCTTCATAAATTCTCCAAAATTAAATTTTTTATCAGAAAAGACAAGTGGAAATTGGCCATATACTATTATAGCAACGCAAATAGTAAGATGATTTGCTTACATAAATAGCAAGCGTGAGAGCGTGGGCGAAATGCATGAAAGTGTGTATATTATACATATTTAGTATAACAAATATTTTCCTTTTCACAAAGAGAATTTAAATGAAATTTGAGAATATTTAAAATTATTCGGGCAATCGCCTTATATCCGCTCCTAACCTCGAATATTTTTCTTCCAATTTTTCATATCCTCGGTCGATATATTCGATGTTATGAACAGTTGAGTAGCCCTCCGCCACAAGCCCAGCAAGCACAAGTCCAGCGCCAGCACGAAGGTCAGAAGCAAAGACATCTGCACCGTATAGTTTTTCCACGCCCTTAATAATTGCCAGTCTATCTTTGACAAAGATGTCCGCTCCCATTTTTATTAGTTCCATAACATGATTAAATCTATTTTCAAAAAGATTTTCCTTTATAACTGAGGTGCCACTAGACAGCGTTTCAAAAGCCATAAGTTGCGGTTGAAGGTCAGTTGGAAAGTTAGGATAAGGCAAAGTTTCAATAAATTTATATGCCTCACTTCTTCCACAAGCAGATATTGTAACACCAAGATCATCTTCCTTAAAATTGCAAGCACTTTCTTGTAGGATATTAAACAAAAGCTCATTATCCTCACGCTTTGCACCAACAATTCTCATATCTTTACCAAGAAGAGCACCTAAAAGAAGATGTGTGCCGGCAATAATTCTGTCATAGCACACCTTAAACTCAATGCCTTTTAATTTTTTTACTCCTTCAATCTCTATTCTCTCCGTTCCTGCACCCGAAATTTTAGCACCCATTGAATTTAAAAAGCTTGCAAGTTCTTTAATTTCTGGTTCACGTGCGACGTTGTATAGCGTTGTCTTGCCTTTTAGTAGCACTGCGCTCATCATCACGCTTTCAGTTGCACCAACACTAACAGAAGAAAAGACCACCTTGCCCGCCTTCATGTTTTGTGCATTGCAGTAGATATAGCCGTGTCTCTCTGTTATCTTTACACCCAAACTTTTAAAGGCGTTTATATGTATATCAATAGGCCTTGTGCCAATGTTGCAACCTCCGGGATAAGAGATGACCGCCTGCTTAAACTTTGCTAAAAGTGACCCTAGTAAAAAGATTGACGCTCTAAGTTTGTTGGTATATTCGTGTGATATCTTTTCATTTTTCACATTATGTAAATCGAGTGTCAAAAGGTGTCCCTCTCGCACAATTTTGACATTTAAAAGTTTTAAAATCTCACACATATTTTCAATATCGGAAAACATAGGAGCATTCAAAAAAGTCACACTTTCATCACACAAAATACTTCCGGCAAGAATAGGCAAATAGGCATTCTTTGATGCCTCAACTTCAATATCTCCAGAGAGAATTTTCCCTCCATTTATCAAAAATTTTTCTTTCATAATAAAATTATATGGAAAAGAAAAATTTAAGTTACTCGATTTAATTCGTCAAAAAAATACGCAATTTTTATCAAAAAAATCAAATTTTTTCTATTTTTTCGCTAATTTTTATGATTTTTTCATAATTTGACACAAAAAACTCTATTTCTTATTCTAAAAAGATTTTCTTTCGCTATGATAATTTTGACTGCCTATGCACATTGACACAAACTCCAACTCCTGCCATAAAGACAGCTACCGAGGTGCCACCGCTTGATATGAAAGGAAGAGGGAGTCCTGTTGGAGGAATCGAGCCGGTCACAACTGCAATATTTAATAGCGTTTGCACAGCTATCAAAACTCCTACGCCAAGCGAGAGCAGACAGCCAAACCTATCTTTTGCAGAAAGCCCGATTTTGAAGAGAAAGTAGCAAAGAAGAGCAAAAACAAGAATAAGTAGTATTGCACCAAAGAAGCCAAACTCCTCACCAATAATGGAAAAGATAAAATCAGATTCAGCAAACGGAAGAAAGAGGTATTTTTGCCTTGAATTAAAAAGTCCCACACCAAACATACCACCATTACCTAGACTGTACAACGATTGAATAAGTTGAAAGCCCTCACCTTGCGGAGAAATCCAAGGGTCAAGAAAGGCAAAAAGTCGCTTCATACGATATGGCTCAGCAATGATAAGAAGAGGCACGCATAGTGAAGCAAGTCCAGAGAACAGTAGCGTATGTTTTTTGTTTATTCCTCCGACTATAAGCATAAAGAATGTCAAAAAAAGTAAGCACATTGTCACACTCATACTCGGCTCAATGATGACCAATAAACATAGCACACCAGAAACAACAAGAGGCGGAATTAAACCCTTAAAAGTTTTTATTTTTTCATGGTTGTCGGATAGATAGCTTGCAAGATACAAGATAAGCCCAAACTTCGTCACTTCCGAAGGTTGAATAGAAATTCCAAAGATATTGACCCAGCGATTCGCTCCATAACTTTGAACACCAAAGCCCGGAACAAAAACCAAAACCAAAAGAACAACGCAGACAGCAAGCACGACATATCGAAATTTCTTTAAAAGATGGTAATCAAAGTAGGCAAAAAAGATAAAAGCAAAAATACCAAGTGCCACGCCTAAGAGTTGTTTTAGTAAAAAGAAATATTCATTACCATATCTAATTTCCGCCGAGTAAAAACTAGCACTATACACCATGATGCAACCAAAGATCACCAAAGCGAACATTAAAAAAGTGACAAAAAATGTTATTTTGTCAAATTTTTTCTTTTTAGATACAATAAACAATTTCCTAATTTTTTCCACTTAAAAACTCCAACACAAGTTCTTTAAATTTTTCTCCTCGCTCGCCATAAGAAGAAAACTCATCAAAACTAGAGCACGCCGGCGAAAGAAGAACAACATCTCCCATCTCTCCCCTTTCGCAAGCGTAAAACACCGCATCTTCAAAATGCTTAAAATTGGAAGTTGGAACATGATAACGATTTGCTGTAACACTTATTTTTTCTCCCTCCTCGCCAAAGGTAACAACCTCTTTTAAAGGATATTGAAAGATAGTATCGTAAGGAGCATCTTTGCCCCGTCCACCCAATAAAAGTAAAATTTTTTTATCCCTAAAAGCTGTCAATGCGTTAACAACGGAAGAGACATTTGTCGCCTTGCTGTCATCAACATACAAAACCCCATTTTGCTTACCAACAATTTCCAATCTATGTGCCGATGGAAGAAAAGTGGATATACTTTTATTAAAATCTACTCCTTTAAAACTTGATAAACTTGCAACAGCACCCAGCACATTTTCTAAATTCTTTTCGCCCAAAAGTTTAATATTCTCCACTCCACAGACAGGCTTTTTATTGATAAAAATTTGATTATTTTTCAGAAAAATACCTTTTTTTAGCGTTTTTTTTGAAAAATATAGGCATTTTTTATTAAAATTAAAAGTTTTTGCAATTTCATCATCAAGATTTAAAACAAGTTTTTTGCGTGTAAAAGAAGCTAACTTTTTCTTACAATTGATATACTCCTGCATTGTTCCATGCCTACTTAAATGGTCGGGCATAACATTTAAAATAACTCCAACATCACACCTAAAAAGCCTTGAACTTTCAAGTTGAAAACTTGATACCTCAACAACCGTAATACTCATTTTTGTGGTATTATTAATAGACGATATAGGCACGCCAATATTGCCACACAGCCTTACATCATAGCCATTATCTTTTAAAATTTTATAAATGAGGCTACAGGTTGTTGTCTTGCCATTCGTTCCTGTCACAGCAATAATTTTGCCTTTCAAAAAAAGATAGCCTAGATCTAGTTCGCTTAATATAACCGTGCCCTTATTTTTCATTATCTCAAGGTATGGATTATTTTTAACGCTAACTCCCGGACTCAAAATGCAATAGTCAAACTTTTCCTCTTCTATTCTTCTGATATAGCCAATAAAATTTGAATAACTTATATCATCATCGTAAAAATATACACGTGCATTTAATTTACTTAAAAGCTTGACCGCACTTCTGCCACTATCTCCAAGACCATATACCAAAACTTTTTTATTTTTAAATCTCATCTCACCGCCTTACAAAACGGTTATATACACTCCTAAAACACCAAGCGAAACAACCGTTGTTATAATAATATATACGAAGACAATGCGATTTTCATGCACACCTTTTTGCTCAAAATGATGATGAAGTGGAGCCATCAAAAAGATACGCTTCTTTGTGCGTTTATAGTGAAGAACTTGAATAATATCAGACAGAGCTGATAAAACAAACATTATACCCATTATTGGCAAGATAAATTCTAAGCCAGAGAGCACCGCCACCGTACCAATAAAACCGCCAAGTGCAAGTGAGCCTGTGTCACCCATGAAAATTTTGGCTGGATAGACATTAAAAACAAGAAAGCCAGCAAGTGCTCCACTCAATGCAAAGCACAGTATTGCCAAATTTTCTTGTCCAGAAAGTAATGTAAGAATAAGCCCAAAAATTGTGATATACGATAAACTAACTCCTCCTGCAAGCCCATCGAGCCCATCAGCTAAGTTGACACTATTTGTTGTTGCAAGAAGAACCAAAATCACAAGCGGAATTGTAAATATACCAATATCAAATTCTAGTCCAAAAAAATTTAAACTGGTGTTGCCAGAAAAGTAAATGTATAGGCCAACAATTAACGCCAAACCAAACTGACCTATAATCTTTTGATAGGGCTTTAGTCCTTCATTATGATGAAAGTGCACTTTTATAAAATCATCTAAAAAGCCTAAAAGTGCATACGAAAAAGTGACAATCACAAGAAAAAGAGCAGGGAATCTGTTCTCTGGCAATAAAAAAAGTAACCCAACGATAAGAGGAATAAGAAAGATGAAACCGCCCATTGTCGGCGTTCCTTGTTTTGCCAAATGCTTATCCACATAATGCAAAATATTTTGTCCCGCTTTTAGTTTTTTGCAAGTTTGAATAACAAAAGGTGCAAGTAAAATTGCAAATACAAATGAAATAAGAGCACAAAGAATAAATTTAATTTCCATATTCCTCCTTAGCCTTATCTTTTTTTAATAGTCTCTTCACAACATCAAAATCACTATAATCCACCTTTTGTGTTCCGAATATTTGATATTTTTCCGCACCTTTCCCTGCAACAACCATAACATCACCGCTCTGCATAATATTGAACACTTTTTTTATCGCTTTTGCTCTATCTGTCTCCACAAAATGAGGCTTTGTCATGCCTTTCTCAATATCCTTTATTATCTTCATTTCATCTTCTTGCCTAGGATTATCATCTGTCAAACAAACATAATCGCAATATTTCTCTGCCACTTTGCCCATTTTGTGCCTCTTATCAACATCACGATTTCCACCACACCCAAACACACAAAAAAGCCGTTTTGGTGCTAGCTTTTTTGCAGTCGAAAGCACATTTTCAAGCCCATCAGGAGTATGTGCAAAATCGATGATAACGCTTTTCCCTCCAATGTTAATAACATTAAACCTTCCCTCGACCGGCTCGATATTTACTAGCTCTTGACACACCCTATTCATATCTAGTCCTAAGTTAGCGCACACCGAAAGACACGCCAGCACGTTCATAACATTATAATCTCCAAAAAGCTTTGTTTTTATATCATACACCTCATCAAAAAGGTTACAAAAGAATTTGCTTCCATTTATACCGCTACTTACATTCACAGCGAAAACATCGGCAGGATTTTTAATGCCGTAAAAAATAGTTGGCACTTTTTCTTCTTTAAAAAGAGCAAGTGCGTATTTATCGTCAATATTGACAACGGCAGAATTTATATATTTTTTGTCAAAAAAGGAAAGTTTTGTCTTTGCGTAAGTTTCCATATCACCAAAATAATCTAGGTGATCCTGCGTTATATTCGTTAAAACTCCAACCTCAAATTTCAAGCCCTCAATTCGATTTTGACTTATTGCGTGAGCTGATACTTCCATGACAACATACTCTACACCACGCTTTTTCATTTCATAAAACTCTTTCTGCAATATATCTGCATCAGGAGTGGTCATATCGTAGTCCTTATCCACATCTTCATAATGTACGCCCATAGTTCCAATACGTGCAACCTTAAAGCCCGAGCGTTTTAAAAGTTCATATATGATATGCGTACAAGTTGTCTTGCCGTTTGTTCCCGTGATTCCAACAAGCTTTAAGGAATTTGCAGGATAGCCATATTCTCTTGCACAGGCCTCCCCAAACTCCTTTCTGACGTCTTTCACAAGCTCCAAATTATCTAAAGGATATTTTCTCTCAGAGATAACTTTTTCAGCCCCACGACCTAAAGCCTCTAGAGCGTGTTCAAGCCCCTTTTCATAACTATCCGAAAGGTCATAAAAAATATCACCCATAGCTACAATTCTACTATCCCGTTTAATTTTCATATCGAACTCCTTTTAGACATTTTAATATCATAAATAAGAAAATAGCTCACAAGGACAAAAATAGATAAAATTCAACAAAAAAAATTTATTGTAAAATTACTTGTTAGAATTTGCTTTTAAAGATAAATTTGTGATATTCTATATAAGAATTTAGGAGACAAGATGAAAAGACAGGAATTTTTAAATAATCCAAACTTACTTTTAAAGGAAAAGGAAAGCATTGAAAATATAAACAAAAAAGCCGAATTGAACCTTGAAGCTTTTATAACAGAAGAGGAAGAAAAATACCACATACAGGTAAGAGAACTTGTGGAAGATTTTTTAGCTTCGGGTAAAAAGATTATCCTTTTGTGTGGGCCTACATCAGCTGGCAAAACAACCACCTCAAAGATAATAACTGAGCGTCTTGCACAATTCGGTTACGCCTCGACAACCATCTCGCTTGACAATTTTTTAGTGCCTTTAAATGAACGCAAGGTTCTAAGTGACGGAGCGTTAGATTATGATAGTTTTGCCACAATTGATGTTGAAAGTTTTAACAGTTTTATCAAAGATCTCTTTCGTTATCAAAAGGCGGAGATGCCAATATATAACTTTGTCAAAAATAGGCCGGAAGATTATAAGCAAACGGTAGAGATAACCGAACACTCTGCAATAATAATAGAGGGGCTTCACGCACTAAATCCTGATTTATTTACAATAACTGAAAATAAGAATATAGGCTATAAGATATATATCGCACCAAATGTTGACTTTTATTTAAATGACAAACTTGTTCTAAACGCAAAAAAACTGAGACTTATGCGAAGGAGTTTGCGTGATTACTATAAGCGTGGAGCAAGCATAGAGCAAACTTTTAAAACATGGAATCATACAGTTGAAAGTGAAAATCTCTATATAAAACCATATAAGACAACCGTTGATTATATCATCAACTCAACACATAAATATGAGCTTCTTCTCTATGCAAAATACCTAAAGCCACTTCTCTTGCAAGAGGAGGACAATAAAACCACTTATGAACTTTTAAAGCCACTGGACGCCTGCACTCCTATAAATAAAATCCTAGTTCCTTATGATTCAATGCTTTGGGAATTTCTTATAAAATAAACAAAATATAGCGTATTATGCAATGAATAATACGCTATATTTTGTTGTTATTATATAGAAAATTAAAATTTTAAAATATTTAGAAATAATAATTTTTTATTGAACACAAATTATTCCACGCACGCATATTCAGTAATCAAGACGCTGAATTGCACGCCGAAGTAATTTTGTGGCTTGTACTGCACACTCTCGCCATTACTATTCATACAGAAGATGTTGTTGTAGTTTGTGCCTAAATCTCGTGTGTAGTAGAGTGGCATCTGTCCGCTTGAAATTAGATAGTCTTTTACAAGGTCAGAAAATTGTATTTTGCCACCTCCTGAAACCTCTGTTATCTCCTCTCTCGATGCCACAAAGATATTTGATGTCACACTCTCTGCCGTGCCATTTATTGTGCTTGAACCAAAGGTCGGCATTGTCTTTGTCTCTGTAACAAAATACTCTGTATCTAACAGACTATCAAGTAAATTTGTAACCGCCGTAGTAGAATAACCATCTCCTGAATTTAGTGTGGTGTTAGAAAATTGACTGATAAAGACGATAGTGTCCGTAACAGCAAGTGTATTATCTGTTGTACCAAAGCCCACCGTCTGACTTGTGCTATAATCTAATCTCCACCTAATCGGCTCAACCCTGTACCAATTGCCGTTATACTCGCAATACTCCTCATTCCCATACACCTTAGATTCTAATACCAAATCTCCAAAACGATAGTTATTTCCACTGTTTAGCCCTGTTCCATTAAGTGCTGTAATAATTGCATCATCAGTCACCTTTGTCTGTGGCATCATACCAAGTTCCACATACCAATAACCGTTCTCATCATAATACGCCGAAAGATTTGGAACCCAATAACAATACCAAGTGTCATCTTCTTGAGTTATCGTTGTGCTTACAAATTCTCCGCTTGGATACACCGTTATATTACCCTGTCCGTTTGGTGAGGTATAACAACCCATAAACGAAAAGCCGGCGTGAGATATTTGGTCATAGTCAAAACTTGTAATCTGCTCGCTCTCATCGGCATAGTATTGATTATAGTATAGACTTATCGAAGTGTTTGCATAATCTCCAAACTGCCAATCATTGTCGGAGCGTTTTTGGTTACATCATTTTCTGAGTTTGACGATTCCCCCCCCCGATATTCATCGCTATATGAAGAATTTGAAAGGAGGGCTGCTCCGCCAGCGATGGAACAACCTATAAATAAAAAGGAAAATAGACAAATCAAAAATCTCTTCATAAATTCTCCAAAATTTAAACTTATATGGACAAGAGGTGTGTATAGTAAAATTTATATATATTTAGTATAACAAAAAATTTCATTTTCACAAAACAAATTTAGTATTATAATTAAAAATTTAAGTTTTTCTTTTTATAGCAAATATAAAATTTATTTTAAAATTTTTATAATAAAAAGTGGAGTATTGACCGCTTTTGATTTTTATTTTTTTATCATATCTAAGTTCAATTTTTCAAACACTTCAAGAGCTTCACTGTCATAAGAAGTTACAAACTGCTCTTTTACTTTTCGCTCTTTTCCCTCTTCAATAAGGCAATTGACAAGATCCTTAAAGTTTAAATCTTTAAACAAATAGAAAGCCAGCGAACCCGGAATTGTGTTTAATTCGTTTACATAAAGCATATCTTTTCCTTTATCATAAATAAAATCTACACGCACAACTCCAAAACAGTTAAAAATGTTATAAACCTTCAAAGTTAAGCTTTTTATTCGTTTTTTTAAGTTTTTTTCAATTTTTTTATCATTTTTTACGCTATTTTTTAAATATTTTTCTTCAAAAGAATAAATTTGCGAATTATTTTCCACCCTTTGCACATCTGAAACTAAAAGCTCTTTGTTCATATAAACACAAGCGCAATTATATTCTTCAATATCAGAAAGATACCTTTCTACCAAAATTCTATTATCAAATTTTGAGCAAAAATCGACAGCATTTTCTAACTCTACAGACGTCTTGCAAACTTTAATTCCAATAGAACTACCAAGTCTTGCTGGCTTTAAAATAAGAGGGTATTTAATCTCTTTTTCGATTTCCTTTTTTACCTTCTCCTTGCCTACAAGATAATCATAATAGTTTAAAGGATAGCTTTTCACTGTGGGAATTTTTCTTGAAACAAACACATCTTTCATAAAAATCTTATCCATGCAAATTGCACACGAGATATTGTTAGAACTTGAATAAGGTATATGACAACTTTCTAAGATTCCCTGCAGTTCTCCGTCTTCACCAAACTTTCCGTGCGTGCAAAGTAGTGCAAAACTAACCGGCAAAAATTTACTATATTTTTCACCTTTTTTAACTGCAAGATATGGCTTGCCGTTGACAAAAGTTACATCTTGCACTCCCTTTGCAAGTTTTTGAAAGTTAGAGTAGATTTTAACATCATCTAAATTTTTTGCTATGTGCATAACCCCGTTTCGCCCTATGTAAACCGGTATCAAATCTTTACAGACTTTCAAAACCTGCATTGCCGTTATTATCGAAATATCATGTTCTACACTTTCGCCACCATAAAACAAATATATATTATCTTTCATAATTCCCTCATATTTATTTATGAAAATTAACTATTTTTAGTGAAAATTTTTGAATTATTGATAGTTATCAGGCAAATCATTTTCAAAAAGCACCACACTATTTTTAGTGATAATGGACTTTAAAAGCTCTTTTTGTTCTTGGCGTGTGTTTGCATATAAAACATTTTTCATATTAAACTTACCATCACGAAGCCCATCGGTCAAAGCAGTTTTATTAACCTTATTCATAACAATCACCTTGTCGCAAACTTTGGCAATCTCCATGGCAATATCATAATTAAGTTTTTCTTGTTCCCGCCCTAGTTCCACCATTCCGGGCGTCACCAAAATTTTTTGACCGTTAAAAGATTCTAGCACCTCTAACGCCTGCTTAAAGCCTTCATAATTACTATTATACGAATCATCAATCACGGTAGCATAGCCCTTCACTAACTCCAACCGATGAGGAATTGGGGTTAAATTTTCTATTCCTCTTTTAATATCTAAAAGATTCAATCCAAGTAAGTATGCCAAACTTGACGCTACAACTATATTATCTACATTCGCTCTGCCCAGCAATTTAGTTGACACCAAAACGCTTTTATTGTCAATATGCAAAACAAATCTCGCCTTCCCCTCTGAAAATTTAATATCATCTGCATACGCAAAGGAGCCAGCCTTACATATTAAATATTTCTTTTTTTCGCATCTGTCATAAAGTCTTAAGTTGGATTCGCTTTTGCCATTGATAACTATAAAATTCTTGACATTCTGACAGAGTTCAAATTTGGTATTTTCCACATTGTCTAGCGTCTTAAAAGTTTCTATATGACACTTTCCAACAGGAGTCAATATCCCATAATCTACACCTATTAGGTTACACAAAAACGAGATATCTCCCTTATGGCGTGCCCCCATTTCTACGATAAAAAAATCATCAAGCGGACTCAGCTTGTTAAGTATCGTCATACAAACTCCCATGGGAGTATTGTAACTTTTTGGCGTTGCACAAGTTCTATATTTTTCACTTAAAATTTTAAAAAGAATATTTTTCGTACTCGTTTTCCCAAAGCTACCGGTAATCGCTATCTTCCTACATGGCATCATTTTTAGCTTTTTCTTTGCCTTAGAAAGATAGTAATACATCACCATTTTTTCCACCGGAAAGATAACAAAATGAGCCAAACTTAATAAAAATGGAAGAAACAACAAGCCTGCAAAAATCAAGCCTATTTCAACATATACATTTTTTACAAAACAAAAAATCAAAATATATATGCAAAAAATCAATAAAAAAGCACAAAAAATCATTCTTAATATACGTTTTGTGAATTTTAAATCGTTTTTATCTCCAAACGCAAAATTAAATTTTAAAACTCTAGACAGGTATTTTTTGATGCGATAATTTTCTAATTGATATACCTTTAAAAGTGGAAACATTAAAATAGTAAGAGCCAGCGCAACAAAAAATGAATACAAAATCTCCATCAACCCTCCTCAATAAAGCTCTTAACATTTTTTAAGAAAGCGTATCTATTGTCATTAAAACAAAAATGCCCCGCTTTATCTATCAAAATAAGTTCGCTGTTTTTAATCTTTTTGTGCAGATATCTAGCCATGTATAGAGGCGTTGTTTTATCCTCCTTTCCAAACACAATTAAAGTAGGAACTTTCACATCTTTTAAAAATTCATTCAAGTGCGTGTTTACAATATTTTTAAAAGTCTTCCGCATATTTTCATTGAGCGCCAAGTATTCACAACTGCCCATATTTGAAGTATCCAATTTTAATCTCTTAAAAAGCTTATATTTCCATACTCTAAAATGGTATCTCACGCCTCGCTTAGGCTTGACACCAGCACTGTCAACAAGCACCAACTTATTTACTCTCGTAGGACAAAAAACAGAAACAAGGATTGCAACTCTACCACCAAACGAATGCCCAATAAGATTAATCTTATGTATGTTTAATTTCTCACATAATGACACAACCATAGTTGCATACGAAAAAATTGTCCAACCTTTTATGTCTTTATCACTTTTACCAAACGGAGGAAAATCAATAAAAAGCGATGGCTTTTTTATATGCTCATTGCAAAAATAAAGTGATTCGTGCGTTGTTCCCCAACCATGTAAATATACATTGACAACATCACCTTTTCTTTTAATATATTTATAAAATACCACACTGTTTTTATAGATAAATTTCATATATTCTCATTTTATGTTTTACCTCTTTATAAGTTACTAAAATTAGTTTTAATCGCAAAAATTGCTTAATTCCATATAAAAAACAAAAAAATATTAAAATTTTAGTTGTTTTTTATTATTTTTTCGTTCTCCAATAATTTTGGTAAGTCACCTGCACCAATAAAGATAACAGCAAAATTAGGATAATTTTCTTTAAGACAACATATCAAACTAAATACGTCTTCAAAATATAAACAGCCTAATTTTTCTGCGAGAACCCTACCAGATACACCGTCTTTTTCAGTTTCACGTGCTGGAAAGGTCTTGAAAATTACTAAATCTTTTTCTTTTTTAAAGACCTCTACAAATTCATCAAACAGTTCTTTTGTTCGTGAATAGGTATGAGGCTGAAAGACAAACACCACTTTTTTAAATAAATTTTTTGCAGTTAAGATTGTTCCTTTTATCTCCGTTGGGTGGTGTGCATAATCAACTATAACATCTTTAAAATACGAAGACTCAACTTTTTCAAATCTTCGCTTCACACCTAAAAAACTTTCAAGCCCCATTTTTATTTCACCATCATCTACGCCCAACATTTTACAAACTCTATAGGCTAGAAGTGCATTATTCACATTTACCTCTTCGCAGATGTTCATCTTTAAGGACATTATTTTCTCTTTACCTTTAAATATATCAAAGCATAATTTTAGATTTCTATGATGAATATTTTTGATTTCAAATCCACCATTTCCTTCAATCACAAACTTACAATTTTTACGAAATTTATTGAAAGAAGAAAGTTCATTTTCAAAGGTTTTAAAATAATCAAGATGTTCTTTTTCAATGTTTGTTATAACTCCGACATACGGCTTTAAATAAAGGAAATTATCATGATACTCACAGGCCTCAGTGATAAAATATTTTTTTTCTCCATAGATAAAACAAGTATCTTCCTCTTTCAAAATTCCACCTAAATGCAGAGTGGGTTTTCTTTTCTTAATTATATTATAGATTAAAGCTGTGGTTGTTGTCTTGCCATGAGCTCCAGCAACCGCAATAACTATATCGTAACTTGAAGCTATCTCTCCTAAAAGTTCGCCTCTTGACATAAGTTTTTTTCCAAGCTTTTTGGCATAAAGATAATTTTCATCATTTTCTTTTATCGCAGAGGAAAAGACAATTATATCCGACTTTTTAATTTCCTCTTTTATTTTGGAGCTTAGCACTTCAACACCATAAGTTTTAAAAAAATCTAAATCTGATGGTTCAGCGTCACAGCCTGACACCTCGTCACCACGAAGGCGAAGCATAACTGCAAGAGAACGCATAGATATACCACAAATTCCAAGAAAAAAATATTTCATAGAATTTTATATGAAAACACTTCTATGTTTGACATAGCAAATATTTCAAATTTTTTTTGATTTATGTTAAAATCGTTTGAATTATTTATAAAATATGATATAATTACTTTGACCGTTAAAGGTTAATTTAAAAAAGGAAGGTATAAACAATTGAAAATCACAGACATTAGAGTAAGACTTGTAAACAACAATGACAAACTCAAGGCGGTTGCTTCCATCACAATCGACGACGAACTTGTTGTGCACGACATCAAAGTCATCAACGGCAAAGACGGATATTTCCTTTCAATGCCAAGCAGAAAAACTGACGATGGAAAATTTAAGGATATTGTTCACCCAATCAAAACAGAGGTTAGGGAAAGCTTGAAAGAGCAAATCATGGCTGAATACGAAAAAGCACTTGCAAGCGAACAAGAATAATTTTAAATTGTGAAACTTAATATGTGCTTAAAAGTATGCATTTCGCATACTTTTTATTTGCACAAAAGCATGATATTGACAAATTAATGAGGCTATGCTATAATCAACTCATGGATAAAATGTTAATAGATAAATATGTGGAAATTGATAAAGTTGATGATTTAGTCAATTTGATAAAAGAAAATAAAGCAAAAAGCATTACAAAACTAGATTTAAGTTTTGTACATGGTCTTAGTTCTAGCAAAGATTATCTTCACATCTTGTCAGCGGAGCATTTCCCAAATTTAAAAGAAGTGCGTTTTTTCAATGAATATCATGATATATCTCCCGAATTTTTTACAAACTCAACAATTGAAAAAGCTGAAATTTCATGTAGAAACCTTGGCGAACACGCTTTTTTAAACTGCAAAAATTTAAAATATATCGATTTACGATTTACAAAAATTATACCAATGTCTGCGTTTAGCGGAACGGCCGTTGAAACACTTACTATTCCTAGCGACACCATCCGCCTTAATATCTCTAAAATAGAAGAATGCAAAAATTTAAAAAGCTTAAATTTATTAAGCCCAGAAACTCTTGATTTAAGCTTATCTGATAACACAATTCACCCCTTCAAAGAAGATAAAGAAAAACTAAAAAAGTTAACCGTCTATTTATTTAATCAATTCGGAGCATCGTCTTTTTTAAATATTATGAAAGCCGAACAAACCATTTACATCTACCTGCCAAAAGAAAAAATATCAAAAGTTTTTGCAAAAGAGGCATTAAAAATCGCAAAAAATTTTTATTTAAACAAAATGAACGATTTGGACATGTCAATTTCAAGAGCTAACTTATACTATGAAACATATATACTTATAAAGAATAAAAATAAAACTTTAAACAAAGCTTTTTGTCATAAAAATAAAATACGCCGATATGAAGATAGCGTTTAATAATGAATGTGCAAAATTTGATCCAGAAATGCTTCAAGATGTAGCAAATCACAGAAAACAATACTATGTAGAAATCGATAAAAACATGGCGATGTCTAAAAATACTTCCTACAATTTAGACCAAACTATACACACACCAGCTTACCAAAGTGCTAATATTGTTGGATTTTATGCAAAAAACGCATTAGAAAAGCAAGAAAGAATGAGAAGCGAAAATAACTAAAAAAATACAGCTTTTAGTCAAGCAATTTTGAAACTAGCGGTATTTTTAGAGAAAGAAAAGAGTATAAATTAAGTTTTATCTTAAAAT